>NZ_JBITFD010000010.1:0-299439 GCF_044455765.1 Micromonospora sp. NPDC051141
GGTCAACGCACCCGGGGGGTGCGGGCACCGTCAGGCGCACAAGACAAGTTCTGGCTGCTCGCGGGGCGGGGGCCTCAATCGCGGCGCCGGAAGTGAGTGCAACGACCGGAGACCCACCGTCATTCCCGGGCGGGGGCCGGCGGCGGGGGCCGCTTACCTTCCTCGGCCGTGCACCGGGATACAACGCCGCCACCCCGTCGACGATTCCGCCGCCAGCGTGCCGCCCACCACCCCGAAACCGGACATCCCACCCCACGCGGGAGCGCCCCGACACCCCGGCCGCCGATCTTGCAGATACGGACCGCCCAATCGGTGCGAAACCGACGTTCCAGGGGCAGCAAACGCAAGATCGACGCAGGGAAGGTCGGGGGCGGGGTGGGGCGGGGCGGGGTGGGGCGGGACCGGGCGGGGCGGCGGGACGGAGTGGTCAGGCGGGTGGGGCGGTCAGCACGGCGGGGGTGAGTGCGGCGCGGATGCTGCCGATCACGACGTCGAGCGGGCCACGACCGGTGAAACCGGCCGCGAAGCGGTGTCCGCCGCCGCCCAAGCCGACCGCCACCCGACTCACGTCCACCGCGCCCTTGCTGCGCATCGAGACCGCCCACTCGTCGTCCCCGGACTGCTTCAGCACGCAGCTCACGTCCGCCTCGGCGGTGCAGCGGACCGAGTCGATGAGCGCCTCCAACACGTACGCCGGCTGGTCGTGGCGGACCAGGTCGTCGTGGGTGGCGTACGTCCAGACCAGGCCGTGCCCGTCGGCGGCGGCGGGTTCCAACGTGGCCCGGCCGAGCACCTCGCCGAAGAGGCGGACGGCGCCGAACGGGCGGGTGTCGAAGACCCGCCGGGAGATGTCGCCGGGGCGGATGCCGGTGGCCAGCAGGCGCGCGGCCATCTCGTGCACGGCCGGCGTGGTCGCCTCGAACCGGAACGAGCCGGTGTCGGTGGTCAGTGCCACGTAGAGGCCGGTCGCCGTGGCCGCGTCCAGCGGAACGCCGAGCCGGTCCAGCAGCCCCAGCGCCACCACGGAGGTGGCCGCCGCATGCGGGTCCACCAGGTTGACGTCACCGAAGCCGGTGTTCGAGGCATGGTGGTCCAGCACCAGCGACGTGCCCGCCCCGTCCAGCCGGTCGGCCAGGTCGCCGAGCCGGGACGCGCTCGCCGCGTCGAAGCAGATCACCAGGTCCGGTGCCGGATCCGCGTCGTCCTGCGGCACCAGCAGCTCGACGCCGGGCAGCCAGCGGAACGGCTCCGGCACACCGGCCGGCCCGGGGAACGTCGCCTGGAGGTGGCGTACCCCGAGTCGGCGCAGGCCCAACGCGAAGCCGAGCATGCTGCCGAGCGCGTCCCCGTCCGGGTTGACGTGGCAGATCAGCAGCACCCGCGCGTCCGGGTGGAGGCCCCGCACCGCCGCGACGGCGGCAGACCAGTCGGCGTCGGTGGGACCGGCGGGGGCCGGCGCGCCGCTCACGGCGGTGACCGGCCCGCCGCCCGGGACGGCCTCGGTCACCGGCGGTCGCCGCCGCGCGGCGCGTCGCCCGCCGGGGAGCCACCCTCGGCGTCGGCGTCGTCGTCACCCTCCGCGTCGGCGTCGTCCTCCTCGACGCGGTACGGCTGGGCGTCGCCCGCGTACGCGGCATTGGCGGCCAGCCGCTGCACCTCAGCGTCGGCGGAGCGGGCGGCGGTGAGCAGGTCGTCGATGTGCTTGACCTGGTTCTGCACGTCGTCGAGCACGAAGGTGAGCGTCGGCGAGTGCCGCAGGCCGAGTGCCTTGCCGACGGTGCTGCGCAGCATGCCCTTGGCGCTCTCCAGCGCGGCGGCGGTGCTCGCCTGGGCCGCCGCGTCGCCGAGCACGGTGTAGAAGACGGTGGCGTCGCGCAGGTCGGCGGTGATCCGGGCGTCGGTAATCGTGATCATGCCGAGCCGGGGATCCTTGATCTGGCTCCGCACCACCGACGCGACCAGTTCGCGGATGCGCTCCGCGTGCCGGCGTACCTTGGCCGGATCCGACATGTCCCCCACCTCCAGATCACTGTCACCTCCGGCTCCGGATCGCGTCGCGACCGGGAGCCGCCGGCCGGAAACGGACAGCGCCGGGCGCCGCCGGGTCCGACCGCCCAACGTCGAAGAACATTACCCGCGCCCCGCCGGGCGACGCGCGGCGCGGCCGGGCCGCCGCCGTACGCCACGCGGGGCGGGCCGCCGCCGAACGCCACGCGGGCCGGGGCGGGCCGCCGAACGCCACGCGGGCTGGGGCCGCCACGCGGGCCGGGTCAGTCGTCCGCGCCGTGCAGACGGCGGCGCACCGACAGCAGTTCGGTCTCCGGGCGGGCGGCGACCATCCGCTCGCAGGAGTCGAGCACCTCGCGGACGTGGGCCGGCTCGGCGGCCACCACGGCCACCCCGATCTCGGCCCGGCCGTGCAGGTCGAGCGCGCCGACCTCGGCGACCGAGACCTCGAACTTGCGCAGCGCGGCGACGATCGGCCGGACGTAGGACCGCTTGGCCTTCAGGGACCGGGAGTCACCCGGCAGCAACAGGTCGAACAGCGCGGTTCCGGTATACACGGCGAGCAACGGTACGCGCCGGGACGCCGCCGGTCATCCGGATAAGACGTGACCACCGCCGGTCACCTGGATAAGACGTGACCACCGCCGGTCACCCGGATGAGACGTGACCGCCGCCGGTCCCCCGGTCATGGCGCGACCGCGACCAGCACGTCCCGCTCGATGGCCTGGTCGACCCGGTGGACCAGGTCACGCCAGCCGGGCCCGTCGACGACGCGCAGGCCGGCGTCGGTCAGCACCGCCTCGGCCGCGGCGCGCGGCGCCACGTGGGTGTTCCAGGACAGCCCCAGCGCGCCGCCCGGCCGCAGCAGCTCCCGCCACACCGGCACGGCGGCGGTGAGCAGCTCCAGCGGGCTGCGGGACAGGCCCTGGCCGGTGCGGCTGCCGTGCGCCACCCCGTACGGGGCGTCGGTGACGAGCACGTCGGCGCAGCGGGGACGGAGCACCTCGCGGGCCCGGGTGGTGTCGGTGTTCAGCACGACGATCCGCTGGGTGGCGCCGGCCCGGTGCGCGTCCTTCGACGGCGAGAGCACCGCCTCGAAGCGGCGGGCGACCAGCTTGCGGTCCCGGCGCACCGACGTGGTCTCCGCCGTGTGCTTGAGCCGCTTACGGCGCAGCCAGGTACGCAGGAACGCCGCGTACGCCTCCACGTCCTGGCTGTCGCGTTCGATGCCGATGCCGTCGTGGCCGTACATCAGCGCCTGGTTGAGCGTGGTGCCCCGGCCGCAGAGCGGGTCCAGCACCACCAGCCCGCCGTCGAGCATCCGGGGCGCGGCGGCGGAGGCGAGCAGCGTGACGTTGAGCAGCAGCCGGGTGAACTGCTCGTTGGTCTTGCCGGCGTACTTCGGGATGGTGATCAGGTCCGAGTCGTACCGGGCCAGCGGGTGCAGCGGCACTGGCCGGAGCAGGTCGTCGCCGACCCGCTCGAAGAGCGCGTACGCCGCCGACAGGTTCGCCAGGTGGGCCAGGTCCCGTGCGCCGAGGCCGGGTGCGGGCGCGGTGAACGTCAGGTACTCCACTCCGCCGAGGCGGGTGACCTCCGCGTCGGACGGCGGCGCGTCGAGCACGCCCGAGCCGGCGAACACGGCCAGTTCGGCGCGGGCCAGCCGGGCCGCCGCGTCGGCGTAGACGCGGTTGGCAGAGGGGGCGAGAAGCAGTGCGTACCCGATCACGCCGGAGATTGTCTCAGCCTGCGGAAACGGCGACGGCCGGGGCCCGAAGGCCCCGGCCGTCGACCGGTCGTGCACACCACTCAGGCGCGCGGCTTCTCCCGCATCTCGAAGGTCTCGATGATGTCGCCGACCTGGACGTTGTTGTAACCGCCCAGCGTCAGACCACACTCGAAGCCTTCGCGGACCTCGGTCGCGTCGTCCTTGAACCGCTTCAGCGAGCTGATCGTGAGGTTGTCCGCCACGACCGACCCGTCCCGCAGCAGCCGCGCCTTGGCGTTGCGGCGGATGAGGCCGGACCGGACGATACAGCCGGAGATGTTGCCGATCTTGGACGAGCGGAAGACGTCGCGGATCTCCGCGGTGCCCAGCTCGACCTCCTCGTACTCCGGCTTGAGCAGCCCCTTGAGCGCGGCGTCGATCTCCTCGATGGCCTGGTAGATGACCGTGTAGTACCGGATCTCCACGCCCTCGCGGTCGGCGATCTCGCGGACCTTGTTGGCGGCCCGCACGTTGAAGCCGATGATCGTGACCGCCTCGGACGAGGCGCTCGCGAGCATGACGTCGCTCTCGGTGATCGCGCCCACGCCCCGGTGGATGATCCGAAGCTGGACCTCCTCGGGGATGTCGAGGTTGAACAGCGCGTCCTCGAGCGCCTCCACGGAACCGGAGACGTCGCCCTTGAGCACCAGGTTGAGCGAGGTCTTCTCGCCCTCCTTGAGCTGCTCCATGAGCGTCTCGAGGGTGGCCCGGCCACGGGAGTTGGCGAACGACGCCGCCCGCCGCCGTGCCTGCCGCTGCTCGGCGATCTGCCGCACGGTGCGGTCGTCCTCGGCGGCCAGGAAGGTGTCACCCGCACCCGGCACCGTGGTCAGACCCAACACCATGACCGGACGCGCCGGCCCGGCCGTGTCGACCGGCTTGCCGTTCTCGTCCAGCATGGCCCGCACCCGGCCGTGCGCCCCACCGGCGACGATGGAGTCACCCGCCCGCAGCGTGCCCTTCTGCACCAGCACGGTCGCCACCGCGCCGCGGCCCTTGTCCAGGTGCGCCTCGATGGCCACACCCTGCGCCGGCCCGTCGATCGGAGCGGTCAGCTCCAGCGACGCGTCGGCGGTCAGCAGGACGGCCTCGAGCAGTTCCTCGATGCCGATGCCCGGCTTGGCGGCCACGTTGACGAACATGGTGTCGCCGCCGTACTCCTCGGCGACCAGGCCGTACTCGGTCAGCTGCTGGCGGACCTTGTCCGGGTTCGCCTCCGGCTTGTCGACCTTGTTGACCGCGACCACGATCGGCACGTCCGCCGCCTTGGCGTGGTTGAGCGCCTCGATGGTCTGCGGCATCACGCCGTCGTCGGCCGCCACCACCAGGATCACGATGTCCGTCACCTGGGCGCCACGGGCACGCATGGCGGTGAACGCCTCGTGACCCGGGGTGTCGATGAAGGTCACCGCGCGGTCCTCGCCCTCGTGCGGGACGTGGACCTGGTAGGCGCCGATGTGCTGGGTGATGCCACCCGCCTCGCCGGCCACGACGTTCGCCTTGCGGATCGCGTCGAGCAGCTTGGTCTTACCGTGGTCGACGTGACCCATGACGGTCACCACCGGCGCACGGCTGACCAGGCGGTCCGCCGCGACCTCGGCGTCGAGGTCGATGTTGAACTGCGCGAGCAGCTCGCGGTCCTCGTCCTCCGGGCTGACGATCTGCACGTCGAAGCCGAGGTGCTCACCCAGCAGCAGCAGGGTCTCGTCGGAACAGGACTGGGTCGCGGTCACCATCTCGCCCAGGTTGAACATCTCCTGGACCAGCGAACCCGGGTTGGCGTTGATCTTGTCGGCGAAGTCCGACAGCGAGGCGCCACGGGACAACCGGACGACCTGACCCTGACCGCGGGGCGCACCCGAGGACATGGTCGGGGCCGACAGGTTGTCGAACTCCTGTCTGCGCTGCTTCTTGGACTTGCGACCGCGGGTCGGCCGACCGCCGGGACGCCCGAAGGCACCCGCCGCGCCACCGCCACGGCCGCGACCGCCGCCACCCGGACGGCCACCGCCGCCACCGGGACGGAAACCGCCACCGGGCGCGCCGCCACCGCCGCCGGCGCCACCGCCGGGACCGCCACGGAAGCCACCGCCACCGCCGCCGCCACCGGGGCCACCGCGGTAGCCACCGCCACCGCCGCCGCCACCGGGACCGCCGCGGAAGCCACCGCCACCGCCGCCGGGACGGCCCGCGCCGCCGCCGGGGCCGCCACGACCGCCACCGGGACCGCCGGGGCGACCGGTGGTCGGACGCTGGCTCGGCATGGACGCCGGGCTCGGCCGCGGCGGCATGGACGCCGGGCTGGGCCGCGGCGGCATGCCGGCCGGGCTGGGACGGGGACCGCCCGCACCGGCGGCCGGGGGACGCTGCTGGCCGCCCTGGATGCCGAACGGGTTGTTGCCGGCGCCACGCGCCGGCGGGCGACCGCCCGGCCGGGCACCGGGGCCCTGACCCTGGCCCTGACCCGGACCGCCGGGACGCGCGGCCGGGGAACCCGGACGCGGCGGCATGGCGTTCGGGCCGGGACGCGGGCCGGGACGGGGACCGCCCTCGGCCGGGGGCTCCCGGCGGGGGGTCTCTCGCTGCTGCTGGCGGGCGGCCTGGGCGGCCTTGACCGCGGCCTCCTGCTCAGCCTTCAGCGCGGCGGCGCGTGCCTCCGCGGCCGCCACTTCGATGTCGTGCGCGCTCGCCGGCTTGGCGACCGGGGTCGCCGGCTGCGGCGGGCCGGGGACCGGGCCCTTGGGCCGCGGTCCAGGGGTCGGCGCGGCCGGCCGCCGGGGCGGCATCGGACGGGCCGAGACCCGGGGGGCACCCGGGGTCGGGGTGGGCGTGGGGGTCGGTGCCGGGCCGCTGGACGCGGCAGCCGGCGGGGCGGCGGGCGCCGGCGAACCGGCGGACGCCACGAACGCGTTCCGCAGCCGTCGGGCGACAGGCGCCTCGACGGTGCTGGAGGCGGACTTCACGAACTCGCCCATCTCCTTGAGCTTGGCGAGAACGGTCTTGCTTTCGACCCCGAGCTCCTTGGCAAGCTCGTGTACGCGGGCCTTTCCTGCCACTGCACTCCTCACTCCGAGGTCGTGCGGGCAGCACCCGCAGCGACCTCACTCGTGCACTTGAAGCCTGGTCATTTCTGCGACTTCATCGTGTGCTCATGTCGGTCGTCCTACCTTGCTAGCGACCCGCGACCGGTCGGGTTTGACCGCTCGTCGGGGGTTGCGCGTCGACGTGCTCGGCAAGCGCGCCGTGGTCGGGGACCCCGGCGACGCGCAGTGCCCGCCCGAAGGCGCGGCGCCGCACCGCCTGTGCGAAGCAGGCCGGATTGGGGTGCATGTTCGCTCCCCGACCCGGCAGTCTGCGGGCCGGATCGGGCCGGAGACTGGTCTGACCAGCCTCGTCACCGACCGCGACGACCCGCAACAACTCGCTGGCCGGCGCTCGTTTCCGGCAGCCCACACAGGTGCGCTCCGGCAGCTCGCGTCGTGCCACTGAGAAAGTCTACCCCTAGCTGCTCGAGATCGCGCCGCCCGGCTCCGGTACCTGATCGGCTCCGCTGCGGCCGGCGGCGCCGGAGGACTCCGCGTCGGAGCGGATGTCGATGCGCCAACCGGTCAGCCGGGCCGCCAGGCGGGCGTTCTGCCCTTCCCGGCCGATCGCGAGCGAGAGCTGGAAATCCGGCACGGTGACCCGGGCGGCACGGCTGGCCAGGTCGACCACCTCGACCCGCAGGGCCTTGGCCGGCGACAGCGCGTTGCCGACAAAGGTGGCCGGGTCGTCCGACCAGTCGATGATGTCGATCTTCTCGCCGTGCAGCTCGCTCATCACCGCGCGGACCCGCTGCCCCATCGGGCCGATGCAGGCGCCCTTGGCGTTCACGCCGGGCGTGGTGGAGCGTACGGCGATCTTGGTGCGGTGACCTGCCTCACGTGCGATCGCGCCGATCTCCACCGTGCCGTCGGCGATCTCCGGCACCTCCAGCGCGAAGAGCTTCTTCACCAGCGCCGGGTGCGACCGGGACAACGTGATCTGCGGCCCGCGCATGCCCTTGGCGACGTGCACGACGATGCAGCGGATCCGCTCGCCGTGCTGCGGGTCCTCCCCCGGCACCTGCTCGGACTGCGGCAGCACGCCCTCCAGCTTGCCCAGGTCGACGCTGATGATGCCCTTCTCCTTGCGGGCCTCGTGCGCCTGCACCACGCCGGTGACCAGGTCACCGTCGCGGCCCGCGTACTCGCCGAAGTGCACCTCGTCGGTGGCCTCCCGCAGCCGCTGGAGGATCACCTGCTTGGCGGTCATGGCGGCGATCCGGCCGAAGTCGTGCGGGGTGTCGTCCCACTCCCGGGTGACCGTGCCGTCGTCGTCCATCTCCTGCGCGTAGACCGAGGCGGCCCCGCTCTTACGGTCGATCTCCACCCGGGCGTGCGGCTCGGCGCCGTCGGTGTGCCGGTACGCGGTCAGCAGCGCGGTCTCGATCGCCGCGAGGATCGTGTCGAACGGGATCTCCCGCTCGCGCTCCAGGGCGCGCAGCGCCGCGAGGTCGATGTTCACCTCTCCTCGTCCTCCAGATCTTCGTCGTCGGTGTCGGTGTCGGTGTCGTCGTCGAGGTCGGCGTCGGCCAGGTCGTCCAGGCGGGAGAACTCCACCTGGACCCGGCCGGGCCCGAGCTCGGCGTACGGATGGGCGGCGGAGCCGGCGTCGGTCTCCAGCGTCACGCGCTCGTCGTCGGCGGCCGTGACCCGGCCGGTGAGCTGCCGGTCCCCGGCGTCGCCGCGGACGGTGACCTTGACCAGCCGGCCGACGTTGCGCCGCCAGTGTCGGGGCAGGGTGAGCGGGCGGTCCACGCCCGGCGAGCTGACCTCGAGCTGGTACTCGCCGGCGACGATGTCGCCACCGGCCTCCTCGGCGGCGTCCAGCGCGGTGGAGACGGCCCGGGAGACGTCCGCGACGGCGTCCAGGTTGATCCCGCCGTCGGCGTCCACGATCACCCGGACCACGTGCCGGCGTCCGGCCCGCGAGACGGAGAGATCCTCCAGGTCGTAGCCGGCGGCGGTGACCACCGGCTCGATCACCTCGCGCAGCCGGGCCCGGCGGGCGGCGAGGTCGCCACGGGGTGCGCCGCCCCGCTCCGGACCGCGGGGGCCGTCGGACCGGCGGGGCCGCCCGGCGGGCCCGGACGACCGGGTGGCACGGCCACGCTGCGTCATTCCGCGCACCTCTCTGCTGTTGCCACGGCCCCTCGGGGCCGGGTTCGTCCGGGCCGGCGTGCGCGGTCGACCCGCAATGCCGGCACGCCACCGGGGCGTTCGCGCCCGGTGGCTGCGCAGAGCGTAACGCCTGGGCCGGGTGGCGGCCCGGGCGGCGCACCGAGGAGGCTGCCCCACGGGGTGGCGGGGATGGTGTTGACTTGTCCGGTGGGGACCGGCAGAACACCATCCGA
The DNA here is from genome assembly GCF_044455765.1 of Micromonospora sp. NPDC051141. NCBI lineage: Bacteria > Bacillati > Actinomycetota > Actinomycetes > Micromonosporales > Micromonosporaceae > Micromonospora > Micromonospora sp. NPDC051141. The sequence goes on from NZ_JBITFD010000010.1 coordinate 9,210, forward strand.
CCAGGGCGGAGCGGGGCATTCCCGGCGTCGCCTGCTGCGTGCCGGCGCGCTCGTGGCGCTCGGTGGCGCGGCCGTGCCGCTGACTGGTTGTGATCCTTTCGACCGCGACGACGAGCCACCGCCGCCGGACGCGCTGGAGCCGCTGGCGGCCGAGGCGCTCGCGTTGGAGGCACGGCACCGGGCCGCCGCCGCGACCGCGCCGACGCTGGCCGCGCGGCTCACCCCGATCGCCGACGCGCACCGGGCACACGCCGACGAGTTGCGCCGGGTGATCGGCCGGCCGGCGCCCTCGGGGACGACGCCCACCGGCCCGACCGGCCCGGCGTCCGGGACACCGGCCGGCGCTCCGGACGCCCTGCTCGCCGAGCTGCGCCGGGCCGAGCAGCGGGGCCACGCGAACGCCGCCAAGGCCGGCGCGACCGCGCCCGCCGACCGGGCGGCGCTGCTCGGCTCGATCGCCGCGGCCCGGGCCACCCACGTGGAGGCGCTGGCATGAGCGAACGCACCGAGCAACGCGAGGGCCGTGAGCGCATGCCCGACCAGCACCGCATGAGCGAACGCACCGAGCGCAGCGAGGGCCGTGAGCGCATGCCCAGCCAGCACCGCATGAGCGAACGCACCGAGCAACGCGAGGGCCGTGAGCGCATGCCCAGCCAGCACCGCATCAGCGAACGCACCGAGCGCAGCGAGGGCCGTGTGGCCATGCCCGCCGGGTACCGCGTGGACCCGAGCAACGGACCGGGCAACGGCCCGGCCCGGGCGCTCGGTGACGCGCTCGCCGCCGAGTACGCGGCGGTCTGGGCGTACGGGGTGATCGGCGTGCACCTCACCGACGCGGCCCGCTCGGCCGCCCGTGCCGCCGAGGCGGCGCACCGGGCCCGCCGGGACGCGCTGCTGCTCCAGCTCGCCGAGGGGGCCGGGCAGGTGCCGGCGGACCGGGCCGGCTACGCGTTGCCCTACCCGGTGACCGACCGGACGACCGCGCTCAAACTGGCCGTGGAGGTCGAGGAACGGACGGCCGGTCACTGGCGGGCCGCGCTGCCGCACACCACCGGCGCGGACCGGAACACGGCACTCGCCGCGCTCACCGACTGCGCGCTGCGGGCCACCCGCTGGCGGCGTACGGCGGGGGTGAGCCCGGTCACCGTGCCGTTCCCGGGTCGACCGGCCTGAGCGCGACGGTGGTCACCGGGTGGAGCCTTCCGGTTGCGGCGCGCATACCAGGTATGCATACTCCAGGCCATGTCCATCCGCCACGGCCTGCTCGCCCTCCTCGAACGTGGCCAGATGTACGGCTACCAGTTGCGTGCCGCGTTCGAGGAGTCGACCGGCTCGACGTGGCCGCTCAACATCGGGCAGGTCTACACCACGCTGGCCCGACTGGAACGTGACGGTCTGGTGCGCCCGCTGCCGGAGAACGAGAGCGGGCAGCGGCCGTACGAGATCACCGACGCCGGGCGGGCCGACCTGGCGCTCTGGTTCGCCACGCCGATCAGCCGGGCCGACCGGCCCCGGGACGAACTGTCGATCAAGCTGGCGCTGGCGCTGACCACACCCGGGGTGGACGTCCGGGCGGTGGTGCAGACCCAGCGCAGCGCCACCATGCGCGCGTTGCAGGAGTTCACCCGGTTGAAGTACACCAGCGACAAGCCGGAGGATCTGCCCTGGCGGCTGGTGCTGGACGCGATGATCTTCCAGGCCGAGGCCGAGGTGCGGTGGCTCGACCACTGCGAGACCAGCCTGGTCCGCCACCGCCCGACGGCGGGCCGGCCGGTCGCCCACCCCGAGGCGGTGGACCGGGCCGGTGACGAGGCCCGCCGGTGACGGGACACGGGAGGCCCGCGACGATGAGCGGAGTGCTCGAACTACGCGACGTGCACCGGACGCACGGCGCGGGCGAGGCCGCCGTGCACGCGCTGCGCGGCGTCAGCCTCACCGTGGCGGCCGGCGAGCTGGTGGCGGTGATGGGCCCCTCCGGGTCCGGCAAGTCCACCCTGCTGGCGCTGGCCGGTGGGCTGGACCGGCCCTCCGGCGGTGAGGTGCTGGTCGAGGGCGAGGCGCTCGGCGGCCTGCCGGCCCGCGAGTTGGCCCGCCTGCGCCGCCGCCGGATCGGTTACGTCTTCCAGAACCTCAACCTGCTGGGCAGCCTGACCGCGGTGGAGAACGTGGCGCTGCCCCTGGAGCTGGACGGCACCGGGGTGCGGGCGGCCCGCCGGCTGGCCCTGGCCGCGCTGCGCGAGGTCGACGTCGCGGGGCAGGCGGACCGCTTCCCCGACCAGATGTCCGGCGGTCAGCAGCAGCGGGTGGCGATCGCCCGGGCCCTGGTCGGCGAGCGCCGGCTGGTCCTCGCCGACGAGCCGACCGGCGCGCTGGACTCGCAGGCCGGCGAGGCGGTGCTGCACCTGCTGCGCCGCCGGGTGGACGACGGCGCGGCCGGGGTGCTGGTCACCCACGAGGCCCGGCACGCCGGCTGGGCGGACCGGGTGGTCTTCCTCCGCGACGGGGTGCTCGTCGACTCGACCGCGCCGCTGGTCGGCATCGAGCACCTGCTCAGCGGCAGCGAACGGTGAGCCCCGGCCGGCTCGCCGCGGCCCGGGGGTCGTGGCGCACCGCGCTGCGGATCGCCCGCCGGGAGGCCCGCCGCTCCCGCCGCCGCACCCTGCTGGTGCTGGTGATGATCGCGCTGCCGGTGCTGGGACTCAGCTTCGCCGCGGTGAGCTACGACATGTCCGAGCTGACCCGCTCGGAACAGCTCGACCGCCGGCTCGGCGCGGCCGACGCCGAGCTGCGCTGGAACAACCTGACCCCCGTGACGCAGGACCGGTGGGGCGACAACTCCTGGCCGGTCGAGGGCGACCCGGTGCCCCGGACCCGCCCGGTCACCGCCGACGAGCTGCGGGCGCTCCTGCCCGCCGGCAGCCGGGTCCTCCGGGTCCGGCGGTGGATGCCGTTCGAGACGCCACTCGGCCGCCGGACGGTGTCGTTCGAGGCGCGCGCGCTCGACCTGACCGACCCGCTCGCCCGTCCGCTGGCCACGCTCCGGGCGGGCCGGGCGCCGGTGCGCCCGGACGAGATCGCGGTCAGCCCGGCCGCGCAACGCCGGCTGGACACCCGTCCCGGGGAGCCGGTACGCACCACCGACGGCACGCCGTACCGGGTGGTCGGGGTGGTCGAGTTCCCGGACAACCTGGGCGAGGTGGTGACGCTCTCCGGTGTCGCCCCGGACGGCCCGCCCACCGACGAGAGCTGGCTGGTGGACCTGCCCGGGGCGATGGACGAGGCGCTGGCCGACCGGCTGAACGCCCGCGGCATCCAGGTGTCCACCCGGTCCCCGCTGCCCGGCCGGCAGGAGTTCGACACCGGCGCGCCGGTGCCGGACGCCGAGGAGGCCGGCGTCTCGGTGCTGGTCGGCGGCCTGGGTCTGCTGGAGGTGGTGCTGCTGGTCGGGCCGGCCTTCGCGGTCGGCGTACGCCGGCGGCGGCGGGATCTCGCGCTGGTCGCGGTGGCCGGCGGGGACGCCGCCCACCTGCGCCGGATCGTGCTCGCCGACGGGGTGGTGCTCGGCGCCGGCGGGGCGGCCCTCGGGCTGCTGCTCGGCGTCGGGGCGGCGTTCGCCGGCCGGCCGCTGGTCGAGCAGTACCTGATCCACGAGCGCCTCGGCGCGTACCGCGTCTTTCCCAGCGCGCTGGCCGCGATCGCCGCGGTCGCGGTGCTGGCCGGTGTGCTGGCGGCGCTCGCGCCGGCCTGGACCGCGGCCCGGCAGGACGTGGTGGCCGGCCTGGCCGGCCGGCGCGCGGCGCCCCGGCCGCGCCGACGCTGGTTGCTGCTCGGCGCGCTGCTCACCGTCCTCGGCACCGCCCTGGCCGCGTTCGCCGCCTCCCAGACCTCGCCGACCGGGGTGCTGGCCGGCGTCACCCTCGGCGAGCTGGGGCTGGTCTTCTGCACCCCGACGCTGGTCGGGCTGCTGGCTCGGGCCGGTCGGCTGCTGCCGCTGACGCCCCGGCTCGCGTTGCGCGACGCCAGCCGCAACCGGTCGTCGGCTGCGCCGGCCATCTCGGCCGTGATGGCGGCGGTCGCCGGCAGCGTCGCGCTCGGCGTCTACGTGGCCAGCGACGACGCCCGGCAGCGGGCGGCGTGGCAACCCGGCCTGCCACCGGGGCACGCGCTGGTCCAGTTCGCCGACCGGGATGGGAACCCGCAGCCGACGCTCGCCGCCGTCACCGAACGGGTCCGGGCCGTGCTGCCCGCCGCTGGCGTGGCGGGACTCGCCATTCCCGAGTGCGCCCGGCCGGCCGCCCCGGACGACTACTGCGTCGCCCTGGCGGTGCGTCCGCCCGAGGAGCGCTGCCGGTACGAGCCGTTCGAGATGGCTCCCGCCTCGGCCCGCGACGATCCCCGCTGCCGACAGCCGTTCCGGGAACCGAACGACATCTCGCTGCCGGCCATCGTGGACGACGGTGACGTGTTGGCCGCGCTCACCGGCGCGCCGGCCGACGAGGTGGCCGCCGCGCGCCGGACGCTCGCCGCGGGTGGCGTGGTGGTCACCGACCCTCGCCAGGTGGTGGACGGACGGGTCCGGGTGGAGGTGAGCCACAGCTCCGGCGCCCCGTCGGCGGCCCGCCTGCTGCCCGGGTACCCGCTGCGCGGCGGCCTTCCGGTGGACCGGCTGGTCATCTCCCCCACCGCCGCGCGGGCGCTCGGCCTGGTGGCCGCGCCGTTGGGCTACCTGCTGGACACCACCGACCCGCCCACCGACGGGCAGCGCGAGCGGCTGGTCGACGAGCTGTCCGCGGGGGTGCCGGCGTCAGTCCAGGTGTCGACCGCCGACCCGCCGACCGACCAGCGTCCCCTGCTGCTCCTGCTGGCCGCCGCCTCCGGGGTGATCACGCTGGGCGCCGCCGCGGTCGCCACCGGCCTGGCCGCCGCCGAGGGCCGTCGGGACCTGTCCACGCTCGCGGCGGTCGGCGCCGATCCGCGGGTACGCCGGGTGCTGTCGCTCTGCCAGGCCGGGGTGATCGCGGTGCTCGGCTCGGCGCTGGGCATCGTGGCCGGGCTCGGCTCGGCCGCCGTCGTGCTGGCCTCGCTGAACCAGCGGTACGCGCAGTCCTGGCCGGTGCAGCCGCCGTACCCGATGACCGTGCCCGGTCTCACGATGGCGGTGCTGGTGGTGGTGCCGCTGGTGGCGATGCTCGGCGCGGCTCTGCTCACCCGCTCGCGCCTGCCCGTCGAACGCCGCCTCGACTGACCGCCGGCCGGCCGTCGGGGTGGCTCAGGGGGTGACGACGGCCGGTGGGCGCGGCACACTTGGCGAGTGTCCGCCCTGGGATCCCTCGCCCGCCACCTCGGTCACCAGCGGTGGTTCGCCGCCACCATGCGCGTGCTCGTCCCCGCCGACCGGCTGGTCGGCCGGTTGACGAAGGGGCGGGTGGTCGCGTTCGGTTTGGTGCCCACGCTGGTGCTGACGTCCACCGGCCGCCGCTCCGGCCGGCCCCGCAGCAACCCCCTGCTCTACGTGCCGGACGGCGACGCCTTCGTGGTGATCGGCTCCAACTGGGGGCAGCAGCACCAGCCGTCGTGGACGTTCAACCTGCTGGCCCAGCCGTCCGCCGAGGTCGACGTCCGGGGCCGCCGGATCCCGGTGCGCGCCGAGCAGGTGACCGGCGCCGACCGGGACCGGCTGTTCGACCGGCTGGCCCAGGAGTGGCCGGCCTACCGCACGTACGTCGAGCGGGCCGGTGGCCGCGAGATCAAGGTCTTCCGTCTCGTCCCCACCACCTGATCCGTCCCCACCCGCCCGCACCCCCTCCCCCGATCCGCGCTGATTCACGGAAAGCGTGGTCATGTCGCGCCCGATACCCACGCTTTCCGTGAATCAGCGCGCGGAGGTGGGGGTGGGGGGTGGGGTGGGTGGGGTGGGTGGGGTGGGTGTCAGCTGACGCCGCCGACGCCGATCAGGGTGCCGATCAGGTAGGTGGCGCCGGCCGCCAGCGCGCCGAGCAGCAACTGCCGCAGGCCGCTTGTCCACCACGAGCGGTAGGTGAACCGGGCCACGATCGCGCCGGCGACGAAGAGCCCCACCCCGCCGACGGCGAGCGCCAGCCAGAGGCTGGTGAACCCGAGCAGGTACGACAGCAACGGCACCAGCGCGCCGATCGAGAAGCAGACGAACGACGAGATCGCCGCCGCCCACGGGCTGGGCTGGTCGTCCGGGTCGACGCCCAACTCCTCCCGGACGTGCACGCGCAGCGCCTCCTCCGGGTTACGCCGGACCGCCTCGGCGACCTGGGTGGCCAACTCACGGGGCAGGCCGCGGGCCACCCAGGCGTCGGCCAGCTCACGCGCCTCCGCCTCCGGGTGCCGCTCCAGCTCACGCCGTTCCTTGGCCACCTCGGCGGCGACCTGCTCGTTGGCGGACCGGACGCTGGTGTACTCGCCCAGGCCCATCGAGATGGCGCCGGCGACCAGGCCGGCCGCGCCGGTCAGCACGACGCTGCGCGGCGACACCCCGCCACCGCCGACGCCGGCGATCAACGCGATGTTCGTGACCAGCCCGTCCATCGCGCCGAAGACGGCCGGCCGCAGCCAGCCGCCGGACACGTCCGCGTGGTGCGCCTCGCGCAGCGCCGCCGGGGTCTCGGTCACGGCAGCGTCAGGATCTCGTAGCCGTCGTCGGTCACGACGATGGTGTGCTCGAACTGCGCGGTCCACTTCCGGTCCTTCGTGACGGCCGTCCAGCCGTCGTCCCACACGTCGTACTGGTGGGTGCCGATGGTGATCATCGGCTCGATGGTGAACGTCATGCCGGGCTCCATCAGGTCGGTGGGGCGCGGGCTGTCGTAGTGCGGCACGTAGAGGCCGCTGTGGAAGGCCTCGCCGATGCCGTGACCGGTGAAGTCGCGGACCACGCCGTAGCCGAACCGCTTGGCGTACGACTCGATCACCCGGCCGACGACGTTGATCTGCCGGCCCGGCGCGACCGCCTTGATGCCGCGCATCATGGCGGTGTGGGTCCGCTCGACCAGCAGCCGGGCCTCCTCGCTCACCTCGCCCACGCAGAACGTCGCGTCGGTGTCGCCGTGCACGCCGTTGAGGAACGCCGTGACGTCGACGTTGATGATGTCGCCGTCCTGGAGCACCGTCGTGTCGGGGATGCCGTGGCAGATCACCTCGTTGAGGCTGGTGCAGCAGGACTTGGGAAAGCCCCGGTAGCCGAGCGTCGACGGGTAGGCGCCGTGGTCGCAGAGGAACTCGTGCACCACCCGGTCGATCTCGTCGGTGGTCACCCCGGGCTTGCAGTGCTCCCCGGCGAGCTGGGTGGCCCGGGCCGCGAGCCGGCCGGCCACGCGCATCTTCTCGATGGTCTCCGGTGTCTGCACGTGCGACCCGCGCCACTCCTGCGGGCGCTTCTTGCCCACGTACTCCGGGCGCGGGATGTGGGCGGGAACCGCTCGCCACGGGGAGAGCGTGCCGGGGGTCAGCGGCGCACGGACGGTCATGTCGTCAGCCTATCGCCGCCTCCGACGACGGCCTCGCCACGGCTCGGTGGGGAGGTTGTTGCCGCGCCGCAAACGCTGTGCCATTGTTGCTGCGTGGATCAAGGGGGTGCGCCGCCCGTCTTCTCCGTGACGGCGCAGGGTGACGGCGACCACCGTCATGTGCTGGTCACCGGCGAGGTCGACATGGCGACCGCCGACACCATGTTCCAGACCGCGCTGCGCGAGCCCGCCACCCGGCTCCTGCTCGACCTGCGGGCGGTCACGTTCTTCGACTCGGCCGCCATCCACGCGGTGGTCCGGCTCGCCCAGCGGTTCCCGGCCGCGCTCACCGTGCTGCCGTCGCGGCAGGTCCGGCGCGTGCTGGAGATCTCCGGCCTGGGTGAGCAGGAGTGGCTGGCCGACGCCTGACTCAGGGCTGCTCGCCCGCGCCGTGCGCGGGCGGCGGCCCCGACGCCGCCGGCGGGTGACGCGGCTCCGGTCCACCGGCGTCCCTCGTGGCGTCGGGGGCGAGGTTCCGCCGCAGTTCCTCGGCGTCCTGCTTGCTCACCCCGCTCGCCCGGATCGTGTTCACGGCGATGATGCTGATGTCGTTCGCCACGTTGACGCCGCCGATTCGCAGGTCGGCGGTGAGCGCCTCCTGGGCTCGGCGGATCGCGGTCAGCGCCGCGCGCTGCGAGCGGGACGGCCGGCCGGAGGACGGCGACCACTCCACGCCGACGTGCCGGACGGCTTCGGCCAGGTCGTCGACGGCCGCCGCGAGCGGCGCGGGGACCGGCTCGTCGCGGCGGAGCGCGGTCTCCAGGTTGAGGGCGAGGTCGCGGGTCTGTAGCAGGGACCGCATCATCAGCCCGGCCCCGTGTCGCCAGCCCTCCAGCGAGTTGTGGTTGTGCCACCGCAGGGGCGAGATGCGGACGACCTCGACGGCCGCCGACAGCGCCGTCTGCAGGTCCGAGGTGTCGACGCCGCGCAGGGTGTCGAGAGCCTGTTTGGCCACCTCGGCGTCGCGCGTGCGGGCGGCCTCCGCCAGCCGTTTCAGTTCGGTGGCGATGTGGTCGAGCAGGGGCCGGCCGGCCCGCCGGATCCGGTGGATCGGGTGCAGGGGCAGCACCACCAGGGCGACCAGGATCCCCACCACGCCGCCGACGACGCCGTCGACGAAGCGGGGCAGCGCGAGAGCCGTGTTGGCCGGTGAGAGCACGGCGATCACCATGGCGCTGCCGCCCACCTGGGTCACGAATGAGCCCTCGCCGCTCAGCAGCACGGCGAACAGGATCGACACGGCCACGATGGCGCCGATCTGCACGTGCCCCTGCCCGACCCAGGAGACGAGCAGATCACCCAGGGTGATCCCGACCGCCACCCCGGCGACCAGGAACAGCGTGCGGCGGAAGCGCTGACCCACCGAGCTGGCGATGGTGCCGACCGCGACGGCGGGCGCGAACAACGGCTGCGGATTGTCCAGCACGTCGTTGGCGATCCACCACGCGCCGGCCGCGGCCACCCCCGACTGGACGGCCACGAGCAGGCTCAGCCGGAGTCGTACCACCCGGTCGTGGGCCGTGGCGGAGCCGGTACGCCGGACCGCCGCCCAGGTCGCGCCGACCGGATCGTGGGTGCGACGCCGGGTCGTGCTCACCCGGATCCTCTTCTCATCACCGAACACGCTACGGCCTGTGTTCCGCCGAGCCCGGCGAAACGCGCTATCGACCACCGCCTCCGACCCGACATGACTCGGCCGGGACCGGGTACGCACCCGCGTCCTCGACACGGGAGCGGTGACCGGGTGGCGATGATCGAGCTACGGGTGCACGGGGTGGGAGGTCGCAGCTCCGACCGGATTCTGGGCGAGCGTGCCGCCCACCTCGTCGCCGGCGACGCCGAGGCGGGTTTCTACCGGCCCGGAGCCGGACCGGAGGACCCGGCGCCCCCCGGGGCCGCGTGCCTGGAGGCGTACCGGTGGAACGGGCTGACCGGCGGCACGGCGGGGCGGACGTTCTCGCTGGTGCTGCTGATGCCGTTCATGCTCGGCAACGTCGCGCTCTGGGCCCTGCCGTTGACCGGTCGCGCGGGCGCGCCGGCGCGGGCCCTGGTCCGGCTCCTGTCCGTCTCGCTGACCACGATGTACGTGCTGGCAGTGGTCGGCGTGGCGCTCGATCTGGTCGCCTGGCAGTGCCTGAGCTATCCGCGCTGCTACGAGAACCGCCGCTTCGTCTCCTGGCTGGCCGGTCTGCCCGCCGGCTGGGAACTCGCCATCCTCGCCCTCCTCCCGCTGGCGGCGATCGCCGGACTGTGGCGCCTGGGTCGCCGGACGTGGCAGCTTCCGGAGACCGCCGCGCCCGACGACGGCGACTCCGAGATCGAGAGCCTGGACGACCCGGCGTTCTGGGACAACCGCAGCCTGGTCCGGCATCTGCGCGCCGTGCATCTGGTGGCGGCCCTGGGGACACTCGACATCGCCGTGCTCAGCGCGCTGGTGCCGCACGACCGCCGGCCCACCGGCTATCTCCTGTTCGCCGCCGTGCTGGTCGTGCTCGCGGCCTCGTTGGTCACCTGCTGCCTGCCCGGCATCGAACGTCGCACCAGCACGCCCCGCTTCGACACGGCGACCCGAACGCTGGCCCGCTCGTCAGGAGTCCTGACCGCCGCCGTTCTCGCCTACTCACTCGTACCCCGCGACTCCTGGGCCGCCGCGGACAACCTGCCCGGCTACGACGTGCTCGTCGCCATCGTCTACGTGAGCCAGATGGTGCTGCTCACCGGGCTCGTCGCGCTGGTCGTGGTGACCCGCCGGCACCACGTCACCGGCTCCACCGTCCTGCGCGGGCTCGCGGCGCCGGTGCTCATCCTCGTCGCGATCGGGTTCGCGGTCTCCTACTCCTCGGGCGTGGTCTACCTCTCCGCCGACTACCTCGACCGAGGGTCCAGCCCCACGCCCGCGCGTCCGACGCCGCCGGGCGCGCCGCCCCTGACCCCGCCGGTGGCCTTCCGCTGGGCGGCACTGGGGTTCTTCCTGGCGGTGATCCTCGCGGCGGCCGTCGTCCTGACGCGCCGACTGTGGCGGCGGTCGGCACGCCGGACCGCGGCCATGCGGTTCGTGCGGGCCGAGTACGCCGAGGCGGACAAGGCTCCCCCGGTCCGGGTACACGCCGCACGCGACGCGATCGTGTCGGCGCAACTCGCCGACAAGCTCGGGCCGCTGGCCCCGGCCGCCTACGCCACCCTGGCGACGATCTCGCTCGGCGCCGCCGGGTCGGCGATCCTGCACGACGGTCCCGGCGACCTGGCCCGCCTGCTCGTCGGCGAGTCACTCGCCCGGCCCGTCATCTTCGTCACCGACCTCGGCGCCTACCTGATCGGCGCCTTCGCTCTCCTGCTGGGTGTCTTCGGCCTGTTCGCCTACCGGTCGAGAGGCATCCGCCTGATCGGCATCCTGTGGGAGCTGGCGACCTTCTGGCCCCGGGGCGCCCATCCGCTCGCCGCGCCCTGCTACTCGGAACGGGCGGTGCCCGACCTCACCCGACGGGTCCGGTACCTCATCGCCGCCGGGCACACCGTCGTCCTGGCCGGGCAGAGTCACGGCAGCGTGCTCGCGGCGGTGACCGCGCTGCAACTGCCCGCGTCCGCGCGTTCCCGGGTCGCGCTGCTCACCTTCGCGTCCCCGCTGCACCGGCTCTACGCCCGCGTGTTTCCCGCGTACGTCAACGACGCGATGCTGCGCCGCATCGGCGGAGACCTCCGATGGCGCTGGATCAACCTGTGGCGCCGGACCGACCCGGTCGGCGGGGTGATCTTCCCGCCGGACGGCGGGTCACCTGACGATCCCGCCGCCGGCGTCGACCGTCTGGTGCGCGACCCCGCGGGGCTGACCGTCGCGCCCGGCGACACCGTGCCACCGCCGATCGAACGGCACCTGTTCCGTTTCGACGACACCTACCACGCGGCCGTGCGCGACCTCGCCGCCCGGCTGCCCCGGGCCGGCTAGTCGGTCAGCCTGCGCCGCAGCGTCAGCTCGGTGCCGTCCCCGGTCCGGGTGACGCTCATCTCCCCGAGCGCCTGGATCAGCCCCAGCCCGCGGCCCCGGAACCCCGACCCGCTGGACTCGCGCCACCGGCCGCTGTCCCGGACCGTCGCGGTCACCGTGCGACCGGCGATGGTGACGTCGACCTCGATGGACTCCTCGACCGGGTCGACCGGGTGCTCGATCGCGTTCGCGGCGGCCTCCGAGATCGCCACGGTCAGGTCGAACAGGTCGGTCTCGCCGACCCGGTGGGCGACGAGGAAGTCCTCCAGGCGCTTGCGCAGCACGCTGAGTCGGGTCGGGTCGGCCGGCAGCCGCAGCGCGAAACGGTTCCGCTCGGCCGCCTCCAGCGCCAGCACCGCCACGTCGTCGTGCCGGGGCCGCCCGGCGACGCGCTCCACGACGGCGTCCACCAGGTCGGCGACGTGCTCGCCGCCGGCGGCGGCGTCGACCCGTAGTTGGCGGAGACCGACGTCGATGCCCTCCTCGCGGTCCTCGATCAGACCGTCGGTGTAGAGCAGCAGCCGGCCGCCGGGCGCGAGCTCACCCTCGGCGGTCGGATAGGTGGTGCCGGGGATCGCCCCGACCGGCGGTCCGAGGGCCCGGTCGTGCAGGAACGCCACATCGTCTCCGCGAATCAGCAGGGGCGAGGGATGACCCGCGCTGGCGTACCGGAGGCGGCCGGTGCGCGGGCAGAAGGTGAGGCAGACCACGGTGGCGAAGGAGCCGCTGCCGGTGGAGTGCACCAGCCGGTCGAGCCGGGTCAGCGCCTCGCCCGGGTCGTAGCCCTCCAGCACGTACGCCCGCAGCGCGTTGCGGAGCTGGCCCATCGCGGCGGCGGCCCGCACCCCCTTGCCGACGACGTCGCCGATGACCAGCACCAGCTCGTCGTCGGGGGTGCCCACCACGTCGTACCAGTCGCCGCCGACCTCCACGTCGGCGCTGCCCGGCAGGTAGCGGCTGGCCACCAGCGCGCCGGGCAGTTGCGGCAGCGTACGCGGCAGCAGGCTGTGCTGGAGCGTGGTGGCGATCCGGTGCTCGGCCTCGTAGAGCTGGGCGTTCTCCAGCCGTACGCCGACCAGCCGGGCCAGCTCGGTCAACGCCGCCTGCTCCGTGCCGCCGTCCTCCCGACGCCACACCCGCAGCTCGCCGAGCTGCTCGCCGGTGGTGCCGGTGAGCGGCAGCACCGCGGACGGTTCGGCCGGCAGGTCCCCGCCGGTGTCCTCCTCGTGGCGGGCGCCGGTGGCGGCCACCAGCACCCGGCCCGCCTCGGCCAGGCCGATCGCGTGTTGGGCGGCCACCCGCACCACCTCGGCGGTGGACCGGGCGGTGTTGATCGCCACCGCGGCGTCGGCGAGCGCCCGCAGCCGGCGGATGATCTGCCCGCGGAGCTGGCCCAGCTCGACGTTGGCCCGGACCCGGGCGACCAGCTCCTGGCTGGAGAAGGGCTTGGTGAGGTAGTCGTCGGCGCCGGCCGACAGGCCGGCCACCTCCTCCGCCGCGCCGGCCCGCGCGGAGAGCAGCACGATCGGCACCCCCCGGGTGACCGGATTGGCGCGCAGCGCGGCGACCAGCCCGAAGCCGTCCAGCCGGGGCATCATCACGTCCGTCAGCACCAGGTCGAACGGGCTGTCCACGGCCAGTCGCAACGCCTCCACGCCGTCCGGCACGGCCACCACCTGGTACGCCGGGGAGAGCAGCCGGCTGACGTGCTCCCGCAGGTCGGGGTTGTCGTCGGCGACCAGGACGCGGCCGGAGCCGCCCGGCGTGCCGGACGGCTCGGGCAGCCCCACCGGCCGGGCCACCTCGTCGGTCCAGAGCGCCGTCTCGGCGACGTACAGCCGGGTCTGCTCCGGCTCGGTGAGCGGCACCGGCGCGAGCGCGGACACCCGGTCGGCGGGCAGGTGCGCGTAGCCGAACGGCACGGTGACGGTGAACGTGGTGCCCCGTTCCACGACGCTGTGCGCGGTGACCGTGCCGCCGTGCATCTCGACCAGCTCGCGGACCAGCGCGAGCCCGATGCCGGTGCCCTCGTGGGTACGCGAGCGCGCGCCGGCCACCCGGTGGAACCGTTCGAAGACCTGCGGCAGCTCCTGCGGCGCGATGCCGACGCCGGTGTCGCTCACCTCCAGCACGGCGGACCCGGCTCCGGCGCGCACCCGGACCACGATGTCGCCCTCGAAGGTGAACTTCACCGCGTTCGACACCAGGTTGAGGACGATCTTCTCCCACATGTCCCGGTCGACGTAGACCGGCGCCGGCAGCGGCGGGCAGTCGACCACCAGCCGCAGCCCGGCCCGCTCGGTGGCCGAGCGGAACGTGCTGGCCAGCCGGGAGGTGTAGTCGGACAGGTCGGTGGGTTGGTAGCGGGCGGCCAGCCGGCCGGACTCCAGCCGGGAGAAGTCGAGCACGGTGTTGACCAGCTTGAGCAGGCGCAGCCCGTTGCGGTGCATGACGGTCAGCCGGTCGAGGTAGCGGTCGGGCAACTCCCGGTCGGCGAGCATGTCCTCCAGCGGCCCGAGGACCAGCGTCAGCGGGGTCCGGAACTCGTGGCTGACGTTGGCGAAGAAGTTGGTCTTGGCGCGGTCGAGCGCGGCCAGCTCGGCGGCGCGGGCGCGCTCCTGCTCGTACGCCCGCAGCTTGCCCACGGCGCGGGAGACCTGCGCGGCGACCAGGTCGACGAAGTCGCGGTAGTCGTCGCCGAACGGCAGCCGGCGGGACACGCCCAACAGCAGCGCGCCGGCCGGCTCGTTCGTCGCGGTCAGCGGCAGCAGCAGCGCCCGGTCGGCGGCGTCCGGCGGCACCGGACCGGGCAGGTCGGCGGTGGCGACCCAGCGCGGCTCGGTCAGTGGCTCGCCGACAGGCAGGCCGGCCCGGCCGGCGACGGTGGTCGGATCGACGCCGGCGCAGCCGGCCAGCGCCGGGGCGCCGTCGGCGTCGTGCAGCCACAGCGCGCTGAACGGCACGTCGTCGCGGTGCGCGTCGAGCACCCGCGTCACGGCCCGGCCCAGCTCCAGCGTGTTCGGCACGTCGCCCAGCTCGTTGCCCAGCTCGGCCAGGGCCCGCAGCCGGCGCTCGCCGAGCACCCGCCCGGTGGTCTCGTTGACGAAGCAGAAGATGCCGTTGACGGTGCCGTCGGCCTCCCGGATCGGGTCGTACGAGACGTCGAAGTAGACGTCCTCCAGGAAGCCGTGCCGGTTGATCACGAAGGGGTGGTCCGCACCCCGGTAGGGCACGCCGGTGCCGCGTACGCCGTCCAGCAGCGGGCCGAGCACGTCCCAGGTCTCCGCCCAGTGCAGCCGGGCCGACTGCCCGATCACGGCCGGATGCTTGTCGCCGATGGTGGGCCGGTAGGCGTCGTTGTAGAAGGCCAGGTGCTCGGCGCCCCAGAACACCACCATCTGGGCGCGGGAGGCGAGCATGGTGCTCACCGCGTGGCAGAGCGCGGCGGGCCAGCCGTCCGGGGTGCCGAGCGGGGTGGTGGACCAGTCGAAGCCGCGCAGCCGCTCGCCCATCTCACCGCCGGCCGCGAACGCGGCGCTCAGCAGCGGCGGAAGTGACGAATCGCCGGCCGCCGAGGACGGCCGACCGGCGTCCCCGCCCCCCTGGGCCGAGCTCATGCAGCCTCCCGCTCCGGCCTTTTTGTCCCCGACGGCCGGCGCCGCTGCGCCGACCGTCCCCGGCTACTACCCCGCCGGTGGAGCAACGTAACGCATTCGGCACGCCGGACGCTGGTTACCTCCGGCTCATCCTGTCGTAACCGGCGGGCCCGGGCGACCCCGGGTTGACCAGCCTCACAGCGGCGTGACGTACGCGCCGGTGATGCCGCCGTCGACCACGAACTGCGCGGCGGTCATGAACGAGGCGTCGTCGCTGGCCAGGAACGCCACCGCGGCGGCGATCTCGGTCGGGTCGCCGAACCGCCCCATCGGCACGTGCACCAGCCGGCGGGCGGCCCGCTCCGGGTCCTTCGCGAACAGCTCCAGCAGCAGCGGGGTGGCGACCGGGCCGGGGCACAGCGCGTTGACCCGGATGCCCTCGCGGGCGAACTGCACGCCCAGCTCGCGGGTCATCGCCAGCACCCCGCCCTTGCTCGCCGTGTACGCGATCTGCGACGTGGCCGCGCCCATCAGGGCCACGAACGAGGCGGTGTTGATGATCGAGCCCTTGCCCTGCCGCCGCATGTGCGGGATGACGTGCTTGCAGCAGAGGTAGACGCTCGTGGTGTTGACCCGCAGCACCCGCTCCCAGGCGTCCAGCCCGGTCTCCAGGATCGAGTCGTCGTCCGGCGGCGAGATGCCGGCGTTGTGGAACGACACGTCCACCCGGCCGTGGCGGGCCACCACGCCGTCGAACAGGTCGCGGACCGCCGTCTCGTCGGCCACGTCGGTGGCCACGAACTCGCCGCCCACCTCGTCGGCGGCCCGGGTGCCGGCGTCGGCGTCGATGTCCACGCAGACCACCCGCGCGCCCTCGGCGGCGAAGCGCCGCACGGTGGCCAGCCCGATGCCACTGCCCGCGCCGGTCACCACCGCCACCCGGTCGGAAAGCCGTCCCTGCACTGTGATCACTCCTCGGTGCCGATGAACACGTTCTTGACGTCGGTGAAGGCGTGCAGCGCGTCCGGACCCAGCTCCCGGCCGAGACCGGAGCGCTTCATCCCGCCGAACGGGGTCCAGTAGCGCACCGAGGAGTGCGAGTTGACGCTCAGGTTGCCGGCCTCGACCCCCCGGGCGACCCGCACGGCCCGACCCACGTCCCGGGTCCAGATCGAGCCGGAGAGGCCGTACTCGGTGTCGTTGGCGAGCCGGACCGCGTCCGCCTCGTCGTCGAACGGGAGCACCGAGACGACCGGGCCGAAGATCTCCTCGCGCCAGTGCCGGTCCGCCGCGGAGTCGGCGAGCAGCACGGTCGGGGCGTACCAGAAGCCGGGGCCGTCCGGGCGGGAGCCGGTGAACGCCACGGTCGCGCCGTCGACGTACCCGGCGACCCGGTCCCGGTGCGCGGCGGAGATCAGCGGCCCCATCTCGGCCGTCTCCCGGGCCGGGTCCTCCACCCGGAACGCCCGCACGGCCGGTTCGAGCAGTTCCAGGAAGCGGTCGTACACCTGGCGCTGGACCAGGATCCGGGAGCGGGCGCAGCAGTCCTGGCCGGCGTTGTCGAAGACCGCGGACGGCGCGGTGGCCGCCGCCTTCGCCAGGTCCGCGTCGGCGAAGACGATGTTCGCGGACTTGCCGCCCAGCTCCAGCGTCACCCGTTTCACCTGGTCGGCACAGCCGGCCATGATCCGGGTGCCGACCTCGGTGGAGCCGGTGAAGCAGATCTTGCGGACCGCCGGGTGGGTGACGAACCGCTCGCCGACCACGCTGCCCCGGCCGGGCAGCACGGTGAACACGCCCTCGGGCAGCCCGGCGTCGAGCGCCAGCTCGGCCAGGCGCAGCGCGGTCAGCGGCGTCAGCTCGGCCGGTTTGAGCACCACCGTGTTGCCGGCCGCCAGTGCCGGGGCGAGCCCCCAGCCGGCGATCGGCATCGGGAAGTTCCACGGCACGATCACGCCGACCACGCCCAGCGGCTCGTGGAACGTGACGTCGAGCCCGCCGGGCACCGGGATCTGCCGGCCGGTCAGCCGCTCCGGCGCGCCCGCGTAGTAGTCGAGCACGTCGCGGACGTTGCCGGCCTCCCAGCGCGCGTTGCCGACGGTGTGCCCGGAGTTGCGCACCTCCAGTTGGGCCAACTCCTCCAGGTGCGCGTCCACCTCGGCGGCGAACCGCCGCAGCAGCCGCGCCCGGTCCCCCGGCGCCACCCGACGCCACCCCTCGTACGCGGCAGCCGCCCGCGCCACCGCGGCGTCCACCTCCGCCACGGACGCGGACGCCACCTCCGCGATCGCCGTCCCGCTGACCGGCGAGATCACCTCACCCACGCACGCCCCTCCCTCGCTCCTCGCCTCGTCGATTCGCCTCGTCGATCTTGCAGATGATGCCCGGACAAAAGCCTCTCATGCCGCGAAAAGCGGGCCGCAAGTGCAAGATCGGCGAGGGACGGGGGTGGGGGTGGGGGTGGGGTCAGAGGCGTTCGAAGCCACGGGTCAGCTCCCAGTCCGTGACGGCGGCGTCGAAGGCGGACAGCTCGACCTTCGCGTAGTTGGCGTAGTGGGCGACCACCTCGTCGCCGAACGCCTCCGGGGCGACCGTCGAACGCTGCCAGAGGTCGAGCGCGTCCCGCAGCGTGCCGGGGACCCGCTCGGCGGCCGGGTCGTCGTACGCGTTGCCGGTGCACTCCTCGGCCAACTCCAGCTCGTGCTCGATGCCGTACACCGCGCCGGCCACCAGCGCGGCGATCGCCAGGTACGGGTTGACGTCCGCCCCCGGCACCCGGTTCTCCACCCGCATCCCCTGCCCGTGCCCGACCAGCCGCAGCGCGCAGGTGCGGTTGTCGGTGCCCCAGCGCAGCGCGGTCGGCGCGAACGAGCCCGGCTGGTACCGCTTGTAGGAGTTGATGTTCGGGGCGAAGAGCAGACTGAACTCGCGCATCGTGGCGAGCAGCCCGGCCAGCACCCGCTGCCCGGTCACGCTCAGGTGCGCCGGCCCGTCACCGAGCATCGCCGACGACCCGGACGCGTCGCGCAGCGAGAAGTGGATGTGGCAAGAGTTGCCCTCCCGCGCGTTCGGCTTCGCCATGAACGTGATCGCCATGCCCTCCTGGGCGGCGATCTCCTTCGCCCCGTTCTTGTAGACGACGTGGTGGTCGGCGCAGGCCACCGCCTCGTCGTACCGGAAGGCGATCTCGTGCTGGCCGAGGTTGCACTCGCCCTTCGCGCTCTCCGGCGTCAACCCGGCGGCGGCCATCTCGGTGCGGATGCGGCGCAGCAGCGGCTCCACCCGGGCGGTGCCGAGCAGCGAGTAGTCCACGTTGTACTGGTTCGCCGGGGTCAGGTCGCGGTAGCCGCGCGACCACGCCTCCTCGTACGAGTCGCGGTAGAGCACGAACTCCAGCTCGGTGCCGGCGTACGCGGTCAGCCCGTGCGCGGCCAGCCGGTCGAGCTGCCGGCGCAGGATCTGCCGGGGCGAGGCGACCACCGGGCCGGAGCCGTCCAGCCACTCCAGGTCGGCCAGCACCATCGCGGAGCCGGGCTGCCACGGCGTCCGGCGCAGCGTGTCCAGGTCGGGCTTCATGGCGAAGTCGCCGTAGCCGCGTTCCCAGCTCGACATCGCGTACCCGTCGACGGTGTTCATGTCGACGTCCACGGCGAGCAGGTAGTTGCAGCCCTCGCTGCCGTTCTCCAGCACGTTGTCGAGGAAGAACGGCGCGTGGATCCGCTTGCCCTGGAGGCGGCCCTGCATGTCGGTGAGGGCGAGCACCACCGTGTCGATCTCGCCCTCGGCGACGGCGACCCGCAACTGCTCCAGCGAGAACGGCGTTCTACTCATCAGGGGGCCTCCATCACCAAGGTCTACTGGCAAACCGGATCACCGTCAATGCCCCGGTGGGACCGGGTGCGAAACCGGGGAGAACACATGCGTCGTCGGATCGTCGCGGCCACCGTTGCCGTCCTCGCGATCGGGTTGGGCGCCACCGACGCCCGCGCCGACCGGCAGCCCGCCGCCGCCCCCGACCGGCCCGCCGTCGAGACGGCGCCGCAGCCGGACCTGGTCGACCTGCGCCCCGCCGACGTGGAGCGGCACGTCAGCCGCCCGCAGCGGCCGGCGACCGGCTACGACCTGGCGAACCCGCAGGTGGTCGCCACCGGGTTGGTGGTGCCCTGGGGGCTGGACTTCCTGCCCGACGGCAGCGCCCTGGTCGCCCAGCGGGACCCGGGCACCATCCTGCGGGTCCGCCCCAGCGGCCCGGCCCGGCAGGTGGCCCGGATCGCCGACGTGGTCGCCGGCGGCGAGGCGGGCCTGCTCGGGCTCGCGGTGTCCCCCACCTACCGGCGGGACGGCTGGGTGTACGCCGCCTACACCACCGCCACCGACCTCCGCGTGGTCCGGTTCCGGCTGGCCGCCACGCCGGTCCCGCAGGTGCTGCTCAGCGGCATCCCCCGGGCCACGTTCCACGACGGCGGGCGGATCGCGTTCGGCCCGGACGGCATGCTCTACGCCGGCGTCGGCGACGCCGGGGTCCCCGCCCGCGCCCAGGATCTGACCAGCCGCAACGGCAAGATCCTGCGGATCCGCCCGGACGGCGGCGTGCCGGCGGACAATCCGTTCCCCGGCTCGCCGGTCTACAGCTACGGCCACCGCAACGTGCAGGGGCTGACCTGGGACCGGCACGGCCGGCTGTTCGCCACCGAGTTCGGGCAGAACACCTGGGACGAGGTGAACCGGATCGTGCCGGGCGGCAACTACGGCTGGCCGATCGTGGAGGGCGTCGCCGGTGACAGCCGCTTCCGGGACCCGGTCGTGGTCTGGCCACCGGCGCAGGCGTCCCCGAGCGGCGCGGCGTTCACCCGGGGCACGCTCTACGTGGCCGCGCTGCGCGGTACCCGGCTCTGGGCGGTGCCGGTCGACCCCGACGGCACGGTCGGCGTACCGGTGGCGGAGCTGGTCGGGACGTTCGGCCGCCTGCGTACCGTCGCGGTCGCCCCGGACGGCGCGCTCTGGGTGACCACCAGCAACCGCGAGCCGCGCAACGTCCCACCGGCGGCCGACGACGACCGCGTCCTCCGCTTCCCGCTCACCCACCGTCAACCCACACCCTGACCCCGGGGGTACGCGGACAGCCGTCCTCGGCGTCAGTCACGCGCCCGCGCCCAGGCCAGGAATCGGCGGTGCAGGTCCGGCACGTGGTCCGGGTTCAGCCGGGCGAGGTGTTCGTGCGCCTCGGCCATCAGGCCGCCCAAATGGAACAGCAGCCCGAGGCGGTCGCCCCGGTACTCGACGAGCAGCGACAGCCGCGCCGGCTGGCAGGGCCACTCCGCGCCACAGTTGCGGCACCGCCACAGCGGGCGCGTGGGCACGTGCGGCACCCGTCGGCGACCCGTCATCGTCGGCCTCCTCGTGGTTCGGGTGGAGGGGGCCGCCCGGCGCATCGTCGGGACCGGGCGGCCCCGGGCTGGAACCCGCCCGCGCCCCTCTGCGGCGAGCGGATCCGCCTACGTGACAGTCTGCTGAGCACACCACTACGGTCGGAAGGCATCGAGCCTGGTCACGACGCACCTGTGCGGGCGTGGCCCGGCCAGCGGAAGTCGAGTGCACCTCGGATCAGATCTGTGGAGGAACTGTGGAGGAACCGACAGCGAGCCTCATCCGAACCCAGCTCCGGCGGATGCGTTCCGCATCCGGTCTCACCCAGGAGGATTTCGGCCGACAGGTGCACTACTCGGCGTCGATGGTCTCGGCGGTGGAGACCGGCACCCGCCCTTTGGACCGCGCATTTCTGGCCCGCGCCGACGAGGTGCTGAAGAGTGACGGCCTGCTGACGTCGCTGCTGCGGATGGCCGAGCGGGACAGCCAGCCGTCGTGGTTCAAGCCCTGGCTGGAGGCGGAACGCTCAGCCCGACAGCTCCGATACTTCAATCCGTGCCTGATCCCCGGCCTGTTCCAGACCGCGAACTACGCCCGCACGGTGTTGCGGTTCGACACCACCAGGCCGCCCGAGGAGGTGGAGAAGCAGGTGGCGGCGCGGATGGCACGGCAGGAGATCCTCACCCGCGAGCGTCCCCCTCTCGTCGTCGCCGTCACCGACGAGTCCACACTCCGCCGCCGGGACGCTGTCATGGCCGAGCAACTCGCCCACCTGGTGCAGATGGCCGAGCTGCCCCACGTCCACCTGCACGTCATTCCGGCCGACGCCGGCCTTCACGTCGGCCTCTCCGGGCCGCTGGCGCTGGCACACCTGACAGAGGGCGGCTGGGCCGGGCACATGGAGAATCAGCTCGCCGGCTCGGCCGTCGACGGGGAGGACGCCACGGCGACGCTTCTGGCAAAGTGGGAAGGGGTGCGCAGCGCAGCGTTGCCGCACGCCCGGTCGGTCGCCCTGATCAAGGAAGTCGAGAGTCAGCATGGACCTCAGTAACGCGATCTGGAAGAAGTCCACCCGCAGCGGCACGAGCGGCGGCGACTGCGTCGAAGTGGCCGCCAATCTGCCGGGCGTGGTGCTGGTCCGCGACTCGAAAAACCGCGACGGCGGCACCCTCCACGTCACCCCGTCGTCGTGGCGCTCGTTCATCACCCTGACCCGACAGTTCCCCGCCGCCCCCTGATCCCAGCCGCATGGGTGGAACGTCACGGGTGTCAAGAGCCCGCTTTGACACCCATGACGTTCCACTGACCGCCACGCAGCCCGTCGGGTGGAACGCTGTGGGTGTCTGGCGCGCGTTTTGACAGCCATGGCGTTCCACCGAGCGACGCGGCGCGCACGGTCAGGAGGGTGGGGTGGGGGTTGCGGCGGGCGACTCCTCGACCGTTCGGCGGGGGCCGGTGAACCAGGTGCGGGCCGAGGCGTACCACCAGATCGCTACGCCGAGCAGCACGCCTCCGATCGCCAGCGGTGCGTAGTTCACCGCCGTCCAGGAGAAGTCGGGGTGGCCCGGCACGCCGGCCGGGACGATCGGCAGCACGAAGTAGACCGAGATGACGGCGATCTCCACCACCGCGATCCAGCCGAGCAGCCGGTAACGGCGGCCGAGCGTCCACGGGCCCGGGACGAACCGGTCCCCCATCCGCAGCCGCAGGAAGATCGGGATGATGAAGGACAGGTAGAGCCCGATCACCGCCACCGACACCACCGCGTAGAACGCGACCGGGATGCCGCCGCGCTGGTAGAGCGCGGGCAGCGTGAGCACCAGCCCGGCCAGCGTGGCGCCGATGATGGCGTTGACCGGCGTGCCGTTGCGGTTGACAGTCGACCAGAGCCGCCAGCCCGGCACCGCCCGGTCCCGGCTGAACGCGTACGCCATCCGCGACATCGAGGTCACGCAGCTCATCCCGCAGAAGAACTGCCCGATGGTGGAGATGATGATGACCACCTTGAAGAAGAACGGGGTCAGCGCCGTGGAGAAGATCGCCCCGGAGAAGCCGCCGGCGTCGTTGATCGCGTCCACGTCGGTGGCGGCGAACAGGAACGCGAGCAGCAGGATCCAGCCGCCGACGGCGGAGTAGAAGATCGATCGCCACAGTCCCTGCGCGGCGGCCTTGGACGCGCCCCGGGTCTCCTCGGAGACGTGCGCGCAGGCGTCGAAGCCGGTGATCGTGTACTGCGTGAGCAGGAAGCCCAGCGGCAGCACGTAGAACCAGAACGTCAACCCGCCGGTGTCCCCGTCGCCGAAGCCGGAGTTGTTGAACCGCTCGGTGAACACGAACTGGAAGCTCTGGTGCTCGTCCGGGACCAGGACCAGGATCAGCACCACCACGGCCGCGCCGGCCACGTGCCACCAGACCGAGACGTTCTGGAGTACGTCGATGATGCGGTGCCCGTAGATGTTGATCAGGCCGTGCAGCGCGAGGATCACCACGAACAGCCCGAACGTCTGCTGGCCGGTGCCGGCCCAGCCGTCGACGAGCGCCGACAGCGTCAGGTTGAGGAACGTGGCGCAGCCGTAGTCGACCGAGGCGGTGACCGCGACCAGCCCGATCAGGTTGAGCCAGCCGGTGAACCAGCCGTGCACCGGCCGACCCATGGTCGCCGCCCACCAGTAGATCCCGCCCGCGGTTGGGTAGGCGGAGACCAACTCGGCCAGGCAGAACCCGATGACCAGGATGAACATCGAGATCAGCGGCCAGCCCCAGGACACGGCCACCGGGCCGCCGTTGTTCCACGCCTGACCGAACGTGGTGAAGCAGCCGGCCAGGATCGAGATGATCGAGAACGAGATGGCGAAGTTGGAGAAGCCGCTCCACTTGCGGCGCAGCTCCTGTTTGTAGCCGAGTTCGGCGAGTCGTCGGGCGTCGTCGTCCATCGGCTGCTCGGCGGTCGGCGCGGGCGTCGTGGCCACTGCACACCTCCTCGGGCGAGTGCTCGCAGTCTGCTCCCGCCGATCAAGGTGGTCAATACGCGTACCGGTTAAATGCGTTGTCCCGGCTCCCGGCCCGGGGCATCCTTGGAGCTGTGACCAGGCCCGACCCGACGGGCCGGCACCGGGCGCTCGGCAACGCCCGGTCCGCGGCGGCGCGCGGCGTCCACCTCTCTCTCACTGAAGTACGGCGTCTCGCCGTACCCCCGGACGCCCGCGCCGCCGCTCCCTACCGGTCGACGGACGCCGTCAGGCCGGGAAGGCCACCTCCCCCCGAACCGGCGTAGGGCCTTGGGTTGTCGACAGAAATGCAACGTTGTAAATTGACAGGTGTCCACCCCGACCGAGGAGGTAATCCTGGACTGCGCACTGGCCTTCGATGCCACCTACGCCCCGCACGCGGCTGTCGTGATGTCCACCGTGGCCGCCCAGATGCCGACCGAACCGCTGCGGTTCTGGCTGGCCGCCGACGACGACGTCACCGAGCAGGCCCGGGCCTCGCTGACCCGGGCGGCCCGGCACGCCACCGTCACCTTCCTGACCGTGGAGCCGCCCCCGATCCGCCTGCCCGGGTCCCGCGAGCCCCACCTGAGCTACCTCTCCGCCGCCATGTATCTGCGGCTGCTGATCCCGCACGCCCTGCCCCCGGGCGTCGATCGGCTGCTCTACCTCGACTCCGACGTGCTCTGCACCGGCTCTCTGGCGCCGTTGCGCGACGTGGACCTGGGCGACACGCCGGTCGGCGCGGTCCGGGACGCGTTCACCCGCCGCCTCATCGACAACGGCGGCCTGCCCGGCATCTACGGCTACCGTGACCTCGACGCCCAGGCCCCGTACCTGAACTCCGGGGTGCTGCTCATCGACGTGCCGCGGTGGCGGGAACTCGAGATCACCGCCGCGGCGCTCGACTACATCGCCCGCCACGCCCACGAGGCGCGTTTCCCGGACCAGGACGCGCTCAACCACGCGGTCTACGGCCGGTGGACCCGGCTCCCCAAGCGCTGGAACCACATGATGGCGTGGCGGCTCGACCCGAGCGTCGGCGGGAGCATCACGGACGCGTCCATCATCCACCTGGCCGGCCCGGTGAAGCCCTGGCATCCGGCCTTCCCGGACGGCGTGTTCCGGCAGCTCTACCGCAGGCACCGCCGGCGCACCGACCTGGTCGCGGCCCGGGGGGCGGGGTCACTCACCGCCTCCCGCCGGTGACGGTGGATTGACCCGGGCGACGCTGTAATGGCGCATGAGAATCCTCCGCGCCGTCACCCTCGTAGCCCTCGTCCTCGCGGTGACCCTCGTCGCACCGCCGGCCGCCGCCGAGGTCACCACCCACATCTTTCCGGCCAGCCGGGACACCTACGTCAACGCCAACGCTCCGAACACCAACTACAACGACCGGGGCCAGCTCGTCGTCGCCGGCGACCCTGACCGGATCACCTATCTGGCCTTCGTGGTCACCGGCCTCACCGAGCCGGTCCTGCACGCGACGCTGCGGATGGAGACGCTGAACACCAGCTACGCGGGCAGCACCAACGGTGGTCAGGTGTTTCCGTCCGGCAGCGCGTGGTCGGAGAGCACCCTGACCTACGCCACCCGGCCCGCCCCGATCGG
Organism: Micromonospora sp. NPDC051141; assembly: GCF_044455765.1. Taxonomy (NCBI): domain Bacteria; kingdom Bacillati; phylum Actinomycetota; class Actinomycetes; order Micromonosporales; family Micromonosporaceae; genus Micromonospora; species Micromonospora sp. NPDC051141. Next base: position 34,288 of record NZ_JBITFD010000010.1, read on the forward strand.
CCCCCCACTCGCCCCGGTCGAGCGGGTACGACCCAACTTCATCCAGGACATCGACGTCACCGACTTGGTTCAGGGTAACGGAGTGATCAGCTTCGGCATCCTCTCCGACAACCCCGACGGCGTCTACTACCAGAGCCGGGAGAACAACAGGCCCGGCCCCGCGCTGCTGGTCTACACCGGGGTGCCCGGCACGGACGACACCGTGCTTCTCGCCGCCGGGGACATCGCCGACTGCCGCAGCGACCGCGACGAGCAGACCGCCGAGGTGCTCGACACCGAGGTCGGCGTCGTCGCGGCGCTCGGTGACACGGTCTACGAGAAGGGCACCCCCGAGGAGTACGCGGCCTGCTACGCCCCCACCTGGGGTCGGCACAAGTCCCGCACCCGTCCCGCCGTGGGCAACCACGAGTACCTCACCCCCGACGCCGCCGGCTACTTCCGATACTTCGGCGCCGCCGCCGGGCCACCGGACAAGGGCTGGTACTCCTACGACATGGCCGGCGGCCAGTGGCACGTCGTCGTCCTCAACTCCAACTGCGCGGAGGTCGGCGGCTGTCACGCCGGTTCCCCGCAGGAACGGTGGTTGCGGGCCGACCTGGCGGCCAGCACCGCCCGATGCACCGTCGCCTACTGGCACCAGCCGCTGTTCGCCTCCGGCGGTCGCGGCAGCGCCGCCTACCGGCCGCTGTTCCAGGCCCTCTACGACGCCCACGTGGAAGTCCTGCTCAACGGCCACAACCACCAGTACGAACGGTTCGCCCCGCAGACCCCGACCGGGGCCGCCGACCCCCACCGGGGGGTACGCCAGTTCATCGTCGGCACCGGCGGCCGATCGCTCCAGCCGGAGTTTCCGACCGTCGCGCCCAACAGTGAGGTCCGCAACGGCTGCGTCTTCGGGGTCCTCCGCCTGACGTTGCTGCCCGGCGAGTACCGCTGGCGGTTCGTACCGGTCGCCGGCCAGACCTTCGACGAGGTCGGCACCGGCATGTGCACCTAGTCACCGGCCCCCGAGGGGTTCGCGGTCCCGGGGCCGGGCCGCGCGGGTGGCGAGCGCCGTGGCTCAGGCGAACAGCAGGCCCGCCACCCAGAGCGCGGCGATCACCATGCCGGCCATGAACTCGACAAGCATGGACAGGCCGGCCGCCTTGAGCGCCTGCACGGTGGCCGGCCAGGCCAGCCGGTTGCTGCCCAGCCGCAGCAGCTCCGCGCCCCAGATCCCGGCGACGAAGCCGATCGGCAGCCCGATCACCGGGATGACGAAGAACCCGACCACGCCGAGCAGCGCGCCGGCCAGCAGCGACCGGGTGGGCACGCCGGTCCGCTTCAGGTTCCGCCCCGGCCAGAGGTACTTGACCACGGTGCCACCGGCGGCGACCACGGTCGCGGCGGCGAGCACCGCCCACCGACCCGGGCCGGCGTCGCCGAACAGCGCCCACACCAGCACGCCGCCCCAGCACAGCGGCAGCGCCGGCAGGCCGGGCACCACCACGCCGGCCAGCCCGGCCAGGATCGCCAGCGCGGCGACCACCGACACCACGGCCTGCGAATCGGTCAGACTCACGAGTTCTCTCTTCTCTGCGCGGGCGATGCGTAAACCGAGATGTTAAGCGGGGGCCCCTCCACTACCGGAGGCGTTGAGCGGGGGCCCTTCCTTACCCCGCCAGGCGGGCGCGGATGGCGTCGGCGGGCATCGGGGCGCCGAACCAGCGACCCTGGCCGGTGTCGCAGCGCAACGCCCGCAGCCGCTCGGCCTGCACCTCGGTCTCCACCGCCTCGGCCGTCACCGACAGCTCCAACGCGTGCGCCAACCGGACCAGCGCGTCGACGATCCGCTCGTCGCGGTGGTCGGCGACCGCGCCGTCACCACGGATGCCCTCGACGAACGGGCCGGCCAGCTTCACACAGTGGATCGGCAGCCGGCGCAGGTACGCCAGGTTCGAGTAACCGGTGCCGAAGTCGTCGATGGCCAACCGCAACCCGAGGTCGGCGAGCTGGTGCAGGGCCCGCAGCGGCTCACCCGCGCTGCCCATCACCGCGCTCTCGGTCAGTTCGAGCTGGAGCAGCTCGGCCGGGAGGCCGGTGTGCTGCAACGCCTCCGCCACGGTCTCCACGATGGCCGGGTCGTCGGCCTGCCGGGCGGCCAGGTTGACGCTGACCACCGGTGTCGACTCGTCGAAGGCGCGCCGCCACGACTCGGCGTCCCGGCACGCCTGGCGCAGCACCCAGGCGCCGAGCCGGACGATCAGGCCGGTCTCCTCGGCCAGGCCGATGAAGCGGTCCGGCCCGAGCAGCCCCAGCTCCGGGTGCTGCCAGCGGACCAGCGCCTCGACCGCCACCATGGTGCCGTCCAACAGCGACACGATCGGCTGGTAGTGCAGCACGAACTCGCCCCGGTCCAGCGCGGCGGGCAGGTTGGCGGCCAGCGCCGACCGGGCGATGTCGGCGGCGCTGCGCTCCGGGTCGTACACCGCCCAGCGGCCCCGCCCCTCGGCCTTGGCCCAGTAGAGCGTGGTGTCGGCGGCCTTCATCAGCTCGCCGGCGCTGGTCTCCGCCGCCGGGCAGTCCACGATGCCGATGCTGGCCGAGACCGCGAGCTGCTGGTCGGCGACGTGCACCGGGGCGGAGACCGCCGCGAGCGCCAGCTCGGCCACCTCCACCGCGTCGTCGAGACCGCCGCCGGAGTCGACCAGGATGACGAACTCGTCGCCGCCCATCCGGGCCACCAGGTGCCCACGGCCGGCCACGCAGTCGCTGAGCCGGCGGGCGATCACCTGGAGCAGCCGGTCACCGAGGTCGTGACCGAGGCTGTCGTTGACCGCCTTGAACCCGTCCAGGTCGATGAAGCAGAGCCCGACGCGCTGCTCGGGACCGGCCGCGGCGAAGACGCCACCGAGCGTCTCGAAGAACAGCGTCCGGTTGGGCAGGCCGGTCAGCGGGTCGTGCAGCGCCTGGAAACGCAGCCGCTGCTGAAGCTCGTACCGCTGGGTGATGTCCTCGATCATGGCCACGGTGAACCGGGGCCGGCCGTCGTCGTACCGGATCAGCGACACGGCCAGGTCGGTCCAGACCACGCTGCCGTCCTTGCGGTAGTAGCGCTTCTCCACCCGGGCGCTGTCCCGTTTGCCCTCGATCAACTCCTGGTAGAGCTCCCACATGCCGGCCGCGTCGTCGGCATACGCCAGCGCGGAGACGTTCATCTGCCGCAGCTCCGCGACCGTGTAGCCGAGCATGTCCGCGAAGGACTGGTTGACCTCGATGATGTGCCCGTCCACGCCGGCGATGCCGATGCCGATGGCCGCGCCGGTGAAGACCGCCCGGAACCGCGCCTCGCTGTCCCGCAACGCCTGCTCGACGGCGTCCCGGGCCTGCCAGGCGGAGCGGGCGATCCGTTCCTGCTGGCTGAACACCCGGTCCCGCAACGCCCGGCTGAACCCGGCGGCGACCGCGCCCTGCAACGAGGCGATCCGTTCCCGCAGCTCGGGCAGATCCTCGCGGGCCGGCAGCACCCAGGGCAGGAACCGGTCGCCGAGCGCCTGCACCGACCAGTCGAGCACGCCGGGCTCGGTCAGGTGCGCCTCCACCAGAGCCCGCCCCACCTCCTCCGCCGGCCGGGCGGAGAAGGTGGGCGCCCGCAACGCGCGGGCCAGCCGCTCGGTGAGCGACACCAGCAGGCGCTCGGTCTCGGCCGCGCTCAGCGGCACGAACCCGATGCGCCGCACCGCCCGGGCCCACTCGGCGGCGTACGCCGAGGCGCCGGGGCGGCTGAAGTCATCCCCGACGGGCTCCGGGGCGGGCACGTCGGCTCACCCGGCAGCGCGGTCGTACCGGGCGACGCCGCCGAACGCCCCGAAACGTTCCGGGTGCTCGTCCACGTCCGAGGGCGAGTCGGGCCGCCAGAGCGGCATGTGCACCACACCCGGTTCGAGGATCGTCCAGTCACCGAAGAAGCCGGTGATCTCGGCCCGCGAGCGGAGCGTGATCTCGGTGGCGGTACGCGCCGACAGCCGCTGCGCGTCCAGCATCTCCTGCGGCTGGTCCTCGAACGTGGAGTGCGAGATGACCAGGAAACTGCCCGGCGCGGCGGCGGCCCGCAGGGTGGCCAGGATGTCGGCCGGGCGGTCCGCGTCCGGCACGAAGTGCACCACGCCGGCGAGCAGGATGCCCAGCGGGCGGTCGAAGTCGATCAGGCCGCCGGCCCGGGCCTGGTCCAGGATCAGCTTCGGCTCGCGCAGGTCGGCCAGGAGCGCGGTGGCCCGGTCGTTGCCGGCCAGCAGCTCGTGGCTGTGCGCCACCGCCACCGGGTCGATGTCGACGTAGACGATCCGGGCCTCGGGGTTCGCGGCCTGGGCGACCTCGTGCACGTTGCCGACGGTGGGGATGCCGGAGCCGATGTCGAGGAACTGGTCGATGCCGGCGTCGAGCAGCACCCGCACCGCCCGGCGCAGGAACTCCCGCCCGGAGCGCATGGTGGCCGCCAGGTTCGGCGTCATGGCCGCGATCTGCTCGGCGAGCTGCCGGTCGATCTCGAAGTTGTGCGCCCCGCCGAGGAAGTAGTCGTAGACCCGGGCGGCGCTGGGCCGGCTCAGGTCGATCCCGGCGGGGGGTCCGTCCGACGTCTGCATCGCGCGATCTCCCCGGTCGTCACCCGCCCTAACGGGCGGATCATGTGGTCCAGCCCACTCTATGCGCGCCGGACCGGCAACGGGAGATCCACTTCTGGCGATGCCGCCGTCCGGGCTCAGCCGGCCGACTCCAGCAGCAGCGAGATGCCCTGCCCGACGCCGACGCACATGGTCGCGAGCGCCCGCCGGCCACCCCGGCGGCGCAGCTCCAGCGCGGCGGTCAACGCCAGCCGGGCGCCGCTGGCGCCGAGCGGGTGGCCCAGCGCGATGGCCCCGCCGTTCGGGTTGACGTGCTCGGCGTCCTCCGGCAGGCCCAGCTCCCGCAGCACCGCCACGGACTGCGCGGCGAACGCCTCGTTCAGCTCGATCACGTCGACGTCGGCCAGCGTGAGGCCCTGGCGGTCGAGCAGCTTCCGGGTCGCCGGGACCGGCCCGATCCCCATGATCCGTGGCGGGACGCCGGCCGCCGCCGCGCCGCGTACCCGGGCCAGCGGGGTGAGGCCGTGGCGCTCGACGGCCGCCGCGGAGGCGACCAGCAGCGCCACCGCGCCGTCGTTGACGCCGGAGGAGTTGCCGGCGGTCACCGTGCCGCCGTCCCGGAACGGGGTGGGCAGCGCGGCCAGCTTCTCCGGCGTGGTCTCCCGGGGGTGCTCGTCGACCTCGACGAGCTTCGTCTCGCGTCGGCCGGCCGGCACGGTGACGCCGACGATCTCCTCGGCCAGCCGGCCGTCGGCCTGCGCCTTGGCGGCCCGCTGCTGCGAGCGGTACGCGAACGCGTCCTGCGCGGCGCGGTCCACGCCGAACTCGGCGGCCACGTTCTCCGCCGTCTCCGGCATCGAGTCGATGCCCCAGCCGCGCTCCATCAGCGGGTTGACCAGCCGCCAGCCGATGGTGGTGTCGTAGACCTCGGCGGCGCGGGAGAACGGGGTGGTCGCCTTCGGCATCACGAACGGCGCGCGGCTCATGCTCTCCACGCCGCCGGCCACCACCAGGTCGGCGTCCCCGGCGACGATGGCGCGGGCGGCGGAGGCGAGCGCGTCCAGGCCGGAGCCGCAGAGCCGGTTGACGGTGCTGCCCGGCACCTCCGCCGGCAGGCCACCGAGCAGCGCGGCCATCCGGGCCACGTTGCGGTTGTCCTCGCCGGCCTGGTTGGCGCAGCCGAGAATCACGTCGTCGGTGCGGGCCCAGTCGACCGACGGGTGCCGCGCCACCAGCTCGCGGATCACGTGCGCGGCGAGGTCGTCGGGGCGGACCCCGGCGAGGGCGCCGGCGTACCGGCCGATCGGGGTGCGGACTCCGGCAACGAGGTAGGCCACGGTCATCGCGCGCACGTCCTTCGGGGGTGGGAAGGGGTCGGTCGGCGGCGGCCCGGCGGGTCGCGCCGGGGTGCCACGGCGCCAGGATATCCGCGCCCGGAGCGGATAGGTTGGCGGCATGGCCGGGGCCCAGTTCAGCGCAGAGACCAGTGGCGGCGGTTCCTTCGTCCGCCAACCCAACCGGTTCACCGGGCGGGTCACCCCGCACTCCACCTCGCCGGCCGGCGGCGGGCCGGACGAGCAGGGCCGCTGGCCGCTGGAGCCGGGCCGGTACCGGCTGATCTGGTGCCGGGCCTGCCCGTGGGCGCACCGGGCCCGGATCGTGCGTGGCCTGCTCGGCCTGGACGAGGTGATCTCGCTGGGCACCGTGGACCCGATCCGGGACGAGCGGGGCTGGCGGTTCGCGCTGGACCCGGACGGCTTCGATCCGGTGCTGGGCGTCGGGTTCCTCTCCGAGGCGTACCTGGCCACCGACGGTGACTACACCGGCCGGGTGACCGTGCCGGCGCTCGTCGACACGCTGACCGGGCGCGTGGTCACCAACGACTATCCGCAGCTCACGCTCGACCTCTCCACCGAGTGGCGGCGGTTCCACGCGCCGGACGCGCCGGACCTCTACCCGGTCGAGCTGCGGCCGGAGCTGGACGCGCTGATGGCGGAGATCCACTCCGACGTCAACAACGGCGTGTACCGGTGCGGCTTCGCCACCTCGCAGGCGGCGTACGACGAGGCGTACACCGCGCTGTTCGCCCGGCTGGACGCGCTGGGCGAGCGGTTGGCCGGGCGACGCTACCTGATGGGGGACGCGATCACCGAGGCGGACGTGCGGCTGTTCACCACGCTGGTCCGCTTCGACGTGGCGTACCACGGGCACTTCAAGTGCAACCGGCAGAAGCTGACCGAGATGCCGGTGCTGTGGGCGTACGCGCGGGACCTGTTCCAGACGCCCGGCTTCGGCGAGACGGTCGACTTCGACCACATCAAGCGGCACTACTACGCCACCCACGACATGATCAACCCGACCCGGATCGTGCCGCTCGGTCCGGACCTGGCCGGCTGGACCACGCCGCACGGGCGTGGCTGAGCGCGCGTCGCGCCGGGTCGCCGCCGCCGGGGCCGCCGCCTGCGTGCTGGCCGGGGCGGTCGCGGTGACGGTCGCCGTGGTCGCCGGTCCGGGCCCCGGCCCGACCGGGTACGTCAGCGAGGCCGGTGTCGCCGACAGCGGGTACGCCGGGGCGTACCGGATGGGGATCCTGGCGCTGGCGGCGGCGCTGCTGCTGCTCGCCGGCGCGCTGCCGGCGGTGGCGCGGGCGGCGTCCGTGCTGCTCGGCGTCGGCGCGGTCGCCACGGTGCTCTCCGGCACGGTGACGTGCAGCGCCGGCTGCCCGCTGCCGCCGTTCGAGGCCGCCACGGTGGCCGACCTGGTGCACGGCGGGGCCAGCATCGCGGCCACCGCGGCGGTGGTCTTCGCGATGCTGGCGCTGGTCCTCTCCCCCGCGGTCGGCGGCGCGCTGCGGCGGGTCGCCGCGGTCGGCGCGGCGGTGGCGCTGCCGCTGGCCGGCGCGGTCGGGCTGGCCATGCTGCTGGTCGGCCGGGGCACGCTGGTGGGGGTGCTGGAGCGGCTGCTGCTCACGGTGACCGCCGCGTGGGGGCTGGGCACCGCCGTGGTGCTGGTAAGGAGGGGGCCCCGCCTAACGCATTCGGTAGAGGAGGGGCCCCGCTTAACACCGAGGTGTTAAAAGAGGGCCTCTCCTTCCCCAAACGCCGGTTGTAAGGGGCGTCACGAGGAACGGTCCTTCCGGCGGGGCGGGCGCGGGAGTAGCGTGGTTCGGCGATGACCAATGTCTGGTGCCTCACCGAGCGCCTGTACGTCGACCTCCGACGGCAGGCCAGCGGCGTCTGTCCGGCGTAGCTCCGCTCCCCGACGCCCGCCCTTCCCTCTCCAGACCTTGGACCCGTCCTCATGGCTTCCGCCCTGCGCAAGATCCCCTTTTCCGTGCAGATCCTGCTCGGCCTCGTGCTCGGCGTGGCGCTGGGCTTCCTCGCCCGCGCCAACGACCTCGCCTGGCTGACCAGCACGCTCGACACCGTCGGCGGTCTCTTCGTCCAGCTCCTCAAGCTGGCCGTGCCGCCACTGGTCTTCACCGCCATCGTGGTCAGCGTGGTCAGCCTGCGCGGCGTCGCCAACGCCGCCCGGCTGGCGCTCAAGACGCTGCTCTGGTTCGGCATCACCGCGCTGATCGCGGTGAGCATCGGCATCGGCCTGGGCCTGCTCACCGACCCCGGTCGCGGCGTGAACCTGGACCCGGCCGGCGCCAACGCGCCGAAGACCACCGGCTCCTGGATCGACTTCCTCACCGGCATCGTGCCCACCAACCCGGTCGGCGCGTTCGTCGAGGGCAACGTGCTCCAGATCGTCTTCCTCGCCCTGGTGGTGGGCGCCGCCGCGCTGCTGGTCGGCGAGCCCGCCGAGCCGTTCGTGCAGCTCAACCGCGCGCTGCTGTCGATCGTGCAGAAGGCGCTGTGGTGGGTCATCCGGCTCGCCCCGATCGGCACCCTGGGCCTGATCGGCAACGCCGTCGCCTCGTACGGCTGGGACCTGCTGGCCCCGCTCGCCAAGTTCACCACCGCCGTCTACGTCGGCTGCGCGCTGGTGATGTTCGTGGTCTACCCGGTGCTGCTGGTCGCCGCCGGCCGGCTCAACCCGCTGCGCTTCTTCGCCGGCGCCTGGCCCGCCATCGAGCTGGCCTTCGTGTCCCGTTCCTCGGTGGGCACCATGCCGGTGACCCAGCGTTCGGTGGAGCGCCTCGGCGTCCCCCGCGAGTACGCCTCCTTCGCGGTGCCGTTCGGCGCCACCACGAAGATGGACGGCTGCGCCGCGATCTACCCGGCGCTCGCCGCGATCTTCGTGGCGCAGGTGTTCGGCGTGGACCTGGGCGTCACCGACTACCTGCTGATCGCGTTCGTGTCGGTGGTCGGCTCGGCCGCCACCGCCGGCCTGACCGGCGCGATCGTGATGCTCACGCTGACCCTGAGCACGCTGGGCCTGCCGCTGGCCGGCGCCGGTCTGCTGCTGGCCATCGACCCGATCCTGGACATGATGCGGACCGCGACGAACGTGGCCGGACAGGCCGTGGTGCCGACCATCGTGGCCGCCCGCGAGGGCACGCTCGACCGGGCCGCGTACGAGTCGGCCGGGAAGCGCGACCTGATCGAGCCCGCCGAGCCCGCCGAGCGCGAGAACGAGCGGCTCGCCCCCGTACCCGCCTGATCCACGCCCGACGGGTGCGTTCCCGGCCGGGAACGCACCCGTCGCCCTGACCGGAGGAGAACCGCATGAGCGCCCTGTTCACCCCGCTCGCCCTGCGCGGCGTCACACTGCCCAACCGGATCGCGCTGGCGCCCATGTGCCAGTACAGTGCCGGGCCCGACGGGCTGCCCACCGACTGGCACCGCGTCCACCTCGGTTCCCGTGCGGTCGGCGGGGCCGGGCTGGTGCTCACCGAGGCGACCGCGGTGGTGCCGGAGGGGCGGATCAGCCCGCAGGACGTCGGGCTCTGGTCCGGCGCGCACGTCGACGCGTGGCGGCCGGTCACCGCGTTCGTCGCCGGCCAGGGCGCGGTGCCGGCCGTGCAGCTCGCGCACGCCGGGTTCAAGGCGTCGACGTACCGGCCGTGGGCGGAGCGGCGCGGCGGCGTGCCGGACGCCGAGGGCGGCTGGACGCCGGTCGGACCGGGCGTCGACCCGTTCGTTCCCGACTACCGCACCCCGACCGCGCTCGACGGGGCCGGCGTCGCGGCGGTGGTGGACGCGTTCGCGGTCGCCGCCGGGCGGGCGGTGGACGCCGGCTTCGCCGCGGTGGAGATCCACGCGGCGCACGGCTACCTGCTGCACGAGTTCCTGTCCCCGCTGACCAACCGGCGCACCGACGGCTACGGCGGGGACCGGGCCGGCCGGATGCGGCTCACCCTGGAGGTGGCGCGAGCGGTCCGCGCCGCGGTCGGTGAGGCGGTGCCGGTGCTGACCCGGATCTCCGCCACCGACTGGACCGACGGCGGCTGGACGATCGAGGACAGCGTGGCGCTCGCCGGTGAGCTGGCCGCCGCCGGCGTGGACCTGGTCGACGCGTCCTCCGGCGGGGCGGCGGCGAAGGCGTCGATCCCGGTCGGCCCCGGCTACCAGGTGCCGCTGGCGGCCCGGATCCGCCGCGAGGCGGGCGTGCCGACCGGCGCGGTGGGCCTGATCGTCGAGCCCGAGCAGGCCGAGCAGATCGTGGCCGGCGGCGAGGCCGACCTGGTGCTGCTGGGCCGGGAACTGCTGCGCGACCCGTACTGGCCGCGCCGCGCCGCCGCCAAGCTGGGCGCCACCCCGGCCTGGCCCGACCAGTACGCCCGCGCGTTCTGACCGCGCCGGGCCCCGACCCGGTCGGGTCGGGGCCCGGCGGTCAGCCGGCCAGGTGGTTCCAGCGGGGTTCCAGGTCGGACCACGCGCCCTGGTCGGCGACCACGCCGTCGACCAGCACCACCACGTGGTCCGCGCGGACCAGCGCGGCCCGCTTGGCGGTCGAGCCGACCACGGTCACCCCGTGCTCGCGCAACGCCGCCCAGAGCGCCAGCTCCGTGGTCACGTCCAGCGCCGACGACACGTCGTCCGCGACGAGCAGTTCGGTACGCGGGGCGAGCGCCCGGGCCAGCGCCAGCCGCTGGAGCTGGCCGCCGGAGAGCCGGGTCCCCTTGTGCCCGATGAGCAGCCCGAGCCCGCCTCCGGCGGCGGCCAGGTCGTGGTCGAGCTGGGCCGTCGACACCGCGCTCGCGGCGTCGACCGGGTGGCCGAGCGCGATGTTCTCGGCCACCGTGCCGGAGAGCACCCGGGGTAGCTGACCCACGTAGCCGACCTGGTTGGGCCGCAGGAACAGCTCCGGCTCGGTGACCGGCTCGCCGTTCCAGCGCAACGCGCCGACGTGGTGCACGATCCCGGCGAGCGCACGCAGCAGCGACGACTTGCCGGCCCCGACCGGGCCGACCACCAGCACCAACTGCCCGCGTTCGACCACCAGGTCGACGTCGCGGACGGCGAGCGTGCCGTCGGAGTGCAGCGCGCCGAAGCCGGCCAGTTCCAGCCGGCGCAACGGGTGCCGGGGCGGCGGCTCCGGCGCGGGCGCGGTGCCGGCGACCAGGTCCAGCCCGGGCACCGGCTCGGAGTAGTTGGCCGTCCCGGTCATCGCCACGGTCCGCCGCGTCCACACCCGCGCCGACGGGTACTGCGAGACCAGCGCCGCGGTGGTCCACGCGAACCAGCGGGCCGCGCCCAGCGTGGAGACCGCGACCAGGGTGGCGCCGGCGGAGAGCCCGCCGGTCAGGTAGAGCGCCCAGGCCCCGATCGGCAGCAGCCCGCTGACGACCGCCGGGGTGGAGCGGGCCCACACCTGCATGGCGATCTCCCGGCGCTGCCGCTCGCTGCGCACCGCGTCCAGCCCGGCGAGGTGGGTCAGTACCGGCCGGGTGGCGCCGGCCAGCTTCACCGTGCGGGCGGCGGAGAGCGCGGAGACCAGCGCGGTGGCGAACGCGGCGCGGGCGGCGACGGTGCCGGCGGCGGTGCGTTCCAGCCGGGGCCCGAACAGCGTCGCCGCCAGCCCGGAGACCACCATCGTGCCGACGAAGAACAGCGCCGGCACGAAGCTGCCGGTCACCAGCGTCATGGTGAGCACGATGGCCAGCGAGATGAACTGGTCCATCAGGTTGTCGGCGAGCTGCACCACCCGGTCGGTGTCGCCGCCCTGCGCGACCACCTCGGCCGGGGTGTGCCCGCTGACCCGGCGCGGGCCGGTCTGCCCGTGCACCAGTCGGGCGCTGATCCGCAGCATCTGCCGGATCCACCACTGCGGGAACCACAGGTTGGTGAGGTAGGGCAGCGGCAGCACCAGCAGCAGCGCGGCGGCGATGCCGAGCGCCGGCAGCCACGGGTCGCCGCCGGCGACCAGCTCGGCCCAGAGCCAGGGCAGCACCGAACCGTCCAGCCCGAGCAGCGTCAACACGACGAACAGGCCGATCGCGGCCAGGCCGTACCGGGGATCGTTGAAGCCCAGCCGGAGGATCTCCCGCATGGTCCGCGCGGGCGGCGCGGGCGGCGCGGGCGGCGGTTCGGCGCGCGGCATCCCGGCGCGACGCGGCGCGGGGGCCGGCGCGACGACCGGGGCCGACTCGTCGGCCCAGCCGGGCGCGTCGAGCAGTTCCACGCCGCCGCGCCGCGCGGCGGTGCCCGCGTACGCCCCGGCGTGGCTGGTGGCGAGCAACTCGGCGAAGCGGGCGGACTCGCGCATCGGGCCGGCTTCCAGCACCGCGCCGTCGGCCATCACCACCACCTCGTCGCAGCGGCGCACCGAGGAGAGCCGGTGCGCGATGACGATGCCGATCCGGTCGGTGAGCAACCGCTCGGTGGCCTCGCGGACCCGGTTCTCGGTGACCGGGTCGAGCCGCGCGGTGGCCTCGTCGAGGATCACCACGTGCGGGTCCCGGACCAGGATGCGGGCGAACGCGACGAGTTGCTCCTGGCCGGCGGAGAGCACGTGCCCGCCCTCGCCGAGCCGGGTGTGCACCCCGTCCGGCAGCTCGGCGATCCAGCCGGCCAGGCCCAACTCGGCCAGCGCCCGCTCGGCGACGTCGAGCAGCTCCGGGTCGTGCAACGCGACGTTCTCGGCGAGCGTGCCGGCGAGGATCTCGGTGCGCTGGGGCACCACGGCGATCCACCGGCGCAGCTCCTCGACGTCCAGGTCGACCAGGTCGGTGTCGCCCAGGAAGACGGTGCCACGGGGCACCTCCACCGCCCGGGTGAGCACCTTGGCCAGCGTCGACTTGCCCGAGCCGGTGCGCCCGACCAGCGCGTACGAGCGCCCGCGGACGAAGTCGAGCCGCACGTCGCGCAGCGCCGGGCCGCGCTCCTCGCCGGCGGCCGGGTAGCGGAAGGTGAGCCCGCGCACGCTCAGGTCGCCGTCGGTCGGGGCGGCCCCGCCGGCCGGCTCCTGCCGCGCGCCGGCCAGCAACTGCACCCGGGCCCACGCGCCGAACGCCTGTTGCAGGTGCGGCACCCAGCGGGCGATGTGCTCGACGGTGGCGCCGAACGCGATGGCGAGCAACCAGACGGCGGTGAGCCGGGCGGCGTCGACCCGCCCGGTCGACAGCGCCCACGCGCCGGCCAGCACCACACCGGCGATGCCGGCCCGGACGCCACCGGCGGCCACCGAGGTGACCCGGGCGGAGAGCCGGAACACCCGGCGGCAGCGGGCGACCACCTCGGCCGCGCGGCGGGCGTAGAGCCGCAGCACGTACGGCCGGGCCAGGCTGGTGCGCACGTCGTCCTGCCCGTGCACCGCCTCCTCCATCACGGCCGCGAGGTCGGACCAGGCTTCCTCCTCGGCCATCCGGGCCGGGGCGATGCGGGCGGTGGGCCGGCGCAGCGCGACCGCGAGCAGCGTGGTGAGCAACACCATCCCGACGCCGGCCGGCCACCAGACGACGAGCGCGCTGACGGTGGCGAGCACACAGACGGCGATGCCCTGCGCCAGCCGTACGCCGGTGTTCCGCATCTCGGCGGCGACCTGGTAGACGTCGTTGTCGATCCGGTCGAGCAGCTCGCCGACCGGCGTGGTCTCCAGGGCCGGCAGGTCCTGCCCGAGGGCGACCCGGCAGAGCCGGCGACGCACGTCGGCGGACCAGTCGGCGGTGAGCCGGGCCATGATCAGCCCGATCAGCAGGTCGGTGACGACGGCGGCGACGAGCGCCACGGCCAGCGCGACGAACCAGCCGGACGAGCGGTGCACGAGCACCGGCCCGGCCAGCGCGGAGGCGGCGGCCTGGCCACCGGCGCCCAGCACGATCAGCAGCAGAACGGCCGCCATCCGCCGGGGTGCGGTGGCCCAGAGGTCTCGGAGCAGGCGCATAGGACGGTCCTCCGGACTCGGACGGGTGGGGGCGGTGCACCCAGCCTTCCCGGCGGCCCGGTGTGGTTCAACCGAATTACCGCGTTCCGGTCAGGTCCGGGCGACCCGGCGGACGATGCCGAGCAGCGCCTCCTGCACGTCGGTGATCGGCCGCTCGGGCTGGAACACCAGCCAGTCCACGGCCACCACCAGCCCGACGCCGAACAGCGCCGAGCTGGCCGTGCGCACGTCCAGGTCGGCCGGGAGGTCGCCGCTGTCCACCCCGGCCCGGACCGTCTCGGCGATCACCTCGATCGCCTCGCCGCGCAGCAGCCGCAGCGTCTGCTGCCACTCCCGGTTGGTGCGCCACATCTCGGAGAGCAGCAGTTGGGCGAAGGCCCGGTAGCGGCGGATGTAGTCCAGTTCGGCGCGAACCAGCGCGGCGAGCGCCTCGCGCGGCGACAACCCGTCGACCGCGGCCCGGAACTCGGCGGTGAGCAGGCCGATGCCGTGTCTCAGCAGCTCCTCGAAGAGGACCGTCTTGGACTCGAAGTTGTAGTAGACGGTCCCCTTCGCCACCCCGGCGCGGGCCGCGATGTCGTCCACGGTGGTCGCCGAGAAGCCCTGCTCGGCGATCAGGTCCACCGCGGCCACGAAGAGTCGTTGGCGGGTGTCCTCCCGCCGGCGGGTCCGTCCGTCCGTCACCGGCCCATCCTCACATGGTCAGTTCGGGGTGCAGCTTGGCCGGGGTGAGCCGGCGGGAGCGCCGCGCCGCGCCGACGCCGAGCGCCAGCGCGCCCAGCCCGAACGCGAGCAGCACCGACGCGGCGGTGACCACCGGGCCGGCCGGCCCGCCGTTGATCGTGTGCCGCAGGCCGCCGACCACGTACGTCATCGGCAGCCAGGGATGGACGGCCTGGAAGAAGCCGGGCGAGGTCTGCACCGGGTAGGTGCCGCCGGACGAGGTGAGCTGGAGCATCAGCAGCGCCAGCGCGGCCAGCCGACCGGCCGGGCCGAGCGCCACGCCGAGCAGTTGCATGATCGCGGTGAACGCCAGCGAGGTGAGCGCGAGCAGCCCGAACGTCGCCGCGCCGTGCGTCGGGTGCAGCCCGAGCGCCAGCGTCACCACGGTGTAGAGCACGGCGACCTGGGCCAGACCGATCCCGGCGGCGGGCAGCCAGCCCGCGAGCACCACCCGCCAGCCGGGCGCGCCGGACATCACGTGGCGCCGGTTGACCGGCCGCAACAGCATGTACGTGATCATCGCGCCGACCCAGAGCGCCAGCGCCAGGAAGTACGGGGCGAAGCCCACGCCGTACGAGCCGGCCGGGTGCTGCGAGTCACGGATCAGGCCGACCGGGTCACCGAGCACGTCGGCGCGACCGGCCGCGTCGTCGTACCCGGGTAGTTTCTTCTCCCCGGCGGCGAGCCCGTCGGCGAGGTCGCCGGCGCCGCCCTCCAGCTTGGTCAGCCCGTCGACGAGCGAGGTGCTGCCGGTGCCGAGCCGGGCCAGGCCGCCGTCGAGCGCGCGGGCGCCGGTGGACAGTTGGTAGAGGCCGCCGCGCAACTGGTCGGCGCCGGTGGACGCGTCGCCCAGCCCGTCGCGGAGCTTGGCGCTGCCCTGGGCCAGCGTGCCGAGCCCGCTGGCCAGCTTGTCGACCTTGGCGCGGGCGGCGGCGACGTCGTCGGCCAGGTGCGGCGCGGCGGCGGCCACCTCCCGGGCGGTCTTCGCGACCTCGGTCATCTGCTTCTTCAGCGCGGCCAGGTCGGCCCTGTCCACGGCGGACGCCAGCGCCTCGGCCCGGGTGACGGCCCGGTCGGCGGCCGTGCGGGCGGCGGCGAAGTTCGGGTCGTCGGCCAGCTCGGGGTGTTCCTTCGCGACCGCGTCGAGCCGGTCGGAGATCTCCTGCGCCAGCCTGACCACCTCGTCGGCCTTGGCGGGCAGCGCGTCCAGGCCGGCGGCGAGCTGCTGCGCGCCGGTGGCGACCGCGGTGGCCGCCTGCTGGATCTTGTCGGCGTTGCGGCGCAGCACCGGCTCGTACCTGTCGGCGGCGGCGTCGACGGTGGCGGCGGCGGCCTTCGTCTCGGTGGCGGCCCGGCCGGCGCCGTCGGCGAGCTGGGCGGCGCCGGTCTGCAACTGGTCGAGCCCCTTGGCCAGCTTGTCGGCACCCTGGACGGACGTGTTCAGCCCGCCGGCGAGCCGCCCGGCGCCGTTCTCGGCGTCGCCCAGCCCGTCGGCGAGCTGCCCGGCGCCCCGCTGGGAGGCGTCGAGCCCGTCGGAGATCTTCCCGGCCCCGTCGGCGGCGCGGCCGGTCTCGGCCTTGGCGTCGGTGAAGCCGATCAGCATCTTGTCGAAGTACGAGGCGGCGGTGCTCTCCGCGGCGGCGGCCCGGATCTCGCTGAACGCCGAGCGGGCGAGCAGCCCGGAGAGGTAGTTGGTGGCGTCGTCGTTGACCACCTTCAGCTCGCCCTGCCGGGCCGGCCGGTCCGGCTCGGGGCTGGCCGCGAGCGTGGCCGAGAACTCGGCCGGGATGGAGAAGACCAGGTGGTAGCGGCCGTCGCGGAGGCCCTTCGTGGCGTCGGCCTGGTCGGTGACGGTCCAGCCGAAGACCTTGCGGTCGATCAGTTCGTCGGCGAGGTCCCGGCCGGCGTGCACCTCGCTGCCGTCGGCCGCCTTCGCCGGCCGGTCGGCGTTGACCAGCGCGACCGGAATCCGGTCGAGGTTCCCGTACGGATCCCAGAACGCGTAGAGGTAGAGCGCGCCGTAGAGCAGCGGGACCACGGTGAGGACGGCGAGCGCGGCGCGCGGCAGCCGGCCCCGGGTCATCCGGCGCAGCTCGAACAGGGCCAGTCGCAGCACGCTCATGCGGTCACCTCGACGGTCGGAGCGGAAGCGGTCACCCCGGGACCGGTCGGATCGGGAGCGGTCGGATCGGGAGCGGTCGGATCGGGAGCGGTCACCCCGGGACCGGTCGGACCGGGACCGGTCGGACCGGACGCGGTCGCCACGGGAGCGGTCGCCCCGGGACCGGGCAGGGCGGGGGTGGGCAGCGCCGGGTCACCGATGCGGTGCACGGTGGCGGCGACGCCGGGCTCGACGGCCCGGGCGCTGGCGACCACCGCGTACCCCTGGTCGGCGAGGCGTTCCAGCGCGGCCCAGATCCACTCCCGTTCGGGGCGGTCGGCGCCGGCGTCCACGTCGTCGGCGACGATCAGGCTGGGGCCGCCGAGGCTGGCCAGCACCAGCCCGAGCACCTGCCGGTCGACCGGGGTCAGGTCGCGGCCGTACCGGTCGGGGTCGAGCGGGGCGTCGGTGAAGCCGGCGCCGGCGATGGCGGTGGCGTAGGCGTCGCGGCGGTAGGCGCGGCGGGCCCGCAACGCGGCCACCGGGACGAGTTGCCGGCGGCGGCGCGGCACCGGCCCGAGCAGCAGCAGCCGTTCGGTGATGTGCTCGGCGACGGTGAGCGTCGGGTCGGGCTCGTGCACGCCGGCCACCTGGCCGAGCGCGGCCGGGCCGCGACGGCGCAGCTCGCCGTGGCTGTGCGGGAAGCGCCCGGCGAGCGCGAGCAGCAGCGAGGTGCGACCGCTGCCGGGCGGGCCGGTGACCGCGTGCAGCTCACCGCGGGCCGCGGTGAGGTCGACGTCCCGGTAGACCCAGCCCCGACGGGTCCGTAGTCCCAATCCGCTGGCCTCGACGATTACCATGGCACCCTTCTAGACTGACTGGTCAGTACAAAAACATGACCAGCATAGCGCCGGGTGTCCGGTTCGGGGCAAGGCGAGGCGGGGTGATCCTCAGAACAGCACGGTGGCGAGCGTGCCGACCGGGCGGAAGCCGCACCGCTCGTAGACGCGCCGGGCCGGCTGGTTGAAGTCGTTGACGTAGAGGCTGACCGTGGGCGCGACCCGGGCCAGCGCGTCGCGGACCACCGCGGCCATCGCGGCGACCGCGATGCCCCGGCCACGCCACTCGGGCGCCACCCAGACCCCCTGCACCTGCGCGGTGCGCCGGGTCACCACCGCCAGCTCGGCCTTGAAGACCACCCGGCCGTCGACGAACCGGGCGTAGGCCCGGCCGGCGCGCACCAACTCGGTCACCCGCCGCCGGTACCCGCGCCCGCCGTCCTCGGCCAGCGGCGAGACGCCGACCTCCTCGGTGTACATCGCCACCGCCGCCGGGAAGAGCCGGTCCACCTCACCGACGCGCACGCGACGCACGTGCGGGTCGGGCGCCACCGGCGGCGGCGCGTCCGTGGCCAGCAACGGCTGGTTCGGGCGTACGTCCCGGGCCGGCCCCCAGTGCGCGGAGAGGCGGTCCCAGAGGCCGAGCACCGCGTCGGCGCGACCCACGATCGAGGAGCAGAGCCGCTCCTCCTCGCCCAACTGCTCGGCGAACGCGGCCACCGCCGACTCGGACGCGAGCACCGGGGTCAGGTTGCCGCCCAGCCAGCAGATCGACTCCAGGTTGCGGCGGGAGCCGTAGCCGAGGATCCGCGCCTCGGCCCGCCACCAGGCCAGGCCGCGCGCCGCGACCCGCTCGGCGACCTGCGCGCCGGCGTAGGGGTCGAGGTCGAGCAGCCGCTCGACCGAACGGCGCTCCGACTCCCCCAGTTGGCGTACCGGCATCGTGAGCACGGTTACCAGCCTGCCAGATGCAGCCCGGAGCCGGTGGGCCGACCGGGCACTCACCCGCTCCCATCATGTCTTGTCGGCGATGCGTTGCCGATATATCGTTGATGCATCAGTGATACTCCCAACGAAGGAGAGTCCGATGGGTTTCCGTCGACACGTCCACACCATGCACGACGAGATGCACCGGCACGGCGGCTTCGGCTTCCCGCCCGTACCCCCGGGTCCGCCGCCGTTCCCACCCGGGCCGCACGGCCACGGGCGCGGCCGGGGCGGCCGGGGTCGCGGCCGGCGGCCGAACGTGCGCGGCGCCGTGCTGGCCCTGCTCACCGAGCGGCCGATGCACGGCTACGAGATGATCCAGGAGATCGACGCCCGCACCGGCGGGGCCTGGCGGCCCAGCCCCGGGTCGATCTACCCGACGCTGCAACTGCTGGAGGACGAGGGCGTCATCGCCACCGCCGCCGACTCCGACGGTGGGCGCAAGCGGTTCGCCCTCACCGAGCAGGGGCAGGCCGAGGCCGCCCAGGCGGCGGAGGCCCCGCCCTGGGCGGAGTTCGCCGAGCAGACCGTCAACAGCTGGCACGACATCCGCGACGCGGGGACCCAGGCCATGAACGCGCTGCGGCAGGTGATGACCACCGGCACGGACGACCAACGCGCCCGCGCCGCCCAGGTGCTCGACGAGACCCGCCGCAAGCTCTACGCCATCCTCGCCGAACCCGAGTAACCCCGCCCGCCTCCTCCCCCTCCCGCGCCCCCGCCCGCGCGCCCCGCCCCCGCCCGCCCCCGCGCGCCCCCGCGCGCCCCGCCCGCGCGCCCCGCCCGCGCCCGCGGCCCGCGCGCCCCCGCCCGCGGCCCGCCAGATTCACGGAAAGCGTGGTCATTCCGCCCGCTATAGCCACGCTTTCCGTGAATCAGCGGGGATGCCGGGGTGGGGATGCCGGGGTGGGGTGGGGGTGGGGGGTGGGGGGTGAGACGCGCGTGCGGCCGGCCCCGACGGGGGACGGCCGCACGACGCGACGCGGACAGGTGGGTCAGTGCACCGTGACCGTGGCGCCGCCGGGCACCAGCTCGCGCAACTCTTCGGGGATCTCGGCGCCCATCTCGTCGGCGATCCGCAACGCCTCCTCGATCAGCGTCTCCACGATCTGTGCCTCCGGCACGGTCTTGACGACCTTGCCCTTGACGAAGATCTGGCCCTTGCCGTTGCCGGAGGCGACGCCCAGGTCGGCCTCGCGGGCCTCGCCCGGACCGTTCACCACGCAGCCCATGACCGCGACGCGCAGCGGCACCGGCAGCCCTTCCAGGCCGGCGGTGACCTCCTCGGCCAGCTTGTAGACGTCGACCTGGGCCCGGCCGCAGGACGGGCAGGAGACGATCTCCAGGCCGCGCTCGCGCAGGCCCAGCGACTCCAGGATCGCGGCGCCGACCTTGATCTCCTCCACCGGCGGGGCGGAGAGCGAGACCCGGATCGTGTCGCCGATGCCCTCGGCCAGCAGCGCGCCGAACGCCACCGCCGACTTGATGGTGCCCTGGAACGCCGGGCCGGCCTCGGTGACGCCCAGGTGCAGCGGGTAGTCGCACTTCTCGGCGAGCAGCCGGTAGGCGCGGATCATCACCACCGGGTCGTTGTGCTTGACCGAGATCTTGATGTCCCGGAAGCCGTGCTCCTCGAACAGCGAGCACTCCCAGAGCGCGGACTCGACGAGCGCCTCGGCGGTGGCCCGGCCGTACTTGGCCAGCAGCCGCTTGTCCAGCGAGCCGGCGTTCACACCGATCCGGATCGGCGTGCCCGCGTCACCGGCCGCCTTGGCGATCTCCTTGACCTTGTCGTCGAACTGCCGGATGTTGCCCGGGTTCACCCGCACCGCGGCGCAGCCCGCGTCGATCGCGGCGAAGACGTACTTCGGCTGGAAGTGGATGTCGGCGATCACCGGGATCTGCGACTTGCGCGCGATCGCCGGCAGCGCCTCCACGTCGTCCTGCGACGGCACGGCTACCCGGACGATCTGGCAGCCGGACGCGGTCAGCTCGGCGATCTGCTGGAGCGTGGCGTTGACGTCGGCGGTGAGGGTGGTGGTCATGGACTGCACCGAGACCGGTGCGCCACCACCGACCGGCACCGAACCGACCATGATCTGGCGGCTGGCCCGGCGCGGGGCCAGCGGCGGCGGCGGTACGGGGGGCATACCGAGACTGACAGCGGTCACTTCAGGCACTCACCTTGAGAAGAGCGTGATCGGGTTGACCACGTCCGCGGTGACGGTCAGCAGCGTGAACACGCCACCCACCAGGATCACCGCGTACGTGAGGGGCATGAGCTTGAGGTAGTCGACGCGCCCCGGGTCGGTGCGGCCGATCCGGGCGTAGAGCCAGGAGCGGGCGCGCTCGAACCAGGCGATGGCGATGTGACCGCCGTCCAGCGGGAGCAACGGCAGCAGGTTGAACACGCCGATGAAGAAGTTCAGCGACACGAAGAGCATGAAGAACACCAGCCAGGCGTTGTTCTCCACGGCCTCGCCACCGAGCCGGCTGGCCCCGACCACACTGATCGGGGTGTCCACGTCGCGCTCCGCGCCGGTGATCGCGTTCCAGAGCGCCGGCACCTTCTGCGGGATGCGCTGCATGGCGTGGAAGGTCTGCACCGCCATGTTGCCGGTGAAGTCGGCGGTGGCGCCGAACGCGGCGACCGGACCGTACTCCACCCGGGTCGGCGTGCTGGGCCGCAGCGCCACGCCCAGCGCGGAGACCGCCGAGGTGGCGCCCTTGGGGTCGTTCAGCGGCGGGCGCTGCACCGACGCCAGGTCGACGGTGGCGGTGGCCGGGGTGCCGTCGCGCAGGTAGGCGACGGTCGCCGGGCCGGGCTGTGTGCCGCGGACCACGTCGAGCATGTCGCCCCAGGTGGAGACCGGTCGGCCGTTCACCGCGGTGATCCGGTCGCCGTCCTTGAGCTGGGCCTGACCGGCCGGGCTGGCCGGGTCGCCGGCCTGGCAGGCGCGGGGGGCGTTCTCCACCACCACGCACGGGGCGAGCGCGATCACCGCCGGCTCGGCCCGGAAGCCGGCCTCGGTGGTGGGGAACTTCGGGTTCGGCAGGCCGGCGGAGACCGCGATGATCCAGAGCGCGACAAGCGCGATGGCGAAGTGCATCGCGGAGCCGGCGGACATCACGATCGTCCGCTTCCACACCGGGTAGCGCCACATGGCGCGTTTCTCGTCCCCGGGCTCGACGTCGTCGTCCTGCGGGGTCATTCCGACGATCTTGCAGAAGCCGCCGAGCGGGATGCCCTTGACGCCGTACTCCGTCTCACCCCGCCGGAACGACCAGAGCGTCGGCCCGAAGCCGACGAAGTAGCGGGTGACCTTCATCCCGAACGCCTTGGCGGTCAGCATGTGCCCCGCCTCGTGCAGGCTCACCGAGATGAGGATCGCCAGGGCGAACAGCACCACCCCGAGCAGATAGCTCATCGAGCTCCTTCCACCGACCCGACGATGATCTCCTGGGCGTGCGCCCGTGCCCACGACTCGGCGGCGAGCACGTCCTCGACGGTACCTGGTTCGTCGAAATCGGGAGCGTCCTCCAGCACCCGCCCGAGGGTGTCCACGATGCCGAGGAACGGCAGCCGGCCCGCCACGAACGCGGCCACGCACTCCTCGTTGGCCGCGTTGTAGATCGCCGGCCGGCACCGCCCCGCCTCGCCGGCCGCCTTGGCCAGCGCCACCGCCGGGAAGGCGGCGTCGTCGAGCGGGGTGAACTCCCAGGTGTGCGCCGTGGTCCAGTCGACCGCGGCGGCGGCGTCGGGCACCCGGTCCGGCCAGCCGATGCCCAGCGCGATGGGCAGCCGCATGTCCGGCGGGCTGGCCTGGGCGAGCGTGGAGCCGTCGACGAACTCGACCATCGAGTGGATCACCGACTGCGGGTGCACCATCACCTCGATGTCGGCGTACGGCACGTCGAACAGCTCGTGCGCCTCGATGACCTCCAGCGCCTTGTTGACCATGGTGGCGGAGTTGATCGTGACGACCGGGCCCATCTGCCAGGTCGGGTGCGCCAGCGCCTGCTCCGGTGTGACGTCGGTCAACTCGTCGCGCCGCCGGCCCCGGAACGGCCCGCCGCTGGCGGTGACCACCAGCCGGCGCACCTCGCCCCGGGCGCCGCCGCGCAGGCACTGCGCCAGCGCCGAGTGCTCGGAGTCGACCGGAACGATCTGCCCCGGCCGGGTCACCGCGGCCTTGACCAGCGGGCCGCCGGCCACCAGCGACTCCTTGTTGGCCAGCGCGAGGGTACGCCCGGCGCGCAGCGCGGCCAGCGTCGGCGGCAGGCCCAGCGAGCCGACCACGCCGTTGAGCACCACGTCACACGGCCACTGCGCCAACTCGGTCATCGCGTCCGGCCCGGCCACGATCTTGGGAAGCTTGAAGTCGCCGGAGGCCCAGCCGCGCCGGCTCGCCTCGGCGTAGAACGCGAGCTGGAGATCCTGCGCGGCGGAGGCCCGCGCCACCCCGACCGCCGCCACGCCCAACTCCAGCGCCTGCGCGGCCAGCAGCGCCACGTTGCCGCCGCCGGCACCGAGCGCGACCACCCGGAACCGGTCCGGGTTGCGCTTGACGATGTCGATGGCCTGGGTGCCGATGGAGCCGGTCGAGCCGAGCAGCACGAGGTCTCGGGGAGTGGTCACGCGCCCCATTGTTCCCCAGCGCCGCCCGCCGCCTCACCCGGCCTGTTCCGGCGCCTCCTCGCCCAGGAGATCGCCGGGATCGACGGTGAAATCGAACGGCTGCCGCATCACGAAGGGAGTGCCCGCCGCCGCAGCGGCCAACGGTCGGTAGTCGCCGTCGACCAGCTCGAACAAAGCGATGGTGGGCACGCGGTTACGCAGGTCGACCCGGAGGAAATACGGCACGCCGACGGCGGCGTACTCACGCGGACGGTCGATCACGTCCTTCCGCCGATTACCCGATGAGACGATCTCACCGAGCAGAACCGCGTGGCGGATGTCCATCGTCGTGCGTCCGCCCCCTGGCACATCGAGGATGACGATGTCGGGGATGAAGAGATCCCGGCCCGATACGACGTTGCTCTCCTGATAGAGCCAGAGCTTGGCGCGTTTGGCGGCCTGCTTCAGCAGATAGGCCAGATCCAGTTCGGCGTCCTGGTGGTCATAGCCGGCATGTGGTGTCACGATCACGCTTCCGCTCAGGACCTCGACCTTCGGGCCGTTGGTCTCCGGTAGGAGATCAAGAGCGAGCTGCGCGGTCCACGGCTCATCGTGCCAGCGGAGCACGTCGAACGACGGCTCGGCGGGCTGCGGTGCCGGCTCGGGCGCGAATGCGGCCTGGGCCATCGGGCTCACCCCCTCGGCGGGTAATCGTGCTACCACCCACCCTAGCGGCGCTGCCCCGTCTCGCCCTGCTCGCACACGGTGTCCGTCACGGCCTACCCGGGGATGACGCCGTCGCGCCGAGAGGCGTAAAGGTCGGCGAGAAAGCGGTCCAACTCGTCGTCCGACTCGAACAGCTCGGGACGAGCCAGTTCGTCAAGGCAGGCGACCGGTTCAACTCCCTGGCGAAGTGCGAGTTCGTCCGCCGTGAGCCCGGATTCCGCATCGGTCGGCCTGACCGCGCTCACCTTCGCCGCCTCACCGGATCGTCCGCTCTGCCGTGATCATGAAGGAGTGGAGGAAGGCCGTCCAGGCCGTCGGGTGGAAACGGAGCGCCGGGCCGACGTGCGCCACCTCGCCGCCGTCCGGTGTGCGGGCCAGGATGAACGGGCCGGCCAGCCCGGCGTGCATCCCCGCGTCGGCGGGCACGACGTGCACGGTGGCGTTCGGCTGCTCGGTCACCCGCAGCAGGTGCTCGAACTGTCCGCCATCACCGCCGGCTCCGCCGGCTAGACCTCGGGCGTGGCCACCGGGCCGGGGCGGTCGCCGCCACCGGACGCGGTGAGGTGCTCCAGGTGCCGCATGGGCAGGTGCGGCGGCTGCCACTCCAGGAACAGCGCGGTGGCGTCGTCGTCCAGCTCGTCCCGCTGGTATGCGAGGACGGCGCGGATCAGACGACGCATCGTCTCCGGGCTGGGCAACCTCTCGTTGAGGGCACGCTCGACGAAGTCGACCAGCCGGTCCAGCCCGAAGCGCTCCTTGTTGTCGCCGCGGGCGTCGGTGATGCCGTCGGTGTAGGCGAGGATGCGGTCGCCCGGGTGCAGCGCCTCCTCGTGCACCCGGGGTCGCTTCCCCGACAGGTTGCCCAGACCGAGCGGCAGCGCGGTCGGGCCGGGCAGCGCCCGGACGGCCCGGCCGTCGCGCAGCAGCATGGCGCCCGGGTGGCCCGCGTTGATGATCCGGAGCAGACCGGTACGCCTGTCGAGTTCGGCGAGCAGCGCGGTCGCGAACGTGCCGGGGTGCTCGGCGCGTACCCACCTGTCGATGCTGATCGCCGTGTCGACCAGGTCCAGGCCGGTACGCCGGGCGTTGCGGTACGCGCTGACCACGAGCGAGGCCAGCGCGCTCGCCTTGATGCCGTGCCCGCAGGTGTCGAAGAGCCCGACGCTGAGCACGTCGTCGTTGAGCGCGTAGTCGAAGATGTCCCCGCCGACGTCGTAGCAGGGTTCGAGGATGGCGGTGATCACCAGGTCGTCGGTGGCGAACGTCAGCGGCGGCAGCAGCCCCCAGACGATCTCGGCGGCGACCTGCATCGGCAGGCGGCGGCGGATCCGTTCCACGACGTCGCCGTAGAGGCGGCGGTTCACCAGAAGCTGGGCGACGTTGACCGCGAGTTCCCAGGCCGGCCGGTCCGACGCGGGGTCGTCGGCGGCCGGCGACACCACCTCCAGCACCCCCAGCCGTTCGCAGCCGAGTAGCAGGGGCACCCAGAGCCGGTCCGGGTGGGCGGGCGCGCGCTGCACCTCAAGGCTGGTGAACGCCCGACCGGCCAGCGTCGTCTCGATCGTCAGCTCGCCCCGGGCCGGGCCGGCGCCGGGCATGGGGACGAGCGACGACTGCGTGTAGTCGGCGAGGTAGATCACGATCTCGCGGGCGCCGATGGCCGGCGCGGCGCTGCTCACCAGGAGCGACAACTCGTCCGGCCCGCCCCGGGACGCGTGGAGTTGCAGCCAACGCGCTGCCTCGCCGCCGTCGACCACCGCACCTCCCCCGCGTCTCCACCACCGTAGGAGTCCGACGGCGAACTGCCAACGTACGGGCACCCGACTTCGGTCAGGCGGGCCGGTCCAGGACGAACGTCTCCAGCTCCGCGCCGCCGTACCAGTCGGTGCGCACGCCCAGGTGCGTCATGCCGAGCCGCCGGGCCACCGCCGTCGACGGCTCGTTGCCGGCCATCACCACCGCGTACACCCGGCCGGTGCCGGTGGCGAACTCCCGCTCCAGCACCGCCCGGGCCGCCTCGGTGGCGTAGCCGTGGCCCTGCGCGTCGGGGTGCAGGTGCCAGCCGACCTCCAGGTCGTCGGTGGGCGTGACACCGTCCCGGCCGGGCAGCGGCTTGAGCAGCACGCTGCCGGCCGCGCAGCCCGTCGCGTGCGGTTCGATCGCCCACAGGCCCCACCGACCGGCGTACGGCGCGTTGCGCTCGCGCCAGGAACGCACCCGCTCCAGCGCGTCGCCGGGTCGGGTCAACCGCCCCTTCCCGCCGCCCAGCCAGCGCATCACCTCCGCCCGGGAGTAGATGTCGTAGACCCGGGCGAGGTCGTCGGGTGACTCGGTCCAGTCCCGGACCACCAGCCGCCCGGTCGAGGCGATCATCATGACGCCGGATCGTAATGCGTGGCCGGCGACCGCACGGGGAACGAGGGGGCGATGGGCGACGGCTGGCAACGCACGAAGCGGATCACCTCGGCGGCGTTCCGGCCGGTCCGGGGCCGGGATCTCTCGCTGCACGCCGCCGCGATCACGTTCTACGGCGCGATCGCCGTGGTGCCGGTGGCGCTGCTGGCGATCTGGCTCACCGGGCTGCTCGCCGGCGCCGACCGGGTGCGCCGGCTGACCTCGTACGCGATCGACACGCTGCCCACCGAGATCGGCGCGCACCGGGCGGTGGCCGCGCTCGTCGAGGCCGGGTTGGGGCTGACCCCGCTGCTGGCGCTCGCCTCGCTGCTGCCGGCCTCGCTCTACGGCGAGGGGCTGCGCCGGGCGTTCGTCTCGGTGGCCGAGCCGCGCGCCGAGTCCGGCGCGCTCGTCGGCTGGCGTGGTCGGGTGCTGCTGCTGCCGCTGCTCGCGCCCGCCCCGGCCCTGCTGCTGTCGATCCTGCTAGCGCTGCCGCTGACCACCCGGCTGGTCCGGCAGGGCGGCTGGATCGGCGCGCTCGGTGTGGTGCTGTCGTTCCTGGCGGTGTGGCTGGTGCTCACGCCGGTGCTGGTGTGGGTGTTCCGGGTGGTCGGCCCGGCCTCCCCGGACTGGTTGTCCACGCTCGGCATGGGCTCGTTCACCGCCGCGAACCTCTCCGGCTTCCTGCACGGGTTCGTGCTGTTCTGCTCGCTGCCGCTGAACCTGGGCGTGCCGTTCGGCGGGTTCGACGAGATCGGCGGCGGGGTGGCGGTGCTGCTCTGGCTCTACCTGTTCCACGTGATCGTGCTGGCCGGCTACTCGGCCACGCTGGCGTTGAGCCGGTGGCGGGCCGCCCGGGAGGCGGCCCGCGCCTGAGCCGGTCAGCGCCGGAACGGGCCGCGCACCTCGTAGGTGATGCCGCCGGTGCCGGCCTTCGCGCCGCCCGGTCAGCGGCGCCGCGCCGGCCTCCACCAGCGAGTCGTCGTACGCGAGGTCGAGCCGCTCCCGCGCCGCGTCGTACGCCCACACCCGGTTGTCGCCCTTGGTGGTGAACCAGCGGGTGTCGTCCGCGTACCAGCAACCCTCGCCGCCGGCGAACGACTTCGCGGATGACCTCCCCGAGACGATGGCTCCCCGCCGACAGTAGACCCGTCGTCGCATCGACCGCTGCCGCTGCGCGGTGAACGCCGGATGACGTCAGAGTCGGTCGACGTACCGCTTCGCCTCGGCCAGCGACCAGTTCGTGTGCTCCCGCACCAGCTTGACGGCGTGGATCTTCTTCCCGGCACGTACCAGTCGGGTCGCCTCGGCGCGCACGCCGCCGCCCGGGTCGACCGGGCCGCCGGGTGGGGCCGGCAGCGGGCCGCCCGCCCGCAACGCGTCGACCGCCTGCTTCGCCTCCAGCAGCGGCAGCCCGGTCTGCTGGCGCAACAGCCGGACCGCCTCGACCGTGCGCCCCGCCCGGGCCAGCCGGAGCACCTCCCCCTGCCCACCGCCCGCCGCCGGGTCCGGGGCGACCAGATCCCGGGGACGGCCGGCGGACCGCCGGAGCGCGAACCAGAGCAGGAGCAGGACGACGAGCACGGCCGGGAGCGCGAACGGGACTGCCTCGGGCATGCCGGCCACGGTAGCGCCCGGCCGCGAACCCTCCCGCCGGGGTCGGCCCGGCAGTAGGCTCCGTTCCCATGACTGACGGGACCGAACTGCCGGCACGCGCCGACGTCGTCGTGGTCGGCTCCGGGCACAACGGCCTGGTCTCGGCGATCCTGCTGGCCCGCGCCGGCCTCGACGTGCTGGTGCTGGAGGCGGCCGAGGTGATCGGCGGCGCCACCCGCACCGAGAACCCGTTCCCGCGGGTGCCCGGGCTGCGTCACTCCACCGGGTCGTACCTGCTCGGGTTGATGCCGCCGGAACTGCTCGCCACGCTCGACGTGACCGTTCCGGTGCTGCGCCGCGACCCGCACTACTTCCTGCCCACGCCCGGCGGCCCCGGCGCGCCGTACCTCCTCGCCGGCAGCGACGTGGCGGCCACCCGGCGGCAGCTCACCGAGATGTTCTCGGCGGCGGACGTGGCGGCCGACGACGCGCTCCAGGCCGAGCTGGCGCAGCTCCGCGAGGACCTCGCGCCGGCGTGGCTGGCCGAGCCGCTGCCGGTCGACGAGACCGCCGAGCGCTACGTCCGGCCGGCCCTGCGACAGGTCTTCGTCGACCTGGTCCGCGGCTCGGTCGCCGACCACCTGGCCCGCTTCGACTTCCGCTCCGAGCTGCTGGTCAGCATGTACGCGGTCACCGACGGGCTGTCCGGGCTCAACGCCGGCCCGGACGACCCGGGCACCGGGCACAACTTCCTGGTGCACAACATGTGCCGGCTGCCCGGCGCGGACGGCACCTGGATGATCGCCGAGGGCGGCATGGGCACCGTGTCGCGCACGTTCGCCGACGCGGCCCGGGGCGCGGGCGCCCGCATCGTCACCGGCGCCCCGGTCACCGCCATCACGCTGGACTCCGGCGCCGCGTCGGGCGTGGTGCTGGCCGACGGCCGGGAGGTCGGCGCGTCAGTGGTGCTGGGCGCGTGTGACCCGTACCGGCTGATGGACCTGCTGCCCGACGGCGCGCTCCCGGCGGAGCTGGGCGCGCGGATGGCGGCGGTCCGCCGGCCCGGCACCACGCTCAAGCTCAACCTGGCGCTCACCGGGCTGCCGCGCTTCTCCTGCCTGCCGACCGACGCGCCGAGCCCGTTCGGCTCGACCATCCACCTGCTGCCCGGCTCCGACTCGCTGGTCGGCGACGGCGGTGAGTCGCCGATGACGGCGCTGCGCGGCATGTGGGCGGACGTCCAGGCCGGGCGGCTGCCGGACGAGCCGACCATCGAGTGGTACGTGCACACCACCGTCGACCCGTCGCTGCAGGACCCCGCCGGGCACCACTCGTCGGCGCTGTTCGTCCAGTCGGTTCCCTACGAGCTGGCCGGCACCACCTGGGACGCGGCGCTGCCCGGGTACGTCGAGCGGCTGGTCGCGATCTGCGAGCGGTACGCGCCGGGCACCGCCGACCTGGTCGCGGACGCGGTGCCGCTGCCCCCGCCCGGCATCGAGGCCCACTTCGGCATCACCGGCGGGCACATCCACCACGTCGACAACACGGTGTCGTTCACCGACCGGATGCCGTACGCCACCGGCGTGGACGGCGTCTACGCGGGCAGTGCCGGCTGCCACCCGGCGGGCAGCGTGATCGGCGCCGCCGGCCACAACGCCGCCCGTCGCATCCTCGCCGATCTGAAGTAAGGAGGGGCCCCCGGTTAACGCCTGCGGTATAGCAGGGGCCCCCTTTCAACACCTCACGGCGAGGCGGCCTCCTGGCCGGCGCGCGGCAGGTCGCCGGGGCCACGGATCACGTAGAGGCCGATCAGCAGCAGGTACGCCAGCAGGCTGAGGATCGGGTCGACGAACACGACCGCGAACGCGACCAGGTACAGCAGCGGGCCGAGCCGGAACCGGCGGGCCACCGCCCGGGCCAGCCGCGGGTCGAGATCCGGGTGCAGCAGACCCCGGCGGCGGGCCCACCACCAGCTCAGGTTGAAGAACACCGCCTCGCCGAGCACCGTGCCGACGTACAGCGCCGCGGTCAGCCGCTGGTCGCCGGCCGAGCCGCGCAGATTGTCCGCCAGCAGGTTCGCGGTGAACGGGATGGCGGCCACGAACATCAGCAGCAGCAGGTTCAACACCAGCAGCATCTGGTCGACCCGGCAGACGTAGCGCCACATGTTGTGGTGCGTCAGCCACACCTGGCCGACGACCGCGAACGTGATCACGTACGCCAGGTAGGCCCGCCACTCGTGCGCCAACGCGGCCGGCAGCCCCCGGCCGTCCGGGGTGTCCGGACCGAACTGGAGCAGCTCGACCGCCATCAGCGTGAGCACGATGGCGATCACCGCGTCGCTGAACGCCTCCACCCGGGAGGCGTCCCGCGCCATCTCGCTGCTGCGCCCGAACCGGTACGCCGGCTCCCGGTCCGCCCCCGTCACGCCGCCCCTCTCACCAGGAGATGGTCGCGCGCCGGGGGCGGCGGGCGGGGCGAAAGCGTCAGATGACCGGGTTACCGGCCGGCGCCGGCGTCTCCTCGTCGGCCCGGTGGGCGCGGATCTTGTGCCCGACGCTGGTCAGGCACCGACCGCTGGGCAGGTCGAACTTCCACCCGTGGAGCTGGCAGGTGAGCTGGTCACCGTCGACGATGCCGAACCGGCTCAGGTCCGCCTTCAGGTGCGGGCAGCGCCGCTGCACCACCCAGCCGTCGACCGTGATGTCCTCGGCGTCGACCGCGCGCTCGTGCTCGTCGTACCAGCCCTCGGCGTACTGGAGGCGCTCCTCGGAGAGGCACTTGAAGAACGCGTAGACGAACTCGTTGTACTGGCCGATCCGGGCCGCCGAGAACCGGCAGGAGAGGAAGAGCGAGTTGACCCAGTCGACCTCGCCGATGTGGAACAGGTGCTCGATCAGCGCCCGTTCGGTGCGGAACCGGTAGCGGACCTTCTCGTCCGCGTACGGCCGGACCTCCTTGCCCGGGAAGTCCACCACGATCGACTCGACGTCGGCGCCGTCGTAGCTCACCAGGTCGAAGCGGACCGGGCCGCCGACGCCCTTGGCCAGGTAGATCGACTCGTCGAGCAGCGGCTCGATCCGGCGCTTCATCTCGGCCAGCACGTCGATCTCCGGGTGCCGCCAGGACGCCTTCTCGGCCTCGATGACGCCACGCTTGCGCTCCCGCATCTCCTCCAGGTGGGCGACCTTGTTCGCGAAGAACTCCTCCACCGGCTGCGGGTGGGTGGTGGTCGCGCCCTCGGTGGTGATCTCGGTGACGCTGCCCGGCAGCAGCACGATGCCGTTGTGGCCGCCGACCTTCGCGTACTCGGCCAGGAAGACCGACTGGTCGGGGAAGATGTTGCCCTCGTCGCCGAAGATGTCGTTGAACTGCCACAGCTCGTCGTCGAGGAAACAGGGCGGGCCGGCGATCGGGAAGACGTGGTCGGCCTTCAGGTCGTCGATGTAGCGCCAGGTGCGGTCGAACTGCCGGTCCCGCTTCTGCTTGCCGAACGCGGTCTTCGCCGACTGCGGCAGCTCGTAGACCATCGGGTACCAGATCGCGCCGGAGAACTGGAGCATGTGCGCGTGCACGTGGCCCAACTCGGCGAAGACGGTCAGGTCGGTGGGGCGGGCGTCGTTCTGGTTGAGCAGCCGGACGCCGTCGTACTCGACCCAGAGCGACGAGTCGCCGATCGGGCCGTCGGTCGGGCTGGTCAACGCCTGGATCATGATCTTGAGGCCGCGGGGCAGCTCCACCACCTGCTCGTTCGGGGCCTTCAGGAACGTCGTGAAGCCCAGCTCCCGCAGCTCGTCCTCCATCTCGGAGGTCGGGTACTCGGGCAGCAGGACGGTGGCGTCCTTCGAGACGAAGTCCCGCAGGTGCTTCGCGTCGAAGTGGTCCCGGTGCAGGTGCGACACGTACAGGTAGTCGACCTGGCCCAGCGTCGCCCAGTCGAGCTGGGAGTTGTCGGGGAAGGGGAACCACGAGGCGAAGTAGGCGGGATTGACCCACGGGTCGCACAGGATGCTGCCCGCGGGCGTGTCGATCCGCATGCTGGCGTGGCCCGTACCGGTCACTCGCACCGTAGTCCCCCTCAAAAAGGCATCAGGCGTACGACAAGACGCTACCGGAGACAGTGTGGTCGCCGTCCCGCGACGCCCACAGTGCCGGCCGGCCCCCGCGGAACAGGTCCAACGGCCCGGGCCGATCCGCCCACCCGTCGCGCCGGCCGTCGGTCGCCCGTGCGGGTCGTCCCTGCGGGTCGTCCGACCGCGTCGGGTCGGACCCTGCGCCGGGCCCGGCACGCGGCGTGCCAGACTAACCGGAGATCCGATCGCGAGGGAAGGACCGACAGTGGCAGGAGACGAGCCGGTAACCGCGCCAGACCAGCACAGGCCCGGGCACCGCAGGTCCGGACGGATCGGTGCGGTGGTGTCGGCGGTGGCCCTGGTGTTGATGGCGCTCTGCGGCACCGAGGAGGGCCGGGTGGAGCACATCTGGCTGTTCGGGATCGCCGCGCTGCTGCTCGCCATCGTCATCGGCGACGCCGTGCTGCGCCGCAACGGCCTGCGGTCCTGACACCCGGCGCCAGCGGTACGCGGAAGGGCCCGTCCCCTCGGGGACGGGCCCTTCGTCGTCGGGTGCGTCGTCGGGCGCGGCTCAGCGGCCGAGCAGGATGTCCTGCACGTCCTTGAGCGCGGCGTCGACCTCCGCCTCGAAGTAGCCGCCGGGCACCAGCCCGAAGCGCAGCGTGTCCAACTCCTTCGGGTTCACCGGCATCGGGTTGCGCCCCTGCATGCCGCCGAGCAGCGTGTCGAAGAACCGGTCGACCTGGTCCGGGTCGTACCCGCTGCCGAACCGACGGACCTGGAAGCCGCGCCGGATCTGGTCGACCCGGTGCAGGTCGCTGCCGGGCGGACCGGCCATCGGCGGGCCCACCATCGGCGGGCCGGCGGCCGGCGGCCCGACAATCGGCGGGCCCGTCATCGAGGGGCCGCCCCCATAGCCCTGGTCCGGCGGGCCGTAGCCCGGGTCCGGCGGGCCGTAGCCCTGCTGCGGCAGCGCCGGCGGGCCGGCCGGGCCGCGCCCACGCAGCTCCCGCAGGTCCCGCTCGGGCATCCGGATCTCCGCGGTCATGTCGGCCCGACCGTGCCGGCCGGCCTCGAAGCCGTCGAAGCGGTCGCTCGGGCCGCCGTACCCACCCGGTCCCTTGTCCTGGCCGTAACCGCCCGGACCGGGGTCCTGGCCGTAACCGCCGGGGCCGGTGTCCTGGCCGTAGCCACCCGGACCGGGGTCCTGACCGTAGCCACCCGGACCGGACGGCAGGCTGCGCGGCGGCGGTCCGCCGTGCCCCATCGGGGCGCCCGGCCCGGGGCCCATCGGGCCGGGACCGGCCGGACCGCGCGGCGCGTCGTAGCCGCCCCGGGGGCCGTCGTACCCACCGGCGAACGCACCGGTCGGCTCGTCGTAGCGGTTGCCGTAGCGGTCGACGGGCGGGCCGGCCTGGGCCGGCATCTGCCGGGGCGGCATCGGCGGCTGCGGCACCGGGGACAGGCCACGGTCGTCGCGCATCGGCGGGCCGAGCCGGTCGGCCATCCGGGGATCGCCACCGCGCCCGCCGGGGGCGCCGGCGCGCTCCTCCAGCTCGGCGAGCTGCCGCTCGACCCGGTCGAGGTGCAGGTCGACCTGCCACTCGTCATAGCCGTTGAACCGGACCCGGAAAACGACGTCGTGGACCTCCTGGGACGCGACGGGCGCACCGACCGGCTGGCCGTCGAGGGTCGCCTCGACCCGGTCCAGGAAGGCGTCTACCTCGTCGACCTTGTATCCCCGACGGAGCGCCTTCCGCCGGAAACGCTGACCCTGACTCGCCACTATGTCTCCTGGTCTCGTACCGCTACGCCGTTGCCGCGCGGGGGTCGCTGTCGGTGTCCTCGGCGGCGGCGAGCTGCCCACACGCCCCGTCGATCTCGCGTCCCCGGGTGTCCCGCACCGTGGTGGACACGCCGGCGTCGCGCAACCGCCTGACGAACTCCCGCTCGACCGGCTTCGGGCTGGCGTCCCAGCGGCTGCCCGGGGTCGGGTTGAGCGGGATCAGGTTCACGTGGGTCAGCTTGCCCGCCAGCAGCCGCCCGAGCAGGTCGGCCCGCCACGGCTGGTCGTTCACGTCCTTGATCATCGCGTATTCGATGGACACGCGACGCCCCGTCGTGGCCGCGTAGTCCCACGCCGCGTCCAGCACCTCGGACACCTTCCAGCGCTGGTTGACCGGGACGAGTTCGTCGCGCAGCTCATCATCGGGGGCGTGCAGCGACAACGCAAGGGTCACGGAGAGGTCTTCGCTGGCCAACCGCCGAATGGCCGGCACCAGCCCGACGGTGGAGACGGTGATGTGCCGCTGGGACAGGCCGAGCCCCTCCGGGGCCGGCGCGACCAGCCGGCGGATCGCCGCCACCACCCGCGCGTAGTTGGCCAGCGGCTCACCCATGCCCATGAACACCACGTGCGACAGCCGCGGCGGCGAGCCGGCCACCGCGCCGGAGGCGGCCACGCCGGCCAGGTAGACGGCCTGGTCGACGATCTCCGCGGTGGAGAGGTTACGGGTCAGCCCGGCCTGGCCGGTGGCGCAGAACGGGCAGGCCATGCCGCAGCCGGCCTGGCTGGAGATGCAGACGGTGACCCGGTCCGGATAACCCATCAGCACGCTCTCCACCAGCGAGCCGTCGTGCAGCCGCCAGAGCGCCTTGCGGGTGGCGCCGTCGTCGCAGGCCAGCTCGCGGACCGGGGTGAGCAGCGTGGGCAGCAACGTGCCGGCCAGCCGCTCCCGGGTCGCCGCCGGCAGGTCGGTCATCCGCTCCGGGTCACGGACCAGGCGGCCGAAGTAATGGTTCGACACCTGCTTGGCGCGGAACGCCGGTTCGCCCAGCTCCGTCACGAGCGCCTGCCGGCCCGGCAGGTCGAGGTCGGCGAGGTGACGGGGAGGCATCGCGGGCCGGCGGCCGCGGGCGTCGGGGTCTACGGAGATCAGCGGGAGGCTCGTCATGGCGCGTCCAGTCTGACACGCGCCGAGCCGGACGCACCTGTCCACCGGCGCCGAATCGCCCCCGACCGGCCGGTCGGGGGCGTGGCGACGACGTGATCCATCCCTCAGCTCACCACCGGCACGAAGACCGCCAACAGCAGGTACGCCGTCGGCACCGCGAACAGGATCGAGTCGAGCCGGTCCATCAGGCCGCCGTGGCCGGGCAGCAGGTTGCTCATGTCCTTGACGCCCAGATCGCGCTTGATCATCGACTCGGCGAGGTCACCGAGCACCGCCGCGCAGGACATCGCCATCCCGAACAGCGCGCCCCACCACGGGGCCACGTCGAACAGCAGCCACAGCAGCAACGCGCTGCCCGCCGCAGCGGCGGTGACCGAGCCGGCGAAGCCCTCCCACGACTTCTTCGGGCTGATCTTCGGGGCCATCGGACGCTTGCCGAAGGCCACCCCGGCCGCGTACCCACCGGTGTCGGAGAGCACCACCGCCACCAGCGTGACCAGCACCCGCAGGTGACCGTCGTCGGGCGCGGCGGCGAGCAGGGCCGCGAAGCCGGCGAGGAAGGGCACGTAGACCGCGATCAGCGTGGCCGCGGTCAGGTCACGCTGGTAGTTGCCGGGGCCGTCACCGAGCCGCCAGATCATCGTGCCCAGCACGGTGACCAGCAGCCCGAGGCAGAGCGCGTCCGGGCCGGCGAACCAGGCCAGCCCGACCATGATCACGCCACCGGCGACCAGCGGCACCAGCGGCGGGTGGGCGCCGCTGCGGCGGACCGCCCGCGCCATCTCCCAGATGCCGATCGCCACCGCGGCGGCGAGCACGGCCAGGAACGCCGGCAGGAAGAAGAAGAGCGGCACCACGATCGCCGCGCCGAGAGCCGCCCCGACGCCGATCGCCGCCGGCAGGTTGCGGCCCGCCCGGGACGCCGGCGGCGCGGTGGTCGGGGGACGGTCCGCGCTCGCCCGTCGACGCCCCTTCGACCGGCGGCCGGCCGGCGGTTCGGGCGCGGGCTCGTCGCGTACCGCGGGGTCGTCACGGACCGTGGGCGCGTCGCGGACCGGTGCGAGCTGCGCGGTGGGGTAGTCGTCGTCCGGCCGGTCGTCGCCCGCCGGGCCGCGGTCGCCGGACCCGGGCTCGTCCCGCCGGCCACGCGGCGCGGCCGGGGAGCCGTCGGGCGGCCACGGCGCGTCGTGGTGCCGCTGATCCAGCGGGTACGCGTCGGTGACCGGCCCGGCGTACGCCTCCGCGTCGGGAAAGGCGTCCGGGCCGGGGGCGGGACGCCGCCACGGACCGGGCTCCAGGCCGGTCTCCGGCCAGGGCAGGGCGGGGGCCGAGCGGTCCCAGCCGCGCGGCTCGGTGCCGCCGTAGGGGTCGGGGTGGGACATCACGCACCGGCAGACGGTACGAAAGCCACCACATGACGCAAGACCAAGACCATCCCCTACCGGCGTGAGACTTCCTGTTGACCGACCGACGACCGGACGATTCCCGCCGTTCACCCGGTGGTGGTCGCCGAATCGTGCCGAGCCTACTGCAACCGCCCGGCGTCGAGGGTGGACGCCGCCGGGCACGACGACGGCACCGGGCCGCCGCCCGGGGTGCCGGGCGACGGCGGCGCGGTGCCGTGACGGAGTGCGCGGGCCGTTCAGACCTCGAGCAGCTCGCTCTCCTTGTGCTTGATCATTTCATCCACGGTGGCGACGAAGCGCTGGGTCAGGTCGTCCAGGTCCTTCTCCGCGCGCCGGCCCTCGTCCTCGCCGACCTCGCCGTCCTTGACCAGGCGGTCCAGCTCTTCCTTGCCCTTGCGGCGGATGTTCCGGACGGCGACCTTCGCCTCCTCGCCCTTCTGCCGGGCGACCTTGATCATCTCGCGTCGCCGCTCCTCGGTCATCTGCGGGAGCACGATGCGCAGCTGGTTGCCCTCGTTGTTCGGGTTCACCCCGAGGTCCGAGTCGCGGATCGCCTTCTCCATCGCATTGGTCTGCGAGGTGTCGTACGGCTTGATGATCACCATGCGCGGCTCGGGCACCGCGATGGACGCCATCTGCGGCAGCGGGGTCGGGCTGCCGTAGTAGTCGATGACGATCCGGGAGAACATGGCGGCGTTGGCACGACCGGTGCGGATCCCGCCGAATTCCTCCCTGGCGTGCTCGATGGCACGCTCCATCTTCTCCTCCGCCTCGAGGAGGGTGTCGTCGATCACCGGTCTCCTCGCCTCCTTCTGTCGCTCGTCGTGGGCTGTGCTGGGGCTGTGGCAGAGGACCGCTGCCGGTCCGGGTGGCCGGTCAGGCGGTGATCAGCGTGCCGATCTTCTCACCGCCGACGGCGCGGACGATCGTGTCGTCACCCTGGGCGCCGAAGACCAGCATCGGCAGGCCGTTCTCCATGCAGAGGCTGAACGCGGCGGCGTCGGCGACCCGCAGGTTGCGGCGCAGCACCTCGGAGAAGGTGATCGAGTCGAGCTTGCTCGCCGTCGGGTCGATCCGGGGGTCGGCGGTGTAGACCGCGTCCACGCCGTTCTTGCTCATCAGCACCACGTCCGCGCGGATCTCCAGCGCGCGCTGGGCGGCCACCGTGTCGGTGGAGAAGTACGGCATCCCGGCGCCGGCGCCGAAGATCACCACCCGGCCCTTCTCCAGATGCCGGATCGCGCGCAACGGAATGTACGGCTCGGCGACCTGGGCCATGGTGATCGCGCTCTGCACCCGGGTCTCGATGCCCTCCTTCTCCAGGAAGTCCTGAAGCGCGAGGCAGTTCATCACCGTGCCCAGCATGCCCATGTAGTCGGCGCGGGCGCGGTCCATGCCGCGCTTCTGCAGCTCGGCGCCGCGGAAGAAGTTGCCGCCGCCGACCACCACGGAGACCTGCACGCCGCGACGGACCACGGTGGCGATCTGCCGGGCGATGCCCTGCACCACGTCCGGGTCGACGCCGATCGCGCCGCCGCCGAAGACCTCGCCGGACAGCTTCAGCACCACCCGACGGGACCGGCCGGGCGGAGGGGCGGTCGGGTCATCCGCCGCCAGGCTCCGGTCACTCACAACCTGCGTCATCCGCCCCGCCCCTTCTCCCCGCGCACCGCGCGAGCGTCGCGTACCTGCCCTTGCCGACCCTATGTGACGAGGAGGCCGCGGTGCCTGTCGCGTACACCGGCGGCCTCCTCGTCCACGTTCTCGCTGCCCGGGCCCGCAGCCCGGGTGGCGGCTCAGGCCTGGCCGACCTCGAACCGCACGAAGCGGGTCACCTCGATGCCGGCCTCGGCCAGCACCTGCTTGACGGTCTTCTTGTTGTCGGCGACCGCGGCCTGCTCCAGCAGGACGAAGTCCTTGAAGAAGGCGTTCACCCGGCCCTCGACGATCTTCGGGAGCGCAGCCTCGGGCTTGTTCTCCTCGCGGGCGGTCTGCTCGGCGATGCGCCGCTCGGACTCGACCGTCTCGGCGGGCACCTCGTCCCGGGTGAGGTACTTCGGCCGCATCGCGGCGATCTGCATCGCGACGCCACGGGCGTCCGCGTCGCCCGCCTCGTCGGTCTTGCCGGAGAACTGCACCAGCACGCCGACCGCCGGGGGCAGGTCCTGGCTCTTGCGGTGCAGGTAGACCGCGGTGGTGCCGTCGAGCTTGGCGAAGCGGTTCAGCACCAGCTTCTCGCCGATCTTGGCGGACTGCTCCTGGATCAGGTCGGCCACGCTCTTGCCGTCGATGGTGCTGGCGAGCAGCTCCTCGGCGTTGGTGGCGCCACTGGTCACGCCGTGCTCGACCAGCTGCTGGGCCAGCGCGATGAAGGCGTCGTTCTTGGCGACGAAGTCGGTCTCGCAGTTGAGTTCGAGCAGCGCCTGGCCGGAGTGGGCGATGAGACCGTTGGCGGCGGTGCGACCGGCCCGCTTGCCCACGTCCTTCGCGCCCTTGACGCGCAGGATCTCGACGGCCTTGTCGAAGTCGCCCTCGGCCTCGGTCAGCGCCTTCTTGGAGTCCATCATGCCGGCGCCGGTGAGGTCCCGGAGCTTCTTGACGTCCGCGGCGGTGAAGTTGGACATGACTCTCTCTTCGGTGTCTGTGACTACTGCGGTGGGATGGTCTGACTGCCGGTTACCCGGAACCGGGCCGGTGTCGCCCGGTGTGTCCGCCGCGCCCCGCTGGCCGGCGCAGAACCGGCCAGCGGGGACGCGACGGTGCGATCACTCCGCGGCGGCGGTCGCCGGCTGCTCGGCAGCGGCCGGGGCCGGCTGCTGCTCGGCGGCGGGCTGCTCGGCGGCGGCGGGCTGCTCGTCGGCCTTCTTCGGCTCCTCGAGCAGCTCGCGCTCCCACTCGGCCAGCGGCTCGTCGGCACCGACCTGGCCCGCCTCGGGCTTCTCGTCGCCGCCCCGGCCACGGCCGGAACGCGCGATCAGACCGTCGGCGACGGCCGCGGCGACGACCTTGGTCAGCAGCTCGGCCGAGCGGATGGCGTCGTCGTTACCCGGGATCGGGAAGTCGACCTCGTCCGGGTCGCAGTTGGTGTCCAGCACCGCGATCACCGGGATGCCCAGCTTGCGGGCCTCGTCGACGGCGATGTGCTCCTTCTTGGTGTCGACGATCCAGACCGCGGCCGGGAGCTTCTGCATGTCCCGCAGGCCACCGAGGGTCTTGGTGAGCTTGATCTTCTCGCGGGAGAGCTGGAGGGTCTC
Source organism: Micromonospora sp. NPDC051141 (assembly GCF_044455765.1). Taxonomy (NCBI): domain Bacteria; kingdom Bacillati; phylum Actinomycetota; class Actinomycetes; order Micromonosporales; family Micromonosporaceae; genus Micromonospora; species Micromonospora sp. NPDC051141. The sequence goes on from NZ_JBITFD010000010.1 coordinate 73,833, forward strand.
CTTCTTGGTGTAACCGGCGGCGGTGCCGCTCAGGTCACCCAGGGCCTCAAGCTCCTTCATCCGCTGGAGCCGCTTGTACACGGTCTGGAAGTTGGTCAGCATGCCACCGAGCCAGCGGTGGTTGACGTACGGCTGGCCGACCCGGGTCGCCTGCTCGGCGATGGCCTCCTGGGCCTGCTTCTTGGTGCCGACGAACAGGATGCTGCCGCCGCCCGCGACGGTGGTGCGGATGAACGAGTACGCCTTCTCGATGTAGTCGAGGGTCTGGCGCAGGTCGATGATGTAGATACCGTTGCGCTCGGTGAAGATGAAGCGCTTCATCTTCGGATTCCAGCGCCGGGTCTGGTGCCCGAAGTGCACACCGCTCTCCAGCAGCTGACGCATGGTCACGACGGCCATGGTGGGTACTCCTACTTTGTCCCTGGTTGTCCGTCCGGCCGGCGGCCGGACGCCTGGCGCCCGGTCGCCGGCCAGGGTGGGCCCGGACGAAGGACCGGGACCAGGGAGGCCGTCGCTCCACGGAATGACCATGGAGAGGGCACGCGAGGTCGACCGCGCGAGGCGGTCGCCAGTTGACCAGTGTACGCGCCGTCTCCGCCCCCCGGCCCCGGGGTGCGCGGTCGCCGGCGTTCAGCGGGCCGCGAGCACGCCAGCGGTCAGCGGGCCGCGAGCACGGCGGCGGTCAGCGGGCCGCGAGCGCGGCGGCGACGAAGAGCACCAGGCCCACGGTCAGGTACGCGGTCGGCGGGCGGAGCCAGCCGCGGCTGCCCTCGGCCAGCGCGAGCCCACCGGTGCGCAGGCCGTACAGCCCGGCGCCGAAGATCGGCAGCCCGACCACCAGGAACGTGCCCACCACGACGTGCGACGTGGAGACCGGGTCACCCACCAGCCCGTGCAGCAGCACCCGCAACGCGGGCACCTCCAGCACCAGCACGAGTGCCGCCAGCAGCACCGCCAACGCCGGGCGGCGGGTCCGGTAGACGCCGTCGCCGGGCGGCGGCCCGTCCGGTCGGGGCATGACCGCCGGCATCGGGCCGGTCGGCATCTCCAGCGGGTTCACCGGCGCCGTCGGCTCGGCCGGGGCGGTCGGGCGCTCGCCGATGGTCAGCGAGGTGGCCGTACCCGGGCTCGGCCGACCGCCCACGGAGATCTGCGTCCCGCCGCCCGTGGCGGGCTCCGCCGACCGGCCGGTCTCCACGATCGGGTAGCCGCCGAGCGGGCCCGGACGGGCCGGATCGCCGCTCCCGGCGGGCGCGTCCGCGCCGAACCCCCCGAACGAGCCCGGACCGGCCGAAACGGCACCCCCGGCCGGGGCGTCCGCACCGAATCCCCCGAACGAGGCGGGTCGGGCCGGGTCGACGCCCCCGGCGAGGGCGTCGGTCCCGCGCGACCCGAGCGGGTCCGGCGCGCCACGCGACGCGGTGCCGAGCGGGTCCGGCGCGCCACGCGACGCGGTGCCGAGTGCGTCGACGCCGCTGCGCGACACCGCGCCGAGCGGGTCGTCCCCGTGCCCGGCCGCCGCCTCGCGTGCCGCCCGCCGGCCGGCCCGCCCCGGCAGCTCCCCGGAGACCTCCGGGTCGTCCGGTCGCTGTGACCGCCAACCACTCGTGTCGTCGACCAGCGGATCGGCGGCGGAGTACCGACCCGGGTCCGCGTACCGGCCCTCGCCCGCCCGCTGCTCCGGGGCGCGGTAGTCGTCGTCGCGGTAGCGCGGCTCGCCCGCGGCGCGCCAGTCCGACTCGTACCCGCGGTCACCCCACCGCGGTTCCTGCTGATCCTCGGGATAGCTCCGTCGTCCGTCCACGACGGGCACGGTATGCGACCGGCACCAGCCACGCCATTCGGGTCGGTCGGAGCGTCACCGCAGCTCATCCCCACACCGCCCGGTCGTCGTACGGTCACGGGGAGTGTCCTCGCGGATCGTCCCCTTAGCAGATCGGGCGCGAGATCGTCCGCCCGTCCACAACCTCACCCTCGTCCACAGACCGGCGGCGGCAGCTCCGCACGACCACGCCCGCCGGTCGCATCCTGACCGGCATGACGAACCGGAACCAGGCCGTCGGCGCCTACGGCGAACGGTGCGCGCTGCGGCATCTGATCGAGGCCGGGCTACGCCCGATCGCCCGCAACTGGCGCTGCCCCGACGGGGAGATCGACATCATCGCCTGGGAAGGGCCGGTCCTCGCCTTCTGCGAGGTGAAGACGCGGCGCACCGAGCGGTACGGCTCCCCCGCCGAGGCCGTGGTCCGGGCCAAGGCACGCCGGCTGCGCGGCCTGGCCGCCCGCTGGCTCGCCGAGACCGGCACCACCGCCGACGAGGTCCGTTTCGACGTGCTCTCGGTCCGGTTGCCGGCCGCCGGCCACGCCCGCGTGGAACACCTCCGGGGCGCGTTCTGACATGGGCTACGCCAAGGTTCTCAGCGTCGGGCTGGCCGGCGTGTCCGGGCAGGTGGTCGAGGTGGAGGCCGACCTCGCGCCCGGCCTGCCGGCGGTGCTCATCTCCGGCCTGCCGGACACCGCGCTGCACGAGGCCCGCGACCGGGTTCGCGCCGCCATCGTCAACTCCGGCCAGAAGTGGCCCAACCGGCGGATCACACTCAACCTGCTCCCCGCCACCCTGCCCAAGTACGGTTCCGCGTTCGACCTCGCCATCGCCGTCGCCGTGCTCGCCGGTTCCGGCGAACTACCACCGGTCGCCCTGGAGGGCACCGTCGTCCTCGGCGAACTCGGTCTCGACGGCACGGTCCGCCCGGTCCGGGGCGCCCTGCCCATGGTCGCCGCCGCTGCCCGGGCCGGCTGCCCGCGCGTCGTGGTGCCGGCCGGCAACGCCGCGGAGGCCGCCGTCATCCCCGGCGTACGGGTGCACGGGGTCGACACGCTGCACCGGCTCGTCGCGCACGTCCGCGGCGGGGTGCCACTGCTCGCCTCACCGGAGCCGCCACCGGCCGGCGCGCCCACCGGTCCCGACCTCAGCGACGTCGCCGGGCAGCCCCTCGGCCGGCGGGCACTGGAGATCGCCGCCGCCGGCGGCCACCACCTCGCCCTGCTCGGCCCGCCCGGGGCCGGCAAGACCATGCTCGCCGAACGACTGCCGTCGATCCTGCCCGCGTTGGACGACGAGGCCGCCCTGGAGGTGACGGCGCTGTACTCGATCGCCGGCCTGCTGCCGCCCGGCGGCGGGTTGCTGCGCCGCCCACCGTTCCAGGCGCCGCACCACACCGCCACGGTGCCCGCGCTGGTCGGCGGCGGCGCCGGGCTGGCCCGACCCGGCGCCGTGTCGCTGGCCCACCGGGGCGTGCTCTTCCTCGACGAGGCGCCGGAGTTCAGCAAGGGCGCGCTGGAGGCGTTGCGCCAGCCGCTGGAGAGCGGACGGGTCCGGGTCGCCCGCACCCGGGGCGCCGTCGAGTACCCGGCCCGTTCCCAACTGGTGCTGGCCGCCAACCCCTGCCCCTGCGCGAAGCCGTCCGGCGACGCCGACTGCGAGTGCGCCCCGCAGGCCCGGCGGCGCTACCTCGGCCGGCTCTCGGGACCACTGCTCGACCGGGTCGACGTGCAGGTGCAACTGCTGCCGGTGACTGCGGCGGAGCTGATGGAGACGGTGGCCGTGAGCGAGTCCTCGTCGACGGTCGCCGCCCGCGTCGCCGCGGCCCGACGGGCCGCCGCCGACCGGTGGGCCGGCACCGGGCACCGGCTCAACGCCGAGATACCGGGGCCGCTCCTGCGCCGTCCACCGTGGCGGCTCCCCGCCGACGACACCGCTGAGCTACGCGCCCGGCTGGACTGCGGATCGATCTCCGCACGCGGCTTCGATCGCGTCATCCGGATGGCCTGGACCGTAGCCGACCTGGACGGGCGAGCGCGCCCGGACCGGCAGGACGTGCTGGAGGCCCTCCAACTCAGGACGGGAGCGGGCGCATGAGCACCGGGGAGGAGGGGCTGCTCGCCCGGCTGGCGTTGACCTGGCTCGCCGAGCCCGGCACCTGGACCGTGTACCGGCTGGTGGACTCGATCGGCCCGATCGCCACGCTGGACCTGCTGCTCGACGGCGGCGCACCCGAGGACCGGCTCCGCGCCACCGTGGCGGCCCGCCGCGCCGGCGGTGACGCACGCGGCGTCGCCGCCGAGGCGCTGGCCCGCGCGGAACGGCTCGGTGCCCGCGTCATCTGCCCGGAGGACGCCGAATGGCCGGCTCGACTCGCCGACCTGAGCCGGCTCCGGCTGCCCGACGCCCGCCGGCGGGTGGACCTGGAAACCGCCCCGCCGCTGTGCCTGTGGCTGCGCGGCGCCCGGCGACTGGACGAATCCCTGGAGCGTTCCGTGGCCGTGGTCGGCGCCCGGGCGGCGACCACGTACGGCCTGCACGTGGCGACCGAACTCGGCTACGGTCTCGCCGACCGGGGCTGGACCGTGGTCTCCGGGGGTGCCTTCGGCATCGACGCGGCGGCGCACCGGGGCGCGCTGAACGCCGGCGGGGTGACCGTGAGCGTGCTGGCGTGCGGGATCGATCGGCCCTACCCGATGGGTAACGCCGCGCTCTTCGACCGGATCGCCGAGTCCGGGTTGCTGCTCGGCGAATGGCTGCCCGGGGCGGAGCCCCTGCGTCCCCGGTTCCTCATCCGGAATCGCGTGATCGCCGCCGGAACCGTCGGCACCGTGCTGGTGGAGGCGTCCGCCCGCAGCGGGGCGACCCAGACGACGAGACGGGCGCTCGCCCTCAACCGCCCGACCATGGTCGTTCCGGGTCCGGTCACGTCGGCCATGTCCGTCGGCGCCCACGAGATCCTCCGCGAGGAGCCGCGGGCCCGCCTGGTCACCGGCGTGGCACACGTGCTGGAGGAGGTGGGTCGGATCGGCGCTGACCTCGCCCCGCTCGTACGCGGGCCGAGCCGGCCCACCGACCAACTCGACGACGAGGCCACGCTGCTGGTGGAGACGTTTCCGCGCCGCGGCGTGATCGGTTTGGAGTCGCTGGCCGCCCGGGCCGGCGTGGACATCCGGACGGCCATGCGGAAGCTGTCGCTGCTGGAGGAACTCCACCTCGTGGTGCGCCGCGACGGCGGGTACGCGTTGGCTCCCCCGGCGGCGACCGACAGGCGGACGGACGCCCGAAGCGGAGAGGGGTGAGCACGCTGCGCTCCCCGATCTCCAGCTCCGCGACGAGACCCCGGATCGCGGTCAGCCGGCCACGGTGGACGGACCGTACGGCGGGCTGCGGCGGGCAGCGGCGGGCAGCGCGCGTCCGCCTGCCGGTACCCGAGCGGCTCACCCGGTGCCCGTAGGCTCATCCCGACCACGGGGCTCCGCCGGTGCGGATCGACGACGAGGTGGGCATGAGCGGACGACGCGGCGGCACCCGCGACCTCCACGCGGCGCTGCCCGCCGCCATGCGTGCGGCGGTGGACGACTTCGCCGACCACCTGTCCCGGGTGCGGAACCGCTCCGCGCACACCGTCCGGGCGTACGTCACGGACGTGGTCTCGCTGCTGGACCACGCGGCGCGGATGGGCTGCGCCGACCTGCCCGAACTGGACCTCGCGGTGTTGCGCAGCTGGCTGGCCCGGCAGCGGACCATGGGCACCGCCCGGACGACGCTGGCCCGGCGGGCCGCCGCCGCCCGGACCTTCAGCGCCTGGGCGCACCGGGCCGGCCTGCTCCCCGGCGACGTCGCCGCGCCGCTGGCCAGCCCTCGGGCCCGCCGGGACCTGCCCACCGTCCTGCGCGCCGATCAGGCCGCCGCCCTGATGGACGCCCCGGCGCGGGCCGCCGAGGCCGCCGACCGGGACACGGGACTGCCCGCCGAGACCGAACCCGACGTCGACGCGGGCGACAGGGCCGGGGCGGACACCGGAGCCGGGGCGGACGACAGGGCCGGGGCGGGCGACGGGGCCGGGGCGGGCGACAGGGCCGGGGCGGACACCGGAGCCGGGGCGGTCGACGGGGCCGGTCCGCCGGAGGCGGTGCTGCTGCGGGACCGGCTGCTGCTCGAACTGCTCTACGGCACCGGGGTGCGGATCAGCGAGGCGTGCGGCCTGGACGTCACGGACGTCGACCAGGCCCGCCGGGTGGTACGCGTGCTGGGCAAGGGCGGCCGGGAGCGGGCGGTGCCGTACGGGGTCCCGGCGCAGCGCGCCCTGGACGCGTGGCTCGACGCCGGCCGGCCCGCCCTGGTGGTGCCCGGCTCGGGCCGCGCGCTGCTGCTCGGCGCCCGGGGCGGACGGCTGAACCCGACGACCGCCCGGCGGATCGTGGCCGGCTGGACCGCCGCGGCCGGCGTGCCGCGGGTGACCCCGCACGGGCTGCGCCACTCGGCCGCCACCCATCTGCTCGAAGGCGGCGCGGACCTGCGCGCCGTGCAGGAGCTGCTCGGACACTCGTCGCTGGCCAGCACGCAGATCTACACACACGTCTCGGTCGAGCGGCTGCGGGCGGCCTACCGGCAGGCGCACCCACGGGCCTGACGGAACCGGCCGGTGGTGATCCACGGCGGGCTACCATCGACGGATGACGGTGCCGCAGCCGCCCGAGCCGATTCCCGGGGCTCGGCTGCTCTTCTCCCTCGACCCGTCCGTCAGCCACCTCAACCACGGCTCGTACGGTGCCGTGCCGGTCGTCGTGCAGCGCGCCCAGCAGCGGCTGCGCGACGAGATGGAGACCAACCCGATGCGGTTCTTCGGCCCGGGCCTGGTCGACCGGATCACCCACGCCCGGCGGCACCTGGCCGCCTTCCTCGGCGCCGACCCGGACGGCACCGCCCTGGTCGGCAACGCCACCACCGGCGCGGCCGTGGTGTTGCAGTCGCTGGGGCTGCGCCCCGGCGACGAGGTGCTGACCACCGACCACGGGTACGGGGCGGTCGCCCTGTCGGTGGCCCGGGAGTGCGAGCGGACCGGGGCGGTGTCCCGGACCCTGCCGGTGCCGTTGACGGCCACCGACGAGGAGATCGTCGAGATCGTCCGGGCCGGGCTGCGCCCCGGGCGTACCCGGTTGCTGATCGTCGACCAGCTCACCTCGCCGACCGCCCGGCTGTTCCCGGCGGCGGCGCTCGTCGCGGTGGCCCGGGAACGGGAGGTGCCGGTGCTGGTGGACGCGGCGCACGCGCCGGGCATGCTGCCGGCCACGGTGACGTCGGTCGGCGCCGACTTCTGGGTCGGCAACCTGCACAAGTGGGCGTACGCGCCGCGCGGCACCGCCGCGCTGGTGGTGGCGGAGCCGTGGCGGGAGCGGATCCAGCCGCTCGTCGTCTCGTGGGAGCAGGGCAGCGGGTTCCCCACCCGGGTCGAGTGGCAGGCCACCGACGACTACACCGGTTGGCTGGCCGCCCCGGTCGGCGTGTTCACGCTGCGCAGCCTCGGCGTGGACCGGGTGCGCGCGCACAACGCGGCGCTGGCCGCGTACGGGCAACGGGTGGTCGGGGACGCGCTCGGGGTGGCGCCGGAGCGGCTGCCGGCCCCCGGCGGACCGGCGGTCGCCATGCGTCTCGTGCCGCTGCCGCCCGGCGTCGCGACGACGCTGGACGCGGCCCGGGCGCTGCGGTCCCGGATCGCGGAGCGGCTGGCCGCCGAGGTGTCGGTGGCCGGCTGGAACGGCCGGGGCTACCTGCGGCTGTGCGGCCAGGTCTACAACACCCCGGAGGAGTACGACCGGCTGGCGGTGCGGCTGCCCGCGTTGCTCGCCCAGGGCTGAGCGCCCGGGTCGGGCGGCGTGGCCGGCGTCGGGTCGAGTGGGAGGAGTCGAACCCGGCCCAACCCGAGCAGGGCGAGCGGGTCCAGGTAGTCGTCACCGTGGCGCAGTCCCCAGTGCAGGCAGGCCGCGGCGGCACAGCCGGGGTGCCCGGCGAGCAGTTCGCCGACCGGGGTGCCGGCGGCGACCCCGGTGCCGGCGGCGAGCCGGGAGCGGACCGGCTCGTAGGTGGTGCGCAGCCCGTCGCCGTGCCCGACGGTGAGCACCGGCCGGCCGGCCACCACGCCGCCGAAGAGGACCGTTCCCGATCCGGCGGCGCGCACCTCGGCACCCGGTGCGGCGGCGAGGTCCACGCCCCGGTGCCCGGGCAGCCAGGGCCGGGGTGGCGGGTCGAACCGCCGGGCCACCCGGGGTGGGCCCGGCAGCGGCCACCGGAAACGTGCCGCCGGCCCGGTTCCCGGCGCCCCGGCCGCCGACGCCGGTGGACTTACCGGCGATGCGGCTCCGGCCGACGGGAAAGCCCGGACCGCCGGTGGCGCGGCCCCGACGGGAGACACGGCCGCGACGGGAGACACCGCCGCGGCCGGTGCTGGAGCCGCCGGACGTACGGCGCCGGCCGGGGCCGGGCGACGCGACGGCTCGGCGGCCGGGCCGGGCGTGAGGAACAGCACCAGCAGCACGGCCGAACCGGCGCGACCGATCGGGGTAGCCATGCCGCGCACTCTGCCCGCGCCGGCCGGCGTCCGGCCACCGCTCGCGGACGACGCTGTGGACGGACACCCGCTTGTGGACGACGCCCGAACTCGGGACGGATCTGCTAGGGCGGATCCGCCTATGCTGGCCGCGTGACGAAGGACTGGCACGCCTGGCACCGCGACTACGACCAGCCCGACTCGGCGCTGTCCCGGCGGCTCGCCGAGGTGCGGCACCGGATCGTCGAGGCGCTCGACGCGGCGCCGCCCGGCCCGCTGCGCGCGATCAGCCTCTGCGCCGGCCAGGGACGCGACCTGATCCCGGTGCTCGCCACCCATCCCCGTGGCCGGGACGTGACCGCCCGCCTGGTCGAGTTGGATCCGCGCAACACCGAACCGGCCCGCCGGGCCGCCGCCGAGGCGGGGCTGACCGGCGTGGAGGTCGTCACCGGCGACGCGGCCCCGACCGACCGCTACGCCGACCTGGTCCCAGCGGACCTGGTGCTGGTCTGCGGCATCTTCGGCAATATCGACGACGACGACATCCGGTCGACGGTGCGACACTGTGCGTCGCTCTGCGCCACCGGCGGCACGGTGCTGTGGACCCGGCACCGGCGGGAGCCGGACCTGGTGCCCGTCATCTGCGACTGGTTCGCCGAGGAGGGCTTCGTGCCGGTGGCGGTGAGCAGCCCGGCCGACGGGGTGGGGGTCGGCGCGCACCGCTTCACCGGCCCGCCCCGGCCGCTCGCCCCGGGGGTGCGGATGTTCGAGTTCGTGGGGTACGACGAGTTGGAGCAGCGATGACCTCTGTGGACGACGTCAGCCGCCTCTCGCGGGTCGCCGGGCCGGACGAGGCGATCAGCGTCGAGGAGCTTCAGCTCGCCGCGCGCAACCACGGCATCCCGCTGGAGGCGTTGCGGTACGACGTGACGCCGGCGGGCCTGCACTACCTGCTCATCCACTACGACATCCCGGACGTGGACCCGGCCGGGCACACGCTGACCGTGTCGGGGGCGGTCGAGCGCCCGCTCCGGCTGGACCTGGCGACGTTGCGCGCCCGGCCCCGGGTCACCCGGCAGGTCACGCTGGAGTGCGCCGGCAACGGGCGGGCGTTGCTGCGTCCACGGCCGGTCAGCCAGCCCTGGCTGGTGGAGGCGGTGGGCAACGCCGAGTGGACGGGCACCCCGCTGGCTCCGCTGCTGCGCGAGGCCGGCCTGTCCGCCGACGCGGTCGACGTGGTGTTCACCGGCGCCGACCACGGGGTGGAGCGCGGCGTCGAGCAGGACTACCAACGCGCGCTGCCGGTGGCCGACGCGCTGCGCGAGGAGGTGCTGCTGGCGTACGAGATGAACGGCGCTCCGTTGCTGCCGCAGCACGGGGCCCCGCTGCGGCTGATCGTGCCCGGCTGGTACGGCATGGCGCACGTCAAGTGGCTGCGCGACATCCAGGTGACGACGGAGCCGTTCGACGGTTACCAGAACGCGGTGGCCTACCGGCTGCGGACCGACGCCGTCGACCCGGGCGTGCCGGTGACCCGGATCGAGCCCCGCGCGCTGGTGCGTCCGCCCGGGTTCCCGGATTTCATGTCCCGCACGCGGGTGCTGCGGCCGGGGCCGTGCACGGTGGACGGTCGCGCCTGGTCGGGGCACGCGCCGGTGACGTCGGTCGAGGTGACGTTCGACGGCGGCGACACCTGGACGCCGGCGCGTCTGGACGAGCCCACCGGGGGCGGGTGGGCGTGGCGCCGGTGGTCGGTGGCGTGGACGGCGACTCCGGGGCGGTACGTGCTGGGGGCGCGGGCGACGGACGCCTCGGGGCGGACCCAGCCGGTCGAGCAGCCGTGGAACCGGGGTGGGTTCGCGAACAACCTGGTGCAGCGCGTCGAGGTGGTCGTGCCGGCGGAGTGAGCCGCGCCCGAAGGCGGGCGGTTCGGCCCGCCCGGCTCAGCCGCCGAAGCCCGAATCCGCGGGAAGCGAGATGTCGGGCTTTTCGAGCTCTTCCACATTGACGTCCTTGAACGTCATTACTCGGACGTTCTTGACGAAACGGGCAGGACGGTACATGTCCCACACCCAGGCGTCGTGCATCTCGACCTCGAAGTAGACCTCACCGTCGGAGTTGCGGACGTGCAGGTCCACCTGATTCGCCAGGTAGAAACGGCGCTCCGTCTCCACCACGTAGGAGAACTGACGGACAATGTCGCGGTACTCCCGGTAGAGCTGCAGCTCCATCTCGGTCTCGTACTTCTCGAGATCTTCCGCGCTCATCGCACTCCGCCTTCCATGACCACATCTTCCCCCACCGACACCGGAGGTCGAGGCTGCTCGCCCAACGCCACGCCGACGGTACCCCCTGGCGGGCCGGAGTGCTCCATCGGCTCGTCCCGACCCCCGGCCCCACGACCGGTGAGCGGCGCCGTCGGCTCCCCGCCGGCCGGGCGGCGGGCCCGCGGCGGCCGGCCGTCCCGCCCGGAGACGGCCGCCACGTTCACGTACGAGAACCGGTGTTCCCGGCAGGGCCCCCGCTCCCGCAGCGCCGCGCTGTGCTCCGCGGTGATGTAGCCCTTGTGCTCGGCGAAGCCGTAGCCCGGGAAGCGCCCGTCCAGCTCCACCATGATGCGGTCCCGGGTGACCTTGGCGAGCACGCTCGCCGCCGCGACGCAGGCCGCCACCCGGTCCCCCTTCCAGACCGCCAGCCCCGGCACGTCGAGCCCGTCCACCCCGAAGCCGTCGGTCAGCACGTAGTCCGGCCGGGTGTCGAGCGAGGCGAGCGCGCGACGCATCGCGGCCAGGTTGCACACGTGCAGCCCACGCGCGTCGACCTCCTCGGCCGGGATGATCACCACGGCGTACGCCAGGGCCCGGGCAACCACCTCGTGGTAGACCCGCTCGCGGGCCGCCGGGGTGAGCAGCTTCGAGTCGGCCAGCTCGTCGATCTCACCGCGCCGCCCCTCGGGCAGCACCGCGGCGGCGGCCACCAGCGGCCCGGCACACGCGCCCCGGCCGGCCTCGTCGGCGCCCGCCACGTGCCGGAAGCCGCGCCGTTGCAGCGCCCGTTCCAACGCGTAGAGGCCGCCGTCGCGGCGCACCACGGTGCGCGGTGGGGTCAGCACGTGCCACCTCCGGTCAGCACCCGGCCGAGCCGGTCGGGCAGGTCCGGCGGGTAGTAGCGCTCGGTGGTGGCGGCCAGCTCGGTCACCACCCACCAGCGGTGCCCGTGCACGCTGGCCCGCTCGAAGTCGTCGAAGCCGGCGGTGTCGACCTCCCACCCGGGCACCCGGACGAGGAAGAACTCCTGCTCCTGGCGGTACCAGACGCCGTCGAACGGGAACTCGACGGTCTCCGACCAGACCGGCGCGCCCAGCTCGGCCGGCGTCAGCCGGAGGCCGGTCTCCTCGGCCAGCTCCCGCGCCGCGCCCTGCGCCGGGGTCTCCCCCGGGTCGAGCCCACCGCCGGGGGTGAACCAGTAGCGGTGCCCCGGCCGGCCCGGATCGCTGCCCTCGAACAGCAGCACCCGGCCGGCGGCGTCGATCAGCAGCACCCGGGCCGCGCGACGAGGGGTGTAGACGGTCACCGCACCAGCCTGCCAGACGCCTCCGACGAGCGACCACGCGCTCCGGTCAGGGATTGGGGATGCCGTCGAACTGCTTGGGCACGGTGAGCCAGGTGGCCCGGTCGACCGGCCAGAAGATGGTGAAGGCCCGGCCGACGACCTCGCCCTCCGGGATGGTGGCCTCGGTGATGTCCTCACCGGACTGCTGCCAGTGCTCCAGCGAGTCGCCGGAGGCTTCCCGGTGGTCGCCCATCACCCACAGCCGACCCTTCGGCACGGTGATGTCGAAGTCCTGGTCGGCCACCTTGTTGCCGGGGAAGACGAACGGCTCGTCGATCGGCTTGCCGTTGATGACCAACCGTTCCTGGCCGCCGGTGCGGTCGCAGCAGACCACGTGGTCGCCCCCGACGCCGATCACCCGCTTGATGAAGTCCTCACCGTTGGGGTTGCCGCTCCACTCGGTGGGCGCCTTGAAGACGATCACCTCGCCACGGTGCGGCGAGCGGAAGTCGTAGACCAGCTTGTTGACCAGCACCCGATCGTCGATCGCGAGGGTGTTCTCCATGGAGGGGGACGGGATGAAGAAGGTCTGCAGCACGAAGGCACGAACCAGCACTGCGACCAGGATCGCCACACCCAGGAGGATGGGCAGTTCCTTCCAGAAGGAGCTGCGCGGCTTTTCGGTCTGCTCGTCAATCACGGGAGGAGCCTACGTCCACCGGTGCGGCGCAGTCGCCCCGAACCCGGGAGAACGGCCAGCGTGGCCGCGACCGGAAGAATCAGGACGACACCCCCCAGCGGGTCGGGATCGACCGGGACCGGACGGGCCGGCGCGGCGTCCGCGCGGGGCAGGTCCGCGAACGTCTTGGGTACGGGCAGGCTGGTCCACCGCTCGGACGGCCAGACGATCATGAAGGCCCGGCCTACCACGTTGTCGATCGGCACCGGACCCTGGCAGCGGGCGTCCTGCGACACCAGCCGGTGGTCGCCCATCACGAAGATCTGCCCCGGCGGCACCACCACCTCGGTGAACTGCCGGGAGCGGCACTCCTTCGGGTTGGGCGGCAGGTCGACCGGGGAGTCCTCGGAGACGTACGCCTGTTCCTCCAGCGGCGTGCCGTTGACCACGACGCGGCCGTTGTCGCAGCACCAGACCTTGTCGCCCGGCACCCCGATGACGCGCTTGATGAAGTCCTTCTCGCCGGGGCGGCTGACCCCGACCAGGTCGCCGAGCGTGCGGCCGACCTTGCCGGCGAGGTTGGTGGGCGGGGCGGGCGCCTCCTGGGCGACCCAGCGGTCGGTGCCCCGGAACACCACGACCTCGCCGCGGACCGGGTCGCGCATGTCGTAGACGACCTTGTTGACCAGCACCCGGTCGCCGATGAGCAGCGTGTTCTCCATCGACCCCGACGGGATGAAGAAGGCCTGGAGCAGGAACGTGCGGATCAGCACCGCGAGGCAGAACGCCACGACGAGCAGCAGCGGCAACTCCTGCCAGAGCGGCATCTGCCGGCGGGAACGGCGGGACCGCCGGCGCCAGGGATCGACGGTGCCGTCCTCGTCAAGCATCTGCACCATGCCACTCTCCGGATCGCCGCGAAAACGACACTACCGCCCGGGAGTCTCCTCGAAGACCCCACGGGCGGCAGTGGACCGCTTCGCGCCGTCCGGCTGCGCCCGTACCGACCAGGGTAATGCGATCCGGTCGATACGACATCCGCGCAGCTCGGGCGGCGTGGCGAAAGTGGATCAGTTCGCCGGCTGCTTCTCCCGCAGCTCCTTGATCTTGGCCTTCTTGCCGCGCAGCTCGCGCAGGTAGTAGAGCTTGGCGCGCCGCACGTCACCGCGGGTCACGATCTCGATCCGGTCGATGCCCGGGCTGTTCAGCGGGTAGGTCCGCTCCACGCCGACACCGAAGCTGATCTTGCGGACCGAGAAGGTCTCGCGCAGGCCGTCACCCTGGCGACGGATGACCACGCCCTGGAAGATCTGGACCCGGGACCGGCTGCCCTCGACGACCCGCGCGTGCACCTTGACGGTGTCACCGGCACGGAAGTCGGGCAGGTCGGCGCGCTTCGACTGGGCGTCAAGGGCGTCCAGGATGTTCATCGCTGCGTCCTCGTGAGGCTCACGGCGCATCGTCAGTCGATGCGCGAACGGGTGATTCTGACCCCCGGGTGGTGACCAGCGACGCCGGCCCCGGTCGAGGGTCCTCGCAGCCGCCCACGGCGTGGACGGATGCGGCAACCCCTCTACTTTGCCACATGCCCCGGCGGGGACCGAAACCCACCCCGGTCCAGCGCGGCCCGGTCCCGCTGGTCCAGGCTCTCCGGAGGCAGCGCGCCGACCAGGTCGGGGCGGCGGGTCGCGGTGCGCCGCAGCGCCTCGTCGCGTCGCCAGCGCGCGATCCGGGCATGGTCGCCGGAGCGCAGCACCTCGGGCACGTCGAGGTCACGCCAGGTCGCCGGCTTCGTGTAGAGCGGCGCCTCCAGCAGCCCGTGCGCGTGCGACTCCTCGTCCAGCGAGCCGGCGTTGCCGAGCACCCCGGGCAGCAGCCGGGTGACCGCCTCCAGGATGACCAGCACGGCGACCTCACCGCCGAACAACACGTAGTCGCCGAGCGAGACCTCGGTCACCGGCATCCGGGCCGCCGCGTGGTCGAGCACCCGCTGGTCGATGCCCTCGTACCGGCCGCAGGCGAAGAGCAGGTGCGACTCGGTGGCCAACTCGTGCGCCATCGCCTGGGTGAACGGGACGCCGGCCGGCGACGGGACGAGCAGCCGGGGCAGCGTGTGGCCGTCCGGGCTCAGCTCGTCGGGGGCCAGCGCGTCAAGCGCCTCACCCCACGGCTCCGGCCGCATCACCATGCCGGGACCGCCGCCGTAGGGCGTGTCGTCCACCGTGCGGTGCACGTCGTGGGTCCAGGTCCGCAGATCGTGTACGGCCAGCCGCAGCAGCCCGTTCGCCCGGGCCTTGCCGATCAGCGAGAGGTCCAGCGGGGCGAAGTACTCCGGGAAGATCGAGACGATGTCGACGCGCATGCGGTGGCTCCAGTCAGAGGTCGAGCAAACCGCCGGGCAGGTCGACGACGACGCGACCGCCGGCGAGATCCACCTCGGGCACGATCGCCTTGACGAACGGAACGAGCACCGGACTTCCCGCCGGACGCCGCACCACCAACAGGTCGGAGGCGGGGGCGTGGTCGATGCGGTCCACCTCGCCGAGCCGCTCCCCGTCCCGGGTGACCACGGCGAGCCCGACCAACTGGTGGTCGTGGAACTCCTCCGGGTCGTCCGGCTCGGCGACGTCCGCGCTGTCCACGCCGACAAGCGTGTTGCGCAGCGCCTCGGCGACGTCGCGACCCAGGACGCCGGCGAACGCCACGAGCAGGCGGCCCTGGTGCCAGCGCGCCGACTCCACGGTCAGTGTCGGCGGCACCCGCCAGGCGCCGGGCTCGGCCGGCACCACCCCCGGTTCGGTGACCAGCACCGAACCGGGGGCGAAGCGTGCTTCGGGCTCATCGGTCCGCACCTCCACGGTGACCTCACCGCGGATGCCGTGCGGTTTGCCGATCCGGCCGACGACGAGCAGCATCAGTACGAGTCGACGATGTCGACGCGTACCCCACGTCCGCCGATGGAGCCGATCACCTGGCGCAGCGCCTTGGCGGTCCGTCCGGACCGCCCGATCACCGTGCCGAGATCCTCCGGGTGCACGCGGACCTCGAGCCGCTTGCCCCGACGGGAATCGACCATCCGCACCCGGACGTCATCCGGGTGGTCGACGATCCCCTTGACCAGGTGCTCCAGGGCGGGACGCAGCGCCATGTCAGGCCTGCTCGCCGGACTCGGCGCCGGTCTGCGCCTCGGCCTTCGGCTCCTCCGCCTTCGGCGCCTCGGCCTCGGGCTTCGCGGCCTCCGTCTTGGCGGCCTTCTTGGCCGGCTTGGCCGGGGTGTCCGCCACACCGGCGGCGGCCTTCGCCTCGGCCTCGTACGCCGCCTTGCGGTCGGCCCGCTCCGGGGCGACCTTCAGCGGCGGCGGGGCCGGCAGGCCCTTGAACTTCTGCCAGTCACCGGTCAGCTCCAGCAGACGCTGCACGGCCTCGCTCGGCTGAGCGCCGACGGACAGCCAGTACTGGACCCGCTCCGACCGGACCTCGATCACCGAAGGGTCCTCCTTCGGCTGGTACACACCGACGAACTCGATCGCGCGACCGTCACGCTTGGTGCGCGAGTCGGCGACGACGATGCGGTACTGCGGGTTGCGGATCTTGCCCATCCGCAGGAGCCGGATCTTTACGGCCACAGTTGTTTCGCTCCTGTTGCGATCTCACCGGCCCGTCTGGGCGGTGTGGCGGGTGAGCGCCGACCGGCACAGTGGGGTTTGGGCCGGAGACTGCTCGGTGAACTGGCGACGCGCCCGGGTTAGAGGGCGCCGGACGCGTGCCGGATACCAGCGGACCATTCTGCCAGATCCGACCCGGAACGCTCGCACCGGACCCGGACCGAGCGCCCCGGACCGGCCCGGCCGTGACGAAGGACACCGTCAGCGCGCCGGCGGGCGGTCCCAACCGGGCGGCAGCCCGTCCGGAACGTCCCACTCCGCGGGCGGCGTGAAGTCGCACCACGTCCCGTCGAACGGGAACGCGCCCGACTCGGCGATCCGGATCACCCGTTCCCCCTCGGCGCGCACCGCCTTCTCGTCGGTCACCCAGTAGTGCTCCGGGAAGGCGAGCCGCTCGGCGAACTCGTCCTCGTCCTTCCACTCCCAGGTCAGGTCCGGGTGGATCACCACGTCGAGGTCCTGGTCCACCATGTCGACCCCGGCCACCGCGCCGTCGTCCCAGCGGACGCCGGGCTCCTCCAGGTTCACGTACCAGTTCTTGAACCGGCCCCGCTCGTCGGAGAACCACCACACCGAGTGGGCGGCGCCGGCGGGCAGGAACTTGAGCACCGACGGCCCGTTCCAGGTGCCGACCGCCAGGGCGTACGAGGAGACGATCCACTCGGCGAACGGCACCGCGCGCATGCCCGCCCCGGCTGCGGTCACCTCGTGCGCCACCGGCGCGGCGCGGGGCACCCAGAGCAGCAGCCCGCGCTCGTCGTCGGAGACGACGCGGGCCGTCCGGACCCACCCGATCCGCCCGTGCCGCACGTTGCGGTGCAGGACCAGCCGGCCGGGTTCGAAGCGCACGCTCACCATCCCTGACTTGTCAAGAGGGGGCCCCGCCGCTACCGAATGCGTTAAGTGGGGCCCTTCCTCACACCCTCAGTAGGCGCGGGCGAGGATGGCGACCAGGTCGGGCTCGTCCTCGGTGTCCGGCACCGAGCCGTCGGCGCGGAGCAGGCAGCGGACGGTGACGCCCTGCGCGTTCGCCTCGGCCTCACCGGGCACGCCCACCGCCGACCAGGGCACCATGGCCCAACCGGTGGCGGACGCCTCGATCGCCTCGGCCAGCGTCGACACCTCGACGGTGCGGGACCGGCGGAACTCCAGCGCCTGGTCGTGCAGCGCCCGCTGGTCGGCCTCCAGCGCGGCCAGCACCGCGCCGACCACGTCGGCCACCGGCGTGGGGGCCTTCGAGCCGTCGGTACGCCGGACCACCACCGCGTTGCCGGTGGCCAGATCGCGCGGGCCGACCTCGACGCGGACCGGGTAACCGCGCAGCTCGGCGTCGACCGCGCGGCGGCCGAACGCGGTGTCGGTGCGGTCGTCCAGCGCCACCCGGACCCCGGCGTCGCGCAGCGCGTCGCGCAGCTTGGTGGCGGCCTCGCTCACGCCCTCGCCGTCCTTGACGACCATCACGTACGCCTGGACCGGCGCCAGCTTCGGCGGCACCCGCAGCCCGTTGTCGTCGCCGTGCGCCATGATCAGCCCGCCGAGCATCCGGGTCGAGGTGCCCCAGGAGGTGGTCCAGGCGTGCTCCCGGCCGCCCTCGGCCGACGAGTAGCTGATGTCGAACGCCTTGGCGAAGTTCTGCCCCAGCTCGTGGCTGGTGCCGAGCTGGAGCGCCTTGCCGTCGCCCATCATGCCCTCGCACGTGTACGTGGCGGTGGCTCCGGCGAAGCGCTCCCGGGCGGTCTTCAGGCCGACCACCACCGGGATGCCCAGCACGTTGACCATCAGGTCCTCGTACGCCTCGTGCAGGATCCGCCGGGCGTAGGCGCGGGCGTCGTCCCGGGAGGCGTGCGCGGTGTGCCCCTCCTGCCAGAGGAACTCACTGGTACGCAGGAAGATCCGCGGGCGCAGCTCCCACCGGACCACGTTCGCCCACTGGTTGAGCAGCAGCGGCAGGTCCCGGTACGAGTCGATCCACTTGGCCATGAACTCGCCGATGACCGTCTCGCTGGTGGGGCGCACCACCACCGGCTCGGCGAGCTGCTTGCCGCCACCGTGGGTGACCACCGCCAGCTCCGGCGAGAAGCCCTCGACGTGCTCGGCCTCACGCTTGAGGTAGCTCTCCGGGATGAAGAGCGGGAAGTACGCGTTCTCCGCGCCGGCTGCCTTGATCCGGGCGTCCATCTCGGCCTGCATCCGCTCCCAGATGGCGTAGCCGGCCGGTCGGATGACCATGGTGCCCCGAACCGGGCCGTTGTCGGCCAGCTTCGCCTTGGCGATCAGGTCCTGGTACCAGCGGGGAAAGTCCTCCGCGCGGGGAGTGAGCACGCGTGCCATGACCGCACATCCTATGCGTCGCGCGGGTCGCCGCTGCGCCGGGGAGCCCGACCCGCGCCGTGTCGACCCGGCGGCCGTAGACTTCGACGTCGATGGGTGACGCACGGAACGCGATCGTGGAGGCCGCCCGGGCGCAGACCGTGGCCTGCGGCTGGGACGGCGTACGGATGGGCGCGGTGGCCAGGGCCGCCGGCGTCAGCCGACAGACGGTCTACAACGAGTTCGGCACCAAGGCCGGCCTGGCCGAGGCGCTGGCCCGACGCGAGGTGGACCGCTTCGTCGGCGACGTCCGGGCCGCGCTCGGCGAGCACGGCGCCGACGTGCGCGCCGCCGCGTACGCGGCGATCCGCCGCACGCTCGCCGCCGCCGCCGACAATCCGCTGGTCAAGGCGATCCTGACCAGCGCCCGGGGCGGCTCCGACGAGCTGCTGCCCTATCTGACCACCCGCTCCGAGTTGGTGCTCACCGAGTCGACCGCGGCGCTGCTGGAGTGGGCCGGGTGCCACCTGCCCGACGCCGACCCGGCGGCCCAGGCGTTCGCGGCGGACAGCGTGGTGCGCCTGGTGGTGAGTCACATCGTGCTGCCCCGGGCCCCGGTCGACGAGACCGCCGGCAAGCTGGCCGACCTCGCCGTCCACCTCTTCCTGGCCGCCGCCCCACCGCGCTGACCCACCCCCACCCCACCCCACCACCCACCTCCACGCCACCCCCGCGCCCGGCCCTAATTCACGGAAAGCGTGGCCATTCGACGCGGAATAAGCACTCTTTCCCTGAAACAGCAGCCACGCGGACGGGCGGGCGGACGAGCGGGCCACGCGGACGGACGAGCGGGCCACGCGGACGGACGGGCGAGCCACGCGGACGGACGGGCGGGCCGCGCGGACGGGGGCCGCGCCGGCGGATGCGGTGTCAGCGGATCACGCGACCGCGCAGCACGATCCGGCTGGGCGTCCGGACGACCCGCAGGTCGCGGCGCGGGTCCGCGGCGTATACCACCAGGTCGGCGAGGCCGCCCTCGACCAGGCCGGGGAAGCCGAGCCACTCCCGGGCCCGCCAGGAGGCGGCGGCCAGCACGTCCTCGGCGGACATGCCGGCCTGCTCGTGCAGCAGCATCATCTCCTCGGCCGCGAGCCCGTGGTCGATGCCCCCGCCGGCGTCGGTGCCCACGTAGATCGGCACGCCGGCCTCGTGTGCGGCGCGGACCACCTCGGGGAAGCGGTCGCGCAGGGCGAGCATGTGGTCGGCGTACCCGGGGAACTTGGGTCGGGCCTGCTCCGCGATGTGGCCGAACGTCCGAATGTTGATCATCGTGGGGACCAGCGCGGTGCCCTGCCGGGCCATCAGGTCGATCAGGTCGAGGCTCAGCCCGGTGCCGTGCTCCACCGAGTCCACCCCGGCCCGCACCATGATCTCCACGGCCGACTCGGAGAACGTGTGCACCGCGGCGCGTACCCCGGCGGCGTGCGCGGCGGCGACCGCCGCGGTCATCGTGTCGGCGTCCCAGGCCGGCGCCAGGTCGCCCACGCCCCGGTCGATCCAGTCACCGACCAGCTTGACCCAGCCGTTGCCGGCGGCGGCCTGCGCCGTCACGGTCGCGGCCACCTCGGCGGCGCCGACCTCCACGCCGATGTCGCGCAGGTAGCGCTTCGGCGGCGCGACGTGCCGGCCGGCGCGGGCCAGTCGCGGCAGCTCCGGCTCGTCCTCCAACTCGGGGTACGGGTACGGCGAGCCGGCGTCGCGGATCGCCAGCACGCCGGCGTCCCGGTCGATCCGGGCCAGTTCGCGGGCCTGGTCGAGCCCGGTGATCGGCGCACCGCCGCGGGCGATGCCGATGTGACAGTGCGCGTCGGTCAGGCCGGGAAGCACGAAGCCGCCGTCGGCCACCGTCTCGGCGCCCGGCACCGGTTCGAAGGTGACCCGGTCGCCGACCAGCCAGACGTCCCGGACCTCGTCGTCGGGAAGGAACACACCGCGCACATGCAGAGCCATGCGCACAGTCCTACCCGATCTCAGTCGTCCTCGTCGGCCAGCAGGTCGTTGCGTCGTGCGGTCAACGCCGGCAGGTCGACCGAGACCTTCCACGGCCGCTCGGTGACGAACAGGTCCTCGGTGTGGGTCAACTGCTCGTACTCACGGGCAGCGCCGCCGAGCGTGTACTCGGTGAGCGCGATCCGCTCGTGCTGCGGGTCCACCACCCAGTAGGAGCCGACCCCGGCGCGGGCGTAGACCCTCGCCTTGTCGTAGAGGTCGCGGAAGTGCGACGTCGGCGAGACGACCTCCACCGCGAGCAACGCGTCCTCGATCGGCACCGGTGACCGGCCGGCGTGCTTACGTCGGATGACCACCACGTCGGGTCGCGGCTCGTTACGCCGGTCAACCCGCATCGACAGGTCGATGGTGACGAGGAACTCGGGCGGGCAGTTGATGCGGAGTGCGAGCAGCAGCTCGACACACAGCTCCTGGTGCAGGGCAGTGGGGGACGGCACGATCAACCTTCCGTTGATCAGTTCGTACGGAAGGTCCTTGGGCAGGTCGCCCAGGTCGTCGACCGTCCACTCGTGCCGCTCCGGCAGGATCGGGGCCGCGGTCATTGACATCTCCTTCCAGGGGGACGGGCATCACCCTAGGAGATGATGATGTCGCCCACCGTCACCGACACGCTAGCGGGGACCCTTCTCCCCGCCCTTGCCCAGCTTGTTGAAGTCGATCTTCGGCAGCTTGAAGCCCGGGGGCAGGCCCTGCCCACCGGCCAGGTCGCCCGGGTCCAGGCCCGGCGGGAGCTGCGGCATGCCGCCGGGGAAGCCGCCCGGCATCCCGGCGCCGGTACGCGGCCGACCGCCGCCGCCCTTGGTGCCCTTGCGCTTGTTCTTCGGCGACTTGGTCGCCTTGCGCCGACCGCCGCCGGGCAGGCCCATCATGCCGCCCATCTGCTTCATCATCTTCTGCGCGTCGGCGAAGCGGTTGAGCAGCTGGTTGACGTCCATCACGGTGACGCCGGAGCCGTTGGCGATCCGGGCCCGGCGGGAACCGTTGATGATCTTCGGGTTGGTGCGCTCGCCCGGCGTCATCGACCGGATGATCGCGGTGACCCGGTCGAAGTGCTTGTCGTCAAGCTCGGCGATCTGGTCCTTCATCTGACCCATGCCGGGCATCATGGCCAGCACGTTGGCGATCGGACCCATCCGCCGGACCGCGATGAGCTGATCGAGGAAGTCCTCCAGCGTGAAGGTCTCCCCGCCCATCAGCTTGGCGGTCATCTTCTCCTTCTGATCGGAGTCGAAGGCCGCCTCGGCCTGCTCGATCAGCGTGAGGACGTCGCCCATGCCGAGGATCCGGCTGGCCATCCGGTCGGGGTGGAAGACGTCGAAGTCCTCCAGCTTCTCGCCGGTGGAGGCGAACAGGATCGGCTGGCCGGTGACCTCCCGGACGGAGAGCGCGGCACCACCGCGGGCGTCACCGTCGAGCTTGGAGAGGACCACGCCGGTGATGCCGACACCGTCGCGGAACGCCTCGGCGGTGCGGACCGCGTCCTGGCCGACCATGGCGTCGATGACGAAGATGACCTCGTCCGGCTGGACCGCGTCGCGGATGTCCGCCGCCTGCCGCATCATCTCGGCGTCGATGCCGAGCCGGCCGGCGGTGTCCACGATGACGATGTCGCGGGCGGCGCGGCGGGCGTGCTCGATCGAGTCGCGGGCCACCTGCACCGGGTCGCCGACGCCGTTGCCGGGCGCCGGGGCGTACACCTCGACGCCGGCCCGGCCGCCGAGCACCTGGAGCTGCCCGACGGCGTTCGGGCGCTGGAGGTCGGCGGCGACCAGCAGCGGCTGGTGGCCCTGGCCCTTGAGCCAGCGGGCCAGCTTGCCGGCGAGCGTGGTCTTGCCGGAGCCCTGGAGGCCGGCGAGCATGATCACGGTCGGCGGGTTCTTGGCGAACTGGAGCCGCCGCCCCTCGCCACCGAGGACGTTGATCAGCTCCTCGTTGACGATCTTGACGATCTGCTGGGCCGGGTTGAGCGCCTGGGAGACCTCGGACCCGCGGGCCCGCTCCTTGACGTTCGCGATGAAGCCCTTGACCACCGGCAGGGCGACGTCGGCCTCCAGCAGCGCCATCCGGATCTCGCGTGCGGTGGCGTCGATGTCGGCGTCGGTGAGCCGCCCCTTGCCGCGGAGCTTGGTGAAGATCCCGGACAGGCGGTCACTCAAGGTGTCAAACACGCGAACATCCCGTTTGTCGTCATCGGCGGGCACAGTGCTGCCGGGCCGGCTGTCCAGCCCACCGTTAGGGTAGCCCGCCGCCCGCACCCCCGCTCCGACCCGGCCGGGCCACCGAGTCGCTCCTGCTCTCGGCGCGACAGGCGCGGGCGCGCAGAGGTCCGTCCGCCGCGCGCTCCGACGGGCCCCGGCCGGCCCGACCGGGTCAGGAGACGACCAGGCCCGACTGGTACGCGAAGACCACCAGTTGCGCCCGGTCCCGGGCGCCGAGCTTCACCATCGCCCGGCTGACGTGGGTACGCGCCGTCGCCGGGCTGACCACCAGCCGGTCCGCGATCTCGGCGTTGCTCAGCCCCTCCCCGACCAGCCCCACCACCTCGCGTTCCCGGTCGGTGAGCGACCCGAGCCGGGGATGCGGACGCGGCACCCGGGCCGGCCGGGCGGCGAACTCCCGGACCACCCGCCGGGTCACCGACGGGGACAGCAGCGCCTCCCCGTCGGCGACCAGGCGGATCGCCCGCAGCAGGTCGACCGGGCGGGTGTCCTTGGTGAGGAAGCCGCTGGCGCCGTGCCGGAGCGCGTCGAAGACGTACTCGTCCAGCTCGAACGTGGTCAGCACCACCACCCGGGTACCGGCCAGCGTCGGGTCGCCGACGATGCGACGGGTCGCCTCGATGCCGTCGACGCCGGGCATCCGCACGTCCATCAGCACCACGTCGGGGCGTTCCCGGCGGGCCACGGCCACGGCGGCGAGTCCGTCCGCGGCCTCCCCCACGACCGTCAGGTCGTCCTCGCTCTCCACCAGGGCCCGCAGTCCGATCCGGACCAGGTCCTGGTCGTCGGCGAGCAGCACCCGGATCATGTGACCTCCCGCGTGGGCAGCGTGGCGTGCACCCGGAACCCGCCGGCCGGGGCCGCCCCGGCGCTGAACGTACCGCCGAGCGCGGTGACCCGTTCGCGCATGCCGGCCAGACCCGAGCCGGCGGACCGGGCGGACCGGGCGGAGGGCCCTCGGCCGGTGTCGGTGACCTCCACGGTGACCTGGCCCGGCGCGTACCCCACGCGGACCGCGGCGGTGGCCGGCCCGGCGTGCCGCAACACGTTGGTCAGCGCCTCCTGCACCACCCGGTACGCGGCCAGGTCCACCGCCGCCGGCAGCGCACGCGTCACGCCGGCCACCTCGACGGTGAGCGGCACGCCGGCGCCGGCCAGCCGTTCCCGCAACTGCGGGAGCTGGCTCAGCCCGGGCGCCGGGGCGCGCTCGTCGACGGACTCCTCGCGACGGACCACGGTGAGCGTGACCCGCAGCTCGTCCAACGCCTCCTGACTGGTCCGGCTGATCGCGGTGAGCGCCGCCTCGGCCTGCTCGGGCTTGCGGGCCAGCAGGTGCAACGCGATCTCGGCTTGAAGGTGGATCGCGGCGAGCCCGTGGCCCACCACGTCGTGCACCTCCCGGGCCACCCGCAGCCGCTCCGCGTCGGCCAGCCGGCGGGCCCCGTCCGCCCGGCTCCGCGCGGTGGCCTCCCGGCCGAGCCGGACGGTGACCCCGATCGCGACCGGCACCACCACCCACGCGACGACGGGCATCAGACCGAGCGGCCCCGGTGGCCGAACCCCGACGAAGACGTAGACCAGCAGCGCGGCCAACGCGACCGCGCCGGCCACCGCCACGTCGCGGAACGGCCGGTGCGCGGCCACCGCGTAGACCGCGGCGAAGAACGACAGCAGGATCGGGCCGTACGGGTAACCCAGCATCAGGTACGCCGTGGTCGCGGCGGTGACCACGGCCAGGGTCGCCACCGGCCACCGCCGGCGTCCCGCCACCGCGAGCGCGGCGACCACCACCAGCGGATAGGCGCCCAGGTCGGCCCGGACGTCCTGGTTCAGGCCGGCCGGCCCGGTGCCGGCCAGCCCGATCGCCAGCAGGGCCAGGGCGAGCAGGCCGTCGAGGGACCAGCGGCCCCGGCGCCGACGCTCGCGGTCCATCTCGCTCCCCCCGTCCACGGCTCAGCCGATGTCCCGCCGGCGCAGCAGCGCCGCGCCGACCGCCGCGAAGCCCACCAGGTACGCGGCCACCACCACCGCCGCCGGTCCGCCGCCGACGGTGGCGGCGACACCCGGGGTGCCCCCGGGAGCGCCCAGCGCGGCGGCCAACGCCCCGGCGTTCGGGCCCGGCAGCCCCGCGACCGCGAGCACGGCACCGAGCATGGCCCACATCGTCGCCACGAGCCACCCCGCGCCGACGCCGACCGCGAGCAGCTTGCCCGCGTACGCCTCGCCGGGTCGGACGGTCAGGTCGAGATGCCGCACGGCGGTCAGGCCGCCGTACCGTTTGGTGAGCGCTTCGGTCTGCCCGGGCGGGTTCATGCCGTTGAGCGTCCCGTCGACGGCCCTCCGCCGCGTCGGCCCGGCGGCGGCTGCCGGCGTACGTCAGCGGGCGTAGCGCGAGATGTTAGGCGGGGGCCCCGCCTCTACCGGAGGCGTTAACAGGGGCCCCTCCTTACACGGCGGCGAGGAGGGCGGCCTCGATGCGGGCTCGCTGTTCGTCCGGCAGGCCGGTGCCGACCAGGTAGAACGTGTCCACCACGTCGCCGCCGAGGGTGGCGATCCGGGCGGCGCGCACCTGGGCGCCGGCCTCGTCGAGCGCGCAGGTGACCCGGTAGAGCAGGCCGGCCGCGTCCGCCGCCCGCAACTCCAGCAGCACGGCGTCGGTGGCCGCCTCCCGGTGCCAGACCACGCGGGGCGCGGCGCCCCGGCTGCGGGCCGCGAGCGCCCGGCCGCGCAGCCGCTGGGTGACCGAGACGTCGCCGGCCACCGCCCGGCGCAGGTCGGCGCTGAGCGCGATCGGGTCGGGGGCGAGCCCGTAGCGCGGCTGCACCCGGCACTCGACCAGGGCGCGACCGTCCACCGTGGCGGCGTCCGCGGAGATCACTTCCAGTCGGTGCAGGGCCAGGCACCCGGCCACGGTGGCGAGCAGCCCACGCCGGTCGGCCGCGGCCACCGACACCCGGTCCTCGCCCAGGTGTACGACCGGCAGCGGGCCGGCGACCAGCGCCGGGTCGGGGGCCGGCGGGGCGGGCACCACGCCGGTGTCCAGCGTGGTGCGTACCCGGGTGACCAGGTCGGCGATCAGCCGGCCCTTCCAGCCGGACCAGGCGGCCGGGCCGGTGGCGGCGGCGTCCGCCCGGACCAGCGCGTGCAGCAGTTCCAGCGTGCCGGCGTCGCCGACCAGTCCGGCGACCCCGGCGATGGTCTTCGGGTCGGACAGGTCCCGCCGGGTGGCCACCTCGGGCAGCAGCAGGTGCAGCCGGACCAGCGTGCCGATCAGCGCCGCCTCGGCCGGGGGCAGCCCGATCCGGGCGGCCACCGCCTCGGCCAGCGGCGCTCCGACAGTCGAATGATCTCCGGAGGTGCCGACGTGCTCATGCCTGCCGGCCCGCCCGGCGGCACCTCCGCCGGGTAGTCCCTTGCCGATGTCGTGCAGGAACGCGCCGAGCAGCAGCAGGTCGGGGCGCTCCACGTCGCGGGTGTGCCGGCTGGCCTCGTACGCGGTCTGCACCAGGTGCCGGTCGAGCGTGAACCGGTGCACCGGATTGTGCTGGGGCAGGCTGCGCATCCGGGTCCACTCGGGCAGCCAGCCGTCGATCAGCCCGTACCGGTCGCAGGTCTCCCAGGCCGGCACCAGGCCGGGGCCGGCGCCGAGCAGGGTGATCAGCGCGGCGCGGGCGGCCGGCGGCCAGGGCGCGGGCAGCGGCGGGCAGTACGCGGCCAGCCACTCGCAGGTGGCGCGTGCGATGGGCAGCCGGGTGGTGGCCGCCGCGGCGGCCACCCGCAGCGACAGGCAGGGGTCGGGGCGGGCCCCGATCGCGGTCCGGGCGAGCACCAGTTCGCCGTCCTGCTCGACGACGTCCCGGGCGACCGGGCGGCGCACCGGCCGGCCCGAGGCGGCACGCTGCCGGCCGGAACGGAGTCGGTCGGCGGCCCGCCAGGCGTCGTCGAGGGCGTGGCGGACGGTCCGCGCGTCGCCGGCGATCAGGCGCAGCAGCGCGTCGCCCCCGTCGACGCCGAGGAGCTTCGCGACGCCGTCGCGTTCCTGTGCGACCAGGCGGTCGACCCGGCGACCGACCTGCTGGTGCAGGGCGTCGCGGGTGTCCAGCAGCCGCCGGTGCGCGGCGTGCACGGCGGGGCGGAGCGCGTCGGTGACGCCGGCGGTGGCGATGGCCCGCAGGATGCCGACGTCGCGCAGCCCACCGGCGGCCTCCTTGAGGTCGCCTTCGAGCAGGAAGGCCAGCTCGCCGTGGGCCTCCCAGCGGGTCGCGGTGATCTCGCGCAGCCCGGGGAGCTGCCGGATGGCGGTGCGCCGCCAGTGGTCGGTAGCGGTGCGGGCGAGCTGCTCGGTCAGGGCCGGGTCGCCGGCCACGTGGCGCGCGTCGAGCAGGCCGAGAGCGACCTTGACGTCGTCCTGGGCCACCGAGAGCGCCTCGGCGACGGTGCGTACCGAGTGGTCGAGCCGCAGGCCGGCGTCCCAGATCGGGTACCAGAGCGCGGCGGCCAGCTCGTCGACGCCGGGCACCCCGGCGTGCAGCAGCACCAGGTCGAGGTCGCCGTAGGGGGCGCACTGGCGGCGACCGAGCCCGCCCACGGCGACCAGCGCGACGCCGGGCCGGGCCGGGAAGATCCGGCGCAGCCAGGCGTCGAGCGCGTCGGCGCGGGCGGCGCGGGCCGCCGCGCCGACGCCCCCGGGCAGGCCGGTGACCTCGTTGACCACGGGTGCGCCGTCCCCGCCCGGGGCGGTGGCCGTGGTCAACGAGGTCACGTCGGCGGATTCCGTGGTCAGAGCGCGTCGAGTCCGCGCTCGCCGGTACGCACCCGGACGACCTCCTCGACGCCGGTCACCCAGACCTTGCCGTCACCGATCTTGCCGGTCCGGGCGGCGCCGACGATGGCGTCCACGATCTTGTCGACGTCCATCTCGTCGGTGAGCACCTCGACCCGGATCTTGGGCAGGAACTCGACCGTGTACTCCGCACCCCGGTAGACCTCGGTGTGCCCCTTCTGCCGGCCGTAGCCCTGGACCTCGCTGACGGTCAGCCCGGCCACGCCGAGGGCGTGCAGGGCCTCCTTCACCGCGTCCAGCTGGTACGGCTTGATGACCGCGGTCACCAGCTTCATGTCCAATCCCTCCATCCCAGGAACGTTAACCGGCGACCTTCTCGCCGACCGGCGCGGCGGACGGGTCCGCCTCGTCGGTGGGCTCCGGGCTCGGCTTGCCGCCGCCGATCCCGGCCAGGGCGAACGCGCTGGTGCTGCTGCCCGTGGTGGGCGACAGGTCGTACGCGCTCTCCGCGTGCTCGGCGACGTCGATGCCGTCGACCTCGGCCTCGGCCGACACCCGGAAGCCGATCGTCTTCTGAATGGCGAAGGCGAGCAGCCAGGCCACCCCACCCGACCAGACGGTGACGATCAGACCGGCCAGCGCCTGCCGGCCGAGCTGGGTGATGCCACCGCCGTAGAAGAGGCCGTCGGAGGCGCCGACCACGTCGCCGATCGCGCTGTTCACCGAGTTGGTGGCGAAGAACCCGAGCCAGAGCGAGCCGATCCAGCCGCCGACGAAGTGCACGCCGACCACGTCGAGCGAGTCGTCGTAGCCGAGCTTGTACTTCAGGCTGATGGCGAGCGCGCAGACCGCACCGGCGACGAGCCCGAGCAGGACCGCCGCCCAGGGGGCGATGAAACCGCAGGCCGGGGTGATCGCGACCAGGCCGGCGACCGCGCCGGAGGACGCGCCGACCATGGTCGGACGGCCGTCCTTGATCCGCTCGACCAGCAGCCAGCCGAGCACCGCCGCGGCGGTGGCGAGCTGGGTGTTGAGGAACGCCAGGCCGGCTACCGAGTCGACGGTCAGCTCGGAGCCGGCGTTGAAGCCGAACCAGCCGAACCAGAGCAGACCGGCGCCGAGCGCGACGAGCGGGATGTTGTGCGGCTTCATGCCCTCGCGGGGCCAGCCGACCCGCTTGCCGAGCACCAGCGCCACGCCGAGCGCCGCCGCGCCGGCGTTGATGTGCACCGCGGTGCCGCCGGCGAAGTCCAGCGCGTGGAGCTTGGCGCCGATGATGCCGCCGCCCCACACCCAGTGCGCGACCGGGAAGTAGACCAGGGTGGCCCAGCCGAACGCGAAGAGCAGCCAGCCAGAGAACTTGGCCCGGTCGGAGATCGCGCCGCTGATCAGCGCGACGGTGATCACCGCGAAGACCATCTGGAACGCCATGAACACGTAGAGCGGGATGCCGATGCCGCTGGGGTTCTCCGCCGTGGCGCCCCAGAGGTCGGTCTCGGCGAGGAACGTCTTGGTGCCGAGGTAGGCGCCCGGGTCACCCCAGAGCCCGTTGACGTCGCTGCCGAACGCGACGCTGAAACCGTAGAACCACCACAGAACAGAGATGAGCCCGATGGCCGAGAAGCTCATCATCATCATGTTGAGCACGCCCTTGGACCTGTTGAGGCCGCCGTAGAACAGCGCCAGGCCGGGGGTCATGAGCAGCACGAGAGCGGTCGAAACCAGCAGCCAAACGGTGTTGCCGCCGTCGATCGTCGGTGCTTCAGGCACGCTGGCCTCCTAAGGGTTAACTTCCTCCTTCGCGGCTTCCGGGGCAGCGTCGCCCGTACGCCGGTTGCGCGGAAGCTTGGTCGGCCGCTGTTTCCTGTACCGACACCGCTCGATTTCCGACGCGTGACGGGTTGTTTCCGGCGTGTGAAGAACGCCGATCTTGCTCAGCGCAGCGCGTACTCCAGGTGGTGCCGCTCGTAGTCGAGCAGGCGCAGGTCCCGCATCGGGCGGCGGAGATGGCCCTTGTGCACGATCCGGACGAACGCCGGCTCACCGGCGGCGGCCATCCGCCGGATGCCCTCGACGTGGTCGACGATGCGCTTGCGGATGGTGCGGATGAGCCGGTGCCGGTCGCGGGGGATCAGCCCGTACGCGTCGGCGAACAGGCGCAGCCGGCGCGGCCGGTCGGGGCGCTTCCAGCCGAGCGTGATCGAGTCCCGGTCGGCGAAGATCGGCACCCAGGTCCAGGCCGCGTACGCCACGTCGTAGATGCGGGCGCCGGGCGAGGCGAGGTCGAAGTCGATCAGCCCGAGCGTGCCGTCGGGACGCCAGATCACGTTGTGCGGCGCGGCGTCGTGGTGGCAGATGACCTCGGTGTCCGGCGGGGGCGGGCCGAACGAGCGCCAGACCGCCCCGGGCGGCGGGGTGAAACCGTACTGGGCGTCGTGGAACATGCGCAGCATGGTGGCCACCGTGACCAGCGCCTCGTCGGTCACCCAGTGCGGGGCCAGCGGGTACTCCCCGCACTCCCCCTCCAGGTACGACAGCACCTCCCGGTTGCGCTCGTCCATGCCGAGCGCGCGCGGCGCGCCGGTGAAGCCGACGTATTCCAGGTGGCGCAGCAGCGCGTGCACCGAGGGGGTCCAGGGGCCGGCGTTGCGCCGGACCGTGTCGCCCACGCGGACCACGGTGCTCACGTTTCCGCCGTGCAGCGGGATCTCCTGCGAAGTCACGTACGGTCTCCCGAGGCGCGGCGCGGGGTGGTGGGGGTCGCGCCACCCGGGGTAGGCGCGATCGTCGGTGGTCACGGCAGGGGTTACGCGTCCCGGCCGAGCGGCTCGGTGCCGAGCAGCGCGTCGACGAACTGCGCCGGGTCGAACGGGGCCAGGTCGTCCTTGCCCTCGCCGAGCCCGACCAGCTTGACCGGGATGCCGAGCTTGCGTTGCACGGCGATCACGATGCCGCCCTTGGCCGTCCCGTCGAGCTTGGTCAGCACCACGCCGGTGACGTTGACCGCCTCGGTGAAGACCCGGGCCTGCTCCAGGCCGTTCTGGCCGGTGGTGGCGTCCAGGATCAGCAGCGTCTCGTCGATCGGGCCGTGCTTCTCCACCACCCGCTTGACCTTGCCCAGCTCGTCCATCAGGCCGATCTTGTTCTGGAGCCGGCCGGCGGTGTCGATGAGCACGGTGTCGACGCCCACCTCGATGCCGCGCCGGACCGCGTCGAACGCGACGCTGGCCGGGTCGGCGGCCTCCGGGCCGCGGACCGTCTCCGCGCCCACCCGGCCGCCCCAGGTCTCGAGCTGGTCGGCGGCGGCGGCCCGGAACGTGTCGGCCGCGCCGAGCAGCACGGTGCGGCCGTCCGCGACCAGCACCCGGGCGATCTTGCCGCAGGTGGTGGTCTTGCCGGCGCCGTTCACGCCGACCACCAGCACCACCGCCGGCACGCCGTCCTTCGGCGTGGTCCGCAGCGACCGGTCCAGGCCGGGGTCGAGCGCGTTGACCAGCTCGGTGGCGAGCAGCGTGCGCAGCTCGTCGCCGGTGCGGGTGCCGAGCACCCGGGTGCGCTCCCGCAGCCGGTCGACGATCTCCCGGGTGGAGTCCACGCCGACGTCGGCGGTGATCAGGCTGTCCTCGATCTCCTCCCAGGTGTCCTCGTCGAGCCGGTCGCGGCTGAGCAGGCCGAGCAGGCCCTTGCCGAACGCGTTCTGCGAGCGGGACAGCCGGGAGCGCAGCCGGACCAGCCGGCCGGCGGTGGGCTCGGGGACCTCGATCGGGGGCGCCTCGACCGGCGGCGCCTCGACCACCACGCCGGTGCTCAACTCCGCCTCGGGCGCCTCCACCGGCGGGCCGGCCAGGTCCTCCTCGGTCCGGGTGTCGACCTCCGTGCGCGGCAGCGGCGGCTCGGGGCGCCGGCGCAGCCGGGGCACCACGAGGCTCAGGCCGCCGATGATGAGCACGCCGAGCAGGGCGAGAGCGACGAGGAGGTATTCCTTCATGCCGAAATCCTGTCAGATGCCGGCGACGGCGTCCCACTCACCGCCTCGGCACGCGAACAACCTGCGGGTACGCTCGCGTTCGGAAGGCGTACCGCAACCGCCGGCCGGGTAGGAACGCCCACACGATCTTGTCGGAGGTAGACGCCGTGCCCGGTTCCCGCCTGCTCATCGGCCCACTCCTGCGCCGGGTCGTCGACACGCGGGCGACGGTCTGGGTGGAGACCAGCGCGCCCGCGGTGGTCACCGTCCGCACGGCAGACGGCGCCACCGGCAGCGCGCCGACCTTCTCCGCGTACGACCACCACTACGCGATCGTGGTGGTGACCGGGCTCACGCCGGACAGCGTCACCGAATACCAGGTGCTGATCGACGACGAGGCGGCCTGGCCGCTGCCGGACAGCGCGTTCCCGCCCAGCGTGATCCGCACCCGCGCGGCCGACGACGCCGACCAGCCGGTGCGCCTGGTGTTCGGCTCCTGCCGGGAGACCACCCAGCACTCCACCGCGCGCAAGCTGCCGCCGGACGCGCTCGACGCGTACGCCCGGCGGGTGATGGCAGCGCCCGAGGAGAACACGCTGCCCGACCTGCTGGTGCTGCTCGGCGACCAGGTCTACGCGGACGAGACCTCACCGACCGTGCGCAAGCTGCTCAAGCGGCGCCGGCGGCGGCCGAAGGACGCCCCGGCGACGCAGGTGGTCAGCTTCGACGAGTACACGAAGCTGTATCTGGAGTCCTGGCGGGATCCGGAGATCCGCTGGCTGCTCTCCACCGTGCCGAGCGTGATGATCTTCGACGACCACGAGGTCATCGACGACTGGAACACCTCGCAGTCCTGGCGGGCGGACATGCGGGAGCAGCCGTGGTGGGCCGAGCGGATCCGCAGCGGCCTCGCCTCCTACTGGGTCTATCAGCACCTGGGCAACCTGAGCCCGGACGAGATCGCCGCCGACCCGGTGTACGCCAAGGTGGTGGCCGCCGAGGACGCCACGGGCGTGCTGCACGAGTTCGGCGAGCGGGTGGACACCGAGGCCGACCTGGCGCACGACACCGAGCGCTGGCGGGCCGTGCAGTACCAGTGGAGTTACGCGCTGGACCTGGGGCGCACCCGCCTGGTGATGCTGGACAACCGCTCCAGCCGGGTGCTGCTGCCGGGCAGCCGGGCGATGCTGCCGCCGGGCGAGTGGTCGTGGTTCCTGGACCAGGCGCACGGCGCCTACGACCACCTGGTGGTGGGCACCTCGCTGCCGTGGCTGCTGCCGCCGGGCATCCACCACGTGGAGGCGTGGAACGAGCGCCTGGCCGACTCCGGCCGGCCCTGGGTGGCGCGGCTGGCCGAGCAGATGCGCCGGGCCTGGGACCTGGAGCACTGGGCGGCGTTCCGGCGTTCGTTCGAGGCGCTCGGCGAGCTGTTCGCCCGGCTGGGCAGCGGCGCCGCGGCGCGCACCGGCGCCCGGGTGGGCGCCGGTCCGGCGTACCCGCGGCCGGCGTCGATCAGCGTGCTCTCCGGGGACGTGCACCACTCGTACGTGGCCCGGGCCCGGTTCGCCGACCGCGGCGTGCAGACGCCGGTGCACCAGCTCACCTGCTCGCCGATCCACAACCAGGTGCCGGCCGCGATGCGCCCGCTGATGACGCTGGGCTGGAACCCGGGTCCGGCCGGGGCGACCCGGGCGCTGGCCCGGTCGGCCGGGGTGCGCCGGCCGCCGGTGCGGTGGCGCAAGCTGGCCGGGCCGTACTTCGGCAACGCGGTGGCCACGCTCACCCACCGGGGGCGGTCGGCCGCCGTGGTGATCGAGGGCACCACCAGTGCGGGCGAGTTGCGGCCGGTGGCGCGGCAGCAGCTCAGCGACGAGGACTGACTATCCTCTGATCATGGACGAGACGCTGCGCGCCGTGGAACACGAGTTGACCGCGCTGCTGCGCCGCGGCCGGGCGCTGTCCTGGGAGATCGCCCGCGAGGTCCACCCGAACCTGGAGCCGAACGCCTACGGGTTGTTGCTCTGGCTGCGCCGTTCCGGTCAGATCCGGCTCACCGACCTGGCCGTGAAGCTGGGCATCGGCAAGGGCACGCTGAGCCGGCAGATCGGCGGCCTGGAGACGCTGGGCCTGGTGCGTCGCGACCCGGACCCGACCGACCGGCGGGCCGCCCAGCTCAGCCTCACCGAGGAGGGCACCCGGCGGTTCGACGCGGCGCGGTCCGCCCGGCTCGGGCAGATCCGGCGGTCGCTGGAGAGCTGGCCGGCCGAGGACGTGGCGGCGTTCGCCCGGCTGATGCACCGCTTCAACGAGACGTTCTGACCTGCTCCGGCGGGAATAGGAGACGCGCCACTCGCGGTTGTTGCTCAAGGCAACCAAACCGTACGGTTGCCCGAGGCACCCATCTCCCCCCCTTTCGGAGGCAACCCACGATGACCCAGGCGACCGTGTCCACCCGGGCCCCCGCCGTCGGCATGTCCCACCGGCAGATCCTGGAGGCGCTCTCCGGCCTGCTGCTGGGCATGTTCGTCGCGATCCTCTCCTCCACGGTCGTCTCGAACGCGCTGCCCCGGATCATCACCGACCTGCACGGCAGCCAGTCCGCGTACACCTGGGTGGTCACCTCGACGCTGCTGGCCACCACCGCGACCACCCCGATCTGGGGCAAGCTCGCGGACCTGACCAGCAAGAAGATCCTGGTGCAGCTCGCCCTGGCGGTCTTCGTGCTGGGCTCGGTGCTGGCCGGGCAGGCCCAGACCACCGGCGAGCTGATCGCCTGCCGCGTGGTGCAGGGCGTGGGCGCGGGCGGGCTCACCGCGCTGGCCCAGGTGATCATGGCGACGATGATCGCTCCCCGCGAGCGCGGCCGGTACAGCGGCTACCTCGGCGCGGTGATGGCGGTCGGCACCATCGGCGGCCCGCTGATCGGCGGCGTGATCGTCGACACCGACTGGCTCGGCTGGCGCTGGTGCTTCTACGTCGGCGTGCCGTTCGCCGTGCTCGCGCTGATCGTGCTCCAGAAGACGCTGCACCTGCCCGTGGTGAAGCGGAAGGTCACCATCGACTGGTGGGGTGCCACGCTGATCACCGCCGCCGTCTCGCTGCTGCTGATCTGGATCACCCTGGCCGGCGACCGGTACGACTGGATCTCCTGGACCAGCGCGGCCATGGTGGCCGGCGCGGTGCTGCTCGGGGTGCTCGCGGTCCGGGTCGAGCAGCGCGCCGCCGAGCCGATGATCCCGCCGCGGCTGTTCCGCAACCGCACCATCACGCTCGCCGTGGTGGCCAGCGTCGCGGTCGGCGTCGGCATGTTCGGCTCCTCGGTCTTCCTCGGCCAGTACTTCCAGATCAGCCGCGGCGAGAGCCCGACCATGGCCGGCCTGATGACGCTGCCGATGATCGGCGGCCTGCTGGTCGCCTCGACCGTGGTGGGCCGGATCATCACCAGCACCGGCCGCTGGAAGCGCTGGCTGGTGACCGGCTCGCTGCTGCTCACCGCCGGCTTCGCGCTGATGGGCGGCATGCGGGTGGACACGCCGTACTGGCGGCTCGCGATCTTCATGGCGCTGATCGGCCTCGGCCTCGGCATGACCATGCAGAACCTGGTGCTGGCCGTGCAGAACACCGTCGGCACGCACGAGCTGGGCGCGGCCAGCTCCGTGGTGGCGTTCTTCCGCAGCCTCGGCGGCGCGGTCGGCGTCAGCGCGCTCGGCGCGGTGCTCGGCCACCGGGTCACCGGCTACCTCGCCGACGGGCTCACCCGGCTGGGTGTGCCGGCCGCCGGCTCGGGCGGTGGCGGCGCGCTGCCGGACGTGCACACGCTGCCCGCCCCGATCCGCGCCGTGGTCGAGTCCGCGTACGGGCACGGCGCCGGGGACATCTTCCTGGCCGCCGCCCCGTTCGGGCTGCTCGCCCTGCTCGCGGTGGTGCTGATCCGGGAGGTGCCGCTGCGCCGCACCAACGCCGACCCGGCCCCGACCGGGATCGCGCCGGAGGTGGCCCCGGCCGCCGCCCCGGTGGCCCGATGAGCGCGCCGGAGCGTGAACGGTACGGCCCGCAGGGCCGGCCGCTGCCCTACGAGCGGGGCACCGACGGGCCCCGGGTGGTGCTGGTCGGCGTGGACGGCAGCCGCACCTCGATGCGGGCCGCCTCGTACGCCGCCGGGCTGGCCCGCCGGCAGGGCGCCGGCCTGGTGGTGGTGTTCGTCAGCTCGCCGGCCCCGTACAGCGGCATCATGTCCGGGGTGGTGGCCGGCGCGGTGCAGCAGACCCACGACGAGCTGGCCGACGAGCTGCGCGCCGAGTGCCGGCGCGGGGCCGAGGAGCTGGCCCTGCCGGTGACGTTCCTGAGCCGGCGCGGCGACGCGTACGCCGAGCTGTGCCGGGCCGCCGACGAGCACCGGGCCGACCTGGTCGTGGTCGGCTCCTCCGAGCAGGCCGGGCACAAGCTGGTCGGCTCCGTCGCCACCCGCCTCGTGCGCGCCGGCCGCTGGCCGGTCGTCGTGGTGCCCTGAGGTGCAAGGAGGGTCCCCGGTTAACGCCTCGCGTTGTACCCGGGCCCCCTCCTAACATCGCCGGGATGACAACCTGGACCGCACCCGAGATCAACCGCCGCCACGAGCCCTTCGTCGCCGACGAACGCGCCATGCTCCAGGGCTGGCTGGACAACCACCGCGACACCCTGCGCCTCAAGTGCGCCGGGCTGACCGCCGAGCAACTGCGCGCCCGCAGCGTCGAGCCCTCCGGGCTGACCCTGCTCGGCCTGGTCCGGCACATGGCCGACGTGGAGCGCTGGTGGTTCCGGGTCCGTGCCGCCGGCATGGAACTGCCCGACATGTACGACTACGACAAGGACCCGGACGCCGACCTCAACGACATCGCCGACGCCGACCCGGCCGAGGCGCTCGCCACCCTGGCCGCCGAGATCGAGGCGGCCGACCGGGCGGTGGCCGACCTGCCGTTGGAGCACACCTTCCCGCACCGCCGCCGCGACGGCGACGGGTTCCACGAGATCAGCCTCCGCTGGGTCTACGTGCACATGATCGAGGAGTACGCCCGGCACAACGGCCACGCCGACCTGATCCGGGAACGCATCGACGGCGTCACCGGAAGCTGATCCGCACCCCGGTTCAGTACGCCAGCGCGGCGCGCAGGTAGCGCAGGTCGGCCGGCCCGCTCCACCGGTGCGCGGAGAGGCCGGCGACCCGGGCGCCGGCCACCGCGCGGTCCTGGTCGTCGACGAAGAGCACCCGGCCCGGCGGCGTGTCCAGCGCCGCGCAGGCGGCCTGGAAGTACT
The DNA here is from genome assembly GCF_044455765.1 of Micromonospora sp. NPDC051141. Taxonomy (NCBI): domain Bacteria; kingdom Bacillati; phylum Actinomycetota; class Actinomycetes; order Micromonosporales; family Micromonosporaceae; genus Micromonospora; species Micromonospora sp. NPDC051141. The sequence goes on from NZ_JBITFD010000010.1 coordinate 110,742, forward strand.
CCTTCGCCGGTTTGTGCACGCCCACCACCGAGGAGTTGACCACCACGTCCAGCTCGTCGGTCAGCTCCAGCGCGGCCAGGTCGGCGTCGAGCAGGTCGGTGGCGTTGGTGCCCAACCCGACCCGGATGCCGGCCGCCCGCACCTCGCGGACGAACGCGAGCACGTCGGGGTCCACCTCCCCGCGGTAGCGCTGCCACGCCTCGACCGCCGCGCGGGCCCGGGCCGGGTCGCCGACCGACGGGGTCAGCGCGTCCGCCACGCTCGCCATCCACGCGGCGTGGCTCATCCGGCCGGTGAGCACCGGTTGGAGCAGCCCCCAGGACATCGCGATCTCGCCGAGGACCCCCTCGGTGAGCCCGTACTCCCGCTCGACGCCGGCGGCCACCGCCGGGTCCCAGCGGCGCAGCACGCCGTCGAAATCCACCAGGAGCGCCGTGGCGCGTTCCCGACTCACTCGTCTGTCTCCTGCCCGTCGTCCTCGGCCCGGTTGAGCCGCTGGCTGATCACCTGGGTCACGCCGCTGCGCATCGTCACGCCGTAGAGCGCGTCGGCGATCTCCATGGTCCGCTTCTGGTGGGTGATGACGATCAACTGGCTCTTCTCCCGCAACTGTGCCATCAGCGTGATCAGCCGGCCCAGGTTGACGTCGTCGAGCGCCGCCTCCACCTCGTCCATGATGTAGAACGGGCTGGGCCGGGCGCGGAAGATCGCCACCAGCATGGCCACCGCGGTCAGCGACCGTTCGCCGCCGGAGAGCAGCGAGAGCCGCTTGATCTTCTTGCCCGGCGGCCGGGCCTCGACCTCGACGCCGGTGGTGAGCAGGTCCTCCGGGTCGGTGAGCACCAGCCGGCCCTCGCCACCGGGGAAGAGCACGGTGAAGACCTGCTCGAACTCGCGGGCGGTGTCCTCGAACGCGCTGGCGAAGACCTCCAGGATTCGGTCGTCCACGTCCTTGACCACGGTGAGCAGGTCCCGCCGGGTGGCCTTGAGGTCCTCCAGTTGCTCGGAGAGGAACTTGAAGCGCTCCTCCAGCGCGGCGAACTCCTCCAGCGCGAGCGGGTTCACCTTGCCGAGCAGGGCCAGTTCCCGTTCCGCCTTGGCGGCCCGCTTCTCCTGCGCCGGCCGCTCGTAGCGGACCGGCTCGGGCACCGGCCGGCCGTCCTTCTCGGCCTGCGCGACGTCCGCGTCGGTCGGTGGCACGAGCTGCGCCGGGCCGTACTCGGCGATCAGCGTGGGCACGTCCAGACCGAAGTCCTCGGCGGCCTTCGCCTCCAACTGCTCGATGCGCATCCGCTGCTCGGCGCGGGCCACCTCGTCCCGGTGCACCTGGCTGGTGAGCCGCTCCAGCTCGGCGGCGAGGCGCTTGGCCGCGCCGCGTACCTCGGACAGCTCGGCCTCGCGGGCGGCGCGCTCGCGGGCGACGGCGTCCCGGTGCTCCTCGGCCCGGGCGAGCGAGACGGTGAGCCGGGTGAGCGCCTCGCGGGCGCCGCCGACCACGGCGCGGGCGATCTCCGCACCGCGGGTGCGGGCCGCGCGGCGGGCCGCCGCGCGCTCCCGCGCGGCGCGTTCGGCGGTCGCCTGCCGGGCCAGCGAGTCGGCCCGGCCGGCGATCGAGGAGACCCGCTCCTCGGCGGTACGCACCGCGAGCCGGACCTCCATCTCGTTCTGCCGGGCGGGCGGCACCATGGCGGCGAGCTGGTCGCGTTCCTCGGTCGACGGTTCGGCGTCGATCGGGGTGACCTCGGCCAGCCGCAGCCGCTCCTCCAGCTCGGCCAGGGCCGTCAGGTCCCGCTCCCGGGCCGCCTCGGCGCGGGCCCGGGATTCGCCGAGCCGGTCCGTCTCCGCCTTGGCCGACCGGGCGGCGGCGCCCAGCTCGGCGAGGCGGCGGGCGGCGGCGTTGCGGTGGCTCTCCGCCTCCCGTTTCGCGGCGGCGGCGTGCTGCACGGCCTCCTTCGCGGCGGTCACCTCGGCCCGCGCCTCGACCAGTTGTTCCCGCAGCTCGGCCGCGGTGTGCTCGGCGGTGGCCCGGTTGGTGCGGGCCTCCTCGACCGCGGCCTGCACCTCGATGAAGCTGGGCGCCTTGGCCGACCCGCCGGCCGCCGCGTACGCCCCGACCACGTCGCCGTCCGGGGTGACCGCACGCAGCTCCGGGTTCGCGGCGACCAGCTCGGCGGCGGCGGCCAGGTCGTCGACGAGCGCCACGTCCCGCAGCGCCCGGTGCACGGCCGGGCGGATCCCGGCCGCGCACTCCACCAGGTCCGGGGCCCAGCGGGCGCTCTCGGGCAGCTTCGGGCGCAGCGCGTCCGCCGAGCCGTCCATGCCGGGCCCGGCAGGGCTGCCGACCAGCAGCCCGGCCCGCCCGGCGTCGGAGATCTTGAGCAGCCGCATCGCCTCGACGGCCTCGTCCACGCCGGTGACCGCGACCGCGTCGGCGAGCCCACCCAGCGCGGCGGCGAGCGCCGCCTCGTCGCCGGGGGCCACGGTGAGCAGCCCGGCGAGGCTGCCGAGCAGGCCGGGCACCTGGTCGGCGCGGGCCAGCAGCGCCCCGGCGCCGTCCTTGCGGCGCAGGCCGAGCGCGAGCGCCTCCTCGCGGGCCTTCCAGGTGGCGGCGTCCTTCTCGGCGGCCCGCTCGGCGTCGACGAGACCGCGCACGGTCGCCTGGGCCCGCTCGTGCGCGGCCACCGCCTCGGCGTGCCGGGCGTCCAGGTCGGCATTGTCCCGGTCCGCCTCGGTGGACTGCTCGGCGACCGCGTCCAGGTCGGCCTGCGCCTTCTCGGCGCGGCCCAACGCGTCGGCGTGCGCGGCGGCGAGTCGTTCGATCTCCTCGCCGGCGCTCGTGGTCCGCGCCCGGGCGGAGTTGACCTGGCCGGTCAGCCGGGCCAGCCCCTCGCGCCGGTCGGCGATGGCCTTGGCGGCGGCCACCAACTCCCGCTCGGCGGCGGCGAGCTGCCGTTCCAGCTCCTGCCGGTGCTCGACCGCCTCGGCAAGCCGGATCTGGTCGTCGGTGAGCGCGGCGCGCAGTTCCTCCTCCTGCTCGCGGACCCGCCGCGACTCCGCCTCCAGTTGCTCCGGGTCGCGGCCGGGCCGCTCGTCGTCGCCGGTGGCGCTGAGGTGCCGCAGGCGCTCCCGGGCGAGCTGTTCGATGGACCGGAACCGCTCCTGCAACGCGGAGAGCTTGTACCAGGTGTCCTGGGCCGCCGCCAGCAGCGGGGCGTCCTCGGCCAGGGCCGCCTCCAGCTCACCGAGGCGGCCCTGCACCTCGCCGTGCTCGCCCTCGATCTGTTCGCGCCGCTCGCGCAGCGCGGTCTCGTCAGCGATCTCCTTGTTTAGGGTGGTCCGCAGCGTGTGCAGGTCGTCGGCGAGCAGCCGGAGCCGGGCGTCGCGCAGGTTGGCCTGGATGGCGGCGGCCCGCCGGGCCACCTCGGCCTGCCGGCCCAGCGGCTTGAGCTGGCGGCGCAGCTCGGCGGTGAGGTCGGTGAGCCGGTTGAGGTTCACCTGCATCGCGTCGAGCTTCCGCAGCGCCTTCTCCTTGCGCTTGCGGTGCTTGAGGACGCCGGCCGCCTCCTCGATGAACGACCGCCGGTCCTCCGGCTTGGCGTGCAGCATGCCGTCGAGCCGGCCCTGCCCGACGATGATGTGCATCTCCCGGCCGATGCCCGAGTCGGAGAGCAGCTCCTGGATGTCGAGCAGGCGGCAGGAGTCGCCGTTGATCTCGTACTCGCTCTCGCCGGAGCGGAACATCCGGCGGGTGATGGAGACCTCGGTGTACTCGATCGGCAGCGCGCCGTCGGTGTTGTCGATGGTGAGGGTGACCTCGGCCCGGCCCAGCGGGGCCCGTCCGGCGGTGCCGGCGAAGATGACGTCCTCCATCTTGCCGCCGCGCAGCGCCTTCGCGCCCTGCTCGCCGAGCACCCAGGCGATGGCGTCGACGACGTTGGACTTGCCGGAGCCGTTCGGACCGACCACGCAGGTGATCCCGGGCTCCAGCTTCAACGTCGTGGCGGAGGCGAAGGACTTGAAGCCCTTCACCGTCAGGCTCTTGAGATGCACCTTCTCGATCCTCGTCCGGTGGCCGCCGTACCGTCGCCGGAGCCGCGGACCTGGTGAACCCGCAGACTAACCCGCGACCGGGACGCCGCCGGCACGCGACCCACCCGGTTTCCGCAGGCGCAATTCCGAAACGCCTCGCAAGATCGATAATTGCGGAAAGGGTACGCACATGGCTGCGCGCCGGCACTGAAGTGTCGGCGCGCTTTTCGGTGTGGTGCGATTCAGTTTTCCGGCGACTGGAACTCAGGTCAGCGCGGGCTCGGCGAGACGGAGGAGGTCGTCGGCCTCCGCTGCCGCCGCCGCGAGCCGATCGTTCTCGGCGCGCAGACGCGTGATCTCGAATTCCAGTGCCTGAACCCTGGCACGCAGTCGGGTGACCTCGTCGAGCAGACGCCGGTCGGACGCTGCACCTACGTGGCCGTAGAGGGCCTTCGCCATGCTGAACTCCTCGATATGCGCTGCCGGAAAGGCCGGCCAACGCGCGCCCATGATGTTCGCGGCTGCCATTCCCGCTGTGCATCGGGACATGGCTGGGCGCGACTGGCGACACCTATATATTGAGCCGAACCCCCCTCCTTCGTCAAGTTGCCGCAGGCCGTAGATCATCTCCACGTCGGCCGGGCCACTCACCGGGGGGCTGCCACAAAGGGCGCGGACACGCTCTGTCCGGACGCCTTCACTGTACGCCCGGGTGTCCACCGAACACCTCCCCCTTCCCGCCCGGTTCGCCTTAACTCTTTCTTAGCCACGTTGCCGCTGCTCGGGCCGCGCCCGTAGCGTCACCCCGGCCCGCAACCGACCCGTGGAGGCGACAGGCGTGTACCGCTGGACCGACCCGATCGACCCGGACGACGCCTCCCGGCGCCCCGAGCCACCGACCGACCAGGGTCCGGCGTGGCTCACCGACCGGCCCGAGCCGCGGTCGTCGTACCTCTTCGGGGACGAGTCCGGGCAGCCACCTGCCGGCCACCTGCCGCCCACCCTCGACGCGGACCGCTACGGCGACACCGCCCGCCCCGGCCACGGCCCGGCCGACGCCACCGGGGCGCACCCGGGCTGGGGCCACCCGGCCGAGCCGGCGTACCGCCCGCCCGCCGGCTACGGCCACGGCGACCAGCCGGGGTACGGCCCGGCCGCGCACCCGGGTCACGGCCCCGCCGCCGCGTCCGGCTACGACCAGCCCACCGGCTACGGCCAGCCCGGTTACGACCAGGCCGGTTACGACCAGCCGGGCTACGACCAGCCCGGTTACGACCAGCCCGGTTACGACCAGGCCGGTTACGACCAGCCCGGCTACGGGCCCGCCGCCGCGCCCGGCCGCGGCCAGGCGCAGCCGGCGTACGACCCCCGGGCGCCGTACGCGCCGGGCGACAGCTACCCGGCGGGCCGGGACCGCTGGAACGGCGAGGAGCCGGCCGGCGGGTGGGAGCAGCCCACCGCCGCCTGGCAGCCGGTGACCGACACCCCGGCCGACGACGACCGGCGCCGGCCGAAGCGGCGACTGTCCCGACCGTTCGTGATCGGGGGCGCCGCCGCCGCGGCCACCCTCGTGGTGAGCCTGGGCGTGGGCGCGGTGCTGCTGCCCGGTGACGACGGGCCGGCCGAGCGGGCCGCCGTGGACGCGCCGGTGGCCGCCGCCCCGTCGCCGACCGGGGAGTCCGACGCCACACCCGCCGCGGACGCGTCCGCCTCCGGCTCGGCGTCCGCCAGCCCGTCCACCGCGCCGACCACCGCCAAGCCGAGCCCGACGAAAAAGGTCGCGCCGAAGCCGAGCCGGACCACCGCCCCGTCGCGCCAGCAGCAGCGCAGCAGCGCGCCGAGCGGCACCACCGCCCGGACCACCTCGGGCGGGCTCAGCGCCGAGTTGCAGCAGGTCGTCGACCTGGTCAACCAGGAGCGGGCCAAGGCCGGCTGCAAGGCGCTCGGCGTCGACACCAAGCTGACGCTCGCCGCCCAGCGGCACAGCCAGGACCAGGCCGACCACAAGACCATGACGCACGACGGCAGCGACGGCAGCGACGTCGGGCAGCGGCTCGACCGGGCCGGCTACGCCTGGCGGGCGTACGGCGAGAACGTCGCCTGGAACCAGCAGAGCCCGGCCGCGGTCATGGACGCCTGGATGAACTCCCCCGGGCACCGGGCCAACATCCTGAACTGCTCGTTCACCGAGATCGGGGTGGGCGTGGCGCGCAGCAACGGGCCGTACTGGACGCAGGACTTCGGCACCCCGCGCTGACCGGCGCGTCGTGACCGGGTCGGCGCTCGTTGACCGGTCGGGGGCGGCGTCGGGCCGCCCGCGTCCGGGGAGCTGTCGATGCGGATCCGGCCGGCGTACGCCGTGCCGCGCTCCCGGCCGGTCCGCGTCCGCCGACGAGGGCCGCGCCGGGGCGTGGCGCTGGCGTTGACCGCGCTGCTGCTCGCCCCGCTCCCGGGCTGCCGGGACCAGCTCGCCCCGCCGCCCGGCGCCCCCACCTCGTGGCCGGCCGCGCTGGCCCGCCGCTGGACGTGGCAGTGGCAGCTCACCGGCCCGGTCGACGTCTCGGTCGCGGCGGACGTCTTCGTCCTCGACCCGGTCGCCACCACCTCGACCGAGACCGCCGCGCTGCGCGCCCGGGGTCGCCGGCTGGTCTGTCAGGTCCGGGTGGGCACGTACGCGACAGGCGACCCGGACGCCACCCGCTTCCCGGCCGCGGTACGCGGCGCGGCGGTGCCGGGGCGGCCCGGTAGCCGGTTCCTGGACGTCCGGCGCTGGGACGCGCTGGAGCCGGTGCTGGCCGACCGGTTCCGGCTCTGCCGGGGCAAGGGCTTCGGCGCGGTGGCGCTGTCCGACGTGGACGGCTTCCGGCACCGCTCCGGCTTCCCGCTCGGCTTCGACGAGCAGGTGCTGGTCAACCGTCGGCTGGCCGGGCTGGCCCGGCGGTTCGACCTCTCCCCCGGCCTGGTCGACGACGTGACGCAGGTGGCCGCGCTGGCGCCCGACTTCGACTTCGCGGTCAACCAGGAGTGCGTCCGCCGGCGCGAGTGCGCGAAGCTGCTGCCGTTCGTCGACGCGCGCAAGCCGGTCTTCCACGTCGAGTACGTCGGCGAGCCGGCCACGTTCTGCGTCACCTCGGTCGGCTACGGCTTCGCGTCGATCCGCAAGGACCGCGCCCTCGACGCCTGGCGCGCCTCCTGCCCGCTGCCGTGAACGCGGCACCGCCCCCGCCCGTCGTGGGCGGGGGCGGTGGGCGTGTTCGGGGTCAGCCGGCGCTCGCGCCGGTGGTCGAGGTCGGGCTGCCGGCGTCGCGCTGCGACGGCAGGTCGGGGTGCTCGGCGCTGAGCGGGGTGGCCAGGTCCTCCAGGGACTTGCCTTCCGCCTTGACGCCGAGCGCCAGTTCCACCAGACCACCGATGATCATGATGGTGGCGCCGATGACGAACGCGATCACGGTGTCGCCGACCTGGCCGCTGCCGACCAGCTTGGCGAAGAGCAGCGGGCCGGTGACGCCACCGGCGGCGGTGCCGATCGCGTAGAAGAACGCGATCGCCATGGCCCGGGTCTCCATCGGGAAGATCTCGCTGACCGTCAGGTACGCCGCGCTGGCCCCCGCCGAGGCGAAGAAGAGCACCACGCACCAACAGGCGGTCATGGTCACCGCGCTGAGCACGCCGGAGTGGAACAGCCAGGCGGTGCCGAGCAGCAGCACGCCCGAGCCGATGTACGAGCCGGCGATCATCGGCACCCGGCCCACCGTGTCGAACAGCTTGCCGAGCAGCAGCGGGCCGAGCAGGTTGCCGACCGCGATCACCGCGAAGTAGTAGCCGCTGTTGCCGGGCGGGACGTCGAAGAAGGTCTCCAGGATCTGGGCGAAGCCGAACGTGATCGCGTTGTAGAGGAACGCCTGCCCGATGAAGAGCGAGAAGCCCAGCGTGGCGCGCTTCGGGTAGCGGCGGAACAGCGTCTTCGCGATCTCCAGGAAGTTCGTGCTCTTCCGCTGCCGGATCTCGATGTAGTTGTCGGCCTCGGCGAGGTCCCTGCCGGTCTCCCGTTCCACCTCGGCCTCGACGGAGTCGACGAGGTGGTTCGCCTCGTCCGCCCGACCGTGGATGAACAACCAGCGTGGGCTCTCCGGCACGTGCCGGCGGACCAGCAGGATCACCACGCCGAGCACCGCGCCCATGCCGAACGCCACCCGCCAGCCGAGGTTGGTCGGCAGGCCGTTGAGCAGCGGTACGGTCAGCAGCGCGCCGATCGCCGCGCCGAGCCAGAACGTGCCGTTGATGATGATGTCGATCCGGCCGCGGTGGCGGGCCGGGATCAGCTCGTCGATGGCCGAGTTGATGGCCGCGTACTCACCGCCGATGCCCATGCCGGTGAGGAACCGGAACAGGAAGAACCACCAGGTGTCGAACGAGAGCGCGGTGAGCGCGGTGGCCACCAGGTAGAGCCCCAGCGTCAGCAGGAACAGCTTCTTGCGGCCGAACCGGTCGGTGAGCCAGCCGAAGAAGAGCGCGCCGGTGCACGCGCCGGCCACGTAGAGCGCGGCGGCCAGGCCGGTGACCTGGCTCTGCGTGATGTCCAGACCGCTGCCCGGCTCGGCCAGCTTCCCGGACAGGTTGCCGACGATGGTCACCTCGAGACCGTCGAGGATCCACACCGTCCCGAGACCGATCACGATCATCCAGTGCCAGCGGGACCACGGCAGCCGGTCGAGGCGGGCCGGGACGTTGGTCCGTACGGTGCCGGTCGACACGTCGGTGCTCATGACGCCCGCCGGAGGGATTCGGGAGCCGGGGCGGAGGTAGGCGCCTCCGGCGAGAGCTGTTCGTCCATGGCCGCCCAGATGCCCCGGGGCCACCAGCACTAATCCTGCCTTCGGCTTTCCCGGTCGGATGGGAACCGGCTGGGAATCGGATGGCAGTCGCATGGGAGTCGCGGCGGGGGGCCGGATCGGACGATCCGGCCCCCCGTCGGTCAGCGGGCGCCGACCAGTTCCGGCGCCGGCGCGGGCGGCGGCTCGGCCGGCGGGCCGGCCACCCGGCGGCGCAGGAACCGCGGCGCCCACCAGTTCGCGTCACCCAGCAGCGTCATCACCGACGGCAGCACCACCGCGCGGATGATCGTGGCGTCCAGCAGGATCGCCGCCGCCAGCCCGATGCCGAGCTGCTTGAAGTCGATCATGCTGAGCGTGGCGAAGATCGAGAAGACCCCGACCATCACGATCGCCGCGCTGGTCACCACCGGCGCCGAGGAGGTGATCCCGTACGCCACCGCCTCCCGGTTGGGCATGCCCCGGTCCACCGCCTCGCGGATCCGGCTGACCACGAAGACGTGGTAGTCCATGGAGAGCCCGAACAGCACCACGAACAGGAACAGCGGCAGCCAGGTGACGATCGCGTCCATCGAGGTGAACCCGAGCAGCCCCTCCGCCCAGTCGCTCTGGAAGACCAGCACCAGGAGCCCGTACGCGGCGCCGACGGAGAGCAGGTTCAGCAGGATCGAGGTGAGCGCCACCACCACCGACCGGAACGTCCAGGCCATCACCAGGAACGTCAGCGCCAGCACGAACGCCGCGACCACCGGCAGCTTCGCCCAGATGTGGTCGGCGTAGTCCTCGCTGGCGGCCACCCCGCCGCCGACCGCGTACTCCACGCCGGGCACGCCGTCCAGGGCGGCCGGCACCAGGTCGTCGCGCAGCTCGTGCAGGGAGCGGGACGCCTCGTCCGAGCGGCTGGCGAACGGCGTCGCCACCTCCAGCACCGACACCCGCCGGTCCGTCGACACCCGGATCTCCGGGCCGTCCCCCTCGGCCGGCGCGAAGAGCGGGTCGGTTGCGGTACGGGCGGCCAGCCCGGTGAGCGCGGCCCGCACCCGGTCGGCCTGGTCGGCGGGCGCCCGCACGGCCACCGTGTGGCTGGTGCCGTTGCTCGGGAAGGCCGCCGCGAGCCGGTCGTACGCCTGCATGGCCGCCGTGGTGCGCGGCACGTCCTCGGTCCCGGGGAACTTCAGCTTCATGCCCAGCGCGGGCGCGGCCAGGGCGAGCAGCAGCGCCACCGACACCAGCAGGGTGGCCACCGGCGCGCGCAGCGCGGGCCGGAGCACGGCCGGCCAGAAGCGGGGACGCCGCCCGGGACGCGGGGTGGTGAGCCGCCACAGCAGCGGCACCCGGGGCCGGTCCACCCACCGGCCCAGCTTGGCCAGCAGCGCCGGCAGGACGGTCAGCGAGCCGAGCACCGCCACCGCGACCACCAGGATCGAGCCGACCGCCAGCGACGAGAAGATGGCGTCCTGGGCGAGCAGCAGGCCGGCCATCGCGATGATCACGGCGGTGCCGGAGACCACCACGGCGTGCCCGGACGTCTCCGCCGCGACCTCGACCGCGTCCAGTCCGGACCGCCCCTTCGCCCGTTCCTCACGCTCGCGCCGCACGTAGAACAGCGAGTAGTCGACGCCCACCGCCATGCCGATCAGCAGGATCACGCTGGCCGTGGTGTCGGTGGCCGGCACCAGGTGCGAGGCGAGCGTGGAGAGGCCCATCGCGGCGGCCACCGAGGAGAGCGCGAGCAGCACCGGCACGCCGGCGGCGATCAACGCGCCGAACGCGATGATCAGGATGGCCAGCGTCACCGGCAGGCTGAGCAGCTCGGCCCGCTTGAAGTCCTTGCCGAGCGTGTCGTCGAGCGCCTTGTCGATCGACGGGCCGCCGACCTCCTCCACCCGCAACCCCGGATGGGCGGCCTGCACACCGGCGGTGGCGTCCCGCAGCGGTCCCACCCGGTCCCCGGCGGTCTCCGGGTCGCCGGACATGGTGACCGGCAGCAGCAGCGCGCTCCCGTCCCGCGACGGCATCGGCGTACCCACCGACGCGACGCCCTCGACCTGCCGCAGCCGGGCCGCGGCGTCGGTCGCGGCGGCCTTCGCCGCGGCCGGGTCGAGCGGGCCGGACCGCGCGGTGATCAGCACGTTCTCGGTGGCGGCCCGGTGGAAGCCGCCGTCGTCGACGATCAGCTCGGCCCGCCCGAACTCGCCGATCGCCTGATCCGCGTCGGTGGCCTCGTTCAGCCCGGCGGCGTTGCCGCCGACGAAGCACACCGCCACGAACACCACCCACAGCGCGATGGCCCGCCACGGATGCTCCGCACTCCACCGTGCCAACCGCACGGTCACCGGTCGCCTGCCCATATCCGGGTCCCCCTCCAGCCGTCGGCCCCGTGCCGACGTCTGGAGACGCTAGGCAGCCGACGGAGCCCGGACATCGGGGAACGGCCCCGGCTCCTCCCCGATAGGGCTGGCCCTACCCGGCGGCCGGAACCGGCCGCGCCGGTCCGGCGGAAAGGGACATTTCAGGGTACGTCGCGGCGGGCCCCCGGGCCCGGTCCGGCGCAGCACACCGGCGCAACCCCGAGCCGGCTCGGGGTCATCCCCGGAGCGTGCCCCGGGGACGCGGCTGGCAGCGCGGGCAACTGTAGGAGGAACGGTTCATGAACGCCTCCCGCCGGATCGGCGCGCCGCAGCGCGGGCAGGGCTCGCCCTCCCGGCCGTACGCGTTCAACGACCTGTCGAAGTAGCCGCTCTCGCCGTTGACGTTCACGTACAGCTCGTCGAAGCTGGTGCCGCCCTGCTTGATCGCCTCGCCGAGCACGTCCCGCACGTGGCCGAGCAGCCGCAGCGCCGCCGGCCCGGTCAACGCGTCGGTCGGCCGGGCGCCGTGCAGCTTCGCCCGCCACAGCGCCTCGTCGGCGTAGATGTTGCCCACGCCGGAGATCAGCGTCTGGTCGAGCAGCGCCCGTTTGATCTCCGTACGCCGGCGGCGCAACGCGGCCACGAACGCGTCGTCGGAGAACTCCGGGTCCATCGGGTCCCGGGCGATGTGCGCGATCTCGGCCGGCAGTTCCGCCCCGCCGTCGGAGACGGACAGCCCGCCGAACGTGCGCTGGTCGACGAAGCGCAGCTCCGGGCCGTCGTCGGCGAACCGGAACCGGACCCGCAGGTGCAGCTCGTCGGCCGCGCCGACCGGTTGCAGCAGCAACTGCCCGGACATGCCCAGGTGGCCGATCACCGCGTCCCCGCTGTCCAGCGGCAGCCAGAGATACTTGCCCCGGCGGCGGACGTCGGTGATCGTCCGGCCGGCCAGCACGTCGGCGAAGTGCGCGCCGCCCGGCGCGTGCCGGCGTACCGCCCGGGGATGGCGCACCTCGACGGCGCTGATCCGTCGGCCGACCACCCACTCGGCCAGCCCCTGCCGGACGGTCTCGACCTCGGGCAGCTCAGGCACGGCCGGCGCCCGCCTCGGCGTCCTCCGGGTCGGCCGCCGCCCCGGCCTCGGCCGCCGCCCGCGCCTCGGCCTCCGCCCGCGCGGTCGCCTCCGCCTGCTCGGTGAGCATCCGCCAGGCCGACTCGGCGGCCCGCTGCTCGGCCTCCTTCTTGCTGCGCCCCTCCGCGCCGCCGTACCGGTTGCCGGCCACCACCACCCAGGCGGTGAACGTCTTCAGGTGGTCCGGTCCGGTGCCCTCGATCCGGTACTCCGGCACGCCCAGCCCCAGCGCGGCGGTCAACTCCTGGAGGCTGGTCTTCCAGTCCAGCGCCGCGCCCCGCCCGGCCGACTCCGCCATCAGCGGGTCGAAGAGGCGGTGGATCACGATGGCGGCGGTGTCCAGGCCGTACTGGAGGTAGATGGCGCCGAGCAGCGCCTCCAGCGTGTCGGCCAGGATGCTCGCCTTGTCCCGACCACCGGTGGCCTCCTCGCCCTTGCCGAGCAGGAGGTACGCGCCCAGCCCGTCCGGGCCGAGGCCACGCGCCACGTCGGCCAGCGCGCGCATGTTGACCACGCTGGCCCGCAGCTTCGCCAACTGCCCCTCGGGCAGGTCCGGGTGGTTGTGGAAGAGCGCGGTGGTGATCACCACGCCGAGGACCGAGTCGCCGAGGAACTCCAGCCGCTCGTTGGTGGGCAGCCCGCCGTTCTCGTACGCGTACGAGCGGTGGGTCAGGGCGCGTTCCAGCAGCTCCGGGTCGAGCGACACCCCGAAGGCCGCCTCGAGGAGGCCGACGGGAGCACGCCGCCGCTTGTCGTTGGTCATGGTGCTACCTCGGTGTCGTTGCGGTCAGGTGCGGGATCGTGCGGGATCTCGGCGAGCAGGGCGCGGACCGTGCCGGCGGCGTCGCGACGCCAGAGGTGGGCGGCCAGCGCGATGCCCGAGGCGACGTCGTCGGGGCCGGCCGCGCCGTGGCACACCACCACGGTGCCGGCCACCCCGAGCAGGGCCGCCGCGCGGGGCGCGCCGCCGCTGACCGGCGGCCCACCGGCCATGGCGTACGCGCCCTCGATGGCCTTCAGCAGGACGTTGCCGGTGAAGCCGTCGGTCACCACCACGTCGGCGCGACCGCCCAGGGAAAGGTCGAACCCCTCGACCAGGCCGACGTATCGGGCGCCGCAGGGCAGTGGCACGGCGGCGAGCGCCGGGTCGGCGGCGCGGCGCAGGCGGTCACCCTTGCCGGCCTCGTGGCCGACGGAGAGCAGGCCCACCCGGGGTGCGACGACGCCGTGCGCCACCGCCGCGTAGGCGGCGCCGAGAACGGCGTGCCGGGCCAGCGTGGCGGGGCCGGGTTCGAGTGTGCCGCCGACGTCCAGCAGGACCACCGGTCCGGCGACGGCCGGCAGCGTGGCGACCAGCGCGGGTCGGCGTACCCCGGTCCAGCGGCCCAGGCCGAGCGCGGCGGCGGTGACGGTGGCCCCGGTCGAGCCGGCGGAGACCACGGCGTCGGCGAGCCCGTCGTGGACGGCCTGCACGGCCGTGCGTACCGTGCTCTCGCCGCGTGCGGCGGTCGGATGGTCGGCCATGCCGACGGCGGCCCGCACCGCGCGGACCGTGACCCGGGCGCGGTGCGCCGGGTCGAGCGCAGCGATCAGCCCGTCGGCCACCTCGGTCGGGCCGACGAGCATCAGGCGCAGGTCAGGGTCGGTGCGCACCGCCCGCAGAGCGCCGTCAACCACGACGGCGGGAGCATCGTCCCCGCCGAGGAGGTCGACGGCGATCCGCGCGGTGCCCGGCTCCGTCGGCCCGCCGGCCGGGGAACGGCCGGCGGCGGAGGGAGCCGGGGCACCGGGCGTGAGCCGTGGTGCGCGCGCCGCCCGACCGGTGGTCGGGGGCGTCACTCGGCGTCCAGGTCAGACCTCGAGAACCTGGCGGCCGTTGTACGTGCCGCAGACGGAGCAGGCGGCGTGCGGCAGCTTCGGCGACTTGCACTGCGGGCAGGCAACGGTCGACACCGCCGTGGCCTTCCAGTTCGCCCGGCGGGCGCGGGTGTTGCTGCGCGACATCTTGCGCTTGGGGACGGCCACGGTTCCTACTCCTCTGTACGGGTCAGTTGCGACAGGCCCGCCCAACGCGGGTCGACCTGCTGGTGACTGTGGTCGGCCGGCAGATCGTCCCAGTGCACCCCGCAGTCGGGGCACAGGCCTGGGCAGTCCTCCCGGCAGAGCGGGTTGGTCGGCAGCGCGAGCACCACCGCATCCCGCAACGCCGGCTCCAGGTCGATCAGATCGCCCTGCATCCGGCCCACCTCGTCCTCGTCGGTCGTCTCGTCCGTGGTGCTGTCCTCGTACGCGTACAGCTCCTGGACGTTCACGACCACCGAGTCGTCGATCTCGCGCAGACAGCGACCGCACTCGCCCTTGACGGGACCGGCGACGGTCCCGGAGACGAGCACGCCCTCGGACACCGACTGCAACCTCAGGTCGAGGTCGAGGTCCGCGCCGGCCGGCACGCCGATCAACTCCACGCCGAGGTCCGCCGGTGCCGTCACGACCCGCCGGAGCTCACGCAACGCGCCAGGTCGACGCGGCAGGTCTCTCGTGTCGAGGACCAGCGGCGACCTGGGGTCGAGTTGGCTTGGCGAATGTTTGGGCATAGTCAGACTCCGGCCGGTGAGAGGCCGACAAAAAAGGTTACCTGGGAGACCGGCGGACCGTCGAACCGGGGGCGTGTCCGCCCCGGCCCGGCGGCGGCCGGCTGTCGGCGACCGGCCCGTGCGCCGCTCAGAAGGGTAGCGGGCGGTCGGCCTCGTCCCCCGCGAAGGTGCCGATCTCGCGCAGCGCGTGCATCTTGTCCCGGCCGCGCTCTATCGAGGCCAACGCCCGGGTCAGGAACTGCTCGAAGTTGGCCAGCGCGGTGTCGACGTAGTCGTCCACCTCCTCGCGGAGGCGCTGCGCCTCGGCCCGCGCCTCGCCGATGATCCGGGCGCCCTCGTGCTCGGCGGAGACCGTGATCTCGTTCACCGAGACCAGGCGGGCGTGTTCCGCCTCACCCTCGCTGATGATCCGGTCGGCCTCGCGCTTGCCGGCCTCCATGATCTTGTCCCGTTCCTCCAGCAGCGCGGCGGCCCGGCGCAGGTCGGCGGGGAGCTCGGCGCGCAACTCGTCGAGCACGGCGATCATCTCACCGCGGTCGACCATGCAGTTGTTGCGCGACATCGGGACGGAGCGGGCCTGCTCCACCATGGCGATCAGTTCGTCGATGCGATCGAGCGGGTCCACCGGCGCCTCACTCCTGTCTTCGTCGGCCGCCCTCCATGATGCGGCCTGCGCCCGGTTCCGGCGCTGCCCCCATCATGTCGCGCCCCGCCACTCCCGCCCCACCCCGCCCACCCGGCGCGTCGCCCCCCGCCCCACCCTCGCCGTTGATCTTGCACTTTCCGCCCCGACATGTGCCGCGAAAGGGACAACTGCCAGGCCACAAGTGCAAGATCGGCGGGGATTGGGGGCGGGGTCAGGGGCGGAGGCGGGCGACGAGTTGCTCGCGGACCAGGTCGGGGACGTGGGCGGAGATGTCGCCGCCCCACTTGGCCACGTCCTTGACCAGGCTGGAGGAGAGGAAGGAGTAGAGCGGGTTGGTCGGCATGAAGAGCGTCTCCACGCCGGCCAGGCCGATGTTCATCTGGGCCATCTGCAACTCGTAGTCGAAGTCGCTGACCGCCCGCAGGCCCTTGATCAGCACGCTCGCCTGCTGGTCCCGGCAGAAGTCGACGAGCAGGCCGCGGAACGACTCCACCCGGACGTTGTCGTACGAGGCGGTCACCTCGCGGAGCATCGTGATCCGCTCCTCGACCGTGAACAACCCCTGCTTCGACTGGTTGACCAGCACGCCGACGATCACCTCGTCGAAGAGCCGGCTGGCCCGGCCGACGATGTCGAGGTGACCGTTGGTGACCGGGTCGAACGAGCCCGGGCAGACCGCACGTCTCATGATCGGCGACCGTACCAAAGGGTGGTCTCGCCGTAGCGGCGACTGCGCTCCGGCGTGACGCCCTCCACCCAGTCGACCGGTCCGGATCGGCGGGACCGCTCGACGACCACCAGGGCGTCCGGGGCGAGCCAGTCGCCGTGCACCAGCGCGGCCAGCATCGCGGTGACCTCCGCGGCCGGCACCGCGTACGGCGGGTCGGCGAAGACCACGTCGTACGGCCCGCCGTCCGGCCCGGCCGCCAGCACGCCGGCCACTTTGCCGGTGACCAGGCGGGCGGCCGGCGCGGCCCGGAGGGTGGCGATGTTCTCCCGGATCACCCGGGCGGCCCGGGCGTCCGACTCGACCAGCAGCACGTGCGCCGCACCCCGGGACAGCGCCTCCAGCCCGACCGCGCCGGAGCCGGCGAACAGGTCGACGAAGCGCGCCCCGGCCAGGTCGAGATCGGCCTGCACGGCGCTGAACAGCGCCTCCCGCACCCGGTCCGAGGTCGGTCGGGTGCCGGCGCCGGGCGGCGCGGCGATCCGCCGCCCACCGAACGCGCCGGCCACGATCCGGGTCACCGTCGTTCCCTCCGCATGCCCCGACGCTACGCGACCGCGGACACGGGACGGGCGGACCACCGGGAGCGACGGTTCGTGACCCCCCGTACATCTATGATCTCAAATTCATAACGGACCCTTTACGACCCGTAGATCTCGGTAACGCCCACAGTGTCGATCTCGCTAGGGTCTGCCCGGTTGCCGAGTGGACGCGTGACTCCGGTCCGTCCGCCGCACCCTCTCCGCACCTCCCCTCATCAGGAGAAGACGTGAACCGTCTCAACCTCCGGCGTGCCGCCGTCCTCACCGCCGGCGCGCTGATCGGCCTCGCGGGCGTCGCCACCACGGCCGCCCCCGCCGCGGCCCACCACCCCGAACCGTCCGGCAGCTTCTGCGCCACCAAGGACGGCACGGTCACCGTCACCTGGTCGGTGATCAGCAGCGAGCGCGACATCTCCGGCCGGATCACCAAGCTGGAGTCCACCGTGCCCGGCGACATCACCGGCGGTCTGACCGTCGGCGCGGAACTGAAGAAGCAGAGCGAGGGGCCGCTGACCGGCACCCAGACCCACACGTTCACCGGTGCGATCCCGGAGCTGAAGCTGACCGTCGGGGCGCACTGGGAGCGGGGCCGGCAGTCGCACGACGGTGAGCGCACCGTGGTGGCCCGGCCCAGCCGCGACTGCGAGGTCGTGGCGAGCCCGTCGCCGTCGCCCAGCTCGCCGTCGCCCAGCGGCACGCCGGAGCCGACCCGGTCACCCGAGCGGCCCACCCCGACGCCGTCCGCGTCCGTCTCCACCCCGCCGAGCCCGTCCGCGACGCCGTCCGCCCCGGCCGAGCCGGCCGAGCCGATCTTCAAGCTGGACCAGGACTGCGACTCGATGACCTTCATCGTGGAGAACCCGGCCAAGGGCATCCCCTTCACCGCCACGCTGACCACCGAGAAGGGCGTCACCAAGAAGCTCACCTCAGCGCCGGGCAGGACCACCTCGGTCGAGTTCGACGCCTACCGGGGCCTCAAGGTCACCGTGAAGTACGACGTCGTTGAGGACGCCGAGACCGTCCCGTACTCCCAGCCGGAGGACTGCTCCGGCCAGGGCGGCGGCCTGCCGGTGACCGGCCCGGCCGCCGGCGCGATCGCCGGTGGCGCCGCGCTGCTGCTGGCCGCCGGCGCGACGCTGTTCGTGGTGGCCCGCCGCCGCCGGATCCGCTTCACCGCCTGACCCGCCCGCACCCCCGGGGCGCGTCGACCACCCGGTCGGCGCGCCCTCGCATCCCCAGCGCCTCACGGCCTCACGCGCCTCACCCGCCTCACCCGCCTCACGCGCCTCACGCGCCTCACCCGCCTCACGCGCCTCACCCGCCTCACGCGCCTCACCCGCCTCACGCGCCTCACCGCCTCAGCGCGCCTCACGCGCCTGTTTCACGGAAAGAGTGGCCTTCGGGGCCCAGTTAGCCACTGTTTCCGTGAAACAGGCGGCCGGGACGTCGCGCCCCCGCGTCCTCGCGCCGCGTACTCCACACCGGGTTGACCGGTGGGTCAGCCCTTCTCCAGGTATTCGGCGCGCTCCTCGTCGACCAGGGCGGCGACGGACGCGGCCAGCGCCGGGTGCCGGGCCAGCTCCGGATCCTCCTCGACCAGCTCGATCGCCTCGGCGCGGGCGTCCCGGATCAGCTCCGTGTCGCGCAGGAGCGACAGCAACCGCAGGTGTGAGCGCCGGCCGGACTGGGACGCGCCGAGCACGTCGCCCTCCCGGCGCTGTTCCAGGTCGAGCTCGGCCAGCTTGAACCCGTCGGTGGTGGAGGCCACCGCGTCCAGCCGCTCCCGGGCCGACGAGCCCTCGGCCGCCTCGGTGACGAGCAGGCAGAGACCAGCGGCCGACCCCCGGCCCACCCGGCCGCGCAACTGGTGCAGCTGGGAGACGCCGAACCGGTCGGCGTCCAGCACGATCATCACGGTCGCGTTGGGGACGTTCACGCCCACCTCGACGACCGTGGTCGCCACCAGCACGTCCAGGTCGCCGGCGGCGTACGCGCGCATCACCGCGTCCTTCTCGTCGGCCGGCAGCCGCCCGTGCAGCACCCCGATCCGCAGCCCGTGCAGCGGCCCGTCGGCGAGCAGCGGGGCCACCTCGGTCACCGCCAGCGGCGGCCGGCGACCGTTGTCGTCCTCCCGCGGCGCCTCCTCGTCCGAGACCGGGCCGTCCCCGATCCGGGGACAGACCACGTACGCCTGGTGGCCCTTGCCGACCTCCTCGCGCAGCCGACGCCAGGCCCGGTCCAGGAAGGCCGGCTTCTCGGCGGCCGGCACCACGTGCGAGGCGATCGGCGAGCGGCCCTGCGGCAACTGGGACAACGTGGAGGTCTCCAGATCGCCGTAGACGGTCATGGCGACCGTGCGCGGGATCGGGGTGGCGGTCATCACCAACACGTGCGGCGGCTGCTCGGCCTTGGCGCGCAGCGCGTCCCGCTGCTCCACGCCGAAGCGGTGCTGCTCGTCCACCACCACCAGGCCCAGGTCGGCGAAGTCGACACCCTCGTAGAGCAACGCGTGCGTGCCGAGCACGATGCCGGCCCGGCCCTCGGCCACCTCGGCCAGGGCACGGCGTCGGGCCGCTGCGCCCAGCGAGCCGGTGACCAGCTCCACCCGGGTGGCGTCGTCGGCGGCGCCCAGCTCGCCCGCGGTGCCGAGCGGGCCGAGCAGCTCCCGGATGCCGCGGTGGTGCTGGGCGGCGAGCACCTCGGTCGGGGCGAGCAGCGCGGCCTGACCGCCGGCGTCGACCACCTGGAGCATGGCGCGCAGCGCCACCACCGTCTTGCCGGAGCCCACCTCGCCCTGGAGCAGCCGGTGCATCGGGTGCGCGGTGGCCAGGTCGGCGGCGATCTCCCGCCCGACCACCTGCTGACCGGGGGTCAGCTCGTACGGCAGCCGGGCGTCGAACGCGTCCAGCAGGCCACCGGCCCGGGCCGGTCGGGCCCGCGCCGGCCACGCCGCCGCCCGGTGCTTGCGCTGCGCCAGGGTGAGCTGCACCGCGAACGCCTCGTCCCACTTGAGCCGGCGGCGGGCCCGGTAGAGCGCCTCCTTGCTGGACGGCCGGTGGATCTCCCGCAGGGCGGCGTCGATGCCGACCAGGTTGCGGGTGGCCCGCAGGGTGGCCGGCAGCGGGTCGTCCGGCGGGGTGAACGTGTCCAGCACCACCCGGACGCAGCGGGCGATCACCCAGGTCGGCACCGCCGCCGCGGCCGGGTAGACCGGGATCAGCGCGCCGGCGAACTCCTCGACCTCCTCGCTGGCCGCCGCCTCGCTGTCACCGCCCTCGCCGAGCAGGACGTACTCCGGGCCGTTGAGCTGCCGCTTGCCCCGGAACTCGGTCACCTTGCCGGCGAACAGCCCCCAGCGGCCCGGTCGCAGCTCCCGCTCCCGCCACGCCTGGTTGCCGAAGAAGGTGCAGGTCAGCACGCCGCCGGAGCCGTCGCCGACGGTCACCTCCAGCAGGTTGCCGCGCCGCTGGCGCATCGGGCGGACCGTGGTGCGCTGCACCTGGGCCAGCACGGTGACCTGCTCCCCCACGTCGAGCGAGCGGATGTCGGTGTGCTCGCCGCGCTCGTCGTAGCGGCGCGGGAAGTGGTAGACCAGGTCACCGGCGGTGTGCAGGTCGAGGTGACCGGCAAGCGCCTTCGCGGTCTTCTCCCCGACCAGCTTCTTGAGCGGGGTGTCCACCGTCGACGGTTCGCTCGTCATTCGACCCCCAGCAGGAGCGGGTAGTGCGGCTGGCCGCCCTCGTACGCCTGCACCTCGACGAACGGCCAGGCGCGCTCGACGTGGGCGCGGACGCGGTCGGCCAGCCCGGCCGGGGCGTCCGCCCCGCAGAGCAGCGTGACCAGCTCGCCGCCGCCGCCGAGCATCCGGTCGACCACGGCGGTGCAGGTGTCGGTCAGATCCTGCCCGATCAGGTGCACCTCGCCCTCCACCAGGGCCAGCACGTCACCCGGCCGGCACGGCCCGGCGACGGTGAGCGCCTCCCGGCCGGCGTGGCAGACCTCGGCGTAGCGGCAGGCGCCGGCGGCCTCGGCCATCGCGATCACGTCGTCCTCGAAGCGGCGCTTCGGGTCGCGGACGGCGAGCGCGGCGAGCGCCTGCACCGGGGAACGGGTGGGCACCACGCTGACCTTGACGCCGAGGCGGTGCGCCTCCCTGGCCGCCGCGCTCGCCACCGACTGCGTGTTCGGGTCGTTCGGCAGCACCACCACCCGGGCCGCGTCGGTGGCCCGGATCGCGTCGAGCAGCTCGCCGGTGGACGGGTTGGCCGGCACCACCACCGCGCCCTCGGCGGCGAACAGCTCGGCGATGCCGGCGCCGGTGGCGACCACCACGGCGGCCCGGCCGCCGGACGGCGTCGGCGGCGGGCCGGGCGCCGGAGCCGGGTGGTCGGCGAACCGGGTCACCGTGATCCGGTGCGGCCGGCCGGCGACCACGCCCGCCTCAACGGCGGCCCCGACGTCGTTGACGTGCACGTGCACGTTCCAGGTGCCGTCGCCGTCCCCGACCACGGCCAGGGAGTCGCCGAGCCCGGCCAGCTCGCCGCGCAGCCGCGCGACCGCCTCCTCGGTGGCGTCGAGGAGGTACTGCACCTCGTAGGCGTACGCGTCGGAGCCGGTCTCCCGGACGGCAGCCCCGGGCCGGTGCGGCGCGGCCGGCGCGGGGGCCGGCCGGCCGGGGCTCTCCCCGGTGATCACCTCGACCAGCGCGTCGAGCAGCAGGCACAGCCCGCGCCCGCCGGCGTCGACCACGCCGGCGCGGGCCAGCTCGGGCAGTTGCTCCGGGGTGCGGGCCAGCGCGTGCGTGGCCGCCTCGGCGGCGGCCCCGGCCACCGTGCGCAGGTCGTCGCTGTCCGCCCGCTGGGCCGCGCGGGCCGCCGCGGCGACCACGCTCAGCAGCGTGCCCTCGACCGGCCGGGCGACCGCGGCGTAGGCGGCGGTGGCGGCGTCGGCGAGCGCACCGGCGAGCTGCCGGCCCCGGACCGCCGGCGCGGCGGCGAGCGCGTCCGCGAGGCCGCGCAGGATCTGCGAGAGGATCACCCCGGAGTTGCCCCGCGCGCCGAGCAACGCGCCGCGGGCCATCAGCCGCAGCGCGTGCCCGTGCGGGGTGTGCCCGTCGTCGGGGAGGGTGCCGAGATCCATGGCCAGGGCCTGCTGGGCCGAGGTGAGCGTGAGCACCAGGTTGGTGCCGGTGTCGCCGTCCGGCACCGGGTAGACGTTGAGGCCGTCGATCTCGCCCTGGTGCCGCTGGAGGGCGGCCAGCCCGCTCGCGCACCAGCGGCGCACCGCGGCGGCGTCGAGGGTGTCCAGCACGTCGGGAAGCCTACTGGCGCACACCGACACGCGCCGGGGTCGTCCGGCGTGTCCGCCTGCCCGGTCGACCGGTCGGCCCGGCCCGGCCCGCTCCCGGTCCCGGGCCGGCCACGCGTCGACCCGGCCGGCCGGTACGCTCCGGTGGGCTCGGCGAAGGGCCGATTGGGCGTACCGACCGGCATCGGGTAACCTGGCCAGGTTGCCCGGGCTGCGCCTGGCGGCGACCTCATGAACGTTTCAATCCCAGGAGTATCCCGTGGCTAGCGTGTGCGACGTCTGTGGCAAGGGACCGGGCTTCGGCCACAACGTGTCCCACTCGCACCGGCGGACCAACCGCCGCTGGAACCCGAACATCCAGTCGGTGCGTACCCCGGCCGGTGGCGGCACCACCAAGAAGTTGCAGGTCTGCACCTCGTGCATCAAGGCCGGCAAGGTCACCCGCGCCTGACGCGGAGCACCACCGGAACATCGTCGGTCGCCGGCGGACCCCTCGGGTCCGCCGGCTTCTGTCGTGTCCGCCGGTCCGCGGCGACCGCTGACCGACCGTACGGCGACCGGCTGGTCCCCGCCGGTTAGGGTGCTGCTGCGCCGGCCGTCCGGCTCCGGCGCGGACCGTGGGGAGGACGACCGGTGGACCTCGATCTGGGCCGCGAGCAACTGGTGGTGGTGGGCGGGTCGTTCGGCTCGTTGCGCTGGTTCGACCAGGAACTGCCGGCCGGCAGTGTGGTGCTGGTCGAGGAGCCGGACGTGATCCGCCGCCGCGACCTGGCCCGGTTCGCCGAGGAACTGCCGCTGATCGGCCGCCTGGTGGCCGCGGAGTACCAGACCGGCCTGGACGTCGACGCCCTGCTCGGTCGCGAGCCCGGCCTGGCCGACGCGCGCCTGGTGCTGCCCGGCCTGGAGTACGCGGTCGCCGCCACCGCCCGGCTGGCCGACCGGCTCGGCCGGCCCGGCGCCGGGGCGGTCGCCGCGGACATCTTCTCCGACAAGCACCGGATGCGGCTGCTCGCCGACGAGATCGGCCTGGCCAACCCGGCCTACGAGCTGGTCGACGACGCGGGCCGGGCGGCGGAGTTCGCCCGCGCGCACGGCGGCCGGTGCGTGCTCAAGCCCACCCGCCGCTCCGGCAGCCTCGGCGTGCAGCTCATCACCGACCCGGCCGAGGTGCCGGCCCGCTGGGCGGCCAGCGCCACCCCGCCGGAGCCGGCCGAGGCCACCGCGGGCCTGCCCACCGGCGTCCTGGTCGAGGAGTTGCTGGTCGGCTCCGAGCACAGCGTGGAGCTGCTGGTCGCCGGCGGCGAGGTGATCTTCGCGAACGTCACCGACAAGCGGGTCGCCGGTGGCCGGCACCCGGTGGAGACCGGGCACACCGTGCCGTCCGCGCTGCCGTCGGCCGAGCACGACGCGCTGCGGTCGGCCGCGGTCCGCCTCGCCGCGGCGGCCGGCTTCGGCAGCGGCATGCTGCACAGCGAGTGGATCCTGGTCGACGGCGTGCCGACGCTCGTGGAGTGCGCCGCCCGGATGCCCGGCGACATGATCACGGCGCTCATCTCGATCGCCTACGAGCGGGACGTCATCGAGGCGTACCTGCGGGTGCTGTGCGGCGAACGGCCGGCGTTGCCGCAGCGGCCGACCGGCGCGGCGGCGATCGAGTTCCTGACCGCCCCGCCCGGCCGGGTCACCGCGGTGGACGGCCGGCGGGCGGCGCTGCGCGTGCCGGGCGTGCTCGACGTCCAGGTCGAGACGAGGGTCGGGCAGACCGTGCCCGAGCTGCTCTCCTCGGCGCACCGCAGCGGGCACCTGATGACCTGGGGCGCGACGCCGGACGAGGCGGCGGTCGCCGCCCGTCGGGCCGCCGCGGAGATCCGGATCACGGTCGGCTGACGGCGGCGGTCAGAGCGTCCGTCCGAACGACAGGCAGCCCGGCGCGTCCCGGTAGTAGCCGAAGTTCGGGATCCGCTCGTAGCCGGCCGAGGCGTACATGGCGAGCGCCTCGGGCTGCTTGTCGCCGCACTCCAGCACGATCCGCTTCCGGCCGGCGTCGCGGGCGGACCGCTCGATCGCGGCGAGCACCGCACGGGCCACGCCCCGGCCCCGGGCGGCCGGCGCGGTGTACATCCGCTTCAGCTCGGCCTCCTCGCCGTCCGCGCCGTGGCTGCGCCAGCCGCCGCAGCCCACCGGTCGGCCGTCCAGGTACGCGACCAGGAACGCGCCGGCCGGCGGGACGAACTCGGCGGCGTCGACGGGCGTCTCGTCGCCGTTGCCGCCGTACCGCCGGCCCAGGTCGGCCAGCGCCGCCTGGATCAGCTCCTGCGACTCGGGCGCGTCGAAGCGCCGCGGAAGGATCTCGATCTCGCTCACCGTGCCAGGCTACGACCGGCCCCGGCATCCGGCCGGCGCCGGTCGCCTCGCTCGGACGCAGATCACTACGGGCCCTGGCGGGAGGGCCTGGCCGGTTCAGCGGAAGTGGTCCCAGCCACGCGGGCCGTCGTAGTCACCGCCGTCCACGGTGACCCCGGCGCCCTCGGTGACCCGGCCGACCGGACGCCAGCCGTCCGGCAGCGCCGCGTCGGCGGGGAACGTGGCCGCCAGGGCGTGGTCGTCGCCGCCGGCCAGGATCCAGGAGTACGGGTCGACGCCGAGCGCCTGCGCCGCGTCGCGCATCTGTCGGGGCACCTCGAACGCGTCCCGGCTCAGGTCGACCGCCACCCCGCTGGCCGTGGCCACGTGTCCCAGGTCGGCGAGCAGCCCGTCCGAGACGTCGATCATGGCGGTGGCGCCGGCCGCGGCAGCGGCCGGCCCGGCGGCGTACGGCACCTCGGGGCGGCGGAACGCCTCGACCAGCAGCCGGGGCGTACGGAAGCCGCGGGACAGCACGGTGCAGCCGGCCGCCGCCCAGCCGGTACGCCCGGCGAGCGCCACCACGTCGCCCGGTCGTGCCCCGGAGCGGACCACCGGCGCGCGGCCGGCCAGGTCACCGAGCGCGGTGACCGCGACGGTCAGCGTCGGGCTGGCGGACATGTCCCCGCCGACCACGCTCGCGCCCACGCCGGCCGCCTCCGCGCCCAGCCCGTCCGCCAGTTCCTCGGCCCAGGCCGGGTCCAGGTCGGCCGGCATGCAGAGCGCGACCAGCAGCGCGGTCGGCGTCGCGCCCATGGCGGCGACGTCGGCGAGGTTGGCCGCGGCGGCCCGGTGCCCGACGTCCCGCGCCGAGGACCAGTCCCGCCGGAAGTGCCGCCCCTCGACGAGCACGTCGGTGGAGGCGACCACCCGCCGGTCCGGCGCCGCCACCAGCGCCGCGTCGTCGCCGGGGCCGAGCAGGCAGCTCTCCCCGTACGACAGCCGGGCGGTCACCCGGTCGATCAGTCCGAACTCCCCGACACCCTCGACCGTCATGCCGTCCCCTCGTTCCGCTCCGTCGTCGCGCACGTTCCGCACCCGTCCCCCGCCCCCGACCTGCCCGCCCACCGGCGACCGATAGGGATCACGCCCGGTCGGTACGGTAGTTTCACCCTTCGGGCCGCCCCAGGCGGCGACGGACGGAGGTCGAGTCGTGGTACAGGCGTACATCCTCATCCAGACCGAGGTCGGCCGGGCGCGTGACGTGGCCGGTCTGATCGCGGACCTTGCCGGCGTGGTGCGGGTCGACGCCGTCACCGGGCCCTACGACGTGGTCGTGCTCACCGAGGCGAACACGGTCGACGAGCTGGGCAAACTCATCGTCAGCAAGGTGCAGATGGTGCCCGGCATCACCCGCACGCTCACGTGTTCGGTGGTGCGGCTGTAAGTGGACGAGACGGAACCCACCACGCGCCGGGACCCCGGCACCCGACGGGCCGCGCTCTGGGCCACGGTGATCGCGGTGCCGGTGACCCTGGCGGTGGCCGGCTTCACGTTCGCCAAGCTCGCCCCGGATTCTCCGGACGCCGCGCCGAGCGCGTCGGCGAGCCCCCGGACGCAGTCCACCGCGCCGGTCGAGCTGCCCGCGCCGGCGCTCGCCCAGCGCCCCGGGGTCGTCTGCCGCGCCCTGGTCTCGCAGCTTCCCGACAGCGTGCGTGACCTGCGGCAGCGCCCGGTCACCGCGGGTCCGGAACAGAACGCGGCGTACGGCGATCCGGCGCTCACCGTGGCCTGCGGCGCGACGCCGCCGGTGCGGCCCTGCCCGTCGCCCACCGGCGGCGCCACGCTGCCCGCCGGGTGTTTCCCGGACACCGACGAGGTGTTCCGGGTCAACGGCGTCTGCTGGCACCCGGTGACCGGGGCCGGCGCCACGGTGCTGACCACCGTCGACCGGGAGGTGCCCGTCCAGGTCCGGGCGCCGGAGACGTACCAGCCCGCGTTGCAGTGGGTGGTGCAGATCTCCGACGCGATCGTCAGCGCGGTCCCCTCGGCGAAGCAGGCCCCCTCGGGCTGCGCCGGGTGACGCCCGTGCCGGCCCGTCAGCGGCCGGCGCGGCGGTGCAGGGCGGTGCGGATCAGGCGGTTGACCAGCTTCGGGTACTCCAGCCCGCTGGCCGCCCACATGCGCGGGAACATCGAGGTCGGCGTGAAGCCCGGCATCGTGTTGATCTCGTTGAGGAAGACCTCCTGCGCCGGGGTGACGAAGAAGTCGACCCGGGCCAGGCCGGAGCAGTCCAGCGCGGTGAACGCCCGGGTGGCGTAGTCGCGCACCTGCCGGGTCACCGCCTCGGGCAGCTCCGCGGGGACGTCGTACTCGGTCACCTCGTCGGCGAAGATGTACTTGGCCTCGAAGTCGTACCAGTCGCGGTCGCCGATCATCCGCACCTCGGCGAGCACCGACGCCTCGGGCGCGCCGCCGGCCTCGCCCTCCAGCACGCCGCACTCGATCTCGCGGCCCACCACGGCGGCCTCGACCAGCACCTTGCTGTCGATCTCGCGGGCAGTGGTCAGCGCGGCGTCCAACTGCGCCCAGTCGTCGACCTTGGTGATGCCGAACGAGGAACCGGCGCGCGACGGCTTGACGAAGACCGGCAGGCCGAGGCGCTCCTTGTCCTCCTCGCTCAGCGACATCCCGGCGCGCAGCACCGCGTACGGGCCGACCGGGATGCCCTCGGCCACGCAGAGCTTCTTGGTGAACTCCTTGTCCATGGCGGCGGCGGACGCGAACACGTTCGCCCCGACGTAGGGGAGGTCGGCCATCTCCAGCATGCCCTGGATCGTGCCGTCCTCGCCGTACGCGCCGTGCAGCACCGGGAAGACCACGTCCACGTCGGCCAGCGCCACCGGACCCTGGGCCGGGTCGAGCACCATCAGGCCGCCGGCGGCCGGGTCGGCGCGCAGCAGCAGTTCGGCGCCGGAGCCGGCGGTGATCTCGGGCAGCTTGCGGTCGGCGATGGCGAGCCCGGCCGGGTCGCCGCTGGCGAGCACCCACTGGCCCCGTCGGGTGATGCCGACCGGGACGACCTCGAACTCGTCCGGGTCCAGGGCGGCCAGCACGCTGCCGGCGCTGACGCAGGAGATGCCGTGTTCGGGGCTCCGGCCGCCGAAGACGATCGCCACACGGGTCTTGCCTGGGGTGGTCATGGTCACCTCATCGTTCGCGGCTGCGGCTGGCCGTGCTCGCCGGTGGCGCTCACCCGGTTGACCTTACTGTGCGTCGTCGGCAGCGGTGGCCGATACCCGGGGAGAGCGCAACCGGGGTGGCAACCGGTCAAGGTGACATATACGGGGAGTAACGGCGCGGGGGGGGGGGGGGGGGGGGGGGGGGGGGGGCCCGCCCCCCCCCCCCCCCCCCCCCCCCCCCCCCCCCCCCCCGGCTCCCCGACCCCCGTTGCCGCCTCCACGGGGTCGGGCCCGGTGTGGTTCAGGTGGCCGGACGCCGGAGCCGGCGACCGACCGCGATGACCTTGACCCGTTGCCGTCCGGCCCGCACCATGCCCAGCGCCATGAACGCGCAGGCGATCCGCTCGGCCGCCTCGCGGCTGTTCGCGCCGACCACCTGTCGGCGCCGTTCCGGGCTGGTCCGTTCGTCGCGTCCGGGGCCGTCGGTGGGGCGTACGTCGGTGAGGACCACGAGGAACCGGGTCATTCCGGGCCACCCCCGCCCCCGGGGCGGCAGGCCGTCACCGTCATCGCGATTCCTCCCCGTCTGGCGGGCCGGTGTAGGGGCACGCGGCGATCGGGTCGTGGGGGAGTGAACCCGACCGCCGCGCACCCCATCCCCTCCGGTCGCTCACCACCACCGTCGCCACGACAACCGGTGGTGAGGACGCCATCACAGGTTGACAGGTGGACGGGCGTGAATGCAACTCTCATCGACTTTCTCTCATGCCCATTTTCCCACCGGATATGAGACCATCGATACATGGCGCCGAAGACCGCCCGAGCCCGACGGCTCGGCATCGCCCTGCGAACCCACCGGGAGGCCGCCGGCCTCACGCTGGAGACCGCGGCCGACGAGATCAACAGCACCCGCAGCACGCTGTCCCGCTACGAGAACGCCCAGACGCTGATCAGCCCGGCCACCGTGCGCGCGCTGCTCACCAGCTACGGCGTGGGGCCCGACGAGATCGCCGCGGCGGTCCAACTGGCCAAGGACGCCCGCAAGCCCGGCTGGTGGGTGTCCTACTCGTACCTGCTGGATCGCCGCACCATCGACTTCATCGCGCTGGAGGCCGAGGCCACCGGCATCGCGAACTTCGAACCGTCGGTGGTGCCGGGCCTGCTGCAGACCGCCGACTACATCCGCGCGGTGATGCGCGGCGGCCCGCACACGCTCAGCGACGAGCAGGTGGAGCAGCGCGTCCACCTACGGCTCGACCGCCAGCAGCGGATCACCGCGGCGGAGCCGCCGATCCTCGACGCCATCATCGACGAGGGCGCGCTGCTGCGCCCGGTCGGCGGCCGGGCGGTGATGGCCAGCCAGCTCCAGCACCTGCTCAAGATGACCGAGCTGCCGAACATCACGGTGCAGGTGATCCCACTCTCCGCCGGCTACCACCGGGGCACCCGGGGGTCCCTGCACATCCTGGAGTTCGCCGACCCGGAGGACCCGATCATCGCGTCGGTGGAGACCGTCGCCGGGCAGATGGTCCTGGACCGGCCGGGCGACCTGCGTACCTGTACAAAGATCATGGAGCACCTGCGGACCGTGGCGTTGAGCCCGGCGGCCAGTCGGGACCAGCTCCTCCGTCTGCTCAACGAGAGGTGACCGCATGAACGGCACGACCCCCAGCCACCCGACGCCGCGGTGGCGCAAGAGCAGCCACAGCGGCGACGAGGGCGCCTGCGTGGAGATGGCGCCGCTGCCGGAGACCGTCGCGGTCCGCGACTCCAAGGACCCGACCGGCCCGGTGCTGGTGTTCCCGCCCGCCGCCTGGGCCGCCTTCACCGCCGCGCCGCCCCGCGCCTGACGACACCACGCCGCGCCGGGCGCTGTCAGCGGGGCCCCCGCCTCTACCGGAAACGTTAAGCGGGGGCCCCGCCTTTCACCCGATCGAGGGCGGCGATCGCGACGCCCCGCGCGCCGGCCATGTCGCGGTCGGGCACCAGGGCGAACGTCGCCACCGCGCGTTGCTCGTCGCGGAGCACCGTGTGCTCGGCGACGGTGGCGAGGAACCAGTCCCGGAACTCCGGCGCGGCCTCCACCACGCCGCCACCGACGAAGTACGCGTGCGGGTCGGTGAAGTTCGCCGCGATGGTGAACAACCGCCCCAGCGCCCGGGCCTGCTGACCGAACACCTGACGGGCCAACGGGTCGCCCCGCTCGCCGAGGTCCCGGAGCAGCCTCGCCGCCCGGCCGGGCTCCTCCGCCGCCAACGGATGCTCCGGGTGCCGGGCCAGCCAGTACGGCAGCAGGTTGCGCCGGATCGCGGTGAGCGAGGCGACGCTCTCCGCGTCCCCGGCGAAGCCGCAGGCACAGACCGGCACCGGCTGGCCCGGTTCGAGCAGCCCGTCCAGCGGGATGTGCACGTGCCCGAACTCGCCCGCCATGCCGGCCGCGCCGCCGACCACCCGGCCGGCCTCGACCACGCCCCCGCCGAGGCCGGTGCCGACGATCGCGGACACCGACGAGCGGGCCGCCGCGTCCGCGCCGAAGTGCACGTGGTGGGCGTAGAGCGCGGCGGCGTTGCCGTCGTTGGCGTACACCACCGGCAGGCCGAGCCGCCGCTCCAGCGCGCTGCGCACGTCGTAGCCGCGCCAGGCGGGCTGCGCGAAGTTGGTCGACCCGCGCGACGAGATCACCCCGGTGGCGCTGGCCGGGCCCGGCGTGTCCAGCCCGACCGCGCGGACCAGCTCGCGGGGCACCCCGATGTCCGCGAGCACCCCGTCGAACGCCCGCGCGAGCGCCTCGACGGCCGCCTCCGGGCCGTCGCCCACCTCGCTCGGGATCTCCCGCAGCCCGTCCACCAGGAACCGGCCGTCGACGGTCAGCACGGTGGCGTTGTTGCTCGTGCCGCCGTTGTCCAGCCCCACCACCACCGGTATTCCTGTGCTGCCCACCGCCACCGCCTCGCCGTCGAGTCTGAGCCGAGGTTAGTTCCCGGCCGGCCCACCCGCCACGGCGACGTCAGCCGGGGCGGCGGGCGGTCACGGCGGTGGCCTCCCACTCCTCGTCGCGCACCACCGTCGGGTCCAGCCCGGCGGCGGTGAACACGGCGCAGAGCGCGGGTGCCTGCTCCTCGCTCACCTCGACCGCGAGGTGCCCGCCCGGGGCCAGCCACTCGGCCGCGCCGGCGGCCACCCGGCGCAGCACCGCCAGCCCGTCCGCGCCCCCGTCCAGCGCCACCGGAGCCTCGTGCAACCGGGCCTCGGCCGGCATCATCGCCACCGCGTCGCTCGGCACGTACGGGGCGTTCGCCACCACCAGGTCCAGCCGGCCGCGCCAGCACGCCGGCACCGGGTCGAACAGGTCACCCCGGTAGACCGGCACGCCCAGCGGGTCGAGGTTGCGCCGGGCGCAGGCCACCGCCACCGGGTCGACGTCGGCGGCGCCCAGCCAGCGCGGCGCCAGCCGGTCGTGCAGCACCACGGCGGCGGCGCCGGAGCCGCAGCAGAGGTCCAGCACCGCCGGCGCCGGCCCGGTCACCGCCACGGCGGCGTCAACGAGCAACGCGGTACGCCCCCGGGGCACGAACACGCCGGGGTGGACGACGATCCGCCGCCCGCAGAACTCGGCCCAGCCGAGCAGGTGCTCCAGCGGCAGGCCGGCGACGCGACGGTCGGCCAGGCGGGTCAACGCGCCGGCCGAGTCGGCGGCGGCGATCAGGAGATCCGCCTCGTCCTCGGCGAAGACGCAACCGGCGGCACGCAGCCGGCGGACGAGGGCGGGACGGTCGGGAGTGAACACGGTGGATGCCATGGCAAGCCTCTCGGGGAACGCTCGTCGGCGCCCCCGGCGTCGCCTCAGCCCCGGGGCGACACGGACTCGGAGGGAGCGCCGGTCCTCTGCTGGTGGATCGGACTCACCTCCTCGCGTCGGGGCCGCACGGGCCGTGGCTGCCCGTCACGATAGCCCAGCGGTCGACAGGTCGTCAGCCCGGCGCGTCAACGCGCGGCGGCGTCCAACGCCGCGGCCACGTCGGCGACCAGGTCGGCGGCGTCCTCGATGCCGCAGGAGAGCCGGACGAAGCCGGGCGCCGTGTCGTCGCCCCACTGGGCCCGCCGGTCGGCGGTGGTGTGCAGCCCACCGAACGAGGTGGCAGCCGCCACCAGGCGGGACGCGTCCAGGAACCGGGCCACCCGGTCGGCGTCGCCCAGGTCGAACGAGAGCACGCCCGGGACGCGCCGCATCTGCGTCGACGCCACCCGGTACGCCGGGTCCGCCGGCCGCCCCGGCCAGCGCAGGCCGGTCACGTCCGGTCGGCCGGCGAGCAGTTCGGCGAGCGCCCCGGCGTTGGCGGTCTGCCGTGCCAGCCGCAGGTCGACGGTGGCCAGTGAGCGGTGGGCCAGCCAGCAGTCGAACGCGCCGGGCACCCCGCCGGTGGTGGTCCGCCACCCGGTCACCGCGTCGCGCAGCGCGGCGTCGCGCGTCGCCACGTAGCCGAGCAGCAGGTCGGAGTGGCCGGTGAGCGCCTTGGTGCCGGAGGCCACCACCACGTCCGCGCCGAGGTCCAGCGGGCGCTGCCCGAGCGGCGTCGCGGTGGTGTTGTCCACCGCCAGCAGCGCGCCCGCGGCGTGCGCCGCCCCGGCCAGCGCCGGCACGTCGGCCACGTCGAGGCCCGGGTTCGCCGGCGTCTCCAGCAGCACCAGCCGGACGCCGTCGAACGACGGGTACGGCCCGGCGGTCGGCACGAGGACGACGCGGACCCCGATCCGCTCCAGCGTCTCGGTGGCGAACGCGCGCACCGGGAAGTAGCCGTCGGCGGGAAGCAGCACGGTGTCACCGGGACGCAGCACGGCCAGCAGCAGCCCGGTGATGGCCGCCTGGCCGCTGGCGAAGGCCCGGCAGTCCCCGCCCTCCAACTCGCCGATCGCCGCCTCCAGCAGCCGGCGGGTGGGATTGTCCGGCCGCCCGTACCCGTCGGGCGCCGCCGCCGGCCCGCGCCACGGGTCGAGGTGGTAGGGCGCGGCGAACACCGGGCCGGGCAGGAACGGCTGGCCCGGCACCGCCTCCGGCAGGCCGGCGTGGACGCTGCGGGTGCCGTCCCCCCAGCCCGCGCTCACTCGTACGACTCCGGCTTGGCGGTGCGGCTCATCAGCGCGTCCACGGCCAGGCGGGGGTCCATCCCCTCGTGGCAGATCCGCTCGATCTGCTCGGTGATCGGCATCTCCACCCCGTGCGCCCGGGCCAGGTCCCGGATGGCCAGGCAGCTCTTCACGCCCTCGGCGGTCTGCCGGGTCGCCGCCTGGGCCTGCTCCAGCGTCTCGCCCCGGCCCAGGTGCTCGCCGAACGTGCGGTTGCGGGCCAGCGGCGACGAGCAGGAGGCGACCAGGTCGCCCATGCCGGCCAGCCCGGCGAACGTGATCGGGTCGGCGCCGAGCGCCACGCCCAGTCGGGCGGTCTCGGCCAGGCCACGGGTCATCAGCATGGCGCGCGTGTTGTCGCCGAAGCCCATCGCGGTGGCGATGCCGTAGGAGAGCGCGATGACGTTCTTCACCGCGCCGCCCAGCTCGCAGCCGATCACGTCGTCGTTGGTGTACGGGCGGAAGTAGGGCGTCCGGATCGACGCCTGCACCAGCGCGGTACGCCGGCTGTCGGTGCCGGCGACCACGGTGGCGGCGGGCTGCTCGGCGGCGATCTCCGGGGCCAGGTTGGGCCCGGAGACCA
This sequence comes from Micromonospora sp. NPDC051141, assembly GCF_044455765.1. Classification (NCBI taxonomy): domain Bacteria; kingdom Bacillati; phylum Actinomycetota; class Actinomycetes; order Micromonosporales; family Micromonosporaceae; genus Micromonospora; species Micromonospora sp. NPDC051141. The sequence goes on from NZ_JBITFD010000010.1 coordinate 144,134, forward strand.
CGACCACCCGGTCGGCCGGCACCCCGGCCGTCTCCATGATCACCTGACTCATCCGCTTGGTGGTGCCCAGCTCGATGCCCTTCATCAGGGACACCAGCGTGGCGTCGGGGGCCAGGTACGGCGTCCACTCGGCGAGGTTGCCGCGCAGCGTCTGCGAGGGCACCGAGAGCACCACCACCTCGGCCCCCTCGATCGCCTCGGCGGCGTCGCCGGTGGCGGTGACCCGCTCGGGCAGGCGCACGTCCGGCAGGTACTCCGGGTTGCCCCGCCCGTCGCGGATCGCCTCGGCCACCGCGGCGCGGCGGGCCAGCACCGTCACGTCCCGCCCGGCATCGGCGAGGATCTTGGCGAACGCGGTCCCCCAGGAACCGGCGCCCAGCACCGCGACGTGCCCGCTCATTCGGAGACCTCCGGGGTGCCGGTGCGGGCCGGGCGCTGCCACAACGGCGGCGGTGTGCCGCCCCGGATCTCGGCGACCAGGTCCCGGATCCGCAACATGATGGTGTCCGTCATCTCCTCCAGGATCGGCCGGGTCGGCGTGGCGCCCGCCCACCGGCCCAGGTCGACCGGCGGCCCGGCGACCACCGTCACCGGCGTACGCGGGCGCAGCCCGAACCGGGCCGTGCGCGGGTCGAACATCCGCTCCGGGCCGATCATGGCCACCGGGATCACCGGGGCGCCGGTGGCCAGCGCCAGCCGGGCCGCGCCGGTCTTGCCCTTCATCGGCCACAGCTCCGGCTCCCGGGTGGTGGTGCCCTCCGGGTAGATCACCACGGCGCCTCCGTCGTCCAGCGCGGCGATCAGCTTGTCCAACGACTTGACCGCCTCGACGCTGCCCCGCTCGACCGGGATCTGCTTGCACCGGTGCAGGATCCAACCGATCACCGGCACCCGGAACACGCTGGCCTTGCCGAGGAACTGTGGCCAGCGCCCGGCGTCGTAGATGAAGTGCGCGGAGACCAGCGGGTCGGCGTGCGAGATGTGGTTGGGCACGATGATGACGCCACCGTCGCCCCGCAGGTGCTCCATGCCCCGCCAGGTGCGCCGGGTCCAGACGGTCAACACCGGCTTCACCAGCACCACGGCGAACCGTTGCCAGAATCCCAGCCTCCGCGGTGCCACAGTGCCTCCTCGTTCCGCCCCACGCGCCCCGGGGAAGAATCATGCCTGCTCGCCACCGGTCCGGCCAGTGAGGGTACCGCCGGCCGCGCTGGCAGGATGGTCGGTGTGCCTGAGCCCAGCTGGACCGTGGTGACGCCGGTGAAGCACCTCGGGGTGGCGAAGAGCCGCCTGCGCGGCGCGCTGCCCGGCGTACCCCATGAGGAACTGGCGCTGGCCCTGGCGGCCGACACGGTGCGTGCGGCGCTGGCCTGCCCGGCGGTCGGGCGGGTGCTGGTGGTCACCGACGACCCGCGGGTGACCGCCACCGTGACCGCGGCGGGCGCCCGGGTCGCGGGCGACCCCGGCGGCGGGCTCAACGCCGCCTTCCGGCACGGCGCCACGGTGGCCGGGCCGCGCGCCCCGGTGGCCGCCCTCACCGCCGACCTGCCGGCGCTGCGCCCGGCCGAGCTGGCCGCGGCGCTGCGCGCGGCCGAGGGGGTACGCGGATTCGTCGCCGACGCCCCGGGCACCGGCACGGTGCTGCTGGCCACACCGCCCGGGGTGCCGCTGGCGCCGGCGTTCGGGCCCGGCTCGGCCGGTGCGCACGCGGCCGGCGGCGCGCTGCCGCTGGCCGGCGACTGGCCCAGCCTGCGGCGGGACGTGGACACCGCGGCCGACCTGGCCACCGCCGCCGGGCTGGGCCTGGGGCCGCGCACCGGCGCGCTGCTGGACCGCGCCGCCGACCCGGTCCGGTACGGTGCTGGCATGCAGGGCACGGTGGCCACCTACGACGCGTCGACGCGCAGCGGCGTGCTGCTGCTCGACGACGGCACCGAGTTGGCGTTCCCGGCCCGCGCCTTCGACGCCTCCGGGCTGCGGCTGCTGCGGCTCGGGCAGCGGGTGCGCGTCGAACGGGACGCGGCCGGCGAGATCACCCGGGTGACGTTGCCGACGATGGCCTGAACAACCTGGTCGAGTTCATTTTCCGTTCACCCTCGTCAGGGAATCATGGGGTGGTGAGCACCCCTCGCGAGCACTCCGACGGTCCGCCGCCCATCCTTGACCCCGGCACGCCCCGCAACGGCCGCCCGACGCGCGGGGCGGACGGGCGGTTCCGGCCGTCCCGGCCGCCCGAGGAGCGCCTCGGGGCCGACCCGGACGCGGCCGGCGCCGCCGGGCTGGACGAGCCGCTCGACCCGGTCGAGGGGCCCGGCCCGGTCGCCGGCCCGCGGGACGAGCCGCCGGCCGCGGAGCCGCTGCCGGAGGACCGCTTCCTCAACCGGGAGCTGTCCTGGCTCGACTTCAACGCCCGGGTGCTCGCGCTCGCCGAGGACCCCCGGACGCCGCTGCTGGAGCGGGCGAAGTTCCTGGCCATCTTCGCCGGGAACCTGGACGAGTTCTACATGGTGCGGGTGGCCGGGTTGAAGCGCCGGCTCTCCGCCGGCCTGCCGGTTCGCGGCGGCGACCGGCTGCCGCTGCGCACCCAGCTCGACCTGATCACCGAGAAGGCCGCCGACCTGGTCGCCCGGCACGCCGCCTGCTTCGTCGACGACGTGCTCCCCCGGCTCGCCGAGGAAGACGTCCGCATCCTGCGCTGGAGCGACTTGGACGACGCCGAGCGGGAGCGGCTGCGCACCTGGTTCCGGGAGCACATCTTCCCGGTGCTCACCCCGCTGGCGGTCGACCCGGCGCACCCGTTCCCCTACATCTCCGGCCGGTCGCTGAACCTGGCCGTCTCGGTGCGCGACCCGGACGGCGGCTCCGAGCTGTTCGCCCGGGTCAAGGTGCCGAACAACGTGCCCCGGTTCGTCCGGGTCGCCCGGGACCGGCCCGGCGTCCGCTTCCTGCCGGTGGAGGACCTCATCGCGGTCCACCTGGGCCAGCTCTTCTCCGGCATGCAGGTGGTCGAGTGCCACCTGTTCCGGGTCACCCGCAACGCCGAGGTGGAGGTCGACGAGGACCGCGACGAGGACCTGCTCCAGGCGCTCGAACGGGAGCTGGCCCGGCGCCGGTTCGGCCCGCCCGTGCGGCTGGAGGTGGCCGCCTCGATCTCCGACCACATGCTGGAGCTGCTCGTCCGCGAGCTGGACATGGACGACCACGACGTGCTGCGGGTCCGCGGCCTGGTCGACCTCTCCGCGCTCTGGCAGGTGTACGGCGAGGCCGACCGCCCCGACCTCAAGGACCGGCCGTTCGTGCCGGCCACCCATCCCCGGCTGACCGAGGGCGAGGTGCCGCGCAGCGTCTTCGCCACCCTGCGCGACGGGGACGTGCTGGTGCACCACCCGTACCACTCGTTCGCGACGAGCGTGCAGCGCTTCGTCGAGCAGGCCGCGGCCGACCCGAACGTGCTCGCCATCAAGCAGACGCTGTACCGCACCAGCGGCGACTCCCCGATCGTCGACGCGCTCGTCGACGCCGCCGCCGCCGGCAAGCAGGTGGTGGTGCTGGTCGAGGTGAAGGCGCGCTTCGACGAGGTGGCCAACATCGGCTGGGCGCGCACGCTGGAGCGGGCCGGCTGCCACGTGGTCTACGGCCTGGTCGGCCTGAAGACGCACTGCAAGACCGCGCTGGTGGTGCGGCAGGAGGGCAACCAGATCCGGCGCTACTGCCACATCGGGACCGGCAACTACCACCCGAAGACCGCCCGGCTCTACGAGGACTTCGGCATGCTCACCGCCGACCCGGAGATCGGCGCCGACCTGACCGACCTGTTCAACGTGCTCACCGGCTACAGCCGGCAGACGGCCTTCCGGCGGTTGCTGGTCGCACCGCAGGGCATCCGCAGCGGCCTGATCGAACGGATCGAGCGGGAGATCGAGCATGTCCGGCTCGGCATGCCGGGCCTGGTGCAGTTCAAGGTGAACGCGCTCGTCGACGAGGAGATCACCGACGCGCTCTACCGGGCGTCCCGGGCCGGCGTGCACGTGGACCTGCTGATCCGGGGCATGTGCACGCTGCGGCCGGGCGTGCCGGGGCTCTCGGAGAACATCCGGGTCCGGTCGATCCTCGGCCGGTTCCTGGAGCACTCGCGCATCTTCCGGTTCGGCAACAACGGCGACGCCGAGTTCTGGATGGGCTCGGCCGACCTGATGCACCGCAACCTCGACCGCCGGGTGGAGGCGCTGGTGCAGGTGAGCGACCCGGTGGCCCGCGCCGAGCTGGACCACGTCCTGACCGCCGCGTTCGATCCCGAGGTGGACGCGTTCGAGTTGGCCGCGGACGGCACCTGGCACCGGCGTACCGGCGACGGCGACGGGCCGTCGACCCATCTCCAGGAACTGTTGCTGCGTCGGGTCGGCGGCCGGGCGGACTGAGCGGCGCGCGACACGTGGCGGCCGGGCATACGGTGATCGGATGAGCGACGACGAGCCGGTGCGGATCCGGGCGGCGGGCGGGGTCGTCTGGCGTCCCGGCCCCGGCGGTGTCGAGGTCTGCCTGGTGCACCGCCCCCGGTACGGCGACTGGTCGCTGCCGAAGGGCAAGCTGGACGCCGGCGAGCACCCGCTGGTGGCCGCCGTCCGGGAGGTGGCCGAGGAGACCGACGTGCGGGCCGTGCCGCAGGTGCGCCTGCCCACGGTCCGCTACCGCAGCGAGGGTCGCGCCAAGGCGGTCGACTGGTGGTCGATGCGGGCGGTCGGCAGCGGCGGTTTCCAGCCCGGCACCGAGGTGGACGACGTGGCCTGGTTTCCGGTCGACGCGGCGGCCCGCCGGGTCAGCTACCCGCACGACGCGGAGGTGATCGCCGCGTTCGCGGCGCTGCCGCCGGTCACCACGACCGTGCTGCTGGTCCGGCACGCGCACGCCGGCAAGCGGGGCACCTGGTCCGGTCCGGACACCGGCCGGCCGCTGGACGCCGAGGGGCGGGCCCAGGCGCGGGCGCTGGTCCCGCTGGTGGCCCTGGTCCGCCCGGCCCGCCTGCTCTCCGCCTCGGCCCGCCGGTGCGTGCAGACGCTGGACCCGGCGGCGGCCCGGCTCGACCTGCCGATCGAGGTCTGCGGCGACCTGGACGAGCCGGGGCCGGGCCAGCAGCCCGAGGAGTGCGCGTTGGCCGCCGCCGCGCGGTTGGCCGCGTTGGCCGCCGCCGGGGAGCCGGTCGCGGTGTGCAGCCAGGGCAAGGTGATCCCGGGCGCACTGGAACGGCTCACCGGCCACGCCGACGACTACACCACCGCCAAGGGCGGCGGCTGGCTGCTCCCCTTCGCCGGCGACCGCCTCCTGCTCCCCGACCGCTTGTAAGGCGGGGGCTCAGGGCAGCACGAGGGTGACGCGCACCGGGAGGTGGTCGCTGGCCTCGGTGCGCGGGGCGCGCGCCTCGGCGGCGGTCACACCCGGCGAGACGAAGACGTGGTCGATCTGGGTCCGCGGGTCGTCGGCCGGGCTGGTCCGCAGCGGTCGGGCCACGGCCAGCGCGTCGACCAGACCGGCGCCGGTGAACTCGGCGAACGCCGGGTCGGCCGGCTCGGTGTTCAGGTCACCGCCGAGCACCAGCGGCCGGCCGGCCGCGTATTCGCGGGCGAACGTGGCCGCCTCGCGGGCCTGCTCCACCGGGTCCCGGCCGGGCGGCGGTTGCAGGTGGGTGGCGACCACCGCCAACTCCCGCCCGCCGAGGTCGAGCGTGACGCCGAGGACCTGCGCGCCGGTCGGCGCGCCGTGCGCGGGCAGCGGCCGGGTCCGACCGGAGCGCGCCGGGAACCGGCTGAGCACCGCGTCGCCCCAGACCGGGTCCGCGGCGGGCGCGAAGACGTACGGCATCCGCAACCGCGCCGCCAGCAACGCCAACGTGTCGTGGCCGCCGTTGAGCCACCACCCGCGGTCCACCTCGCTGAGCAGCACCACGTCCGCCCCGCGCAACGCCCGGGCCACCCCGTCGAGGTCCAGCCGGCCGTCCAGGCCGAACCCCATCCGGATGTTGTACGCGGCCACCCGGACCGTGGCCGGCGCAACGCCGGGCCGCGGGGCGGACAGCGGCGTGTGGTGGACCACGGGCACGAGCGCGGTCGCCAGCACCAGGGCGGCCACGCTCCACCGCCGGGCCCGCCCGGCCAGCTCCGCCGGGGACCAGGACGGCCCGGCAACGGCCACCAGACCGACCAGGAGCGCCGTGGCGACCGGCACCCACCCGTTGGGGTACCCCAGGTCGTAGGCGGCGTAGTAGGCGACCGTGGCCACCGCGAAGACCACCGCCCCGCCGACCGCCGCCCGACCGCGCCGCGTCGCGGCCCGCCCGTCCGGCACGTCGCCACCGGGCGCGGCCGTGTCGGTGGCGGCCAGGCAGCCGCCGAGACCGACGGCGGTGAGCAGGTACGCCGGCCCGAGCCGCCCGGCGGCGAACAGCACCGCCCCGGCGAGCAGCGCGACCGGCCAGAGCACCCGGGCCGGCCGGGCCAACCGGGCCGGGGGCCGGTACAGCGCGGTCACCTGGAACAGCGCGACCGCCGACGCGCCCCACGGCACGACGCCGACCGGGGCGCGGGACAGACCGGGGAAGCCGGCCGGGCCGACACCCGAGGCGGTCGCCCACACCGCCGGGGCGAGCGCGATCTGGTTGGCCAGCAGCAGTGCCGGACCGCAGAGCAGCCACGCCCGGCGGCCGGCCGCCGACGGCTCCCCCGACGCCGTGCCGGGCGGTGGCGCGGGCACGGTCGCGGCCAGGAACGCCGCCACCAGCGCCACGCTCAGCGTCCAGCCGAGCGCGCCGCCGCGCCAGACCAGGTCCTCGGTGCCGAGCAACGCGTGCCCGGCGGCGGCGCCGGCCAGGCCGAGTGCCAGCCCGGGCACCGGCCGGTCGACGCGGGCGGCGGTGGCGGCGAGCCAGGTCAGTCCGGCGAGCAGACCGGCGCACGCGAGCCAGAGCTGGGCGTCGCCACCGGGCGCGGCGGTGAGCGCCAGCCGGGCGGCGGCGAGCACGCCGGCCGCGGCCAGGCCGACCGGGCGGGCGCCGAGCCGACGGACCACGGTGGGCGCGGCCAGCGCGAGCAGGAACCAACCGAGCGCGAACGCGCCGAGCAGTTCGGCGGGTGTCTCGGCGGCGCGGCCGAAGAGCGTGATGACCGACGGCAGCCAGACCCGCAGGACGTCCAGGAAGACCGCGACGCCCAGGGCGAGCGCGACGGTGGAGAGGTGACGGTGCCGCACGGGCGCCTCTTCTCGTGACCGAGGGGGTTTCGGCACGGCGATTCTGCGGGCCGGCACGGCGGGCGGTCAACGCGTACCGACGAAACGAGGGCGCCCACCGCGAACGGTGGGCGCCCTCGATCGGGCCGTCCGGTCAGCGCCGACTGGCGGCCTTCTTGGCCGGCGCCTTCTTCGCGGGCGCCTTCTTCGCCGCCGTGGTCTTCTTGGCCGTGGCGGACTTCGCCGCGGTCGTCTTCTTGGCGGCGGGCGCCTTCTTCGCCGTGGCGGACTTCGCCGCGGTCGTCTTCTTCGCCGCCGTGGCCGTCTTGGTCGCGGTGGCCTTCTTCGCCGGCGCGGCCTTCTTGGTCGCGGCGGTGGTGGTCTTGGTGGCCTTCGCCGCCGTGGTCTTCTTGGCGGCCCCGGTGGTCTTCGCCGCCGTGGTCTTCTTCGCCGCCGCCGTGGTCTTGGTGGCGGCGGTGGTCTTCTTCGCGGCGGTGGTGTCCTTCGGAACCTTGCCGCTGGCGACCATCTCCTTGAAGCCCGCACCCGCCCGGAAGGTCGGGACGGAGGTCTTCTTGACCTTCACCGCCTCGCCGGTCCGCGGGTTGCGCGCTGTTCGGGCCCCACGGACGCGCTTCTCGAACGCTCCGAAACCGGTGATCGCCACCTTCTCGCCCTTGGTGACCGCCGCCTGGACCTCAGCGAGAACCGCGTCGAGCGCGGCCGTCGCCGTCTTCCGGTCCCCCAGGCGAACGGCGAGCGCCTCGATGAGCTCGGCCTTGTTCACGACTTCCTCCCGATTGTGCAACTGACTCGACGCGAGCCATTCTGCGCGCACCGTATGCCCTGTGCTGCCTGGACACAAACATTCGGTGGAAAAAAGCCCTTGTGTCGCAACGGATTCGCCCCCACCGGCCGGGCCGGTGGGGGCGAAAGGGGTTCGGAGGTCAGGCGATCGAGGGCAGAAACGCCGGCCGGGCGGCCTCGTACGCGCCGATCTCGGCCTCGTGGCGGAGGGTGAGTCCAATGTCGTCCAAGCCCTCCATCAGCCGCCACCGGCTGTGGTCGTCAAGCGGGAAGGCCCAGGTGGCCTGCCCGGCGTGGACCTGGCGGGCGGTGAGGTCGACGGTGACCGCGGTGGTGGGCTCGGATTCCACCAGATCCCACAGTTCCTCGACGGCCTTCAATTCCAACTCCACCGGAAGGAGGCCCTCCTTGAGGGCGTTGCCCCGGAAGATGTCACCGAAGCGGGGCGAGATCACCGCCCGGAAGCCCCAGTCCCGCAGCGCCCAGACCGCGTGCTCGCGGGACGAGCCGGTGCCGAACTCGGGGCCGGCGACGAGAATCGAGGCCCCCGCGTAGGCGGGGTTGTTGAGCACGAACGACGGGTCCTCCCGCCACGCGCTGAAGAGACCGTCGGCGAAGCCCGTCCGGGTCACCCGCTTGAGGTACACGGCGGGGATGATCTGGTCGGTGTCCACGTTGGACCGGCGCAGCGGCACGGCGGTGCCGGTGTGTGCGGTGAACTTGTCCATCTCTCGGCTGCCCTTCTACAGGTCGGCGGGGGCGGCCAGCCGGCCGACCACGGCGGTGGCGGCGGCGACCGGCGGGGACACCAGATGGGTACGTCCGCCCCGGCCCTGGCGGCCCTCGAAGTTCCGGTTGGAGGTCGACGCGGAGCGCTCCCCCGGCTTCAGCGTGTCGGGGTTCATGCCGAGACACATGGAGCAGCCGGCGAACCGCCACTCGGCGCCGGCGTCGGTGAAGACCTGGTGCAGCCCTTCGATCTCGGCCGCCTCCCGGACCGCGGCGGAGCCGGGGACCACGAGCATGCGTACGCCGTCGGCGACCCGGCGTCCGCGCAGCACCTCGGCGGCGGCCCGCAGATCCTCCAGCCGGCCGTTGGTGCAGGAGCCGACGAAGACCACGTCCACCGCGAGGTCGCGCAGCGGCGTGCCGGGAGTGAGGTCCATGTACTCCAACGCCCGGCGGGCGGCCACCCGCTCCGGCTCGGTGACGAACTCCTCCGGGTCCGGCACGGCCGCGCCCAGCGGCACGCCCTGACCCGGGTTGGTGCCCCAGGTGACGAACGGGGTGATCCGGCCGGCGTCCAGCGTCACCTCGGTGTCGAACGTCGCGCCGTCGTCGGTGGGCAACGTCCGCCAGAACTCCAGCGCCGCGTCCCAGTCGGCCCCCTGGGGCGCGTGGGGCCGCCCCTTCAGGTACGCGAACGTGGTCTCGTCCGGCGCGATCATGCCCGCCTTGGCGCCCCACTCGATGGACATGTTCGCGATCGTCATCCGTCCCTCCATGGAGAGGTCCCGGATCGCCTCGCCCCGGTACTCGACGATGTGGCCGCGCCCGCCGCCGGTGCCCACCTGCGCGATCAGCGCCAGCACCAGGTCCTTCGCGGTGACGCCGGGGGCCAGCTCGCCGACGACGTTCACGGCCATCGTCCTCGGCCGGGCCTGGGGCAGCGTCTGGGTGGCCAGCACGTGCTCCACCTCGCTGGTGCCGATGCCGAACGCGAGCGCGCCGAACGCGCCGTGGGTGGCGGTGTGCGAGTCGCCGCAGACGATCGTCATGCCCGGCTGGGTGAGGCCGAGCTGCGGGCCGATGACGTGCACGATGCCCTGGTTCTCGTCGCCGAGCGGGTGCAGCCGCACGCCGAACTCGGCGCAGTTGCGGCGCAGCGTCTCGATCTGGGTGCGGGAGGTGGGGTCCGCGATCGTGAGCAGGTCGCCGCGCCGGGAGCGGAACGCCGGGTCGTCGTACCCGGTGGGGGTGTTGTGGTCCTCGGTCGCGATGGTCAGATCGGTCCGGCGGACGCCGCGACCGGCCAGGCGCAGGCCGTCGAACGCCTGCGGGCTGGTCACCTCGTGCAGCAGGTGCAGGTCGATGAAGAGCAGGTCCGGCTCGCCGTCGGCGGAGCGGACCACGTGCGCGTCCCAGACCTTCTCGGCCAGGGTCCTCGGTTGAGTGACTCCCACCATCTGGACATCCTAAATTCTGGGAGGTAAATTTCGGCTTGTGGGACACAGTATGAGCGGTGTCGGCGTTCTCGACAAGGCGGTGGTCATCCTGGCCGCCTGTGTCGACGGCGCCAGCCTGGCCGAACTCGTTGAACGCACCAAGCTGCCCCGGGCCACCGCGCACCGGCTGGCGCAGGCGCTGGAGATCCACCGGATGCTGGTCCGGGACACCCAGGGCCGATGGCGCCCCGGGCCACGCCTGGGCGAGCTGGCGAACGCGGCGCCGGACGTGCTGCTCACCGCCGCCGAGCCGCTGCTCGCCGCGCTGCGCGACGCCACCGGTGAGAGCGCCCAGCTCTACCTGCGCCGCGCCGACGAGCGGATCTGCGTGGCCGCCGCCGAGCGCGCCAGCGGCCTGCGGGACACCGTGCCGGTCGGTTCGGTGCTGCCGATGGTCGCCGGCTCGGCGGCGCAGATCCTGCTCGCCTGGGAGCCACCGGAGGCGGTCATGCCGCTGCTGCCCCGCTCCAAGTTCACCGGCCGCACGCTGGCCGAGGTGCGCCGGCGAGGCTGGGCGCAGAGCGTCGCCGAGCGGGAGGCGGGCGTGGCGAGCGTCTCGGCCCCGATCCGCGACCGCACCGGCCGGGTGATCGCCGCGATCAGCATCTCCGGCCCGATCGAGCGCCTCGGCCGCCGCCCCGGCGAACGCCACGCCATGGCCGTCGTCCGGGCCGGCCAACGTCTCTCCGGCCTCTGACCCCCGCCGGGCGCGCAAGGATCCCGGCGAAACGGCGAACGGCCCGCCTCGCGAGAGCGAGACGGGCCGTTCGGTGAGCTGTAGCCCCGACCGGATTCGAACCGGCGCTACCGCCTTGAGAGGGCGGCGTCCTGGGCCACTAGACGACGGGGCCAGGCACTTTTCCTGCTTCACCACCCTCGCGGGCGGTGCGGGAGTAGTCTAGCGGCACCGCTTCCGGCACCGCCGCGGGGGGTCGCCCCCGCGAGGCGGCCGAGCCCACCGGGCCGAGCAGCAGCGAACCGGGGCCGGACAGCAGAACAGCCCGCCCCGAGAACGGGACGGGCTGACGGTGCTGTAGCCCCGACCGGATTCGAACCGGCGCTACCGCCTTGAGAGGGCGGCGTCCTGGGCCACTAGACGACGGGGCCAGAACTTTCGTGCACTCCAGCAGTGGCAACTGCCGGAATCCAGCGACCGGGATTCTCACGAACCCGCGGTTGCGCTGGGGTACCAGGACTCGAACCTAGACTAACTGAACCAGAATCAGTCGGGCTGCCAATTACCCCATACCCCATTGGCCCCTTGCGGCGCCGGGAATGAACTTTACCCTCCCGCCGCCAGCAGGCCAAATCCAACCCCCCGAAACCGCATCTGAGCTGCGGAAACAAGGCATCGGACGGATCAGGCGACCGGAACGACCGGGTTGCTGAGTTCCCCGATCCCCTCGATCCGCACGGTGACCGTATCCCCCTCGGTGAGCGGGCTAACCCCGGCCGGAGTGCCGGTGAGCACCACGTCGCCGGGCAGCAGCGTCATCACGTGCGAGATGTACGACACCAGACCCGGCACGTCGAACACCATGTCCTTGGTCCGGCCGAGCTGGCGCACCTCCATCTCCTCCGGATCGCGTCCCACCTCGCAGCGCACCTCCAGGTCGCGGACGTCCAGCCCGGTGGTGATCCACGGCCCGATCGGGCAGAACGAGTCGAAGCCCTTGGCCCGGGTCCACTGCCCGTCGGACCGCTGGAGGTCCCGAGCGGTGACGTCGTTGGCGCAGGTGTAGCCGAAGATGGCCCGTTCGGCGGCGGCCCGGTCGGCCCGCCGCGCGCCGGGGGCGCCGATCACCACGGCGAGTTCCGCCTCGTGCTCCACCTGCTTGGCGAAGATCGGCAACCGGATGGCGTCCCGGGGGCCGATCACCGAGGTGGACGGCTTGAGGAAGAGCAGCGGCTCCTTCGGCACCTCGCTGCCGTGCTCGGCGGCGTGCTCGGCGTAGTTGCGACCGACGCAGACCACCTTGCTCGGCAGGATCGGCGACAGCAGCCGGACGTCGGAGAGCGCCCAGCGGGCGCCGGAGAACTGGATCTGCCCGAACGGGTGGCCCTCGATCTCGGCGATGGTCAGGCTCTGCGGCCCGGCCTCCGGCTCGCCCTCGACGACCCCGAACGACATTCCCTTGGCATGAGCGAAACGAGCGATACGCACCGGGCCAATCTATCCCGCGCCGGCCGGCCAGCCGCCGGACACCGCCAGGTGATCCCGGCCTCGGCCGGCGCGCCAGGATACGCCGGGGGCCGCCGATCGGGAGGAAAATGCCGGCTTCGTACCCGCCCGGCGGGCCCCGGCCCATAGCTTCGGGTCCGGAGGTTCGTTGGTATGCCTGCATCGAGACGACACCACAGGACCCTGGCCGTGCTGGTGAACTGCCTCGGCGTGCTCGCCGCGGTGCCGGCGCTGCCCCCGGCGGCGCCCCGGGCGGTCGCCGCGCCCGCCCGGTCGGCCCCGCCACCGGCCCTGGCCGCCGCGCCGGTCCGCCCGGTGGCGGCGGCCACCCCGATCCCGACCGGCGTGCCGGCGGCGCCCCCCGCGGTGCCGACCACCGGCCCGGCGCCGGTGCAGCCGTCGATGCCACCGGTGAGCGTGGCCGTCGGCGCCGCCGGTACCCCGGCGCCGGGGTACCGGATCGAGGTCCGCAACGCCGGCCCGGCGCCGGTCGAGACGATGGTCCGGCAGGAGCTGCCGACCGGGTCCCGGGCCACCACGGTCACCGGCGGCGGGCAACGCACCGGCCCGGTCGGGGCGACCACCGGCGAGGTGACCTGGCGGCTGCGCCTGCCGGCGCGGAGCACCACCACGCTGCACACCGCGCTCGCGGTCACCGGCCAGGATCGTTCGGTGACGGCTCCCGCCTGCGTCTACGGCACCGACGGCACCCGCCCGTACGACTGCGCCACCGCGACCTGGGTGGGCGCGGCCACGGCCCCGACGGCGCCGGCGACGGCCGCCCCGACCTGGCGCCGCCCGCCGGTGCTGCTGGCCGCGCTCGCCGCGCTGCTGGTGGTCGTCGGCGGGGCGCTGTGGTGGACGTGGCGCCGGCGGCGGGCCGCCCCGGCGGCGGGCGTTCCCAGGTCCGCCACGGGCCCGACCGGCCCGGTGGGCGCCGCCGGAGCCGGTGCCGTCCCGCCCGGCCCGCCGGTCGGCCCCGCGACGGGCGGGCCGACGGACCGGGGCACGGTCTACCCGCGCCCGGCGCTGCCGACGCCCACCGTCCGGCGTCGCCGGCCGCCGGTCTGGTTGACGGTCGGCGTGGCGGCGGCGGTGCTGGCCGGCGTGGTCGGCGCGGCGGCCTGGACCGCCACCCAGCGGGTCGCCGCGATGGACACCACCAAGCAACCGACCAGCGGCGCCTGGGTGGGCAGCAGCGTGACCGGAGCGCTCGGCGTGCCGCTGCGCGAGACCGCGTTCGAGTTCACCGTCTACCGGATGAACTGCGGCGCGGGCGTGGTGCCGGCGGCGCCGGCCGGCGGGCGGCCCTGCCTGGCCACGGTCGGCGTGCGCAACCTCACGTCGGAGCAGCAGACCTGGCACGGGCAGTTGCAGCGCGCGTACCTGCCGAGCGGCAACTGGGTGGCCGCGGACGAGGACGCCACCCGGGTGGCGAACCTGGGCCGGGACGTGTTCGCCCAACCGGTGGCCGCCGGCCGGCGGGTGCTGCTGCCGCTGGTGTTCACCGTGCGCGGGGCCGAGCCGCCGAAGCAGTTGGAACTGCGCAGCGGCGTGTTCTCCGCCGGCGTGCGGGTGGACGTGGACTGACCGGGGGCCGGGCGGCGGTCGTACGCTGGGGGCGTGACCGCCGCCCTCGCCCCCGCCGCCGTGCTCGACGCGGCCGACTGGCGGGCCCGCCGGCGCGACCACGAGGAACGGGTCGACGCCTGGCTGACGGCGCACCTGGCCCGTCGCCGCACCGGCGTGCGGCACCCGGTGGAGGACTTCCTCTTCACCTACTACTCGCACCGGCCGGCCCAGCTACGCCGCTGGCACCCGGGGGCGGGCGTGGTGCTGCGCGACGCCGACCCGGCCGGGTTCGGCCCGGACTACGCCGCCGGCCCCGCCGGGCTCGCGCTCGACACCGACCGGGTACGCGCCCGTCGCGCCGAGTCCATCGCCTGGATCCGGACGCTGCTGGCGGCGACCGCCTCCCGTCCGGCGCACCTCGGCTGCTTCGGCATGCACGAGTGGGCGATGGTCTACCGGCAGACCCAGGAGCAGGTGCGGCACAACGCCTGGCCGCTGCGGCTGAGCCCGGCGGCGACCGCGGCGGTGGTCGAGGAGCGCGGCGTGCGGTGCAGCCACTTCGACGCGTTCCGCTTCTTCACCGCGCCGGCCCGGCCGCTGAACGTGCTCCAGCCGACCCGGGAACGCCAGCACGCGCTGGAGCAGCCGGGTTGTCTGCACGCCAACATGGATCTCTACAAGTGGGCGTACAAACTCTCCCCGCTGGTGGCCTCGGAACTCGTGGCCGACTGCTTCGCGCTGGCGCGGGAGATCCGGACGCTGGACATGCGGGCCAGCCCGTACGACCTGGCCGACCTGGGGCACCCGCCGGTGCGGGTGGAGACGCCGGAGGGCCGGGCCGAGTACGCCGCCGCCCAGCGCGGTTTCGCCGAGCGGGCCGCCGGCCTGCGGGCCCGGCTGCTGGCCGCGCTGGACCACGTCGTCCCGGCCTGAGAGCCGCTCGTTCCACGGCCGCGGCGGCGCGCTCCCGCGCCGGACCGACGCCGGTGCGCGCCGGGCGTGTCGCGCGCCGGGGACAGGTCCGCCGCGCACCGTATACCTCCTGGTCATAAATATGCCCAGGAGGTATACGGACGCCACGCAGAGTGCTTCTCCGCCCCGTCACGCCGGGTGACCAGCGAGGCGGACCACGAGCGTCAGCCCAGCGTGCAGGCCGGCTGCGGCGGCGGGTTCGGAACGGCGCCGTTGGCCAGCAGGCCGAACGTGGCATCGGCGCCCGGGGCGAGCGCGCCGTTCCAGGTGGCGCTCCGGGCGACCACCGCGGTCCCGCCCTGCGCCACCTGGGCACTCCACGCCTGGGTGATCTGCTGGCCGCCGGTGAGCGCGAAGCGGACCACCCAGAAGGGGATCGACACGGCGCCGGTGTTGCGGACCGTCACCTCGGCCTGGAACCCGCCCGGCCACTGACCGGCGATGCGCCAGGTGGCCGTGCAGCCCCCGACGGTGGGCGTCGGCGACGGGCTGTCGGTCGGGTGCGTCGGACCGGTCGGCGTCTGGCTCGGCGTCGGCGTCGGCGACGTCGGGGTCGGGGTCGGGGTCGGCGAGGTGGTCGGGGTCGGCGAGGTGGTCGGGCTCGGCGGGATGGTCGGGGTGGTCCCGCGCAACGCGGCGGTCAGCGCCGGGTACCACCGGTCGGACATCTTCTGGTCACCGGCGGCGTTGGGGTGCACCCCGTCGTACGTGTCGGTGGCGGTGTTGAAGCCGGTCCACTGGTCGACCACCACGATCGGCGAGGCGGCGGTGGTCTTCCCCGCCGCCCAGCCGTCGATGGCGGCGTTGAGCGCCACGGTCCGCTGCCCGCACTCCGGGCAGCTCGCCGGGTTCATCGGGATGATCTTCGCGACCAGCACCGCGGTGGCCGGGTTGGCGGCCCGCATCTGGTCCACCAGCTTCGAGTACGCGGCCAGGATGGTGCTCGGCGCGATGTTGCTCCACACGTCGTTGGTGCCGAGGTGCATGAGCACCACGTCGGGGTGGGTGGCGGCGAGCCAGCCCGGCAGCAGGTTCTGGTTGGCGATGTTGGTCGCCAGGTAGCCGCCGTGCCCCTCGTTGTCGCCGTCGTAGGACACGCCGCAGCCCTGGGGGCCGAGCGTGCCGACGAAGTCGACGTCGGGGTAGCCGGTGGACTGGAGGCGGTTCCAGAGCACGGCCCGCCAGCAGCCGGGCGACCCGGTGATGGAGTCACCGAGCGGCATGACCCGGATCGGGGCGGCGGCTGCGGCGGCCGGTGGGGTGACGGAGACGAGGGTGAGACCGAGGGCGAGGGCGGGCAGCAGCGCGGTGACCGCGGTCAACGCGGCGCGCAGGCGGATTCGGGGCATGCGTACGGGACTCCTGTCACGTGACGATGGTCGGTGACGGCCCTGACGCTCCCGTACGCATTGAAGCGCTTCGACGCCTGCGATTCAACCCCCGGGGTGGCCCCGGTGGCGGGCCCACTCGGGCGCGAGGATCGACATCACGGTGGCGTCCACCCAGTCGTCGCCGTCGCGCAGCACCTGCCGCAGCGTGCCCTCGGGCACGAAGCCCACCTTCTCGTAGGCGCGACGGGCCCGCGGGTTGAACGCGAACACCTCCAGCCCGACGCGGTGCAGGCCGAGCTGCTCGAAGCCGTACCCGACGACGAGCCGGACCGCCTCGGTGCCGAGGCCGCGGTCCCGGCCGGCCGGGCCGATGAGCGTGCGGAAGTTGCAGCCCGCGTTGGCCCGGTCCCACTCGTTGAGGACCACCTCGCCGACGCAGACGTCGGTGGCGCGGTCCACCACGGCCAGGTCGAGCCGGTCGGTCTGGCTGTTGCGGGTGCCGTACCAGGCCCGCAGCCGGGCCGGTTCGACGCCTTCGCCGGGCGGGCTGCCGGTCAGGCGCGCAACCTCGGGGTCGGCCAGCACCGTCGCGAGCGCCGCCAGGTCGTCGTCGTGGAACGGGCGCAGCACCACCCGTTCCCCGGTGAGCGTCGGCTTGACGGCGAAGTCGGTCGGCATGGAGCGGATTCTGCGGGCCACCCGGCCGGTGGCTCAACCGGATTACTCCCGCCGTGGCCGGACCGGGCGGCTCCGGGCAGGCCGATCAGTCGCCGTCCACCCGGCGGTCGCGCTTGCGCTGGGACTGCCGCTTCTTCTCGGCCAGCCGGCGTTCCTTCGCGCCCCGGGACGGGCGGGTCGGCCGGCGCGGCTTGGGCGGCGGGGCGACCGCCTCGCGCAGCAGCGCGGTCATCCGCTCCCGGGCCGCCTCCCGGTTGGCCAACTGGGCGCGGTGCTCGCTGGCGGTGACCGTCAGCACGCCGTCGACCAGCCGGCCGGCGAGCCGGCCCAGGGCCCGGTCCCGCAGCGCGGGCGGCACGCTGGGCGAGCCGGCCAGGTCGAAGCTCAGCTCCACCCGGGAGTCGGTGGTGTTGACGCCCTGCCCGCCCGGCCCGGACGACCGGGAGAACCGCTCCCGCAGCTCGGCGGCGGGCACCACGAGCCGGTCGGTCACCCGGAGTCCGTCGTCCACGCCCCCGAGGCTAGCGCCCCGGACGGTGGCTCGGGGTCGGGGTGCCGGTCGGGGCCGGGCCGGCCCGCTCCTGACCGCCGCCGGACGCCGCGTACGCGGCGGCGCCGACCAGCAGCAGGGCGATCACGGCCAGCTTGACGGCCACGCCGCGGATCGCGCCCCAGGCGTTGCGGCGCGCGCCCGGCACGCTGGTGCGGACCGTCTGGTAGTCCTTCCAGCCGCGCTTGGCGCGGGCGTACGACGCGCCGACTCCGGCACCGATGACCAGGCCCACCAGGAGGAGGGCCGCGATGACAGCTTGCTCCACCTCCGCCAGTATCCATACTCAGCGTAATATTTCCATGGTCCGATGGTCCCAGGCCGGATATCCGACAGTTCCGGCTTGTCCGCGCAGCTCAGCCGCCCCGGCCGATGATCGTGTCGGCGGTCTGCTGCACCTGGTCGATCGGGATGGCGAAGCCGATGCCGATCGAGCCGTTCCCGTCGATGGTGGCGATGGCGGTGTTCACGCCGACCACCTCCCCGCGCGCGTTCACCAGTGGCCCGCCGGAGTTGCCCGGGTTGATGGAGGCATCCGTCTGCACCGCGGTGTGCCGGCCGTTGCCGATCCGGACCTGCCGGTTGAGCGCGCTGACGATACCGGCGGTGACCGTGCCGGCGAGCCCGAGCGGCGAACCGACCGCGAGCACCGGCTCGCCCACCCGGGTTCCGTTCGGCTTCGCCAGCGGCAGCGGCGGCAACCCGGCCGACGCGGGCACCTTGAGCACGGCCAGGTCGCTGTCCGGCGCCCGGCCCACCACCTCGGCGGCGATCCGGCGCCCGTCCGAGGTCTCCACCGTCACCGGGCCGGCGCCGCCCCGGGCCAGGATGTGGTCGTTGGTGACGATGTGCTGCTCGTTGTCGATGGCGAAGCCGGAGCCGGACGCGCCCGCGCCGGACTTCCCGCCGACCATCACCGACACCACCCCGGGCACCGTCTTGCCGGCGGCGGTGACCAGCTCGGCCGGCACCGGCGCGGCGGAGGCCGCGGACGGGCCGGGTGCGTCCCGGTCGGCCGCCCAGGTGCCGGCCGCCGCGCCGGAGACGGTGGAGAGCGCCACCACCGCCGCCGCGCTCAGCAGCCGGCCCGACCAGCTCCGTCGCCCCGCCGGCCGGGCGGATCCGGGTACGCCGTCGGGACCGCGTCCGTCCGGATCCAGCTCCGGGGAGACGAACCACGGGCCGCGCGGCTCGCCGAGTCCGGTCTGCACTGCCATGCCTGGCTCCTCACGTGTCGTGCGTCGTCCGGTCCGGATGTGCGGGTCAGGGCAGCCGGGAGAACCAGCGCAGCGAGCCGGCGGCGGCGCCCATGGCCAGGACCAGCCCGAACCCGATGAAGCGGGCCGAGATGTCCTGCCGTTGGGTGCGGTAGCCGACCGAGGTGCCGATGTCCTCGTAGACGTCCTTCAGCTCGCGGCTGGTCGACGCCTCGTGGAAGCCGCCGCCGGTCGCCTCGGCGACCGCCTTGAGCGTCTGCCCGTCCACCGGCACCTGGATCGCCCGGCCGCCCCGGTCCACCGACCCGCCGGGCGTGCCGAACGAGATGGTGTGCACCGGCACCTTGGCGGCCACCGCCTGGTCCGCGGCCTCCATCGGGTCCATTCCGGAGGTGTTCGCGCCGTCGGAGAGGATGATGATCCGGGCCGGCGGCGGGTTCTTGGCGGCGCTGGCGTCCAGGCTCTTCACCGCCCCGAGCGAGGTGCTGATCGCCTCGCCGATGGCGGTGCCCTGCACGCCGGTGATCCCTTCGGCGAGCCGCTGGATCCCCTCGTGCAGCGCCTCCCGGTCGGTGCTCGGCGGCACCAGCACGGCCGCGCTGCCGGCGAACGCGACCAGGCCGACGTTGAACTCGTCCGGCAGCCCGTCGACGAACTTCCGGCCGGCCTCCTTGGCCGCGGTGAGCCGGTCCGGGTCCACGTCACCGGCGAGCATCGAGGTGGAGACGTCGACCGCGACCATCACGGTGGCCCGTTCCCGGGGCACCCGCACCTCCGCCTCGGGCCGGGCGAACCCGACCACCAGCAACGCCAGCATGGCGAGGAAGAGTCCCGCCGGCACGTGCCGGCGCCAGGCCGGCCGGCGCGGCGCGACCCGGTCCAGCAGGCGCAGGTTGGTGAAGCGGACCGCGTACCGGCTCTGCCGGCGCTGGCGTACCAGGTAACCGGCGACCAGCGCGACGACCACGAGCAGCAGCCAGAGTCGCGCGGGTGACTGCCAGCTCATGCCGCACCGCCCCGGGCGGCGGCCGGCGCGGTGGCCAGCCGACGCTGCTCGTGCACGTGCCGGACCACGTCCGCACACCAGTCCCGGTCGGTGCGCAGCGTCAGGTGGGTGGCGCCGGCCCGGCGCAGTGCCCGGCGCACCTGGTCGCGCTGCCCGGCGGCGGCGTGCGCGTACCGCTCGCGCAGCGCCGGGTCGCCGGTCCACACCTCGCGGTGCCGCCCGCTCTCCGGGTCGATCAGGGTGATCAGCCCGACGTCGGGCAGCTCCAGCTCGCGCGGGTCGGTCACCTCCACGGCGAGCACCTGGTGCCGGACCGCCAGCCGGCGCAGCGCGGTCGCCCACGGCGGGGGCGCGTCCGGGTCGTCCGGCAGGTCGTCGAGGAAGTCGGAGACCACCACCACCAACCCGCGCGAGGTGGCGACGCGCTGCACCCCGGCCAGGCCGTCGGCCAGGCCCGGCGTCGGGTCGTCGGGGCCGCCGTCGGCCCGTCCGGCCGCGGGCGGGTCCGGCGGCTCACCGGTACGCGGGGCGCCGAGCAACGCGCGGAGCAGCCCGAGCAGATGGGTCCGACCGCTGCGGGCCGGGAACCGGCGCAGCCCGTCCCGGCCGAGCACCTGGGCGCCGAGCCGGTTGCCCACGCCGGCGGTGAGGAAGCCGACGCAGGCCACCGCCGCCACCGCCAGTTCGCGTTTGTCCAGTGTGGCGGTGCCGTACTCCATGCTGGGGCTGGCGTCGACGAGCAGCCAGGTGGTCAGCTCCCGGTCCGCGTCGACCTCCCGCACGTGCGGAACGGTGGTGCGGGCGGTGACCGCCCAGTCCATCCGGCGCACCTCGTCCTCGCCGGGGCGGTACTCGCGACTGCCGGCCGCCTCGCTGCCGGGGCCGGGCAGCAGCCCCCGGTACCGGCCGTGCAGCAGGCCGTCGAGCCGCCGGGTCACGGTCAGCTCCAACCGGCGCAGCCGCTGGTCGGGGGCGAGGTCGGCGAGGCCGGGACCGGCCGGCGCGGGAGCGGTGCGGCGGGTCACGCCGCCGCCAGGTCCGCCGCCGGCGCGGGACCGGTCACCAGCCGGGGCGGGGGCACCGCCTCGACCAGCCGGCGCACCACCTCCTCGCCGGTGACGCCGTCGGCCACCGCGTCGAAGGAGAGCACCAGCCGGTGCGCCAGCACGTCCACCGCCAGGTCCCGGATGTCCTCGGGGAGCACGTAGTCCCGGCCGTGGATCAGCGCGTGCGCGCGGGCGGCGGCGACCAGGCCGAGCGTGGCCCGGGGGCTGGCCCCGTACGCCAGCAGTGGCGCGACCTCGGGCAGGCCGAAGCGGCCCGGGTCCCGGGTGGCGAGGATGAGCCGGACCACGTACTCGGCGAGCGCGTGGTGGACGAAGACGTCGGCGGCGCGGCGTTGCAGCTCGCGCAGCCGGACCGGGTCCAGCACCCGGCGCGCGGTGGGTCGCTCGGTGCTCATCCGGTAGAGGATGGCCAGCTCGTCGGCGTCGCTCGGGTAGTCGACCACGACCTTCATGAGGAACCGGTCGCGTTGCGCCTCGGGCAGTTGGTAGACGCCCTCCGACTCGATCGGGTTCTGGGTGGCCAGCACCAGGAACGGGTCGGGCACCGGCCAGCTCCGCCCGGCGATGGAGACCTGCCGCTCGGCCATCGCCTCCAGCAACGCGGACTGCACCTTGGCCGGGGCGCGGTTGATCTCGTCGGCGAGCACCAGGTTCGCCATGATCGGTCCCAGCTCCACGTCGAACGCCTCGGTGGAGGCCCGGTAGATCCGGGTGCCGACGATGTCCGACGGGACCAGGTCGGGCGTGAACTGGATCCGGGAGAACGTGCCGCCGACCACTGTGGCGAGTGTCTGCGCGGCCAGCGTCTTGGCCACTCCCGGCACGCCCTCCAGCAGGCAGTGACCGTCGGCGACGAGCGCGGTGAGCAGGCGGTCGACGAGCCGATCCTGCCCGACGATCACGCGTTTGACCTCGAAGAGGGTCTGGTCCAGCTCGACGCCGCTCGCGTCCGCATCGACCGGGCTGGGCACGCTGGCCAGGGTGTCCGAGATGTCCGTCACGGTGCTTGCTTCCCGGGCCGGACGGCCGACAAACGTCGGATTATCCGGCCCAGGCCGTCCCGGTCCGGGGCGGACCGGGAGGACCTCCCCGACCGGGCGGGAACGGCGCGAACCGCCGTCCGGAGCCCCGGACCGGGACGGAACACGACACCGGCCCCCGCCGTGGCGGGGGCCGGTGTCCGGCGGGGCGGGTCAGTTGGTGACCACGAGGTGGAACGGGCGCGGCGAGACGATGCCGGCGGAGTTGCGGGTCTGCACGAAGACCCCGTTCGGCGTCAGCAGCCGCGGCGCGACGGACACCTCGCCGGCCGGCGGGACGGTCGTCGAGTCGTTGGTGCCGACGGTCGCCACGTACGCCTTCTGGCTCACGTCGTAGTCGAGCAGCACCTGGAACTGCCCCGGCGTCACGCCCGGCCCGGGCGGGAACCGGAACGCGGAGACCACGTTGCCGGAGTGCTGGAGCAGCACGCCGGTGGACGACACCACCGCCCAGGCGACCTGCCCGGGAGCCGGCGGGGCCAGCGTGGCCCGCATGGCGGCCCGGGCGGCCTGCCGCTCGGCGGGGCTGACCTCCGGCTGCTGCCCGACGGCCCGGGTGGGCTGGCCGGCCCTCGACTCCGGCTGGGCGGCGACCGCGATCCCGCCACCGGCCACGGTGAGGGCGAGCGCGGCGAGCGCCACCACCGTCGCCTTCCGCTTGAAGAATGTAGCCATGACTGATCTCCCTCTTTTGACCGTGGTGATGAAACGGCGCGAGCAATTGCGGGACATCGGGTTCCCGCAGTGGAGAGCACGGCCGCTGAGCTGGCCTTACTACGGAGCATTGGGATGTCTCAACCAGGTGGAACCTAACACCGGAAAATGGGGCGGTCAATAGTGTTAATCGCGTGTCCGACGCGCCTCGAAAGCCGTCCCGGAATTGTGAGAAGCCAACGCTCGACCATTCACGAAATTGCTTCGCGGGACACCGGACCGACCCGTCCCCCGGTACGCTCACCGCCGTGATCATCATGGACGCTCCCCCGCGCGGCGGCGCCCGACGCAGCCGGTGGGGGACGGTGGCGTGCTGGCTGGCGGTCGCGCCGGTGGCCGCCTGGGCGGTGCTGCGGCTGGCCAGGCTGGAACGGGGCCCGCTGGTGCTGACGACCGCCTTCACGCCGTACGTCGCCGCGGTGGCGCCGGTGGTCGCGGTGCTGGCGCTCGCGCTGCGGCGCCGCGCGCCCGCGGTGGTCGCGGCGCTCGCCACGCTGGCGCTGGTCGGCGCCGTCGCGCCGCGTGCGGTCGCCGACGACCAGCCGCCCGCCGACGGACCGACGCTTCGGCTGCTCACCGCCAACCTGCGCCTGGGCTCGGCCGACCCGGCCCGGCTGGTGGCCCTGGTCCGCGCGCACCGGGTGGACGTGCTCACCGTGCAGGAGCTCAGCCCGCAGCTCGCCGCCGACCTGGACCGGCTCGGCCTGGCCGCGCTGCTGCCGTACCGGTCGCTGAGCCCGGAGGTCGGCTCCACCGGCTCCGGCCTGTACGCCCGCCATCCGCTGCACGACCCCGGCTACCGGCGTCATCGGCGATACTTCCTCACCCAGGCGTACGCCACGCTGACGGTGCCCGGCGCGCCGCCGCTGCGGGTGGAGTCGGCGCACCCGGGCGCGCCGTACATCCTCGACGCGGTGCCGCAGTGGTGGACCGACCAGCGCGCCCAGCCGCCGGCCACCCCGAACGCCGGGCTCAGTGTGCTGGCCGGCGACTTCAACGCCACGCTGGACCACGCCACCGTGCGCCGCCTGATCGCGACCGGCTACACCGACGCCGCCGACGCGGTCGGGGCCGGGCTCGCCGGCACCTGGGGCCCGTACGACGGCGACCCGATCCCGCCGGTCACCATCGACCACGTGCTCGTCGACCGGCGCATCGCGGTCCGCGCCGTCGACGTCTGGCCGGTGCCGGGCAGCGACCACCGGGCGGTGCTGGCCGAGCTGCGCCTGCCGGCGGCGTGAGCGGGCGGGCCCTCCGCCTCAGGCGTTCAGCCGGGCCCCCGCCTTGTCCAGCCCGTAGGTGAGGGCGTCGACGAGCGCGTGCCAGCTCGCCTCCACCACGTTGGGGTGCACGCCGACGGTGGTCCAGTCCCGGCCCGCGCCGGCGGTCTCCACCAGCACCCGGGTCACCGCGCCAGTGCCGTGGCTGCCCTCCAGGATGCGCACCTTGTAGTCGGCCAGCTCGAACTCCCGCAGCTCCGGGTAGTGCCGGGCCAGCCCGGACCGCAGCGCCTCGTCGAGCGCGTTGACCGGGCCGTTGCCCTCGGCGGTGGCGATCACCCGCTCGCCGCGTACCCGGATCTTGACGGTCGCCTCGGAGACCACCGCGCCGTCCTCGCGGTGCTCGACGAGCACCCGGTACGACTCCAGCGCGAACGGCCGGGCCGGCGCGGCGTCCGGCAGCTCGGAGCGGACCAGCAGCTCGAACGAGGCGTCGGCGGCCTCGAACGACCAGCCACCGGCCTCCAGCTCCTTGACCCGGCCGGTGACCCGGGAGAGCGCCTCCGGATGGCCGGCCAGGTCCAGACCCAGCTCGCGGCTCTTGAGCTCGATGCTGGCCCGGCCGGCCATCTCGGTCACCAGGATCCGCATGTCGTTGCCCACCACGGCGGGGTCCACGTGGTTGTAGAGCAACGGGTCGACCTTGATCGCGCTCGCGTGCAGCCCCGCCTTGTGGGCGAAGGCGGCGGCCCCGACGTAGGCCTGGTGGGTGTCGGGGGCGATGTTGGCGATCTCGGCGATGGCGTGCGAGACCCGCACCATCTGTTCCAGGCAGCCCTCCGGTAGGACGGGCATGCCGAGCTTGAGCTGGAGGTTGGCGACGATCGCGAACAGGTCCGCGTTGCCGGGGCGCTCGCCGTACCCGTTGGCGGTGCCCTGCACGTGCCGGACGCCGGCCTCGACCGCGGCGATCGTGTTCGCCACCGCGCAGGCGGTGTCGTTCTGGGCGTGCATGCCCAGCCGCTCCGGCGCCACGCCGGTCCGCGCCACCAGGTCCTCGATCGCGGCCGTGACCTGGGAGGGCAGCATGCCGCCGTTGGTGTCGCAGAGCACGAACCGCTCGGCGCCGGCGGCCATCGCGGTCGCCACCACGGCGGCGGTATAGCCGGGGTCGTGGCGGAAGCCGTCGAACGTGTGCTCCCCGTCGACGAACACCCGCCGCCCCTGCGCCACCAGGTACTCGACGGTGTCCCGGACCATCGCCAGGTTCTCCTCGGCGGTGGTGCGCAGCGCCCGCTCGACGTGCCGCAGGTCCGCCTTGGCGACCAGCGCCACGGCCGGGGTCCCCGCGTCGAGCAGCCCGCGCACCTGCGGGTCGTCGGAGACCGCCAGGCCCGCCTTGCGGGTGGCGCCGAACGCGACGAGGACGGCGTGCCGCAGGTCCAGCTCCGTGCGGGCCCGGCGGAAGAACTCGGTGTCCTTGGGCACCGCGCCCGGCCAGCCGCCCTCGATGAAGCCGACCCCGAGGTCGTCGAGCAGGCGGGCCACCGCCAGCTTGTCGACCACCGAGTAGCTGAGCCCTTCACGCTGGGCGCCGTCGCGCAGCGTCGTGTCGTACACCTGGAAGGTCATCGGAGTCCTCTTCTCGTGCCTGGGAGAGCAACAAAAAGACCCCCCGCGAAATGCGGGAGGTCGGCGCGCTCGGCGAGGGAAGCCGGCGCGCTAGCTGCTAATGATCAGGACGGAGCTGGTCACGACCGGTACTCTGCCACCTCCGCCGCGTGCTGGGAGGAGTAATCCACATTCCGGGACACCGCGTCGCCGGGTTGGTGCCCGGGCCGGGTGGGTAACTCCGGCGGGGACAGCGTCGCTGCGACGGCCACCGCCGTCGGGACGGGAGTGGGCAGATGGAGAGACTCGACCCGCACGCCACGCACGGCGGCACCGAGCCGGTCGTCGACGACGGCGCCGGCACGGTGGCCGGCGGCGCCCCGGCCGGCGCGTTCGACCCGTGGCGGTACCGCGACGAGGCCGGGGTGGCCAGCGCCGACCTGACCGGTTACCACGTCGAGGCCACCGACGGCGGCATCGGGAAGATCGACCGCGCGAGCCACACGGTCGACGACAGCTACCTGGTCGTCGACACCGGTCCGTGGATCTTCGGCAAGAAGGTGATGCTCCCGGCCGGGACCGTCAACCACGTCGACCACGACGCGCGCACGGTCCACGTCGACCGGGAGAAGGACCAGATCAAGGCCGCCCCCGAGTACGACGAGGCGAGTCACGCCGAGCCGGCGTACCGGGACCGGCTCGGCGGCTACTACGGCGAGAACTACTCCGCGCTGCCGCCGGACGGCCCGGCCCGGAGCTGAGACAGCACCGGCCACGGCCGGCGGGGGCACACCGATGCCGCCGCCGGCCGTTACCGTGTCAGGGGTGGATGCCCCGGAGACTCCCTTCCCCGCCCTGTTCAACTTCCGTGACGTCGGCGGCTACCCCGCCCGCGACGGCCGCGCCGTCCGACGCGGTCGGCTCTACCGCTCCGACTCGCTACACCGCATCGACGAGACCGACCGGGCCGCGTTCACCGCGCTCGGCATCCGCACGGTGATCGACCTGCGCCGGCCGACCGAGGTGGCGCGCGACGGCCGGGTGCCCGACTACGACGGGCTCGTCTACCGGCACATCCATCCCGAGCACGCGGACTGGGCCGCCCAGCAGTTCGAGTCCTCCGGCGTCGACCTGGCCCGCTACCTGGCCGACCGGTACGCGGACCTGGCCCGCACCGGCACGGCGGGGCTGGCCGAGGCGGTCGGCCTGATCGCCGACAGTGCCAACGCCCCGGTGGTGGTGCACTGCGTCGCCGGCAAGGACCGCACCGGCATCGTCTGCGCGCTCACGCTGGCCGTGCTCGGCGTGGCCGACGACGACATCGTCGCGGACTACGCGCTCAGCACCGCCGCGTCCGAACGGTTCAGCGCCTGGGTGCGGGCCACCCTGCCGGACGCGGAGGAGCTGCCGCCGCCGTTCCTGGGCTCCCCCGCCGAGGCGATGGAGCTGTTCCTCGCCGAGCTGCGCGCCGGGCACGGCTCGGTCGAGGGCTACCTGACGCACGCCGGTGTCACGGAGGCCCAGCTCGACGCGCTCCGCACCCACCTTCTGGAATAACACGTCGACCAAAGGAGTCGGCGTCCGGCCCGGACCCGGGCGGACGCCAACTCCCTGAGCACGCCTCCCGGGGCGTCAGAGCACCCGGGTGACCCAGTTGTGGGGGTCGGCGGCCCGGCCGCGCTGGATGTCGACCAGCTTCTGCCGCAACGCCATGGTGGTGCGGCCCGGCTCGCCGCCGCCGATGAGGAACTCGCCGTCCGGGAAACGCACGCCGCCGATCGGGGTGATCACGGCGGCGGTGCCGCAGGCGAAGACCTCGCGCAGCCGGCCGCTGGCCGCGTCCGCCTGCCAGTCGGCGAAGCTGACCGGGCTCTCCCGGACCGCGTGCCCGGCCTCGGCGGCCAGCGACAGGATCGCGTCGCGGGTGATGCCCGGCAGGATCGTGCCGCCCAGCGGCGGCGTGACCACCGTGCCGTCGTCGTAGACGAAGAAGACGTTCATGCCGCCCAGCTCGTCGACGAACCGCCGCTCCACCGCGTCCAGGAAGACCACCTGGTCGCAGCCGGCCTCGATCGCCTCGGCCTGGGCCGCCAGCGACGCGGCGTAGTTGCCGCCGCACTTGGCCGCGCCGGTGCCGCCGGGCGCGGCCCGGGTGTAGTCCGGCGAGACCCAGACCGTCACCGGCTTCACCCCGCCGGCGAAGTAGGCGCCGGCCGGCGACGCGATGACGCAGTAGAGGTATTCGTTGGCCGGGCGCACGCCGAGGAAGACCTCGCTGGCGAACATGAACGGCCGCAGGTAGAGGCTGCCGTCCTCCTGCTCCGGGATCCACTCCCGGTCGATCTCGACCAGCCGGCGCAGCGACTCCACGAACATCTCCGGCGGCAGCTCCGGCATGGCCAGCCGGCGGGCGGACGCCACGAAGCGGGCCGCGTTGGCCTCCGGGCGGAACATGGTCACCGCCCCGTCACCGGTGCGGTACGCCTTCAGGCCCTCGAAGATCTCCTGCGCGTAGTGCAGCACCGCGGCGGCCGGGTCCATCGGGATCGGGGCGCGCGCCTCGATGCGGGCGTCGTACCAGCCCTTGCCGTCGGCGTAGCGGATGGTGACCATGTGGTCGGTGAACACCCGGCCGAACCCCGGGTTCGCCAGCAGGGCGGCCCGGTCGGCGGCGGATACCGGCGCGGCATTCGGACGGATCTCGAAATCGAGCTTGTCACCACCGCTCATCGCGCTGACCTCCCTGCGGGTCCACGGCATGCGGGGGTCGCACACCGACGTCACTGGTGCCAGAAACTTACCCCGAACGGTCGTTCAGCGGATAGCTCCGGCCCCGCACATCGACGATGCCAATCGGGGGGAGCTGGCCCGGAAGCGGGTCTGGCGGCCCGGAACCGGGCCGCCAGGAGGGATCGGCCCGGTCAGGCTACCGCGTGGGCGGCGAGCCGGTCGCCGACCTCGTCGGTGCGCAGCGGCGTGCCGGGGGTACGCCCGGACAGCTCGGCGGCGACCGCGGCGGTGACCCGCGCGGCGGCGTCGGCGTGGCCGAGCTGGTCGAGCAGCAGCGCGGCGGAGAGCACGGCGGCCACCGGGTCGGCGACGCCCTTGCCGGCGATGTCCGGCGCGGAGCCGTGCACCGGCTCGAACATCGACGGGTACCGCCCCTCCGGGTTGATGCAGCCGCTGGCGGCCAACCCGATGCCGCCGGTCACCGCGGCGGCGATGTCGGTGAGGATGTCACCGAAGAGGTTGTCGGTCACCACCACGTCGTACCGGGACGGGTTCGTCACCAGGAACATCGCGGCGGCGTCGACGTGCTGGTACTCCGTGGTCACGTCGGGGTGCTCGGCGGCCACCTCGGCGAAGGCGCGGGACCACAGCGAGCCGGCGTGGGTGAGCACGTTGGTCTTGTGCACCAGCGTGACCTTGCGCCGCTCCCGGCGACCGGCCCGGGCGAACGCGTCCCGGATCACCCGCTCGACGCCGTGCCGGGTGTTCAGGCTCTCCTCGGTGGCCACCTCGGCCGCGGTGCCCCGGTGCAGACTTCCGCCGGCGCCCGCGTAGAGCCCCTCGGTGCCCTCGCGGACCACCACGAGGTCCACCTCGCCGGGCTTGACGGCCGCCAGCGGGCCGGACACGCCGGGCCAGAGCCGGGACGGCCGGAGGTTGACGTACTGGTCGAAGGCGAAGCGGAGCTTGAGCAGCAGGCCGCGCTCCAGCACACCGGGCGGCACGGTCGGGTCGCCGACGGCGCCGAGCAGGATGGCGTCGTGACCGGCCAACTCGTCGAGGACGCTGTCCGGGAGCACCTCGCCGGTGCGGTGCCAGCGCGCGGCGCCGAGGTCGTACTCGGTGGCCTCGATGCCGGGCAGCACGGCGTCGAGGACCTTGCGGGCCTGCCCGACCACCTCGGGACCGATGCCGTCGCCGGCCACCACCGCGATGCGTGCCACCTGGCGCTCCTCACCTCGTCGTTCTGCGCAACGGTACGTCGCCGTCCCGCCTCCCGGTACGAGTCTTCCACGATCCGGGAAGCGCGATGCACAGGAG
Source organism: Micromonospora sp. NPDC051141 (assembly GCF_044455765.1). Lineage (NCBI taxonomy): Bacteria > Bacillati > Actinomycetota > Actinomycetes > Micromonosporales > Micromonosporaceae > Micromonospora > Micromonospora sp. NPDC051141. Next base: position 173,594 of record NZ_JBITFD010000010.1, read on the forward strand.
GCTCCCAGCCGGCATTCATGGTGCCGTCATCTCCACTGCTTAGGGTCGAGTCGACCGGGTCGACGGGCGCCCGGCACCGGCATCGCCGCGACGGGGCGGCGGCCAGCGAGGGGGCGGGTGTCATGCGGATCGACCAGCGGCGGGCACACTGGGCGGACGAACAACCCCGGACCCGCTGGGTCGACCAGACCGGTTTCCGCCAGCCCCGCCCCGACCTGCGCCTCGGCGCCCGCAGCCACCGGGTGGAGCGCGACGGCACCGCCCCCTACGACCGGATCAGCGTCCGGCACACCGTCAGCACCTCCACGGCGGAGTACACGCTGCTGCTCAACGCGCCGGACTGGTTCGGTCACCGGGGCGTCGGCGAGGCGCTCCGCGACGCCGTCGCCGAACTGCGCGCCGTCGACCTCACCTTCGGTCCGAACCAGCCGGGCAGCCTGGTGTCGCGGCTGCGGCGCGACGAGATCAGCCCCGACTCGTACCCGCCGCTGGCCGACCTGGTGGACCGCTGCGCCGCCATGCGGGCGGCGACCGACGGGTGGTTCGACGCCTGGGCGGTGCCGGGCGGCTTCGACCCGGGCGGCCTGCTCGGCGGCTGGGCGGTGGAGCGGGCCGCGGCGCGGTTGCGCGCCGCCGGCATCCACGACTACGCCGTGCTCAGCGGCGCCGACCTGACGGTACGCGGCCACGCCGCGCACGGCGGCCCGTGGCGGGTCGCGGTGCACCACCCGACCGAGGCGCGCCGGTCGCCGCTGGTGCTGGAGATGACCGCCGGCGCGGTCGGCACCTCCGGGGTCACCGGGCGGCGGGGGCACGTCGTCGACCCGCACACCGGGGAGCCGACCGAACGACTGGTCGCCGCCACCGTGGTCGGCCCGGACCTGGCGATCGCCGACGCCTACGCCACCGCCCTGTACGCCGCCGGCCCGGCCGGCCTGGCCTGGTTCCGCGACGGCTCGGACTACCGCGCGCTCTTCGCGCACCAGCCCTCGACGCGCGGTCGCGCCCCGCTCGCATCCGGGGCGTGGGACCGCGATCGGCCCCCGCGGTCTCGGCAATGACCGTGGGGGCCGGTCAGCGACGAATGCGCGTGGCTCGCGCAATCGAGGGGTGCGGGCCGACAGGCCGGACGCCCGACCGCGTCACCCGAAGACGGGCCGGGACATCGACTCAGCCGGAAACCGCACCGGTACGCTAGCGAATCGACGCAACTCGACGCAAGAGTCTCCACAGCGGACGCCCTCGCGCCGGTGTCGACAATCAGCAGGTGAACCCTCGGGGCGGGGCGGAAGTGACGCGAGCCGCCCGGGATGGCACGCTGTCCGCCGTGAGTTTCGATCTGAGCGTGTGGGCCCTGCCGAACGGGGCCACCCCGGAGCAGGTGCGAGCGGCCGTGCGGCAGTGCCGCGAGGGATGGCACGGCGAGCAGCACCCCGACCCGCGCGTGGTCGGCTTCTACCGGGCGATCACGGCGAGCTACCCCGACCGGCCGGCCCGACCGGGCACGCCGTGGGAGGTCGCACCGCTGCACGCCGCCGCCGACCACGTCGAGATGAACCTGCACCCCGCCTGCCCGGACCAGGTCCTGCTGGACATCGAGCGGCTGGCCGGCGAACACGACCTGATGCTCTTCGACGCGCAGGACGGCTCGGTCTACCCGCCGCCCGCCCGCGTCCGGTCCTGACCGATGCGACCGGCGTCACCGCACGGCGAAGGGCCCGGCCGAAGCGGCCGGGCCCCGATCCGTCCGGTGCGGACTACTCGTCGCGCAGGTCGGCCGCGCTGGCCGCGACCGCGCCGATCGAGTCGGCCGCGGAGGTGAGCAGGTCGGCGCCGAGCGCCTGGTCGACGGTGAGCGTCATCAGCGTCTCGCCGCCGGCCTCCCGCCGGGCCACCTGCATGGCCGCGATGTTGACGCCGGCCTCGCCGAGCAGCGTGCCGACCGTGCCGACCACGCCGGGCCGGTCGACGTAGCGCAGGAAGACCAGGATGCCCTCCGCGCCGATCTCCACGTCGAAGCCGTCCACCTCGGTCAGCTTGAGCACGTCCCGGGCCCCGGTGTGCACCGCCGTGCCGGAGACCCGGACGGTCCGCCCGTCCGGCAGCGCGCCGCGCACCGTCACCAGGTTCGGGTGGTCCACCGCCTCGGTCGGCGTGGCCAGCGTGACCTCGACACCCCGCTCGGCGGCCAGGTGCGGCGCGTTGACGTAGGTGACCTGCTCCTCCACCACGGAGCTGAACAGCCCCTTGGTGGCGGCGAGCTTGAGCACCGACACGTCGTGGCTGGCGATCTCGCCGCGCACCTCGACGGTGACGCTGGCGGCCACGCCGCCGGCCAGCGCGGTGAACGCCCGGCCCAGCTTCTCGGCCAGCGGCAGCAGCGGCCGGACGTCTTCGGCGACCACGCCGCCGGCCTGCACGTTCACCGCGTCCGGCACGAACTCGCCCTGGAGCGCGAGCTTGACGCTCTTCGCCACCGCCAGACCGGCCTTGTCCTGCGCCTCGTTCGTGGAGGCGCCCAGGTGCGGGGTGGCCACCACGTTGTCGAACGCGAACAGCGGCGACGAGGTGCAGGGCTCCTTGGCGTACACGTCGACGCCGGCGCCGGCGACCCGGCCCTCCGCGATCGCGTCGGCGAGCGCCTGCTCGTCGACCAGCCCGCCCCGGGCGGCGTTGACGATCCGGACGCCCGGCTTGACCACCGCCAGTTCCTTCTCGCCGATCAGGCCCACCGTCTCCGGCGTCTTCGGCAGGTGGATCGAGATGAAGTCGCTCTCCCGCAGCAGCTCCTCCAGGCCAACCAGACGCACTCCGAGCTGCGCGGCGCGGGCCGGCTGGATGTACGGGTCGTACGCGATGAGCCGGGTGCCGAACGCGGCGATGCGCTGCGCGAACAGCACGCCGATGCGACCGAGGCCGACCACGCCCACGGTCTTGCCCTGGATCTCCACGCCGGTGTACTTCGACCGCTTCCACTCGCCGGCCTTGAGCGCGGCGCTGGCGCTGGCGGTGTTGCGGGCCACCGCGAGCAGCAGCGCGACCGCCTGCTCGGCGGCGGAGACGATGTTGGAGGTGGGAGCGTTGACCACCATGACGCCACGCGCGGTGGCGGCCGGCACCTCGACGTTGTCCAGGCCGACGCCGGCCCGGGCGACCACCTTGAGCCGGGGCGCCGCCGCGACCGCCTCGGCGTCGATCTGGGTGGCGCTGCGTACGATCACCGCGTCGGCCTCGGAGAGCGCGGAGAGCAGGGCCGGACGGTCGGTGCCGTCCACGTGGCGCACGTCGAAGTCGTGCGCGAGCACCTCGATGGCGGCGGGGGCGAGTTCTTCGGCGATCAGTACGACAGGATTCATCGGTCCTCGTAGACGCTCGGTATCGGTTGGCCTGGGGCGTCGGGGCGCCTCGCTGCGCCCTGCGCCGATCCGTGCCATGGCCGTCGGGTGCCGCGTGGAGCACCACACCAAGGATGGTAGGTGTCGGCCCGCCCTCCGGGTCCCGGACCACGGGGTGAGGGCCCTCACACGCGGTCGTCACGTGCCGGACATCGCCGGTTCACGTGCCGACGGCGACGACCCGCGGCCCGACGCCGGGGAGAGCGTCGGGTCGCGGGTCGCACGGTGTGCCCGCTCGGGCGGTGTGCCCGGTCAGGCGGTCTCGGTGATCGGGCGGTCGACCCAGCTCATCATGGCGCGCAGCTTCTGCCCGGTCTCCTCGATCGGGTGGGCCGCGCCCTCGGCCCGCCACTTGGCGAAGTTCGGCCGGCCGGCCTCGTCCTCGGCCACCCACTCGCGGGCGAACTCACCGGACTGGATCTCGCCGAGGATCTTGCGCATCTCGTCCTTGACCCGCGAGTCGACGACCCGGGGGCCACGGGACAGGTCACCGTACTCGGCGGTGTCGGAGATGCTGTAGCGCATCCGGGCGATGCCGCCCTCGTACATCAGGTCGACGATCAGCTTCAGCTCGTGCAGGCACTCGAAGTAGGCCACCTCGGGCGCGTAGCCGGCCTCGGTGAGCACCTCGAAACCGGTCTGCACCAGCGCCGCCGCGCCGCCGCAGAGCACCGCCTGCTCGCCGAAGAGGTCGGTCTCGGTCTCCTCGGTGAAGGTGGTCCGGATCGCGCCGGCCCGGGTGCCGCCGATCGCCTTGGCGTACGCCAGCGCCAGGGCGAACGCGTTGCCGCTGGGGTCCTGCTCGACGGCGACCAGGCAGGGCACGCCCTTGCCGTCGACGTACTGGCGGCGAACCAGGTGACCGGGGCCCTTCGGGGCGACCATCGCCACGTCCACGTCGGCCGGCGGCGTGATCAGGCCGTACCGGATGTTGAAGCCGTGGCCGAAGAAGAGCGCCTTGCCGGCGGACAGGTTCGGCGCGATGGCGTCGGCGTAGAGGCCACGCTGGGCGGTGTCCGGCGCCAGGATCATGATCACGTCGGCCTCGGCCGCCGCCTCGGCCGGGCTGAGCACCCGCAGGCCCTGCTCCTCGGCCTTGGGCCGGCTCTTCGACCCGGCGGGCAGGCCGATCACCACGTCGACGCCGGAGTCACGCAGCGACAACGCGTGCGCGTGGCCCTGGCTGCCGTACCCGATCACGGCGACCTTGCGACCCTGGATCAGGCCCAGGTCGGCGTCGTCGTCGTAGAAAACCTCAACGCTCATTGACTTCCCTTTCGTACGGCGGTGCCCGTCGGCCCGTCGAGAAACTGGTGGTACGGATCAGGCGGCGCGCAGCGCCGGGCCGGCGGTGATGGCACGGGAACCGCGCCCGATGGCCACCGTGCCGGACTGCACCATCTCCTTGATGCCGAACGGCTCCAGGTCGCGCAGCAACGCGTCGAGCTTGTCCGGCGTGCCGGTGGCCTCGATGGTCAACGTGTCCGGCGCGACGTCGACCACCCGGGCCCGGAACAGGCCGACCGTCTCCAGCACCTGGGCGCGGGCGCTGCGGTCCGCGCGGACCTTGACCAGCAGCAACTCCCGGGCCACCGAGACCTGCGCGTCCAGCTCCACGATCTTGAGGACGTTGACCAGCTTGTTGAGCTGCTTGGTCACCTGCTCCAGCGGCGAGGACTCGGCGTTGACCACGATGGTGATCCGGGAGACGTCCGGGTTCTCGGTCTCGCCCACGGCGAGACTGTCGATGTTGAACCCGCGCCGGGAGAACAGCCCGGAGACCCGGGCCAGGACACCCGGCTTGTTCTCCACCAGCACGGACAGCGTGTGCAGTGTCATGGCTGTGCCTTCCTTGTCATGCCCTCATGGCCCTCGCTGCGCTCGGTGCATTCGGTCATGACTTAGATGTCGTCCTCGTCGAAGACGGGGCGCACGCCCCGCGCGAACATGATCTCGTCGTTGCTCGTGCCGGCGGCCACCATCGGCCAGACCATCGCGTCCTTGCCGACCACGAAGTCGATGACCACCGGCGCGTCGGTGATCGCCATGGCCGCCTCGATGGTCTTGTCCACGTCGGCGGCGTTCTCGCAGCGCAGCCCGACGCAGCCGAGCGCCTCGGCGAGCTTGACGAAATCCGGGATGCGGTGCTTGTGCGTGCCCAACTCGGTGTTGGAGTAGCGCTCCCCGTAGAACAGCGTCTGCCACTGCCGGACCATGCCGAGGTTGCCGTTGTTGATCACGGCGACCTTGACCGGGATGCCCTCCAGCGCGCAGGTGGCCAGCTCCTGGTTGGTCATCTGGAAGCAGCCGTCGCCGTCCACCGCCCAGACCGTGGTCTCCGGCCGACCCACCTTGGCGCCCATCGCGGCCGGCACGGCGTAGCCCATGGTGCCCAGGCCGCCGGAGTTCAGCCAGGTGTTCGGCTTCTCGTACGAGATGAACTGGCTGGCCCACATCTGGTGCTGGCCGACGCCGGCCACGTAGATCGCGTCCGGACCGGCGATCTCGCCCAACCGCTTGATCACGTACTGCGGGGAGAGCGTGCCGTCGGCCGGCTCCTCGAAGCCGAGCGGGTACCGCTCGCGCAGGTCGTCGAGCTGGTGCCACCAGTCCGCCAGGTCGGCGGCCGGGTGGGTGGCCTGCTCGGCGGTGACCGCCGCGATCAGCTCGTCGATCACGTGCCGCGCGTCGCCCACGATCGGGACGTCGGCGTGCCGGTTCTTGCCGATCTCGGCCGGGTCGACGTCGGCGTGCACCACCGCGGCGTCCGGCGCGAACGAGTCCAGCTTGCCGGTCACCCGGTCGTCGAAGCGGGCGCCGAGCGCCACGATCAGGTCGGCCTTCTGGAGGCCGTAGACCGCGGCGACGGTGCCGTGCATACCCGGCATGCCGAGGTGCTGCCGGTGCGAGTCGGGGAACGCGCCGAGCGCCATCAGCGTGGTGACCACCGGGATCCCGGTCAGCTCGGCCAGCCGGCGCAGCCCCTCGGTGGCGCCGGCCTTGAGCACGCCACCGCCCACGTAGAGCACCGGCCGGCGGGCCGTGGTCATCAGCCGGGCCGCCTCGCGGATCTGCTTGCCGTGCGGGTGCAGCGTGGGCCGGTAGCCGGGCAGGTCCAGCGTCGGCGGCCAGGAGAACGTGGCCGACGCCTGGAGGACGTCCTTGGGGATGTCGACGAGCACCGGGCCGGGCCGGCCGGTGGAGGCCAGGTGGAACGCCTCGGCGAGGACCCGGGGGATCTCGTCGGCGGTCTGCACCAAAAAGTTGTGCTTGGTGATCGGCAGCGTGATGCCCTGGATGTCGGCCTCCTGGAAGGCGTCCGTGCCGATCGACGGCCGGGCCACCTGGCCGGTGATCGCCACGATCGGCACCGAGTCCATGTAGGCGTCCGCGATCGGGGTGACCAGGTTGGTCGCGCCCGGGCCGGAGGTGGCGATGCAGACGCCGACCCGGCCGGTGGCCTGCGCGTAGCCGGTGGCCGCGTGCCCGGCGCCCTGCTCGTGGCGGACCAGGATGTGCCGGACGGTGGAGTCGTAGAGCGGGTCGTACGCGGGCAGGATCGCGCCGCCCGGGATGCCGAAGACCACGTCGACGCCGAGCGCCTCCAGCGAGCGCACGAGCGAGCCGGCGCCGGAGACCTGCGCGGTGGCGGGCTGCCGTACCGGTGTGCCGGCCGGATCCGCGCCGGCCGGGACGGCCCGGCTCGCGGCGGGGGCGGCGGCGGTGCGGGCGGCGGGGGCGTGGTCGGCGTCGCCGGTCGCGCCGGTGCCCGTGCGGGCTCGTCGGGCGGAGTGGGCGAGGGTCTCTGGCGTGGGTCTCGTCATGGCGGTTCAGGCCTTCGGCTGTGAGTGGGTGACGCGGTTGTCAGGATGGGACGGCGGGCGCCCCGGCGATGGTCCGACGGCAACAAAAAAGCCCTCGTGCAGGATGCACGGGGCCAGCGCACTCTCGGGAGGAGAGTGCGCTCAGGTAAGTACTCGCAGCGACCGGTTCGACGACATGCGGCTAAGCCTGACGCATCTCACGCGATGAGTCAACTGATCCCACATTTTGGTTCACGGACGTGGGCGTGTCGGTCGTCGACACTCCCTCCGCGCCGGCCGCCACCTGCGGCGACGCCTCCACGGCGGGGCGCTGGGCGGGCGGGTTGTTGCGCAGCCGAGGCAGCAACGGCGACGGCGTACGCGTCGGCGGGGACGGCGGCGCGGGCGGGATCGCGGCGGGCCGGTTGCCGGGCGCGGTGGCCGCCTCCAGCATCGCCTCCAGGTGCTCGGCCGGCACCCCCCACCCGAAGAGCGCGCCCTGGCCGAACCGGCAGCCGGCGGCCACCACGGCGGCCAGCTCGGTCGGGTTGGTGACCCCCTCGGCGATCACCTCCAGCCCGAGCTGGTGGCCGAGGCGCATGACGATGTCGACCATCGGGGCGAACGCCGGCCCCTCCCGGCCCACCGGCCGCACCGGCTCGTGCTCGGCGACCAGACTGTGGTCGATCTTGAGGATGTCGATCGGCAGCCGCCGGAGCTGCCCCAGCGAGGAGTAGCCGGCGCCGAAGTCGTCGAGCGCGATCCGGACGCCGGTCAGCCGCAACGCGGTCAGCCGCCGGATCAGCTCGTCCAGGTCGGTGGCGACCGCGTGCTCGGTCACCTCCAGCACCAGCCGCTGGGGCGGCACGTGGTGCGCGCGCAACGCGTCGGCCACCTGGACGACGTACTGCGGGGCGTGCAGCTCGCGCGGCGAGACGTTCACCGACACCCAGACGTCGTGCCCGTCGGCCAGCCAGCGGGAGAGCTGGTAGCACGCCTGGTGCAGCACCCACGCGCCGAGTTTGGCGATCATCCCGCACTCCTCGGCCAGCGGGATGAACTCGTCCGGCCGGACGTTGCCCAGCTCCGGGTGGCGCCAGCGGAGCAGCGCCTCGGCGCCGACCGGCCGGACCGAGGGCAGCGAGGCCACCGGCTGGAAGACCAGCCGCAGCTCGTCGCGCTCGATCGCGCCACGCAGCTCGTGCTCCAGCCGGGTGCGCCGGCTCAGCAACTGGTCGTACGTGGCGTCGTAGCGCTCGATCCGGTTCTTGCCGCGTTGCTTGGCGTAGCGCAGGGCCAGGTCGGCGTTGCGCAGCAACAGCTCGACGTCGTGGTCGCCGGCGCTGCCGGCCACCCCGATGCTGACCGAGAGGAAGACCGGCCCGTCCGCCTCCTCGTACGGGCGGCCGAGCACCCCGAGCAGCCGCTCGGCGACCGGCCCGGGCTCGGCCGAACCGTGCATCAGCACCGCGAACTCGTCGCCGCCGAGGCGGGCGGCCAGGTCACCCGGCCGCAGGTTGCCGCGCAGCCGCCGACCCACCTCGCCGAGCACCGCGTCGCCGACGTCGTGCCCGCGCATGTCGTTGACGTTCTTGAAGCCGTCCAGGTCGAGCCCGAGCAGCACGCAGGGCACCCCCGTCTCGGCGCACCGGTGCAGGGCCCGCAGCAGCCCGCGCCGGTTGGCCAGGTCGGTGAGCGGGTCGGTGTGCGCCAGCTCGCGGAAGTGCGCCTCCCGCTCGGCCAGCCGGACGGCGTAGCCGCGCACGTCGTTGAGGGCGAGATACTGCCGGGCGACGAGCGCGAACCCCTCGACGCTGCCGGTCACGATGCCGTACCCGTCGAACCGGCCGCCCTGGGTGAGGTGGTACATCGCGGAGGCGGCCATGGCGAACATCGGCACGAACGCGTACTCGCCGTCGCGGCGGATGAGGTCGACGTCGAACCGCGTCGCGTCCGCCCGGCGCCCGGCGACGGCGGTGGCCACCAGACCGGCCGCGGTCAGCACGGCGCCGGCCAGCAGCATGCGCGGTCCGCCCTGGCACAGCCCGGCCGCCACGCCCAGCCCCCCGGCGGTCACCGCGATCGCGCCGCCGCCCAGCAGCGTCAGCCAGCCGCGCGGCGGGGCGGCGCGCAGCACCAGGATCAGCGTCAGCCCGGTGGTGAGCGCGGCGCTGACGGTGGCCAGCAGGATGGGCAGGCAGGCGACCGGGGTGGCGTCGCCGAGCAGCCGGGTCGGCGCGCTGAACGCCACCCAGCCGACGAACCACAGCGCGGTCGCCATGATCACCCCGTCGAGCAGCAGCCGGGCGGTGGCGGCCCGGGTCGCCGCCGCGCCGGGCAACCGCAGCAGCGCGGCGCCGAGGCCCACCGCGGCCACGGTGGTGGACGCCGCGACGAGCGTGGCCCAGCCGGTGCGCTGGCCCTGCCGGTGCGCCCAGTGGTCCCCGGCGAGCAGCAGGCCGCCCAGGCCGAGGAGCAGGCTGAGCAGGGCGGTCCCGCCGGCCACGGCCAGCAGCAGGTGGGCCTGCCGACGGGGACCGGTGCGGCGCCGGGCCGACGCGGCGAGCAGCGCGACGGCGCCGGCCGCGGCGCAACCGCTCAGCGCCGCGACGGCGACCATCCCCGGGGACGACTGCACGCGTCCAACTCTGCCGGATCCGTGCCCTCCGTGGGGGACCGGGTGTGCAACTGTTGGGACACAGGGTGTACGCCCGGAAGTCGCCGGGCCGGCGGTGTCAGACTGGTGGACATGCCTGAGCTGCGGTCGAGGACATCCACCCACGGTCGGACGATGGCCGGCGCCCGGGCCCTCTGGCGGGCCACCGGGATGACCGACGACGACTTCGGCAAGCCGATCGTCGCCATCGCCAACAGTTTCACCCAGTTCGTACCCGGTCATGTCCATCTCAAGGACCTCGGCGGCCTGGTCGCGGACGCGGTGGCCGAGGCCGGCGGCGTGGGTCGGGAGTTCAACACCATCGCCGTCGACGACGGCATCGCGATGGGCCACGGCGGCATGCTGTACTCGCTGCCCAGCCGCGAGCTGATCGCCGACGCGGTGGAATACATGGTCAACGCGCACTGCGCGGACGCGCTGGTCTGCATCTCCAACTGCGACAAGATCACCCCCGGGATGCTGCTCGCCGCGCTGCGGCTGAACATCCCGACCGTGTTCGTCTCCGGCGGCCCGATGGAGGCCGGCAAGACGGTGGCGATCGAGGGCGTCGTCCACTCCAAGATCGACCTGATCGACGCCATGATCGCCTCCTCGAACGAGGCGGTCAGCGACGACCAGCTCGGCGAGATCGAGCGCTCGGCGTGCCCGACCTGCGGCTCCTGCTCCGGCATGTTCACCGCCAACTCGATGAACTGCCTGACCGAGGCGATCGGCCTGGCGCTGCCCGGCAACGGCTCGACGCTGGCCACCCACGCCGCGCGCCGGTCGCTCTTCGTCGAGGCCGGCCGCACCGCCGTGGAGATCGCCAAGCGCTGGTACGACGAGGACGACGCCTCGGTGCTGCCGCGGGCCATCGCCGGCCGGGCCGCGTTCGAGAACGCGGTCGCGCTCGACGTGGCCATGGGCGGCTCCACCAACACGATCCTGCACCTGCTCGCCGCCGCCCGCGAGGCCGAGCTGGACTTCGGCGTGGCCGACATCGACGCCGTCTCGCGGCGGGTGCCGTGCCTGGCCAAGGTCGCCCCGAACTCGCCGAACTACCACATGGAGGACGTGCACCGGGCCGGCGGCATCCCCGCCATCCTCGGCGAGTTGGACCGCGCCGGCCTGCTCCACCGCGACGTGCGCGCGGTGCACTCCCCCAGCCTCGACCGGTGGCTGGCCAACTGGGACGTGCGCGGCGGCTCGGCCACGCCCGAGGCGGTCGAGCTGTTCCACGCCGCGCCCGGCGGGGTGCGCACCACCGAGCCGTTCTCCACCACCAACCGCTGGTCGTCGCTGGACACCGACGCGGCCGGCGGCTGCATCCGCGACCTGGCGCACGCCTACAGCGCCGACGGCGGGCTGGCCATCCTGCACGGCAACCTGGCGCCGGACGGCTGCGTGGTGAAGACCGCCGGGGTGCCCGAGGAGTGCCTGACGTTCCGCGGCCCGGCCAAGGTCTTCGAGTCGCAGGACGACGCGGTGACCGCCATCCTGGCCAAGCAGATCGTCGCCGGCGACGTGGTGGTGATCCGCTACGAGGGTCCGAAGGGCGGCCCCGGCATGCAGGAGATGCTCTACCCCACCTCGTTCCTGAAGGGCCGGGGGCTCGGGCGCGCCTGCGCGCTGCTCACCGACGGCCGGTTCTCCGGCGGCACCTCCGGCCTGTCCATCGGGCACGTCTCCCCGGAGGCGGCCTCCGGCGGGCTGATCGCGCTGGTCCGCGACGGCGACGAGGTCGTCATCGACATCCCGGGCCGCTCCATCGAGCTGAACGTGCCCGCCGACGAGCTGACCGCGCGCCGGGTGGCCGAGGAGAAGCGCGACCGCCCATACACCCCGACCGACCGGCAGCGCCCGGTCTCGGCGGCGCTGCGCGCGTACGCCTCGATGGCGACCTCGGCCAGCGACGGCGCGTACCGCCGCGTCCCCGAGTGAAAGGCGGGGCCCCGCTTAACGCCTCGTGCATAGGCGGGGCCCCGCTTAACACCTGCTGTCGATGAAGCGGACCGGTTCCGCCAGCACGGCGGCCGCCCCGGCGAGGTCGACGAGGCGTGCGGCCACGGTGGCGTTGGCGAGCCGCTCCGGCAGAGCGGCACCGAACTTCAGGCCGGCCACGGCGCGCCGATCGGTCTCCGGAAGGCACAATCGCTCGCCGGCGTCGGCCACCAGTGGCCGCCACTGGTCACGCGTGACGCTCTCGCGCAGCCGGATGGCGTAGTCGTCGAAGCGTTGCGCGGGGTCGACCACCTCGCCGAGGGTGGCGGCGAGAGTCGCGTTTCCCCGGAGACCGGCCCAGGTCCACCAGTACAGGTCCTCGTTGGAACGCACGACGCAGGTGCCACCCGGATGCACCAGGGAGGAGCGCTCGTCGCGGACCACCGCCAGTCGACTCGACGCTCGCGTGGTCAACCGCACGGGTGGATCGTGGCCGAGCAGGACCTCCCGCATGGCTCGGGTCAGTGGGTAGCTCGACCCGAGCCAGCCCTGCGACGTCCACCGCGCCCGGCCGCCCCCGTCCGCCGGCTCCACGAAGCACCGCCGTCGCCTCCAGTCGACGTAGGTGACCCGCCAGCTCCGCCCGCCCAGCAGCAGTCGGCGGTCTCCCCGCACCTCCTCGGTAAGCAGGCTGGGGTCGATCCGTCCCAGTTCCTGCCGGCCCTGAAACACGGCGAACTCGGGCGGGCCGGTGAAGACGGCCGTCAGCTCCATGAAGTGCCGCCGGCCGAACCGGCGTTCGGCTTCGGGACCGATGAACAGCAGCCCACCGTCGCTGTCCAGGTAGCCCTGCTCCACCAGATGCCGGACGACGGGCTGGGCGCTCCGATCGAATGGTGGCAAGCCGTTCCATGCCAGGGGCCACAGCCGGTCGCCGACCCGACCCTCCTGCAGACACAGCGCGAGCATCTGCTGGGCGACGATGTGACGAGGCTCGGGCGGTGGGTGGATAGGCTCCACCCAGCCGTGGCCCCAGAGCGACAGCAGGGCGGCGGCCCTGGTCAGCTCCGTTGCGCTGCGGCAGAGGAAGAGGCAGTTGCGTGAGCTGCCCGGCCTACGCCCGCTGCGGCCGAGCCGTTGCAGGAAGGACGCCACGGTCGCGGGGCAGTCGACCTGGATCACCCGATCGAGGTCACCCACGTCGATGCCGAGTTCCAGCGTGCTGGTGGAGACGATGACGCAGTCCCGGGCCTCGGCGAACGCCTGCTCCGCCCGACGGCGCGCATCGAGCGAGAGCGACGCGTGGGAGAGGAAGGTGGTGACGCCACGCTCGCGGAGCAGTTGAGCCAGTTCCTCGACCGTCTGCCGGGATTCGCAGAAGACCAGCCGTTTCTCGCCGCGGTGCAGGGCGGCGATGACGACGGCAGCGTTGGACAGGGACCCGACGTAGTCGAGTTCGACCTGCCCGGGCGGCGGCGCGGCGGCGAGGTGGGGGTCGGTGTGACGGTCGGGCGCGACGACGGTGCCGGGGCGGCTGCCCGCCCCGGAGCCCTGCAACCAGGTCAGCAGCTGATCCGGGTTGCCCACCGTGGCGGAGAGCCCGACGCGCTGCAACGGGTGGCCGGTCACCCGGGTCAACCTCTCCAGCAGCGCCGACAGATGCCAGCCACGGTCGTCCCCGGCGAAGGCGTGCACCTCGTCCACCACCACGGCCCGTAGACCGCCGAGGAAGAGCCGATGGTCCACGTTCGCGCTGACCAGCATGGACTCAATCGACTCCGGCGTGGTGAGTAGGATGTCGGGACGTTGCCAGAGCGCCCTGCGACGGGCCGTCGCGCTCACGTCGCCGTGCCACAGCGCCACCGTGCGCCCCAGCCAGCCGGCGTACCTCTCCAGCCGGGGATGCAGGTTGTTGAGCAGGGCCTTCAACGGGCACAGGTAGAGCACCGAGGTGCCGGTCCAGTGTTCGCTCGCCATCCTCGTCAGCAGCGGGAAGATCGCCGCCTCGGTCTTGCCTCCGGCGGTTGCGGCGAGCAGCAACGCGTCCTCGCCGCGCGTCACGGGTACGAGCGCTGCACGCTGCAGTGGACGCAGGTCAGGCCAGCCGAGGCTGTTGACCACGTGGTGCAGCAGCACCGGATCCAGTGGGAGATCCTCGCTCACGTCGACAGCTCGACGTCGTCGGCTGCGGCGAGGTTGCGTTCGACCTCGGTCAGCTCGTCGGGTCGCACCGTCAGCTCGTAGTGCTGGCGCGGGTTCCAGTCGGGGAACTGGTCGACCCGGTCGAGGACGTCGGCGACAAGCTTCTTCAGGTAGACCCGGGGCGCCACTCCGACCCGGCCGCCGAGCCGTCCGGCCACCGCCCGGGCGAGTTCGCCGAGGTAGCCGTCGTCCACGGTCGCGGGCACCCGTTCTCCGCCATAGATGTCGCGCACCCGCACGCCGAGTTGGACCAGCGACTCCTCGGTGAAACCGGGCAGCCGGAGTTGGGTGGCACGGGGGTTGTCCCAGCGCGGTTCCGACCCGAAGTCCGTGGCGAGCCGCTGGGCCAGCGGGGCGAGCCGCTGGACGCCCTGCGGGCCGTCGAAGAACGCCGGCGTGCCGGTGACCACCAGGAACAGCCCCGGGAAGCGACCGGCGTAGATGTCGTCGACGAGTTGACGCAACGCGTTGAGCGCCTTGTCGCGGGCGTCCGCGCGGACCCGTTGCAGGGTCTCGACCTCGTCGAGCACCACCAGCAGACCGGGATGGCCGCTGTCACGCAGCACGGTCAGCAGGCCCCGCAGGAAATTCAACGCCCCGAAGTGGTCGAGGTCGCCCTTGACGCCGGCGGCCCGCCGGGTGGCTGCGGCGACGTGGGGTTGGCCGCCCAGCCAGGCGGCCAGTCCCCCGGCCGTGACGCCGTCGCCCTCCGCGAGGGCGGTGCGGTAGCCGCGCAGCGCCGCGGCGAAGGCGGGGGTGCTCCGGGAGATGTCCGCCAGCCGGGTTTCGAGCAGTTCACCGACCGCCCGGTCCAACTCCTCGGCGTCCGCCTCGGTCGCCGTGCCGGCCGCGAGGACGTCCTCCTCCAAGGCGAAGATCCAATTGTCCAGTACGGGCCGGAGCGCGCTCGGCGGGAACTGCTCGGTCGCCAACTGCTCGACGAGCCGTCGGTAGACCGTCTCCATCCGGTGCAGTGGTGTCTCCAGCTCGGAGATCTGCACCTCGGCTACTGCGAAGCCGCGCCGCTTCGCCCGCTCGCCGAGCCACCGGGTGAAGAAGGTCTTTCCGGCGCCGTACTCCCCCCGGACGGCCTTGAAGACGCTGCCCGCGCCAGCGACCCGGTCCAGATCCTCGTCGAGCGCCGAGGTGAAGCGGTCGAGGCCGACCGCGAGCGCGTCCAGGCCGTTGGCAGGCACCACGCCTCGGCGCAGCGCGTCGATGATGTCGCGGCGACGGCGGGCGCTGACCTCCGCCGTCACGACGGCCCCAGGACGAACTGCTCAATCATCAGGGGGATGTCCAGTTTCGCGGTTCGCCCGTCCGGGTCCAGGCTGAGCACCGGGTAGCCCTCAACCTGCAACAGCCGCCGGAGCGCGGTGAAGGTGGCGGAGATGCGGTGTGCCGGCACGGCGGCCCGGGTGGCCAGCGTCTCGAGGGTGGCCCGGCCGTTACCGGCGAGCAGTGCGGTGACCATCGCCGCCACCCGCTCGTCGGGAATGGGCGCCCGGCTTCCCCGCCGGTCGGCGTAGACCGGGCTGGCCAGCAGCGCCTCGACGAGCGCGGACGCTGGATCCACCGGCGGCGGGGCGGCGAGCGGCGGCGGCGTGGCCGCGAGCGGCGACGGCAGGTCGAACAGGCTCTCGTCCTGGACGGTGGGGCGGGCTCGACGGCTCGGACGGACCGCCGCCGGCCGAGGAGCGGTGGCGGCGGGTCGGGCATCGCGGGCGGTCTGCCGGAACGGCTCGCGCCACCAGTCGGGGCTGGCGACCGGTGCCCCGGCCCACCCGGGGATACCCTGGTCGTCGCCCGAGGCGAAGAGTAGTAGCGGAACGACCGCCTCCGCCGGGCTCGCGCCACCGTGGTAGCCGGCCTTGCGCGGGCCGTACCGCAGTTCCTCCCGCCAGGGCAGGATCACCTGCCCGCCGGCAAGCGCCACCCGGCTGCCCTGGAAACACAGCTCTCCGTCGCCCGGTTCGCCGGTGGCCGGGCGCCAGCGGTTCTCGCTGCTGTCCGAGCGGCCGAGCACGGCGTCGGAGCCACGGTCGACGACGTGTCCGTGGTCCGAGACAAGCACCACGACCCGGTCCAGGGCGATGGCGAGCAGGTCGCGCAGACCTCTGACGGTGTCGGTGCTCCATTCGACGGTGCCCGGGTCGCTGCGGTCGAGCGCGTCGTCGATGGTGTTGATGACGGCCGCGACCAACGGCACCGCCGGGTCCTCGATCGCGGCGGCAACCTCACGGTCGACCGCCAGCCCGGCCGGCGTCCGCAGGTCCGCCTTGTGCAGCAGTACGCCGTCGGGGAAGCGGGCCGCGAACCCACTCCGCTCGTCGGTGCGGTCGCCGACCCTGATCGTGCCGCTGAACAGGCTGCACCGGTTGACGACGGTGACCGTCGGCAGTGCGGCGAGGACGCCGGTCCGCTGCCCGCCGTGGGGGGTTAGTTCGGTCCAGGCGCCGCCGCGCGCCAGCGATTCGGCGATCTCGATTCCGGCCGCCGCGCCCATGCCGTCCAGAAGCAGCAGCAGGACCTGCCGGCCGTGGTCCAGGATCGGCTGGACCACCCGGGCCAGCACGTCTTCGACGCGCAGCAGGGCGCCGGGGTCGCGCTCCGCGCCGGTGGTGTCCTGCAACAGTTCGGCGAACTCACGGTCGTGGCGGGCCCGCCGGGCGTGCACCGCAATGTGTAGCCCTCGGTATGCCTCGGCGACCTGCAGGTCCACGTCGCCGTCGAAGACGTCGAGCCGCGCCCGGTCGACCCAGCCGTCGTCGCGGATCTGCCGGTTCACCGCGTCGAGCATGGTGGCAGGCGGCGGCTGCTCCGGGGCGGCCAGCCAGCGCAGGAGCCGGACCGCCATCCGGGCGGTCTCCACCCGCGTCCGGTTCGCCGAACGGTGGGCTTCCACCTCAGCCAGCCGCTCCTGCGCCCGTTCGATCAGGTCCCCGGCGGGCGCCGCCGCTGCGGTCCCCGGCAGGGCGAGCCGAACCGCGGCGCCGAAGGCTCGCATCCGCTGGGTGAAGCCGGCGGGAAGCAGGTTCGAGGCGACGAGCCGGCCGGCGACGCCGATCTCTGCGGCGATGTCCTCGGCGCGACGCAACATCCGGTGCGCGTCGGACCGGACCGCCTCGTCGTCGAGGGCCCGGTAGATCCAGGCTTCGGCGGCTTCGGTGAAGGCCCACGCCTGAGTCCCGGTGAGCCGGGTGCCGGCGAAGCGCGGCTCCAGCCGGGTTCTGGCCACCGCGAGTTCCACGTCCGAGGATTCCGCGGAGTCGCGCGGCCAGAGCACCCCGACCAGCAGGCCGAGCGGGATAGCGTCGACCCCGTGGCCGGCGCGCACGGCGGCGAGCACCGGTACGGCGACCGGGCCGGCGACGTCGACCAGGAACGCGCCGAGCCCATCGATCCATTCGGCCGGCATGTCCCCGAGACGCATCTGCGCCGGGGCGTCGGTGCTCCAGTGCAGCAGTCCGGCGGCGTCCAACCCGTCGGGTTCGAGGCCGAGCACCGTCCCGGCCAGGTGCCGCAGCGCGTGGTCGCGGGTCAGGATCATGCCGGTCGGGGGTGGCCAGCCTTCGGCGGGTGCCAGGTCGGTCAGCGCGTCGGCGACCCACCGGCCGGTGCGTACCAGCGTCGAGTCCGGCCGCACCTGCCCGCCGAACGTCTGACTGACCAGGTCCCACGGATCGACGCTGCGTGCCTGCTGCAGGCTGACGTGGGCCAGCAGCCCGTCCCCCAGCTCGCCGTCGGTGAGGTCGGTCAGCAGGACGAGCTTCTCGTGTGGCGACCGGTCCGCCAGCGCGGCGCGCGCCGCGAGCGGGGTCGCACAGGGTACGACCCGCACGGCTCGACCGCCGACGGTGAGGACCGGTTCGTCGGTCCACTGCGGCCGGGCGAGCAGCACGATGGCGTCGCTGTCGTCCCGCTCGGCGAGCCACGACTCCACCTTGCGTCGCACCGCCGCCGGGCGGACGGCGGCCCGTGGCACGTTCATGCCCGACGCTCCGGCGCGACGACGCGCCAGGTGATCGCAACCGGCCCGCCCGCGGAGACCGCCGCCCGAATCTCGGCCGCCACCTTCTCCAGCGCCGCGACGTCGTGCACGACCGCCTCCCGGGTGATCGCCGGCACCGGCACGACGGAGGTGCCGTTGCCCGGCACGGGAATCACCGCCTTTCCCCCGGTCGGGCGGTTCGGACCTCCCCCGGGAACCTGGCCACCCGGCGGGGGCAGCCCCGGCGGATCCGGCACCACCGGCGGCTTCGGCTGCGCGGCCAGCAGGTCGACCGACGCGTCGACCGCGCGTCGCAGCGCCTCGATCAGGTCCGTGCCGTGCTGCTCGTCGCGTCCGGCGGCGTGAAGCTGGTCGACGATGTACCGGGCCCGCTGGTCGTCCTGGGTCAGGGCCCGCCGGCTGATCGCCTCGATCACCGACCACTGGGCCCGGTTCAGCGCCTCGACGAGCCGGCCGGCCTGCTTGAACACCTGGCTCGCGGCCTGGCCGTCCAGCCCGCCGAGGCGTCGCTCCCCCTCGGCGACCACGGCGACGAGCACCACGTCGTCGCGCTCCTGCGCGACCTCCGCAAGAAGCCGCGCGACCCGGCGGGCGGCGGCCAGCCGGCCGGTCTCGGCGTCCGGGTCCAGCCCGAGCCGTTCGGTGTTCTCCGTCAGCTTCTCGACGAGTTGGCCGGCGGGACCGGCATAGCTGGAGGCGACCCGCCGCATCGTGCCGGCCAGAGTGCCAAGGTTGGCCGGGTTGCGGAACAGGGGCAGTACCTCGCCGAAGAAGGGCTGGCCAAAGCTGACCGCCGCCTTCCACGTCTCGTCGTCCGGCATCGGTGGGTGACGCAGTTCGAAGCGGTCCTCCACCCCGTTGACCGCCGCGACGCTGATCTTGCCGCCGTTGTCGTACCAACTGAGCTGCTGCTCGAACGCGAAGAGCGCGATGATCAGGTTTTGCAGCTCCCGGTCGAAACCCCGGGCCTTGGGCAGGTCGAGCAGCTTGCGCAGGGCGTGTACCGGCCAGCGGTCCCGGAAGTCCTGTTTGGCGGCTTCCTGGAGCAGGTGCCGGCTCCAGAAGCAGGTGCTGATGTCGAGCACGTACCGGTGGTCGATCACCTCGCCGAGCTGCAGCGGGTTGCAGATCCGGCGCAGCGTCTTCTGGTCGGCCGGGGAGTCGATGGAGACGCCGTGGGTGGGGTCGGCGGCGGCGCGCTTGGCGTACTCGAACACCTTCGTCAGGTCGGCGCGGGCGAGGGGCTTCTCGTCCACGGGCAGCGCCGGGGTGCCGGGGTACGACCAGTCCAGCAGCTCGCCGGTGAGGTTGCGGAACGCGTCGGCGAGCGTGCCGCCCCTCGGGTCGCCGACGCGCAGCCCGTCGGCCAGGGTGTGCAGCACGCCGACGCTGTCGGCGTGCACGTCCGACGCCTGCGGGTTGGCCGCCCCGTACGCCTGCTTGAGCGCGGTGATCAGGCCGTCGCGGAGCTGGGTCTGCCGCTGGAGCAGGTAGACGCGGCCCTGTTGCCGGTCGGCTTGGGGCCAGTCGGCGGCGAGCGTGTTGAGTCGCTCCCCCGCGCCGCCGACACCGAGCAGATAGTTGATCTTCGCGAGCTGGGCGACCCGGCTCATCATGTCGTCGGTCAGATACAGCGGCAGCCAGAACACCGTGTTGGAGCCGCGCGGCAGCTCGTCGATGCGGGCCCGGTCGGCGTTGCGGGGGAAGTCCTGCGGGTCGAACGGATAGTCGATGACGATCCGCCAGGACTCGCCGGGGGCGATCAGGGCGGCGACCGGCATGGTGAGCGGGTCGCGGACGTTGCCGAACTTGACCTGGACGATGTGCCGCCGCCCCCGCCACTCGCGGGGGTGCTGCAACTCACCGTGGCTGCCCTCGCTGCCGGTGAGTCCCATCTCCCCGCTGATCAGCTCGCGGAGCAACTGCTGCCGTACGCCGGCCGAGGTCTCGTTGTGTGGCACCAGATCCAGCAGCTTGTCGAAGTCGACGGTGTGCAGCTTGAGCGACACCACCGGGTCGTGGTCGTCGGTCAGGTGCAGTTCGCCGGCGTCCTGCGAGATCTTGCGCAGCCGGGTGAGCACCATGGTGTTCTCGTAGCCCGGGATCGGCGAGGTGATCGAGCCGAAATTGAGCGCGTGCAGCTTGGCCGCGGTCAGGTTGTGCAGCGCCGGCACCTCGGGCACCAGCGCGCCCAGCAGGATCGTCTTGACCAGCTTGTCGTCGAGCTGGAACTGGGTGTGGCCGGCGGCCCGTTCCTCGTCGATGCCGTTCAGGGCGAGCAGCAGCGGGCGCAGCTTGCGCAGGTAGAGATTGCGGGCGGCGTCGAACTGTTGGCGCAGCTTCGGGCGATCGGGCAACTCGCCGTGCAGCACCAGCGGTTCGAAGAGCGCGGCGACTCCGATCAGGTCGTTGACCCGCAGCGTGTCCCGCCGTTCGACCAGCAGCTCCGTCATCACTTTCAGCGCGGTCCGCTCGCGTTGCAGCGCCTGCGACAACGCGACCAGGGTCGCCACGAGGGCCGGCGAGAACGGGTAGAGCTGGCGGAACGCGGTGGCGTCGGATCCGATGCCGGCGTCGCCGTACTGCGCGCCGAGCAACAGCGTGTCCCACACCTCGCGGTTGTGCCGCACGGCGGCGAACGCATTGTCGATGACCGCCCGCGCCGCCTCGTCGCGGGGGTGCAGCAGCCGCTTCTCGGTGATCTCCGGCAGGTTGGTGTCGGCGAGCACAATCTCCCCGAGCCGGCCCTGGACGCTGCGCATCACGTGCGCGAGCGCCTCCCGTTCGGTGCCGCCGACCTGCGGTCCGAGGAACTCCTCCAGGTTGCGTTGCCGGGCGACGAAGGAGATCAGCGGCAGCGGCCGGGCCGCGTCGGCGGACTCGACGAGCTTGTTGAGCTTGGCGCCCTCGGTGTTGACGAACGTGTAGTCGGCGATGCGACCGGACAGCCAGAGGATCAGCTCGTCGAGGAAGAGGACGATCCCGTCGTACCCGAGGGACTTGGCGTGCCGGGTGATCACAGCGAGGCCGGTGTCCAGGTCGAGGTATTCGACGCTGTGCACCGCGCCGCTGAAGAACGCCTGGGTGAGCGCGCTGACCAGTGCGTCGCGGTCCTTCGTGCCGGGCGGCTGCGCCGCGGCCTCCGCGTACCGCTGCGCGGTCCACCCCTCGGCCCGGGCGCGCATCGCGGCCAGGCCGACGCCGCCCGCGCCCGCCGCGGCGGCACCACCTCGCAGCGCCGCGAAGAACCTGTCGTCGCCGAGCGTCCGCCGCAGGCCGGCGGCGTTGTCCAGGAGCGCGTCCGACCGGTGTACGGCGGGGACCGGCGCATCCGGGTGCGCGACGGTGACCTGACGGAGGTAGCCCTCGAGGATGGCCTGCTCGACCGAGCGCGCGTCGAGCATGTGCAGGGTGAGGGTGAGGAACTGTCGGCCGGGCAGCCAGGAGTCGGCGGCGACCACCGGGCCTTCGAGCCCGCTGATCTTTCGGGCGTCGGGGTTGTGCGCCAGGATCTCCCGCAGCACGGCCATGAAGTGCGACTTGCCGGAGCCAAACGAGCCGTGCAGGAACAGCGCCTGGGAGCGGCCGGTGGTGACCGCGTGCCCGATCCGCTGCAACGCGGTGGCGAAGTTGTCGCGTAGCTGGTCGGTCACGACGTACCGGTGCAGGTCGGCAACCTCGGCCGCCTTCACCACGAAGTCGCCTTCGCCGACGGACGTCGGGATGTCGATCAGGTCGCGCAGCAGCGTCACCGGTGCTCCTCCAAGCCTCCCCAGGGTGCCCGACACGCTACCCATCGACCTGATTGCCGGACACCGCGCCGATTGGTCGGGATCCTGCCCGACTGACGGACCTTGCCGTGGAACGCGGACGCCCCGTCGGCCGATCGTCCGAGAAACCGCAGATCAGCGCGCCCGCCGCTGGTGCCCGGCGGGCGAATCGGAAATGAGAATGAGTCGGATTTTCGACAGAGCCGCACCTGGCGAGGGCGGGTCACGACACCAGGATCGCCAGAAGCAGCACGAACAGCAGCAGCCAGCCGAGCGCGATCCAGAGGCCACCGGCGTCGTCGTTCTCCGTCGTCATGGTCGAACGCTGCCGGTAGTGCGAACGCACCCACGTGCCGTCGCCGCGCTGGTGACGGCGCACCCGGGTGCGACCGACATCGTGGTGACCAGAGGCCGGGCCCCTGTCGCGGCGGTAGTGCGGACGCACCCAGCGCCCATTGCGGTAGTGACCCCTGACGTGATGCACCGGACACAGGTAGCAGCCGCAAAAGGTCACCGACAACGTCGAGTGAGATCATCGAGCATGAATGTTCTGGGCGCCGAATTTCATGCGTTCATGGGAATAAGTTCGCTGCTGCCGACCCCGGTGCGCGCTGCGGCTCCTCATTTCGGAAGGCCACAGAAGCGTCGGTGGTGCCTCAGGTGCCTTCGGTCGATGTCATGCTGCGGGTGCCGGCGCAACTCACCGATCGGCGTGTCGTCGCTCGTCCGCCGCACGGTGAACTCCTCGTCGATATAGAGGGCGAAGAAGTCGAACAGGGTGTGGTGGTTGGGGCAGAGGCAGAGCAGGTTGCTGAGCTCGTCCGTCCCGTCGTGCGGCTTGCCCAACCCGCGGATGTGTGCCGCCTCGCTGTAGTAGCCGTCACGCGTCTCCAGCCGGAGACCACAGATCTGGCACCGATGGCCGTGTAACCGCTTCACGTCCCTGGCGTGCCTGCTGCTGCGGACGATGCGGTCGACCTTCACGGCTCTTCTCTCGACCGGACCACCCGAGCTCGGCACGCCGGGCGTGAGGAAGCTCAGATCCAGCGCGCCTGTCGCGGTGTCGTACCCGGCGAGCCCGACCTGGGCCAGCAGTGCCTCCCGGTCGAGGTCGGGTGCCAACGCCCGGGACAGCATCGCCACGGCCCTGCCCCGTACCTCGACATCGTCGAGCAGTTCCGCGATGGCCGGCGCGAACCCGGGTGCGGGGATGCCCGGCTTACGGCGCGTCGGCCAGCCGTGGAAACCAGAGGCGTCAAACTCCCAGGCCTCGGGCGCGGGTCCTCCCCACAGCCCGCTCTCTACCAACTGATCCGTCGGGACTCGTGCGCTCCTCCCCGGTGCAGGTGCCATTCCGTACCGGTCGAGGAGCATCGTCAGGCTGCCGGCGTCGGCGCTTCTGCCGGACCCGTTCGCATCGGCAGCGGTCCGGCCGACGGCCCACAGCAGCGCCAGCAGAAGGTTCCGGCCCGCCGGATCCTCCGCGTCGCCGCGAGCCACATCGATCAGCTTCTGCATGGCCCTGAAGAAGTGTTTTCGGCTTGTTCGCGGCGACGCTGGCGGGTCGGACGGCGACACGGCCCCAGTCAGATCCGGCAGGAGCGACATGATCGAGGTGTAATCGGCGGCACCGATCAGCGTCAGGCTGCGCAGTGGGACCGGCAGTCCGAGGGCGCGAAGCACGGGCTCGGCGGGCACCGGCCGGTTGAACTGCTCGACGTCGCCCAACGCCATGACGTGTTCCCAGGTTCGCCCCTCGTCGTCGGTTTGCCACACCCGTTTCGCCACTGCCGGGTTCCGGAACAGGTGCAGGATGCGGGCTCGGGCGTAGAGGCCCTTCTCGGCGTAGAAGAGGACGTGATCACCGACCCGGCGGTCACGAAGGGCACGCACCTTGGCGTTGTTCACCTGATCGGTGGGCGTCGAACCCCACAATCGGGCGATGTTGTCCGGGTAGAGGCGCCGCAGCACCGGAAGGTCAGGTCCCAGCTCCGATGTGATCTCGGCAAGCCGGATACCTCGGATAACGGACCGTTCGTAGTTCTGCGGGCCCCGGTCCCGTTGTCCGCCCCGAGGCTGCAGCAGCAACTGCGGCATGCGGTCCGCTCTCCCGCCAGGCACAGCATTCCCTTTCCGCTTCGGCACGACTACCGCCCCCTCCCCCTCACTCACTACGGCCGCCGACCTGGTCACCCAGTCCACGCAACGCCACGAGGGCCGCCCGGTCGACACCGAACTGGGACAGCTCAGTGTCGACGAGGTCGGTGAAGAACTGGGCCGGCGAGCCGGGGAAGTCGGGCCGCTCGCCGGTGTGCCACTGATGCAGCCACGGCTCCAGCTCCACGATCCCGGCCAACAGCGGCAGCAGGCGCTCCGCCGGCCACGCCGCCTGGAGCTTGCGGTCCAGGTAGACGGTCGCCAGCGCCTGGGCCTGCGCGAGGTGGTCCCACCCGGCCCACCCGAGCAGCTCCGTGCCGTCACCGTCGCGGCCCGCCTTCGGGTACGAGACGAAACGCTCCTTCGGCACGTCGAGCTTGCCGCGAGCCCGCCAGTACGACGGCTTGGCAAAGTCCGCCGACGTGTACTTCGGCGGCACCTTGATGTCGACGTCCTCGCCCGCGTCCTCCAACCGCTGCTGCGCCCAGGTCCGCTCCCACTGCGCCCGCTTGCGCAACCCGGACGGCTTGTAGCGGTAGGCGGGCAGGAACGGCACGTGCTCGTCGGCGACCAGCTTTGCCAGCGTCTTCGTCAGGTCGTAGTCGTCGCGGCCGGCCCACAGCTCCAGCACCGCGCGGAAGTCGTCGTCGTGGCGTACCCGGTCGGCGAGCTGCGCCACCGACTGCGGAATCGGCCGGTCGCCCCACAGCTCGGGCACCTCCAGCCGGTCGAGCAGCCAGTCGCGCAGCGCCTTGGCCTGCATGGCGGCCCAGCCCTCGCTGGCCCACCGCCGCTTGCACTCCGGCCGCTCGATCAGCGCGATGTTCCGATCCGACTCGATCGCCTCGATCCGCCGCTGCACCAACGCCCGGTAGTCGTCCGGCCAGTGCGCCGGCAGCTCCGTGATCGGCGTCGACCCGTGCCGCGCGAACCACTGCGTCTCGACCTTGCCGGCCGCCATCCGCCGCGCCAGCACGATCTCGAACGCCCGCTCCCCCAGCGCGAGCCGAGGTGGTTCGGCGGATGTCAGATCGTCGTCACGCAGCCCGTAGAGGCGGTAGACCTCCCAGTCCAGCTCCTCCTGCACCGCGATCATGCGCGCCCGCGTCTCGTCGTAGTCGGCGTGCGCCGCCGCCAGCCGCTCCCGGGTCGGCACGCTGGACCCCGCGACCGCCGCCGGGGTCAGGCCGGCGAGCCGCCGCGCCAGCGAGTCGAGCAGCCGCGCCCGCTCCAACGGGTACGCCGCCGGCAGCGGAAACTCCTGAAGCTTCGTCCCGGTGAACTCGTAGCGATCGGACCACGGCTCGGCACTGACCCTCGCCCCGTCGCCTCCGATCGGGTCACCCCCCTTGGGGTAACTGACCTGCTTGAGCCAAAAGCAGGCGGTGGAGCTGTTCAACACCCCGAGCAGCCGAAGGTGATCGTCCTCCGTCGCTCCTTCCGGCAACTTGATTACCGGTGCCGATTGCTTGAAGACCTTCCCACCCCGGTCCAGCACGAAGTGGTTGTGCGTCGCCACGAAGGCAAAGACAACCGACAGCGGGGTTCGGTATGCGGAAGCGGTGTGCTGGTGATATTCCCACCAGCTAAGGCCAGCGTCAGCCATGCTGCCCTGAAACGTCCGCCGCGCCGCAAGCATGGCACGCCAAGGCCACAACTCGATCGAGAGACCTGCCTCGTCCAGGGACGTGTCGTAGGGGTACCAGATCGTGTCCTCGGGAGAGGAATCCCAGTCCCGTACGGCTTCGCCGATCAGCAGCGGGCGCAGGGCTTCAGGACTGGCCGCGGTTCGGAGCTTCCGACCTAGCGGTCGCATGAATGCCTCATCGGCCCCGGCTCTGATGGCACGTCCGACAGGAAGATCGATGATGTTTGACATCTTGACCGTCCCCGCCTCGATGGCGGCGGTCAGGTCACCTGCCCCACCTCCGCTGAGGCTCCACGGGTGCCGAGCCAGCTTGACACGCGGCAGGTCGATCACCGTCACCCAGTCGGAGGGGACAGTGGGATCATCAACGCCTGCCCTGATCGCGGACCACACCAACCCCGCAGCGGGGTCTTTCGGCTGGGCTGGCTCCCCTCGGACGCCCAGGACAGTAAGAACAGTCGAGGAGAGCCCGCGGTCTCGGGGGCGGCCGATCAGGATTACGGTCGGCGTGCCGTGGCCAGGGATGTATGCGCCCGAGGTGTCGATGACCTCAGTAAGTTCAACCTTGGAGGCGAAGTAGTCTTCGATCAGCTTCTTTCCGAACTCACGCTTCATGAAGCCGTTGCCGGTGATCT
Source organism: Micromonospora sp. NPDC051141 (assembly GCF_044455765.1). Taxonomy (NCBI): domain Bacteria; kingdom Bacillati; phylum Actinomycetota; class Actinomycetes; order Micromonosporales; family Micromonosporaceae; genus Micromonospora; species Micromonospora sp. NPDC051141. Next base: position 199,813 of record NZ_JBITFD010000010.1, read on the forward strand.
GGCCGACGTGGCCGGCACCATCCCCTTGCTCGTCCGCCTGCCTTGCCAGGTCGAAGAAGCGCCTGGCGAAGGGGACGGTGAGCGCATACTGCCGGTGACACACGTCGGGATAGATGTCGCGGTACAGCCTGTTGCGGGCCGGGTCCGCAACCGTGATGTACGGCGGGTTACCGACCACCACCGTGTACTGCCCCTCGCGCAGGTAGTCGGCGAGCAGGTCTGCGTCTTCGCTGACGTAGGCGAAGGCGTTCCGCCCCTCAAGCACAGCCAGTAGGTCGCCTTGCGCTCGGGACGAGCGTCCCCAGTGCAGCAGCGAATCACCGGTTGCTACTCGAACAGACCAGGAAGGGATTCGTTCCAAGGACGTCAGGCCGCACTCCTTCATCGCGGCGGCCAGCAAGCGGAACCGGGCGATCGCCACCGCGAACGGGTTGATGTCCACGCCGGTGACCTGGCCGAGCACCCGCTCGACCAACTCCCGAACATCCGTGGCCGGCTCTCGCTTGCGCCACAACGTCACCAGCCGGCCGAACGCGCCCAGCAGGAAGTGTCCCGAGCCGCAGGTCGGGTCGATGACGGAGGTTTCCGGCAGGCCGAATTCGCGGACCGCCGGGTCGAACGTGCGGTCGAGGATGAACTCCTCGACGAACTCCGGGGTCTGCAACAGCGCGTACGTCTTCTTCGCGTGCGTCGACAGGTCCTGGTAGAGGTCGCCGAGGAAGCGGGTGTTCAGGTCCTCGACCCGCAGCGACACCAGGCCCGGCCCGCGCCGGAAGAACTCCGACAGCTTCTCCGCCGCCTCACCGGAGATGTCGAACCGCCACACCGGGTTGTGCTCGTCGAAGATCTTGCCGGTGGCGCGCAGCCCGCGCAGGTAGTCGAACGCCTCGCGCAGCCAGTGTCGGTCGTTGTGCCGGGGGTTGTCGATGAGGTGCTGTTGGCGGTGCTGCATGGCCCGGCCGACCGGCGCGGCCGGCTCCGGGCCGCCGATCCAGAGCGGCTCGACCAGCTCGTTGTCCTCGCAGAAGCGGACGAACACGCAACCGAGCACCCAGGCCACCGCCGCCTGGTCCAGGACGTCGTCGAGCCAGGTCTCGAACGTGCCCGCCGTACGCCGGGCCTCAGTCGCCTGGCCGTGTTCCTTGCGCAGCGACGACTCCAGCTCGGAGTCCTCGGCGACCTGCCCGCGCAGGTCGTCGGTGAGGGCGGTGACCTGGTTCTGCAACGCCTTCAGCGGGATCATCGGGGAGCGGTCCTCTCCAGGGTGGGGGTGTCCCACTCGTCCGGCAGCCACAGTGACTGGCTGGCCGGCGACGTGAGTGGGAGTTGCTGCCCGTCGAGCACCACCGGCTCGGTGCGGCGCACCGGCACCAGCAGCAGCCGGGCGGCGGGACGGGGGCGGGTGGGGTCGGTCAGTTTCTGGATCAGCCGGAGCTGCTGGTAGCGGGCCAGCGGCCCGGCCTCGGTGATCAACACCGACTGGTCCGCCTCGGCGAGCGCGGCCTCGACCGCCGGCATCACCTCGTGCTGGAACAGCTCCACCAGCGACCGGAAGTCCGCGTCGGTGGGCGAGCCGGTGTCGGCGGCGACGATCGTCTCCCAGGGGAAGCCGAGCGCCCGCAACCGCTCCAGCATGATCGCGGTGACGTCGACCTCGGTGAGGTCGTAGCGGTCCAGCAGGGCCTGGCGGGCCCGGCCCGGCCGCCGGATCGAGGTGAGCAGCACCAGGAAGCCGCGCCGGTCGATCACGTCGGCGAGCTTGCGTCGCGCCCGGGCGGCGGCGCCCGGCACCAGGATCGGCCCGACCGTGCTGACCGAGCGGGTGCCGGTCAGCGACGAGGTACGGTCCGGCGGGACGTAGCGGCCGGTGCCCGCATCCCAGAACAGCGGAATCTCCCGCAGCAGTTCGTCCAGCTTCGGCCGGGTCGGCAGCTCCTGCGCGCGGGGGAACCGGGCGCGCACTCTGGCGCGTACCGTCTCGGGGTCGAGCTTCTGGCCCACCAGCGCGCCGGCGGCCAGGCGCAGCGCGCGTTCGGCAGACATCCGTTCCGCCGGGTAGAGCTGGCCCTGCGCGTTGACCGCGGCATCACCGCCGCTGCCGGCGGCGGCGAGCTGAAGCAGCCGGGCCTCGCTCAGCGGCGGCATGCCGGCCGGCGGCGTCTCCAGCGCGCGCAACTCCTCCACCGCACGGCTCCGACTGGGAAGCGGGTCCGCGCCGGCCAGCGCCGCGGCCCGCCGGCCGAGGCGGGTCACGTAGCCGAGCAGGTCGTCGGCGGTGCGCTCGATGCCCGGGTCGTCCGGTTCCCGACCGATGAGGACGGTGTCGCCGCCGCGCAGCCGCTGCATCGCCAGCCGCGCGTCGCCGCCCCGGGCCAGCTCGGTCTCCACGGCTGCGCGGACCAGACCGATCGCCTGCGCGGTCCGCTTCGGCTCGGTGGTGTAGGAGCCCCGGGTGACGTTCAACGCCTCGGCGATCTCTTCGCTGGAGGCCACCCCGCCCCGCGCGTCCAGCAGCGCCACGATCTCGTCGCGGACCAGGACGAGCGCCGGGTTGAGCGACCAGTCCCGGCTGAGGATCCGCTTCACCAGACGGGACACGTCCGGCTGCTGCTTGCCGACCACCCGGGCCGCGTCCGCCTGGGACGGCCAGCGCAGGAAGTGGCCGTCGTCGTCGGTCGCCTGGCCGAGGAGGATCTGCACCGCCGTCCGGTGCCACGCGGTCCGGCCGGTGGACGCCGGCAGCAGGGTGGCGCAGAGCGCCTCGACGTGTTGCGCAGCCGGCCGGGCCGACGGCGGCGGCTCGGCGGTGGAGAGCAGGTCGCGCAGTGCCCGGCTGCGGGCCAGGATCTCCTTGCGCGTGGCGTCCGGCACGCCCCGGGCGCGGGTCAGCGCGGACGGCTCGGCGTCCAGCAACTCTCCGACCGTACCGATGCCAAGACGTTCCAACGCCGACCGGGCGCGGGCGGTCAACTCGGCCGCCTCCAGCGACGAGGCCCGGCTCAGCGGCGCCGGCCCGCCGGTGTCGTCGGTGGGCGCCTCCGGCTCCGGGATTTCCCGGAAGACCGCCCGCCAGGCGTCGGTCATCTCGTCGAGGGTGTCGAAGCGGTCGGCGGTGTCTCGGGCCAGCGCCTTGGCGAAGTAGGCGACCAGACGGTCCGCGACCGAGGGGTCGAAGACCGCCGGGTCGAGGGTGACCTCGTCGCTGACCGTGGCCGGGTTCGCGCCGTTGCCCCACCGGGGCAGCGTTCCGGTGGCCATCTCGTAGAGCGTCACGGCGGTGGCGAACCGCTCGGCGGCGGCGTCGTAACGCAGCCGGCGCGGCGGCCCGAGGAACGGGTCGAGATAGGCGGTGGTGCCGGCGGTGAGTTGGTCGGCCGGGACGGCCGCGAGCGAGAAGTCGAAGATGCACAGGTGCGGCTGCTTGTCCTTCGGCCGGGGCCGGGAGGCCAGGTTCGCCGGCTTGATGTCCCGGTGCCACACCCCCTGCCCGTCCAGGAAGGCCACGATTTCCAGCAGGTCGCGGCCGTAGCGTTCCAGCAGGTCCAGCGCCAGCCGGCCGCTGCGCAGGTCCTCGGCCAGGGTGCGCTCGCCGGCGTTCTCCAGCAGCAGCGCCGTCCGGCCGCCGACCTTGACGGGCCCGCTGAGCAGCGCCGCCACCCGAGAGTCGCGGAGCCGGTCCACGGCACGTGCCTCGGCGGCGAACCGCTCGGCGTACTGCTCGTCGCGCGCGACCTTCAGCACCACCTGCCGCCGGCCGGCCGCACCGTCCTCGGTCACCAGCAGTGCGACCGCCGTGGAGCCGCCGCCCAGCCGGCCCACGACGGTCAGGCCGCCATCGAGCACGTCACCCCGGTGGGCGTGCAACGGATCCACCACCGGCTCGGGCTCCGGTGCGGTCAGCTCCTCCCAGACCAGTTCCAGGCCGGCGAGGAAGTCGGTCACCCGCCGCATCCGCTGACCCGGGTCGCCCCTCGTGGCGTCGTAGACGATCTCGACCAGCGCGTTCGGCATGCCGTCGGCGACCGCGTCCAGCCGCAGGCCGCCATCGGACACCGCGGTCACCAGCTCCTCCGCGGAGGCCGCCGGCTCCGCACCGGCGAAGACCCGGAACGCGAGCGCGCCGAGGGAGAACATGTCGAGCTGATGGCCCGGCAGGTCGTCGAGGGTGGACGCCTCGGGTGCCTGGTAGCGCCGAACCGAGTCGTCGAAGAACAGCTCCAGCGACGCCGGGTCGGTGGGCGACCCGAGCGACGTCATCCGGGTGCCGGGCAGCCGCCCGCCGGTCTGCCAGTCGGTGACCACCAGCGTGGGCCGGGCGCTGTCCGGGTCGCAGACGAACACCGCACGGGGGTTCATCGAGCGATGCGACAGCCGGCGTGAGTGGGCGTGCCCGACGATCTCGGCGAGGTCCTGCACGAGCTGCAGACGCTGGGCCAGTTGGAGTTTGCCGTCCCGCTCTGCCAGCCACTGGTCGAGGCGCTGCCACTCGGTCCGGTGGTCGAACACCACTGCCGGGCCCCACGGATGGTCGACCAGGTCCAGCGCGCGGGCGATGCCCGGGTGGTGGATGCCCTGCAACAGCCGGAACTCGCGTTCGGCGGCCCGCCGGATCGCCGGCACGTCCTCCTCCGCCGCCCGGCTGGTCAGATAGAACCGCACCCGCCGCAGCAGCGAGGTGTCGACGGTGTGGTCGGCGAGGAAGTCCTGCCAGCCGAGGCCCTCCGCGAAGGGCCGCTGGTGCAGCATGAGCTGGTTGACCCGACGCTCGGCCACCGACGGCCGGATCTTGGCACCGCGCACCAGCTCGACGATCTGACGGGCGCGTACCGCGTCGACGAGGTGACGGGAGTCCGCCGGCGGGGCCAGCAGCATCTGCTTGAGGCTGGGCAGCTCACTGTTGTTGCCGTCCAGTCCGTAAACGTGTTGGCGCCCGATGTCGTCCAGTTCGCAACGCATGTTGCGGGCATGCAGGAAGACCGCCGCATTCACGTAGGGGGCGCGGATGCCGGGCGGCGCGTAATGGGCGATGACACTGCGCAGCCGTTTGGCCTTGCGGTTGGTCAGGATCAGCGGGCTGTCCAGTGCGGCCCTGCCGCGATGCCAACGCTGCCCGTCGCCCGCGATCCGGCCCTGCCAGTGCTTGAGTTCGAGCACGTAGAGGCCGCTGCGGGTGAGCACCAGGGCGTCGATCTCGTTGATCGAGCCGTCGGTCCCGACGAACTCGACGTTGGCCCATACGTGATACGGCTCGGCGTCCGGCAGGTACGACGCCAGTTCCCGTAGACCGTCCTGCTCGTGCAGGTAGGCACTCGGGTTGATCTGCTCCCAGCGCGGTGAGTCCTCACGCATGCCGCACCGAGCGCACCTGCGCAGTCATGACGGCCACTCCCCACGTATTCAGATGTGTTGGGTCCCGTGCACGGTACCCGCTGGGAAACGCTCACAACGTCGACTATCCGACACTCCTTCACCAGTCGCCGCGAGGTCTATCCGGACCGGTACTCGTGTTGCGTAGGTTCTGGCCGGATGGTCGATCCAATATGGAGGGCAGCTTGTCGGCCGGTGCGGCGACGCGATGCACACCGTCGGCCACGAGCGCGCGCGGTACCTGCGCAGCGGGCACCAGCGAAGCCAGGAAACGCTGTGTCTCCGGGTCCACCGAATGGATCAGCGTTCCGCGCATCCCCCGCGTGAGCAGAACCTTGTAGGTAATGCGGATGAGACGGTCCGCGTCCCGCGTCGCGACTCCCCGTACCCGGTCGAAAATGGCGTGGTCATGGGACTCCGCCGGCTGACTGACCAGTCTGCCGTTCCGGAACACCAGATCCGGGCCGAGGATGACACCCGACCAGTCATACTCGAAGCCCTGCGCGGTGTAGATGCATCCCACCTGCTCGAATCCGGCCGGTTCAATGGCCCAGAAGGACCGCGACGGGATGCCCCGGGGTGGATTTTTGCCGAAGGCGTTCCACGGCTTCGACCAGGATCCGATGCGTACGTCCGGGACGAGTTCCCGGCCCCGCGGTTTCTCCGTCCACGGCCAGCAGAAGCCGGCCGAGATGCGCGCGGAGGCGTGCTGGTCGTGAACATTGCGCAGCAACATCTCCATCTGGTCCGGCGAGGCGGCGAGGGCGAGGCGGAAGCTGCCGTCCTCGATCCACCGGTAGGGGCGCTCCCCGGCGAGGCCCAGCAGGTGCCGCACCCATCGTTCGAAGCGTGGGCTGCCGCCACAGCGGAACTGCGCCCCGAGGTGAACGAAGTCGACCTCGAAGTCCAGCCGCTCCGCCGCACCGCGGATCACGTCGACGCTACCCACCTCGTTCGGGCGCACCACCTGGTCGTCGTCCAGCAGGAAGACCGGCACCTTGGCGACCTCGATCAGTTCCCGGACCTGTGATTTCCGTCCCCGGCGGTCGCCGCGGGAGGACTGGTCACGGATTCGGTGCGCCTCGTCGCAGATCAACACATCGAGGCTGTCCGCTGGCTCGTCCATGAAGTCCCTGAAGTAGTGGAACAGCTCCGCGATTCGCTGTTCCGGGCTGCGCGGGTCGCTCCTGGCGTACCGCCGCAGGCTGTCCCGGAACGCCTTGGAGCCCGTCGCGTGAGCGACCTGGCGGCCTTCCCGTGCCAGATCGACGAGGAGGGTCAGCGCGATGGCGCTCTTGCCGCTGCCCGGCCCACCCGAAACCACCACCACCCGCTTGCGTCGGCCCTGGTCCGCCCAGCGGACACCACGCATCACCAGCTCGTACGCTGCGCGCTGCTCATCGAGCAGGACGAGATGCCGCCGGCTTGCCACCTCGTCCGCGCCGACGGTGAGGAGTTGGTGGCTGGGGCTCACCCTGGCCGACAGCAGCGCGTGCGCGGCTGCCTCATCCCGCCAGGGACCGAATCGCCCACGCAGATAGCGGCGCATCTCGTCGGTGCGGTCCCCGGTGAACACCATGCGCTGATGGGTCCGCCGATCGCCGTCGCCAGTCGGCAGCTCCGGGATCTGCCGCCGGGTCGCGTTGTGCAGGTACGCCAGACCATGGACAGCATCCGGCCGATCCAGGAACATCGGCAGGAAGTCGGTCAGGTAGGAGCAGTAGTTCTGTACCTGCACCGCGGGATGCACCTGGGGCTCGGCCATCCCCGGCACACGCACCAACTTCTCGATCTCGTCGTAGCTGGTCGCTGTGCTCCACTGCTTGAGTTCCACGACGAGGTAGGCCGGACGTCGGGAAAGCGGCTCCATGCCGGCGAGGATGACGTCGATTCGCTTGCTACTGCGAGGAAGCTGGCACTCCACGAGCGCGTCGAGGTCCTCCAGGCCCGCGTCAACGAGTTGCACGGCCAGCGCAGGCAGGCTCTGCTGCCAGGACGACCGTTCGCTGTCGGAGACACGGAAGCCGACCCGAGCCAGATGAGCAGACACCCGCTCGATCAAGTGTCCCTCGTCGGCCAGTTCCAGAATCTGCTTGGGACTGGTCTGAAAGGCGAGCAAGAGAGGTGCCCCCAGAGACGGAGATCTCGTGCGGTGGGGGCACGTCCCAAGGGATGCCCGTCGTTCCGCTGAGCCGCCAATGACTTTAGCGACACCCTTCGGTGCGCGGCTACCCGCTCGCACGGCCACCGACGGCGTAGGCGTAGCCCCACAGGGACGCCCCCGGACCGGTAGGGTCCGGCGACGTGGAGACGACGGTGAGCTACGCGCGACTGATCCGACCGGCGATCGACCGGGTCTACATGGGCGCCCGCCTGAAGGCGCGCCCCCGGATGGCGGCGTTCTACGCCGAACGCGGCCACGAACTCGGCATGGAGAACACGCTCTTCTCCGGCGTGCTGGCCCGGCCGCTGCCGGCCGAGGCGCTCGCTGACGGCCTCGTCTACACCGGCGTCGACCTGAGTCGGGAGCTGGCGCAGGGCGTCTTCGTCCAGGACGACGAGGGCGCCTTTCACCTGACCGAGCGAGGCCGGGAGTTGGCGTCGTTCGGTCAGCGCGCCAGCGGCGAGGCCGCCGAGGAGCTGTGGGGGACGCGGCCCGAGGTGCTGCCCGGCCTGAGCATCGTGCCCCGGCTCGCGGACCTGGTCGGCCGGGTGCTGGCGCACGCGCAGGCCACCGGCGGGCCGGCGTTCCGGGCCATGTCCCCGCCGTACGAGCCGGCGGACGCGTCCCCGGCGCTGCTGCTCGTCACCCGGCTGGGCTCGCTGCGGCACCACCGGGCGGACGCGCACCGGGCCGCGTGGCGGGCCGCCGGGCTGACCGCCGAGGAGATCCGCGCGCTGCCGGACGGGCCGGAGCGCGCGCCGATCGAGGCCGACACCGACCGCCGCGACGAGCCGGCGTACGCGGTGCTCACCGACGCCGAACGGTGGGAACTGCTGGCCGGCCTCGCCGCCCTGCCCAACTGACCGCCCAACCGGCGTACGCCGTCGTCGTGGCGGGTGCACGGTGTGGCCGTCGCGCCACGTCGTCGGCCAGGTGGGTAAGGCAGTCGTCGAGCGCCGCCAGGCTCGGCCGGGTGGGCAGGTCGTCCGGGTGCACCGGGGCGTCGCGCGGTCGCACCGCCCATCCGGAGCCGGGCAACCGGCGCCACCGCACTGCGGGCAGGCGGTCACGTCGCTCATCGCAGCGGCCTCGGCGCGCAGGCCCCGTCGTGGTCGACCCGGCGCGCGCAGCGGCGGCGGTCGGGCAGCGAGAGGTCGCAGAAGACCCGATGGCGTACGCCCTGCGCGTCCTCGAAACTGACGGTGACCTCAGCGGCGTCCACTTCGGACAGGAGGCTCACCGAGCGGGCCAGCGTGCCGGCGAAGTGGCGGGCGGCGGACAGGTCGGCGGCGGTGAACGGCAGATGCGTTAACGGCATTGGCGCAACACCGCCCTGGACCACCTTCACCGCCCACACCAAGCACACCCGTCGACACCCAGCCGGTCGGTGGAACGCCATGGGTGTCTCCGGCCCCGTTTGACACCCATGGCGTTCCACCCACCCGGCCCGGGCGCGACGAGTGGAACGATATGGGTGTCTCCGCGCTCGTTTGACAGCCACGGCGTTCCACTCGCGGCGTGGGACGCGCAGTCAGCTAACGGACGGAAGAGCCGGTAAGGGCCGAACCGTTGACCCGGACGCCTCCGTCCGGCAGCCCGATCCGGGCCGGGCGGATCGTCCGGCACCCGACCCGGGCAGCTCTTTCCATGCGTACGCGCCCACGATCACGCCGCTTTCCGGCCCGGCCCGCAGGTAACTTCTCGTACCACCGCCTTCACGAGGAGTGTCCGCATGTCCGAGGAGACCTGGCTCGCGGCCCGCCTGATCCCCACGTCCGGCATCAACGGCGCGGAGGAGCAGGAACGCCGGGCCACATCCGCGCTGCTGGCGGTGATGAGCGCGGTACGGGAGTTCGGGCGGGTGCTCACCCAGTCCCTCGGCGCACCGGCCGGCACGGTGCAGACCTTCATCGAGGTGCCGTTCAAGCTCGGCAACCAGCAGCTCTTTCCGGACGGCCTCATCCGCGTCACGCGGGGGCAGCGACAGTGGACCGCGCTGGTGGAGGTGAAGACCGGCAGCAACGCGTTGCGGACCGAGCAGGTGGAGGCGTACCTGGACATCGCCCGCGAGCAGGGCTTCGACGCTCTCGTCACGATCTCCAACGAGATCGCCCCCGTGCCTGGCCAGCACCCGACCACGATCGATCGCCGGAAGCTGCGCAAGGTCGCGCTCTACCACCTGCCCTGGACGGAGATCCTGACCCAGGCGGTGGTCCAGAAGGAGTACCGCGGCGTCGCCGACCCGGACTAGGCGTGGGTCTTGGGCGAGCTGATCAGGTACCTCGAACACCCGCGTTCGGGCGCACTGGAGTTCAGCGACATGGGACCGGCCTGGGTCCCCGTACGCGACGGGGTGTCGGCCGGGACGCTGCGGGCCGGCGACGTCGGCGCGGCGGAGGTGGCCGGCCGCTTCGACGCCCTGATCCGGTACGCCTGCCTGCGCCTCGGCCGGCAGTTGGGCACCGACGTCACGCCCGCGCTGAGCCGCCGTGACCTCGCCGACCCGGCCGCACGCACCCAGTCGCTGGTCAACCAGCTCGTCACCAACGGAACCCTGACCGGAAGCATCCGGATTCCGGGCGCGGTCGGCCACCTCCACGTCACCGCCGACCTGCGGGCCGGGCAGATCGTCTGCCATGTCGACGTGGACGCTCCCCGCACCGGCCGACCGACCACCAGGGTGAACTGGCTGGTCCGCCAACTCAAGGACGCGCCGGAGACGGTACGGATCGAGGCGTTCGCCATGCACGCCCGCGGGGGTGGCGCGACGGACCTGCTGCGTCAGGTCCGCGCCGAGCCCAGCATGCTGATCACCGACCCGGCCCGTGAGCTGCGGGCGTTCCGGGTCGCGCAGAGCACGGCGGCGGGCACCAAGCGGGGCAGCGGGCGGGGTGCCTTCATCGACTCCGTGCTGCGCGCCATCGACGACTTCTACGAGCAGATCATCCAGAACCTGAAGCCGTGGATGCCCGCGCCGCCGCGCCTGCGTACGTCGGACGACGTCACGCCGGTGCAGCCGGTGGCCGCGAGTCTCGTCTCGACCGCCATCTCCTCCCAGGACAGCCCCGACCTCGACACCGCGTCTGTGGCGGGCGACAACCAGCCGATGCGGTGACCCCGCCGCTCCTCCCCCGGCGGAACGGGCCCGGCGGAAGGAGCGGGGAGGAACGCGACAGGCCCGCGTGGTCAGCTCACGCCGGGGATGTCCGTCAGGCCTTCGATCCACCCGGCGACCACCGACGTCTGGATGGCGTAGCCGTAGGAATAGTCCGGCGCGTACGCGTAGTAGATCCCGTAGACGCGGTCGCCCGACCAGACGCCCGCGCCCGAATCTCCCTTCACCGGAATTCCGTCGATGGGAGTCAGCCGCATGTGGTCCACGGCGGACCCGTCCACCGACAGGGAGCAGACCCGGAGCGAGGGAGTCGGCGCCGACGAGGGGACGGATGGCTGATCCTGACCCCAGCCCCGCACCGCGACGGTGATGCCGGTCTTCAGGAGCGAGTTGGCGTTGTACCTCGCGATGAGGTTCACGTTGCGCACGGACCATCGCAGATGCAGCACCGCGACGTCGTACTTGTCGTTGGGTGCCCAACCGATGACCGGGACCCCCTCGCCGTACTTCGGCCTGCGGTCGCCGGTCCAGATCTGGAACCTGTCGGGGTCTTCGCCGTCGAAGCAGTGCTTGGCGGTGAGCACCCAACGCTGACCGATCAGCGTCCCGGTGCACTTGTATCTCGCTCCGGAGTCGGCCCAGATGTTGACCTGGCCGCGGAGCACCCCGCTGGTGGTGCCCCCGAAGATGGCCGCTGCCGGCGTCGAGCCGGCGAGCACCAGCGCGACAGCGAGGCCGGCCGCCGCAGCGGCGAGGACGCCGGAACGGAACATTCGTCCGATCATCAACAGGGCTCTCCCATTCGCAGAAATCGTCAGCCCGGTGACCGTAATCGATGTCGCATCCGGGCGGCAGAAACGGTGGATGACAATGCCGTTTCGAGGTGATGACGCGCTCCGCGCAGCCCGCCGGGAGCCGACCAAGCCTGACCGTTGAAGGGCCGGCGAGCCGGCGTAGACCAAGTTGTTGAGCTTTCGCTTTCCAACCACCGATCGTTCCGGGACGAGCAGCAACTCAACCCGACGCCGGCCCATCGAGGCGAACCCCGCCGCGGCGATCTGGCGGTTGGTGCTGGCGCTCCGCTGACCGCGCCTGACGGTACGGGCGAGGGGAAGAAGGTGGGAGGATGGGACTCCACCACTGACAGGCTTGTCTCACGCAGGCGTGTAGGAGTGTCGATGAACCTTGAGCGGATGTGGTCCGGGCTGGCGACGGAAATACTCCGCACGCTTGCCGCCTACCGGTCCCGATTGTCGGAGATCGACGTGCAGGAGAAGGCCGATCGCACTCTGCTCACGGAGGCCGACCTCGCAGTCGAAAAGTTGATCATCGATCGGCTCCGCGCCTTCGATCCGGCAGCCCGCGTCCTGGCGGAGGAGTCCGGAAGCGGTAGTTGGCGGCCCGGCGTCGACGAGGAGCCCGAGCGGATCTGGATCATCGATCCGATCGACGGCACGGCGGAGTTCGTCCGACCGCAGAGCAGTGAGTTCTGTTCGGTCGTCTGCCTGCTGGAGCGGCGGGAGCCGGTGGCCGCGCTCATCGTCGCCCCCGAACTCGGCACCGGCCGCGCGCCGGTGGTCGTGCACGCGTCCCGAACCGCCGGCACGATCGTGGTCAACGGCCGCCCCGCAGCGCTCAACAACGGCCCGGAGCCCGCACTCGTCGCATCTCTGACCCGGAGTGCGACCTCCGAGGCGCCGCTTCACGAGTTGGCCATGACCAGGGCGGGATACCGACTGAAGACCCGCACCACGTCACAGACGCTCGACATGCTCCGGACCGCGCTGGACCTCACCGACCTGGTCGAGGGCACACCACGCTTCGACCTCTTCTATCGCAAGCGACAGAAGGTCTGGGACGGCTTGGCGGGCTTGTGTCTGGGTGAAATCGTCGGTCTAATGTCTACGGACATCGATGGAAGCAAACGTCTGCCAGTGTCCATCGAGACGCTCGCTCAGCCAGAACCGACTTTCGCCAGCACCGTGATGGGTCGCCCGGAGGCAGTCAAGTGGTTCGTGGAGGTGGCGCGGAACTCCCGCACCGCAACACCGAGGTCCTCGTAGACGTCACATCGATCATCGGTGCCGATGACTTCGTTGCCGCCCAGAACCGCCGCGCGCAACCCGGCGATCCGTTCGCGCGACAGGCGTTCGTCGAGCTGATCCAGTCACTGATCTTCATGAACCGGGTGTGGGTCGCCCACCCGGTCCTCGCCCGACCCACCGCTGCGGACTTCGGCACCAGGCCGCTCCTGCTCCAGGCGTTGGCAGAGGCGGAGTTGCTCCATCCGCTGCACCTTGGGGCCGACGAGAGCCAAGCCGCTCGGACCGCCGAGGAATCCGCTCTTCAGGATCTGCAGAGCTGGCAGGGAAGCCGGGCGCTCGGGCAGTTCATCGAGCAGGCGCTCGTCTGCGACGACGCCATGCCCGGCGCCCGTAACTCACTGTCGAAGCGCATCCACGGGTGGTCCACGTTCCAGGCCACCCATGTCCGCGTCGCCGGTCATCACGCCGATCGGATCGGGACCTCCGACGGGGTGGAGGACGACCCCTTCGGTGAGTGGGCGAGGGCAGCCTCGATCGTCCTCCGGGGACCACTTCAGTCGATGGCCCCACCGGGTGAGGAGGTCTACGTAGCGGCCACCCTTGCCCGAGGGCTCAAGTACCGGTCGAGAGCGGACGCCACCGGCCTTTCATACCAGGCACACCCCCTCCGAAGGGACTTCCTCCTCACCTTCGACCTGTCCCGCGAGGGCGCGGCCGAGGGGGTCGTACTCGACGTCATCAAGGCCATTCGCGGCATCCACCAGTCGCTCGCCACTGCCGCGAGCGAGAGCGACACCCATCAGGTGCGGCTGCTCGAACTGGAACTACCGCTTCTCGGTGGGCGGCTCTGGCAGGCCTCGGAGACCGGCAGGCTGGACGACAAGGCGTGGGTCGACCTGGTCGTCAGCCGCATCAGTGATTATCGGCAGAAGGCGGCCGATCTACGAGAGGCCGTCGCCAGGTGCGTCACCGACGAGGACTACCTACGCCTCGTACGGGACATCGACGAGGCGAAGAAGCAACTGCTCGAACGCCTCGGGTTTCGCAAGATCGCACTGTCGGCGGTGGAGCAGGAACTTGTCAACGGCGTGGCGTCCGTCGCCGAGTCGGTGCCCGGCATTCCGAAGGTTTCGGGAATGTGGATCGGTGCTCGGGTGATCGGCAAGCAGATGGCTGCCACCGGCACGCCGGTACAGCGATTCCTGTACAAGGAGTTCTATCGGGCGTGGAAGCGGGCCGGACGCTGACAGATGCATCGGTGTTAAGCGGAGCCCCCTGCTATGCGGAATGCGTTAACAGGGGGCCCTCCTTCAGCCGTTGACGCAGCGCAGCACCGGGCGGCACGTCAGCGCCGCCGCGTCGAGCGGGCTCGCCGCGCGCACCGTGAACACGGCGCTCTCCCCCGGCAGCAGCGTGACAAGCGCGGTGTCGACCTGCGCGGACGGGTCCAGCCGGTCGGGAAAGAGCGTCAGGTCGCGCAGCACGGTCCGGGCGGTCACCCGGACCCGCTGGCCGCCGTCCACCGGCTCGACGGTCGCGTCCCACTCCGCCGCCGGCCAGGTGATGTCGCGGTCCTCGGCGAAGAACCACAGCGCCCGCTCCGCGGTGTCGCCGGCGTCCGCGACAAGCAGCTCACGGCGGGCCTCGTCCGGCCGCGCCAGCTCCGCCGGCAGCGCCAGCACCACCGAGGAGTACGCCGGGACGTCGAGGTCGACCGAGGTCTTCGCCCTCGGCTCCCCGGTGACGGTGAGCCGGGTGACCGTGGCCGGCCCGGTCCACCCCTGCCCGGTCTCGTTGACCGCGACCAGCGCCAGCCCGCCGTCGCGCGGCTGCACGGTGAGCAGCCGGTCGGCGTAGGCGCGGCGCAGCGCGTACCACAGGGGTTTGCGCCGGCCGTCGCCGTCGACGGCGGCCCAGGAGGTGACCGGCCAGCAGTCGTTGAGCTGCCACACGATGGTGCCGGTGCAGACCGGCCGGTGGGACCGGAAGTGCTCGACGCCGAGCTGGATGGCGCGCGCCTGGTTGAGCTGGGTGTAGTAGTGCCAGTCGTCGAAGTCGGCGGGGGGCGGCAGGTGGGCGTCCAGCCCGCGCTGGAGTTTCCGGTCCCCGTCGATCGCCTTCTGGTGGTGGCTCATGCCGGGCGAGTCGTGCGCGAGCGGCTCGTCGGAGAGGGACCGGCGCAGCGTCGCGTACGCGGGCGGGGCCTGGTAGCCGAACTCGGCGACGAAGCGGGGCACGTACTCGCGATATTTGGTGTAGTCGTCGTCGTTCCAGACGTCCCAGATGTGCGTGGTGCCGTGCGCCGGGTCGTTGGGGTGCCGGTCCTCGGTGCCGGACCAGGGGCTGCCCGGCCAGTACGGGACGGTCGGGTCCAGCGCGCCGACGATCGCGGGCAGCAGCTCCAGGTAGTAGCCGCGGCCCCAGGTGCGGCCGGCGAGCGGCTCCTGCCAGTCCCAGTCGTGCCAGCCCCAGATGTTCTCGTTGTTGCCGGTCCAGAGCACCAGCGACGGGCGGCCGGCGAGGCGGGCCACCTGTTCCCGCGCCTCGGCCTCGACCTCGGTGCGGAACGGCTCCTCCTCCGGGTACGCCGCGCAGGCGAACAGGAAGTCCTGCTGCACCAGCAGCCCCAGCTCGTCGGCCAGCTCGTAGAAGTCGCCCGACTCGTACCGCCCGCCGCCCCAGACACGCAGCAGGTTGACGTTCGCCCCGACCGCCTGGTCGAACCGCTGCGCCAGCCGCTCGCGGGTGACCCGGTTGGGGAAGGCGTCGTCGGGGATCCAGTTGACCCCCTTGACGAAGATCGGCAGGTCGTTGACGTGCAGCGTGAACGGGGTGCCGTGGGCGTCGGGCGTGGTGTCGAGGCGGACCGAGCGGAAGCCGATCCGGCGGGACGCGGCGTCGAGGTCCCGCCCGTCGGCCGCGTGCAGCGTGACGTGGAGGTCGTGCAGCGGCTGCTCGCCGTACCCGACCGGCCACCACAGCGCCGGGTCCGGCACGGTGAGCGCCAGCACGGCGGTGCGTTCCCCGGCCGGCACGGTGACCTCGGCGGTGACGCCGGCGACGTCGGCGCGTACGGTCAGCGGCTCGTCGCCGGCCCGCGCCACGTCGACGTGCAGCTCCACCCGGCCGACGCCGTCGGCGACGGTGACCAGCGGCCGGACCGACGCGAGCCGGGCGGTGGACCAGGCGTGCAGGCCGATCTGCTGCCAGATGCCGGCGGTGACCACTGTGGGTCCCCAGTCCCAGCCGAAGTTGCAGGCGGTCTTGCGGATGAACTGGAACGGCTCCGGGTACGCGTTGGGCCGGTCGCCGAGCCGGTCCCGGTGCGCCTGGGCGTAGCGGTACGGCGAGTCGAAGCGTACGGCCAGGGTGTTGTCGCCCGGACGCAGCAGCGCGCGGACGTCGAACCGGTAGGAACGGTGCTGGTTCTCGGTGCGCCCGACCTCGACGCCGTTGAGCGTCACGGTGGCCACCGTGTCCAGGCCGGCGCAGACCAGGTCGACCCGGTCGTCATCACCCGGCTGCCAGGCGAACGTGGTCCGGTAGGCCCAGTCGGTGCGCCCGATCCAGAGCAGCCGGTTCTCGTTGTCGTCGAGGTACGGGTCGGGGACGAGACCGGCGGCGAGCAGGTCGGTGTGGACGCATCCGGGCACCGTGGCGGGCACCTCGACCCCGGCGATCTCCGGCGGCACCTGCGGGCCGGGCTCGGCCCGCAGCGTCCAACCCTCGTGCAGCAGCGTGGAACGGCTCACGACTTCACCGCGCCTTCCATGATTCCGCGGACGATCTGGCGTCCACCGATGAACAGCATCAGCAGCAGGGGGACGGTGGCGATGAACGCGCCGGCCAGCACCCGCCGGTAGATCACGTAGTTGCCGCTGGCCAGGTCGGAGATCGCCACCATGGAGGTCGGGTAGTCGGTGCCGCTCAACGTGATCAGCGGCCACTGGAAGTCGTTCCAGGTGGCCACGAACGTGAGCAGGCCGAGCACGGCCAGGGCCGGGCGGATCGCGGGGAGCACGATCGTCGCGTACACCCGCATGGTCGTGGCGCCGTCGACCCGGGCCGACTCGATCAGCTCGTCCGGGACGGTGTTCACGATGAACTGCCGCATGTAGAACACGCCGAACGCGGTGACCAGGCCGGGCGCGATGACCGCGAGCAGCGTGCCGTTCCAGCCGAGCTTGCCCATCACGATGTAGAGCGCGACGATGCCGAGCTGGTTCGGCACGGTCAGGGTGAGCACCACGAAGAGCATCAGCGCGCCGCTGCCCCGGAAGCGCAGCTTGGCGAACGCGAACCCGGCCAGCGAGCAGAAGAACAACACCGAGGCGGTGACCACCGTCGACACGATGACGCTGTTGACGAGCGAGGCGGCGAAGTAGACGTCCTGGAGGGAGAAGACCTCGTCCACGTTGGTCAGGAACCGGTCGCTCGGCACGATCGCCGGTGGCAGCTTCGCCAGCGCCTCGTCGTTGCTGGTGGCGATGACGAACATCCAGTAGAGCGGGAACGCGGCGAACAGCATGCTGACCGCGAGCAGCAGGTAGGTCCAGAACCCGGCCGGTGTCTCCTGCGGGGCCCGGGCCATCGCGCGCCGCCTACGCGGCGCGGTTGCGACGCTCGTCATTTGCGCCCTCCGGACAGTCGGTTCGTGAGCAGGTAGTTGATCCCGGCGACGACCAGGATGATCAGGAACAGCGCCCAGGACATCGCCGCGGCGTAGCCGAGGTTGAGGTCCTTCCAGCCGACCTTGTAGATGAGCTGGGCGATGGTCTGCCACTCGCCGTTCGGGCCGCCGGTGGCGGCCTGGGCGTTCGGGTCGAACAGCATCGGCTCGGTGAAGAGCTGGAGCCCGCCGATGGTGGAGAGGATCACGGTGAACACGACCACCGGCTGGATCATCGGCACGGTGATCCGCCAGAGCTGTTTCCACTGGCCGGCGCCGTCGATGGCGGCGGCCTCGTAGACGTCGCGCGGGATGGACTGCATGGCGGCCAGGTAGAGCAGCGCGTTGTAGCCGATCCACTTCCAGTTGACCATGGTGGCGATGGCGATCCAGGCGTGCAGCTTGTCGGCCCGCCAGTCGATCGGGTCGTCGGCGCCGCCGATGCCGAGCAGGCCGAGCGCCCAGTTGGCCATGCCGAAGTCGCGGGAGAAGAAGACGCTGAACACCATGGTCGAGGCCACGATCGGCGTCACGTACGGCAGCAGCACGCCGACCCGCCACCAGGTCTGCGCCCGCAGTTGCCGGTTGAGCAGCGAGGCGACCAGCAGCGCGAGCAGCAGTTGCGGGACGGTGGAGAGCAGGAAGATGCCGAAGGTGTTGTAGAGCGCGTTCCAGAAGTCCTCGTCGGCGAGGAGCCGGCTGAAGTTCTCGACGCCGGCCCAGTAGGGCAGCGTCGGGTCGTCCAGGCGGTAGTTGCGCAGCGAGACCACCGCGTTGAACAGCAGCGGGAACAGCCCGAACACGATGAAGAGCAGGAAGAACGGCGCGATCATCAGGTACGGCATGTAGCGCATGTCGAAGCGGTACAGCCGGTTGCGCCAGGTCAGCCGCCGCTCGTCGGCCCCGCGACGGCCGCGCTCCGGCGCGGGTCGGCGGCGCGGCGGCGCGGGCGCGGCACGGGTGCTGGACATCGGATCACTCCAGAGCCGAGGGGGGGATGGACGGGGTACGGCGGCGCCGGAGCGGTCGGCCCGCTCCGGCGCCGGTCGTGCGTCAGGACTTGGCGGCCTTGTCGGCCTCCTTGACCGCCTCGCTCCAGGCGGCGTCGGGCTTCAGCGACTTGTTCTCCACCCGGCGGATGACGTTCTCCACCGCGACCCGGGTCGGGCCGTTCTTCCTGCCCAGGTACTGCGGGGTGAGGCCCTGCGCCATCTTCGGGAAGATCTGGCCGACCGGGGCGTCGTTGAAGAACGGGTTCTTGAAGTCGGCGATGGCCGGGTCGGCGTAGAGCGCCGGCTGCGACGGCAGGTTGCCGACCTTCTTGAAGATCTCGATCTGCTGTTCCGGCGCGACCAGCCACTCCAGCAGCTTGTACGCCTCGTCGACGTGCTTGCCCTGCTTGGGGATGGTCAGGAACGAGCCGCCCCAGTTGCCGCCGCCGCCGGGCACCGCGGCGATGTCCCACTTGCCCTGGGTGCCGGGCGCGGTGTCCTTGATGTGGCCGAGCATCCACGCCGGGCAGGCCAGCACCGCGAACGCGCCGCTGGTGAAGCCCTTGTCCCAGTCGGCCTGGAAGCTGACCAGGTTGGCGGAGAGCCCACCCTGGACTGCCTTGACCGTGTAGTCGAACGCGACCTTCGGGCCCTGCTCCATCTGGAGCTGCTCCTGGTCGTTGTAGAAGCCGACCTGCTGCTGCCCGAGGATCGGGTTGAACAGGTTCGTGCCGGCGTCGATGAACTTCTTCTTGGTCCTGCCGGTGTACTGCTGGCCGACCTCCAGGAACTTGTCCCAGGTGGGCCAGAGCGCGGAGACCTGGTCGCGGTCGGTGGGCAGGCCGGCGGCCTTGAACAGGTCGGTGCGGTAGCACATGGCCAGGCCGCCCACGTCGGTGCCGAGACCGATCTGCGTCTTGCCGTCGGCGGACAGCGACTGCTTCCACTTCCAGGGCAGGTACTTGCTCTCGTACGAGCCGGCGCCCTTGTCCAGCAGGTTGACGAACTTGTCGGACTGGCTGCGGAACTGGACCATGAAGCCCTCGTCGATCGCCGCGATGTCCGGCGCGCCGTTGCCGGCGACGAGCTTCTTCTGCAGGTCCTCGTGCTGGGCGTTGTACTCGCCCGAGTTGAGCTGGATCTTGACGTTGGGGTGGTCGGCCTCGTACTTCGTCTTGAGGTCCTGGAGGCCGAAGTCACCCCAGAAATTGATCTTCAACGTGACCTGACCGTCGGCCGCGTCCGCGCCGCCGGTGGTGCTCCTGCCGCTACAGGCGGCGACCATGACCAGGCTGACGGCACCGACGGCGGCCGTACGCGCCCAGTGCGTCCAGGACCGTTTCATGTCATCCTCCGCGCCGAATGGGAACGCTCCCGAGATCGAGAGACGTTGACTGAACCGGATAAGTGAGGCCACCGTACGGTTCGCCCTTTGCACTGTCAACGGCCGGTTAACAACGAGGCCGTCCGGTAACCTTCCGGACCGGATGGGAGCGCGACCATGCGTGGTGGAGCGCTTTCCGGAGCAGTTTCGGGAGCGTCGGGAGGGTGGACACCGGACCGGATGCCCGTACGCTGAACCGCACAAGTGACCACCTGAGCGGTTCAGTCGCCGCCGCGCCGATCGGCCGACGGGCCCGGTGCAGTAGCGTCACTCCCCGCCGCCACCCGGCGGCCGGAAGGCGCCCGCGAGGGCCGGACACAGTGGAGGAACGCTGCGGTGAAGCGGCCGACCATCGCCGACGTCGCCCGGCGCGCCGGGGTCTCCAAGGGCGCGGTCTCGTACGCGCTGAACGGGCAGCCCGGCGTCTCCGAGGCGACTCGCCAGCGCATCCTGGCCATCGCCGCCGAGATCGGCTTCAGCCCGAGCAGCGCCGCGCGGGCGCTCTCCGGCGCCACCGCCAAGGCGGTCGGGCTGGCGCTGTGCCGGCCCGCCCGGATACTGGGCATCGAGCCGTTCTTCATGGAGCTGATCAGCGGCGTCGAGGCGGAACTCTCCGCCCGCTCGTACGCGCTCACGCTCCAGGTGGTCACCGACCAGGAGGCGGAGATCGCGGTCTACCGCCGGTGGTGGGCCGAGCGCCGCGTCGACGGCGTCTTCGTCTGCGACCTGCGCACCGACGACCGGCGGGTGCCCGCGCTGGAGGAGCTGCAACTGCCCGCCGTGGTCATCGGCGGCCCGGGGCACACCGGCACCCTGGCCAGCGTCTGGTCCGACGACGCGGCAGCCCTGGTCGAGACCGTGGAATACCTGGTCGCGCTCGGGCACCGGCGGATCGCCCGGGTCGGCGGGCTCCCCTCGCTGCTGCACACCGAGATCCGCACCGACGCGTTCACCGACGTGTGCCGGCGGCTCGGCCTGGACGAGGCGAGCACGGTCTGGTCCGACTACACCGGCGAGGAGGGCGCGCGGGCCACCCGCCGGCTGCTCAGCTCCGCCAACCGCCCGACCGCGGTGATCTACGACAACGACGTGATGGCCATCGCCGGGCTGTCCGTGGCGCAGGAGATGGGGCTGGCCGTCCCCGGCGACCTCTCCATCGTCGCCTGGGACGACTCACCGCTCTGCCAGCTCGTGCACCCGCCGCTGACCGCGCTGGGCCGGGACATCCCGGCGTACGGGTCGCACGCCGCCCGGCAACTTCTCGCCGTGATCGCCGGGGAGCCGGTGACCGAGTTGCAGGACGAGACCGCCCACCTGACGCCGCGTGGCAGCACCGCCCCGCCGCGCCAACGCTGAACCGGTTAAGTCGACTCCTCACCGGGACGCCGAGGGGAACTCCTCGAACCACGCCTCGACCCGCTCCGCGGTCGCCGGCCGGGCCAACGCGAAGCCCTGGCCGTACCGGCAACCGGCCCGGCGGGCGCCGGCCACCTGACCGTCCGACTCCAGCCCCTCCACCACCACCTCCACGCCGAGCCGGTCGCCAAGGTTCGCCACCACGTCGATCAGCGGACGCTGCCCGTCCCCGCCCGGCGCCACCAGGTGCGGGCCCACCTTGAGCAGGTCGATCGGCAACCGGCGGAGCTGGGCGAGCGAGGCGTGCTCGGCGCGGAAGTCGTCGAGCGCGGTGCGCACCCCGAGCGACCGCAGGCCGGCCAGCCGCGCCGTCACGGTGGGCAACTCCGCCCCCACCGCCGGCTCGGCCACCTCCACCACCAGCCGTTCCGGCGGCACGTCGTACGCCGCCAACGCGGTCGCGGTTCGCGCCACGAAATCCGTCGCCGCCAGCTCCCGCGGCGTGACGTTGACCGCCATCCACAGCTCGCGGCCCCCTTCCGACCAGGCGGCGAGCTGCCGGCAGGCCCGGTCCACCACCCACCACCCGACCTCGCCGAGCAGGTCGAGGTCGGCCGCCACCGGCAGCAACTCCGCCGGCAGCACCGTGCCCAGCGCCGGGCTGCGCCAGCGCAGCAACGCCTCGGTGCCGACCGGCATCCGGTCGGCCAGCGCCACCACCGGCTGGTAGACCAGGTCCAGCTCGCCCCGGGCCACCGCGCCGGGCAGCTCCCGCTCCAGGTCGAGCCGGCGGACCAGTTGCTCTTCCAGGTAGGCGTCGTACCACTCGATCCGCTCCCGGCCGAGCTGCGCCGCCCGCCGCCGGGCCAGGTCGGCCTGGCGCAGCACGTCCTCCGGGTCGCCACCGGTGGTCTCGGCCAGCCCGACGCTGACCCGGAGCGGGGTGCCGCCCTCGGGCCGGGGGTACGGCTCGGCGAGCGCCGTCAGCAGCCGCGTGCCCAGCGCGTACGCGGGCACCGGCCCAAGATCGGTGAGCACGGCGAACCCGGTGTCGCCGACGTGGGCGACCAGATCGTGCGGGCCACAGCCGGCGCGCAGCCGGCGCCCCACCTCGGCCAGCGCCGGCCCGTCCGGCGGGGCCGCCTCGTCGCCGTGCACGTCCACCAGGAGCAGCGCGCCGCCGCTGCGCAGGGACAGCGCCCGCACCAGCTCGGCCCGGGTCAAAAAAGCCGGCTCACCGCCGTCGTCGCCCACACCGACCAGCCGCCGCAGCCACGCCTCGCTGGCCGCGAGCCGCTCCACCCGGCGACGTTGGTCGGCGGCGGCCAGCAGCTCACCCACCATGATCGGCGGGATGACCGCCAGGCCCAGGGCCATCGCCGCCGGGGTGAACTCGCCCGCCGTGCCCAGGTGCACGCCGGCCGCGAGCGCGGCGATGCCGGCCGGCGCGGTGAGCCGGGGCCACGCGGCCGGCGCGGCCCCGTGGTGCGGTCGCTCCCCGGCCGAGGTACGCCGGGCGCCGGCGGCGATCAGCAACGCACCGGCCAGCACCGGCGGCGCGACTGCGGACAGCGCGCGATCCGGGGCGTCGTACGCGAGCAGCACCACCAGCAGCGCCAACCCGCCCAGCGTGAGCCCGGCCCCGGCGTGGCAGCACGCAGCGCCCGGCCGACGCCGGCGTTCGGAGACCGCCGCCATGGCGAGCACGGCCAACGCCACCGCCCCGCCGCCGGTGGCGACCCACGCGACCGGCGGCACCGGGCCGGCGGGCAGCAGCATCCAGCCGGCGAAGACCAGGCTGACGCCGAGCGCGAGCACGTCGACGGTGCGGCGCAGCCGTTCCCGGCCGGGGAGCCGGGACCGACCCGGCAGGCGGAGCAGCGCGGCGGCGTGCAGCGGCGCGGTGAGGCCGAGCCCGACCAGCGCCACCGGCAGCCGGTGCGCCGGGTCGCTCAGTGGCAGCACCGCGACGGTGAGCCCGGCGACCAGGACGGCCGCGTCGAGGATCGCGGCGACCCGCCGGGACAGCGCCACCCGGCGGGCCTGCCGCCCGGTCGCGGCGCCCGGGCCGGGTGGACCCGCCCGGCCGGTCGCCCCGGCCCGGCCCGGGGCGACGGCCCGCTCCGGCGGCCCGGAGCCGCCCGCCCCCGGTGTGCCGAGGCAGATCCTCGGCCGACCCGGAACGGCGCGCGGCGTCGATGTCGGATGGCCGGCGCCCGCCACCGCGTGCGGCGCCGACGCCGACGGGTCGGCGCCCGACACGCCCCGGACCAGCCAGGCCGACGCCGGATCGGCGAGGTGCGGAACGGCGTGCTGCCCCGACGCCGGATTCGCGGCGCCCGGCACGGCGGGCCGCGCCGGCGTCACCGGGTCGGCGCCCGCTGCGCGGCGACGCGTCCGGGCCGAGGGCAGCGGGCTGCGCGCCGGGACGGCGTGGCGAGTCGGCGCCGGGGTGGGCGGGACGCCCGCCAGCCAGGCGAGCCGGACACAGGCGAGGGCGGAGGCGCCGGCGACGGCGAGCGCCGCGGCGGCCGGACCGGGCACGAGCCCAGCGACACCCGCCAGCAGAAAGAACATGCCGATGAGCGAGACGGTCAGGTCGGGCAGCGGTGGCCGCCGGCGGGGTCCGGCGGAGGGGATGACGGGCACGGCGGTCGCCTTCGTGAGGGGGCACGGGGCGGTGCTGTTGCGGTGCGACGTGCGGGGTCGGGCAGGCACGGTCGCATCGGCGTGGACCGCTGCGGCCATGCCTAAGAACGATCCCGGAATCGGCCGGTGACGGCACGTTATTAGTGACGCGCGTCACAATCATGTTGAGCGGCCCGGCCCCGGGGGCGGCGCAGGGGCGTGAGCTGGCCGGATGCGATCATCGGAGCGTGAGTCGCGCCGACACCGTCCGTTTCCGTCCCAACCAGGCCATCCTGGTGGCCGCCATCGTCGCCTTCATCGGCGCGCTGCCGCTGGCCACCGCCCGGTGGTGGCTGCTCTGGGTGCTGCTGGTGCCGCTCGGGATCGCGCTGTGGGCGTGGCGGTCCGGCACCGACGCCGATGCCCGGGAGCTACGGCTGCGGGCACTCGTCGGGCAGCGACGGGTGCCCTGGGACCGGGTCGCCGAGCTGGCCGGCGACGCCCGCGGC
This sequence comes from Micromonospora sp. NPDC051141, assembly GCF_044455765.1. NCBI lineage: Bacteria > Bacillati > Actinomycetota > Actinomycetes > Micromonosporales > Micromonosporaceae > Micromonospora > Micromonospora sp. NPDC051141. Next base: position 224,042 of record NZ_JBITFD010000010.1, read on the forward strand.
CGGGCCGTCGTCCGGCTCGACGACGGGCAGGTGCTCGTGCTGCCCGCGGTACGCGCCAGCGAACTCCCCCGGCTGGTCGCCGCCACCGGGCAGCGCCTCCCCGACGACGGCGCCGGTCGGGAGCGGCCCGACGACGACACCGGTCAGTAGCCGTCCACCACCCGGTTCGTCAGCTCCTCCCCGGCCACGAAGCGACGCAGTTGCGCCCCCACCAGCCGGTACGCACGCGGCAGCAGACCGCGCACCGAGCCGGCCACGTGCGGGGTGAGCAGCACGTTCGGCAGCTCCCACAGCGGATGGTCGGCCGGGAGCGGCTCCGGGTCGGTGACGTCCAGCGCGGCCCGGAGCCGCCCCGACGCCAGCTCGGCGAGCAGCGCCGGCGTCCGGGCCACCGGTCCCCGCGCGGCGTTCACCAGCAACGCGCCGTCCGGCATCGCGGCGAGGAACCGCTCGTCGACCAGACCCCGGGTCTGCCCGGTCAGCGGCACCAGCAGCACCACCACGTCCGCGGCCGGCAGCAGGGCGGGCAGGTCGGCCACCCCGTGCACGTCCTCGTCGGGTCGGGCGGTCCGGGCGACGAGCGTGAAGCTCACCTCGAACGGGGCGAGCCGGGCGCGTACCGCCGCGCCGATCGAGCCGGCGCCGACGATCAGCACCCGCTTGCCGGCCAGCTCGTCGGTCGGGGCTACCTCGTCGTACGCCCATTCCCGGCGAGCCTGGGCGCGGGCCAGCGGCGCGAACCCGCGCAGCGCGGACAGGATCGCGCCGACCACCCACTCGGCGGTGGCCGAGTCGTGCACGCCGCGGGCGTCGCAGAGCGTCACGCCGGCCGGCATCCGGCCCGCCCACGCGTCCGCGCCGGCGGAGAGCAACTGCACCACCTCGACGTCCGGCAGGTCGGCCAGGAGCGCGCCGGCGTCCGGGCCGGCCAGGAACGGCGGCACCCAGAACCGCACCCCGGCCGGGGACGACGGGAGGCGGGCCGGATCGGTCAGCACCTCCACGGTGACGTCGGGCGGCAGTTCGCCGAGCAGGCGACGACCGTCGGGGTGCGGAATCCATGCCTTCACGACCGCCGACGATATCCGTAACCGCAGGTCGACGTCGCGGCGGCCGTGACGAACGCCCCGCCGGGGGTCGGACACCCGTGCGACAGGGTTTAATCGGGGGCGGGACGCCGGCCGGCGTCGCGGTGCGCACGACAGGGGGCCGATGAGCGAGGACGACCCGGAGCGGAAGGCGGCGCCGATTCCGGCGCTGACCGATCCCGACCGGCTGCGGTCCCTCGACGAGACACGCCTCGACGCGGTGCCGGACGAGGCGTTCGACCGGTTCGCGCGGCTGGTCGGCGACCTGCTCGACGTGCCGGTCGCGCTGGTCTCCCTGGTCGACGCGGATCGCCAGTTCTTCCCCGGCGCGACCGGGCTGCCGCAGCCCTGGGCCGATCGCCGGGAGACCCCGCTCAGCCACTCGTTCTGCCAGCACGTCGTCGACATCGAGGTGCCGATGGTGCTGCCCGACGCCCGGCTCTACCCCCGGGTGCGGCTGAACCTCGCCATCGAGGACCTCGGCGTGGTGGCGTACGCGGGCATGCCGCTGACCGATCTGGAGGGGCGGGTGCTCGGCTCGCTCTGCGCCATCGACAGCAAGCCCCGTGCCTGGACCAGGGAGCAGTTGCGGACGCTCGCCGACCTGGCCGCCGCCTGCTCGTCGGAGTTGCGGCTGCGGATCGCGGTCCGCAGCGCCGAGCAGGCCCGCCGCCGCGCGGAGGAGGCCCACGACCGGCTCGCGATGCTGGCCGGGATGAGCGAGATGCTCGGCGGCACGCTCGACGTGGCCACCGCGGTCGACCGCCTGGCGCACGCCATGGTGCCGCTGCTGGCCGACTGGTGCCTGATCACGCTGGTCGACCCGGCGGGCCGGCCGCGCAGCGTCTCCGGCGTGCACCGGGACGGGGAACGCCGCGCCGACCTGGCCCGCTTCGCCACGCTGCTGACCACCGGGCTCGGCCCGGAGTCGCTGATCCGCTCGGTGCTGCGCTCCGGTCGGCCGGTGATGCGCGGCGAGGCCGGCATCGGGGACGTGGCGCGCGGCACCACCCGCCCGGAGCTGGTGCCGCTTGCCGAACGGCTCGGCATCGGCTCGCACCTGACGGTGCCCATCACCGCCGTCGGCGACCGGGTGATCGGCGCCGTCACGCTTGTCAACCGCGCCGGCCGGCGCGGGTTCGACGCGAGCGACCTGCGGACCGCACAGGACATCGGGGTACGCGCCGGCCAGGCGGTCGGCAACAGCCGGCTCTACGGCGAGCAGCGGCACGTGGCCGAGGTGCTCCAGCACAGCATGCTGCCGGTGCTGCCGAGCGTGTCCGGGATGGAGCTGGCCGCCGGCTATCTGCCGGCGGCGGACCGGGTCGAGGTCGGCGGCGACTGGTACGACGCGTTCGTCCAGCCCGACGGCGAGCTGATCGCCGCCATCGGTGACGTCGCCGGCCACGACATCGAGGCCGCCGCCACCATGGGTCAGTTGCGCAACCTGGTCCGGGGCAACGCGTACGGGCGCGACGATCCGGTGGAGGAGCTGGTGGCCAACCTCGACCGGGCCATCGGTGGGCTCCGGGTGCCGACGGTCGCCACCGCCGTGCTGGCCCGGGTCCGCCCCGGCGACGGTGCGCTCCGGGTCCGCTGGTGCAACGCCGGGCACCCGCCGCCGCTGCTGATCCGCGCCGACGGCACGGTCTCGGTGGCGCAGGGAGGCGGCCCGCTGCTCGGTCTGGTCCGCCCGCCCCGGCGCACCGGCCGGACGCTGACGCTCGCTGCGGGCGACACGCTGCTGCTGCACACCGACGGTCTGATCGAACGCCGGGACCAGCCGATCGACGAGGGGCAGGCGGAGCTGCTCGACCGGCTCGCCGCCGACGGTCCCGACGTGCCGCTGGCCGCGCTCTGCGACCGGCTGCTGGCCACCGCGCACCGCCGCGAGGACGACGTCGCCGTGCTCGCCCTGCGCGCCGGCTGAGCGGCCGGCCCGCACCGCCTCGTCCGGCCCGGTTCGCCGCCGCGTGCGGCTAGGCTGGGCCGGGTGAGCCCGCGACTGCCGTACCCCCGAGTCCACCGCCTCCGGACGGTGCTGGCGGCGTCCTGCGCGGCGCTGCTGCTGGGCACCGCCGGCTGCGCGCTCGGCGAGCCCGAGCCGGACCCGGCCGGCGAGCCGCCCAACCTGCCGACGCCGTCGAGCACGGCCAGCCCCGGCGGGGCGAGCCAGCAGGTGGTGGCCACGGTGCTGGCGAAAGGGCTGGCGGTGCCGTGGGCGATCGCGTTCCTGCCCGACGGCGCGGCGTTGGTCACCGAGCGGGACAGCGGACGGATCGTCCAGGTCGGCCCGGAGTCGGGGCCGGACGGGCTGGCCGTCCGGCCGGTGCAGACGGTCCCCGGCGTGGCCGCCGGCGGTGAGGGCGGCCTGCTCGGCATCGCCGTCTCGCCGAAGTACGCGCAGGACCGGATGATCTTCGTCTACTACACGGCCGAGGCCGACAACCGGGTCGCGAAGCTGCGGCTGGGCCAGACGCCCACGCCGATCCTCACCGGCATCCCGAAGGCCGGCAACCACGACGGCGGCGGCCTGGGTTTCGGCCCGGACGGCTTCCTCTACGTGAGCACCGGGGACGCCGGGCGCACCGCGAACGCGCAGGACCCGAAGAGCCTCGGTGGCAAGATCCTCCGGATCACCCCGGACGGCAAGCCGGCCCCGGGCAACCCGACCGCCGGTTCGCCGGTGTGGTCCTCGGGGCACCGCAACGTGCAGGGCTTCGCCTGGATGCCGGACAAGCGGATGTACGCGGTGGAGTTCGGCCAGAACACCTGGGACGAGATCAACCAGATCAACCAGGGCGGCAACTACGGCTGGCCGCAGGTCGAGGGGCGCGGCGACGACAACCGCTACGTGGACCCGGTCGTGCAGTGGCGCACCGCCGACGCGTCCTGCTCCGGGCTGGCCGCCGTGGAGCGGCTGCTGGTCGCCGCCTGCCTGCGCGGACAGCGGCTGTGGCTGGTCGAGCTGGCCGGCAACGGGACCGTGCTGGGCCAGCCGCGCGAGCTGCTCACCGGCCGGTACGGTCGGCTGCGCGCCGCCGCCGTGGCGCCGGACGGCTCGATCTGGGTGAGCACCTCGAACCGGGACGGCCGGGGCCGGCCGGCCGCCGAGGACGACCGGATCCTGCGGCTGGTCCTCGCGGACGGCGGCGCCGGCCGGAGCTGAGCCGCTTCGGGCAGGTTTGCCAAGATCACTCACTGGGCAGGTCAGAATCTCAGCATGGACGGCCAGGACAACGAAGAGCAGCGCGCCGAGGACCCCACGTCCCGGGCGACCGGACGCGCCCGCCGCCTCGCGGCCTGGCGGCCGGGCCACCGGCTGCGCCGGGTCGGCGTGGCGCTGGCGCTGCTCGCGGTCGCGCTCGGCGGCATCGTGGTCGGCACGTACGCCGGCGGCCACGTCGGCACCGACATCGGCCCGTTCCGGGCGGAGCTGAAGCTCAGCCCGTCGCTGAGCGGCGGCACCACCGTCGACATCCCGCCGTTGGGCGCGTTGCTGCTGGACAGCCACGACGGGCCGGCGTACCTGACCGTCGAGGTGGGCTCCCTGGACCAGCGGCGCACCGAGGCGCTCATCGACGATCCGGCGAGCATCAGCCGGGCCAGCCAGTCGGCGGTGCAGGACGTCCGGGACGGCGTGATGCGGCTCGGCCTGCGGACGCTCGCCGCGGCGGTGCTGGCCACCCTGCTCCTGGCCGGGCTGGTCTTCCGCGACGTGCGGCGGACCGCCTGGGCGGGCGGGTTGGCGCTGGTCATCACCGCCGGCAGTCTCGGCCTGGGCGCGGCGACCCTGCGACCACAGGCGATCGAGGAACCGCGGTACGAGGGGCTGCTGGTCAACGCGCCCGCGATCGTGGGCGACGCGCGGCGGATCGCCAACGACTACACCAAGTACGCGGAGCAGCTCCAGCGGCTGGTCGGCAACGTCAGCAAGCTCTACACCACGGTCTCGGCGCTGCCGGTGGTGCAGCCGTCCCCGGGCACCACCCGGGTGCTGCACGTCTCGGACATGCACCTCAACCCGACCGGTTGGCAGCTGATCCGCACGGTGGTCGAGCAGTTCGGCATCGACGTCGTGATCGACACCGGCGACCTCACCGACTGGGGCAGCGAGCCGGAGGCGTCCTACGTCGGCTCGATCGGCCTGCTCAAGAAGCCCTACGTCTACATCCGCGGCAACCACGACTCGCCACGGACCGCCGCGGCGGTGGCCCAACAGCCGAACGCCGTGGTGCTGAACAACTCGACCACGACCGTGGCCGGGCTGACCATCGCCGGCATCGGCGACCCGCGGTTCACCCCGGACAAGGAGACCTCGCCGGCCGGCAGCGGACTCACCTCGGCGGTGGCCGACCAGGTGATCGGCGCCGGCGAACAGCTCGCCGCCACGGTGGAGAAGTCACCGCGGAAGGTGGACGTGGCGCTGGTGCACGACCCCGCGTCGGCCGGGCCGCTCTCCGGCACCTGCCCGCTGGTGCTCTCCGGGCACACCCACGCCCGTCAGGTGTCGAAGCTGCCGCAGGTGCCGGGCGAGCAGCCGACGACGCTGATGGTGGAGGGCTCGACCGGTGGGGCCGGGCTGCGCGGGCTGGAGGGTGAGAAGCCGACGCCGCTGGCCATGACGGTGCTCTACTTCGACCAGCAGAAGCTGCTCCAGGCGTACGACGAGATCACCGTGGGCGGCACCGGGCAGTCGCAGGTCAACCTGGAACGGCACGTCATCCGGGACCCGGCCAAGGGCGACGAGGTGCCGGTCACCCCGACGCCGACCCGCGGCGCCCCGGAATCGGGATCGCCGAGCGCCACCCCGGCCCCGACCCCCAGCTGACCCGTTACTTTTCGTGACGGCGGCATCGGGACGGGTGTCGGACCGCGTCCCCTTTGCTCTGCAGCCATCGACGCAGCAGGCACCGGGTGTCACCGTGCCGGCGACCGGCACCGCGCGACGGCCCCGACCCGCAGGCAGGTCGGGGCCGTGCTGCGGATAGGGCTGCAGAGCAAAGGCCGTGCGCGGTGCCACCATCGCTCCACTTGGCCAGCACGCTGCGCGACGACGCCCGCCGCTCACGCTCCGCCACCGCGCGGCCCGCTCCCTCCGCCACGACGGCGCGTGTCGCCGGCACCGCGCAGCCGTCCGCCGGGTCAGCGCAACGCGAGCGCGGCCAGTGCCGCGTTGACGATGCTGCCGGGCAGCAGGTCGTGCAGCTCGTACAGCTCCCGGACGGTGCCGGACTGACCGAACTCGTCCACCCCGAGCGGCACCGCCGGGGCGCCGACCGCCGAACCGAGCCAGGCCATCGCGTGCGAGGCCGCGTCCTGCACGGTCACCACCGGCACCCGATCGGCGAACGCCGACCGCAGCGCGCCGGGCACGCTCGGCACGGTGGCGGTCCGCACGCCCTGACGCAGCGTCCGCTGCCACGCGCGGTAGAGCCGGTCCAGGCTGGTCACGTCCACCACGTGCGCCGCCACGCCCTCCTCCGCCAGCTCCGCGGCGGCGGCCAGCACCTCCGGCAGCACCGCGCCGGAGGCGGCGAGCTGCACGACCGGGGCGTCCGCCAGATCCGGGTACGCCTGGTGCGCGTCGACGAGCCGGTACGCCCCGGCCACCACCTGCCGGCGCAGCACCGCGTCACCGAGCCGGGCCCGCGCCGCCTCGAACGGCGCCTGGTCGATCGGCCGGGTGCTGAGCCGGAAGTAGTACGCCCCGTCCTCGGCCGGCGCGGCGGTGACGGCCGGCGCGGCGCCCCCGGCGATCTGCCCGAGCGCGTCGCAGAGCAGCCAGTCCAGGCTGCCGGCGTACGCGGGTTCCAGGAACGTCACCCCGGGCAGCTCCAGGCCCACCGACGCGGTGATGGTGGACTGGTGCGCGCCGCCCTCGGGCGCCAGCGTGATGCCGGACGGGGTGCCGGCCACCACGAACCGGGAACCGGAGTAGGTGCCGTACAGGAACGCGTCGAGCCCGCGCAGCACGAACGGGTCGTAGACCGTGCCGACCGGCAGTAGTGGCTGGCCGGACAGGTCCCACGACAGGCCGAGCTGGCCCAGCAGCAGGAACAGGTTCATCTCGGAGATACCCAGCTCGATGTGCTGCCCGGCGGGGCTCTCCGTCCAGCGCAGCATCCGGTCCTCGGTCCACGAACGCTGCTCGGTCGGGGCGAACACACTTGTCTTGTTGATGAACCCGGCCAGGTTGGTCGAGGTGGCCACGTCCGGGGCGGTGGTCACCAGGTAGGGCGCCACCTGCGGGTCACGGGCCAGGTCGACGAGCACCCGGCCGAACACCTCCTGGGTGGATACGGGCTTGTTCGCGCGTACCCGGGTCGACTCCGGCACGGTGACGCCCAGCGCCCGCTCGCGCGGCGCGCGGGACAGCGCCTCCCGGCGCTCGCCGGCCCAGATGCCGGCCGGGGACGCCGGGTCGAGGCGGTCCCACTCGGTCTCCGCGGTCAGGCCGTGCGCCGTCCGCAGCGCGGCCACCTGTTCGGTGCTCAGCAGCGCCGAGTGGTTGCGCGGGTTGCCGGCGATCGGCAGCCCCCAGCCCTTCACCGTGTACGCGAACACCACGCTCGGCCGGTCGGTGACCGCGTCGCACTGGGCGTACGCGTCGAGCAGCGCCTGCGCGTCGTGCCCGCCCAGGTCGGTGACGAGCGGGCCCAGCTCGTCGTCCGGGATGTCGGCGACGAACGCGGACACCTCGTCCGGCGCGCCGTCCAGGAACTGCTTGCGCAGGAGCGGCCCGGCCAACCCGAACAGCGACTGGTACTGCTCGTTCGGCATCCGGTCGATCCAGTCGCGCAGCGCCGCGCCACCCGGCCGGGCGTACGCCTCGGCGAGCTTGCGGCCGTACTTGACCTCGACGACGTGCCAGCCGGCGGCCTCGAACTGGCCGCGCCACTGGTTGATCCGGATGCCGGGGACGACCCGGTCCAGCGACTGGCGGTTGAAGTCGACCAGCCACATCACGTTGCCCAGGCCGGTGGTGGCCGGGTCGGCGACCGCCTCCCAGATGTTGCCCTCGTCCAGCTCCGCGTCGCCGATCAGCGCGATGAACCGTGAGTGCGGGCGCGCGCCGAAGTGCGCGTCCACGTAGCGGCGGGTGACGGCCGCGAACAGCGGCGCGGCGGCGCCCAGACCGACCGAGCCGGTGGAGAAGTCCACCCCGTCCGGGTCCTTGGTCCGCGACGGGTACGACTGGAGCCCGCCCCGGGCGCGCAGCTTCGGCAGGTAGGACCGGTCCAGGTTGCCGAGCAGGTACTGGATGGCGTGGAACACCGGGGAGGCGTGCGGCTTCACCGCGACCCGGTCCTCGGCGTCCAGGTGCTGGAACCAGAGCGCGGTCATCGCGGTCACCAGCGACGCGCTCGACGCCTGGTGGCCGCCGACCTTCACCCCGTCGCCGGTGTCCCGGTCGTGGTTGGCCGCGTCGACGATGCGGGTGGCGAGCCAGAGCACCCGGCGCTGGATCTCGTCGAGGACGTCGGTGTTCACGCTGTCTCCATCCGGGCGTCGCCGTTGACGCCCTCGGTGTGGGGTGAGGCGTTAAGAAGGGCCCCTTCCTATGCGCCAGGCGTTAAGAAGGGGCCCTTCCTTGCACGTCAGGCGGCGCCGAGGCGCTCCAGGATCAACTCGCGGACGGTCTTGGCGTCCGCCTGGCCGCGGGTGGTCTTCATGACGGCGCCGACCAGGGCGCCGGCCGCCGCGACCTTGCCGCTGCGGATCTTGTCGGCGATGGCCGGGTTGGCGGCGATCGCCTCGTCCACGGCGGCGGTGAGCGCGCCGGTGTCCGAGACGACCTCCAGGTTGCGGGCGGTCATGATCTCGGTCGGCGAGCCCTCGCCGGCCACCACGCCCTCCAGCACCGTACGGGCCAGCTTGTCGTTGAGCTTGCCGGCATCGACCAGGCCCTGAAGCTCGGCCACCTGCGCCGGGGTCGCCCCGATGTCGGCCAGCTCCACGCCGGTCTCGTTGGCGCGCCGGGACAGCTCACCGAGCCACCACTTGCGGGCCGCCGCCGGCGTGGCGCCGGCCGCCACGGTGGCCTCGATCAGCTCCACCGCGCCGGCGTTGACCACCGACTGCATGTCCAGGTCGGAAAGGCCCCAGTCCTGCTGGATCCGCTTGCGGCGCAGCCGCGGCAGCTCCGGCAGGGCGGCCTTCAGCTCGGCCACCCAGGCGGTGTCCGGCGCGAGCGGCACCAGGTCCGGCTCCGGGAAGTACCGGTAGTCGGTGGCGGTCTCCTTGGACCGGCCCGACGTGGTGTCGCCGGTGTCCTCGTGGAAGTGGCGCGTCTCCTGGACGATCCGGCCGCCCGCGTCCAGCACCGACGCCTGGCGCAGCATCTCCGAGCGGACCGCCCGCTCGACCGAGCGCAGCGAGTTGACGTTCTTGGTCTCGGTCCGCGTGCCCCACTCCGCGCCGGGCAGGTTCAGCGACGTGTTGACGTCGCAGCGCAGCGAGCCCTCCTCCATCCGGACGTCGGAGACGCCCAGCGAGCGGATCACGTCGCGCAGCTCGGCGACGTACGCGCGGGCGATCTCCGGGGCGAGCGCGCCGGTGCCGGGGATCGGCTTGGTGACGATCTCGACGAGCGGGATGCCGGCCCGGTTGTAGTCGACGAGCGACTCGGTGGCGCCGTGGATGCGGCCGGTGGCACCACCGACGTGCAGCGTCTTGCCGGTGTCCTCCTCCAGGTGCACCCGCTCGATGCCGATGCGCACCAGCTCGCCGTCGACCTCGACGTCCAGGTGGCCGTCGAAGCAGAGCGGCTCGTCGTACTGGCTGATCTGGAAGTTCTTCGGCATGTCCGGGTAGAAGTAGTTCTTCCGGGCGAACCGGCACCACTCGGCGATCGAGCAGTTCAGCGCCAGGCCGATCCGGATGGTCGCCTCGATGGCCGCCTTGTTGGCCACCGGCAGCGAGCCGGGCAGGCCCAGGCAGACCGGGCAGACCCGGGTGTTCGGCTCGCCACCGAAGTCGGTCGGGCAGCCGCACCACATCTTGGTGTTCGTGCCCAGCTCGACGTGGGTCTCCAGGCCGATCACCGGTTCGTAGCGCGCGACGACCTCGTCGTACGCGGGCAGTGTCGTCGTCATCTGAGCTCCTGCCTCACAGTGCCGGTGGGGTGAACGTGCCGACGCTGGACTCCAGCGCGGCGGCGACCCGGTACATCCGGTCGTCGGCCATGGTCGGGGCCATGATCTGCAGACCCACCGGGAGCCCGTCGGACAACCCGCACGGCACCGAGATGGCCGGGCCGCCGTAGAGGTTCGTCGGGATGGTGAACAGGTCCGCCAGGTACATCTGGTACGGGTCGGAGGTGCGCGCGCCGATCGGGAACGCCACGAACGGCGTGGTCGGCGAGATCAGCGCGTCCACCTGCTCGAACGCGCTGGTGAAGTCGCGCGTGATCAGCGTGCGGACCTTCTGCGCCTGGCCGTAGTAGGCGTCGTAGTAGCCCGACGAGAGAGCGTACGTGCCGATCATGATGCGCCGCTTCACCTCGGGACCGAAGCCGGCCTCGCGGGTCAGCGACATGACCTCCTCCAGCGACCGGTTGCCGTCGTCGCCGACCCGCAGGCCGAACCGGACGCCGTCGAAGCGGGCCAGGTTGGAGGAGCACTCGCTCGGCGCGATCAGGTAGTAGGCCGGCAGCGCGTACTTGAAGTGCGGGCAGGGGATCTCGACGATCTCGGCGCCCAGCTTGGCCAGCGCCTCGACCGACTCGCGGAACGCCGCCATCACGCCCGGCTCGGCGCCCTCGCCGGTGAACTCGGTGACCACGCCCAGCTTGACGCCGGTCAGGTCACCGCTCGCGCCGAGCTTCGCCGCGCCCACCACGTCCGGCACCGGGGCCGGGATCGAGGTGGAGTCGCGCGGGTCGTGGCCGCCGATCACCTGGTGCAGCAGCGCGGCGTCGAGCACGGTACGCGCGCACGGGCCGGGCGTGTCCAGCGACGAGGAGAACGCCACCAGGCCGTACCGGGAGGTGCCGCCGTACGTGGGCTTCGCGCCGACCGTGCCGGTGACCGCGCCGGGCTGGCGGATCGAGCCGCCGGTGTCCGAGCCGATCGCCAGCGGCGCCTCGTACGCGGCCAGCGCCGCCGCGCTGCCGCCGCCGGAGCCGCCCGGGATGCGCTCGGTGTCCCACGGGTTCCGGGTCGGCCCGTACGCGGAGTACTCCGTGGACGAGCCCATGGCGAACTCGTCCATGTTCGTCTTGCCGAGCATCACCGTGCCGGCGGCGCGCAGCCGCTCGACGATCGTCGAGTCGTACGGCGGACGCCAGCCCTCCAGGATCTTCGACCCGACGGTGGTCGGCACGCCCTTGGTGGTCAGCACGTCCTTGACCGCGACCGGGACGCCGGCCAGCGGGCCCAGCTCCTCGCCGGCGGCGCGGCGCTCGTCCACGGCCCGCGCGGCGGCCAACGCGCCGTCGCTGTCAACGTGCAGGAACGCGTGGACCCGGTCGTCGACGGCACCGATCCGGTCCAGGTGGGCGCGGGTGACCTCGACCGCCGAGGCGTCACCGTTGGCGACGAGGCCGGCGAGGTCGACGGCGTTAAGCCTGGTCAGGTCGGTCACGATGCCACATCCTCGTCCAGGATCCGCGGAACGCGGAACCGCTGCTCCTCGGCGTCGGGCGCACCCGACAGCACCTCCTGCGGGGTCAGGCTCGGCGTCACCACGTCCTCGCGGAGCACGTTGGTCAGCGGCACCGAGTGGGAGGTCGGCGGGATGTCCGCCGCGGCGACCTCGCCGACCTGCGCCACCGACTGGAGGATCACGTCCAGCTGGCCGGCGAACATGTCCAGCTCCTCCTCGGTGACGGCGAGCCGCGACAGTCGCGCGAGGTGCGCGACCTCCTCGCGGGAGATGGCGGCCATCGGGTGCCCCCTTCGTGGCTGTCCTTCAGACGTCTGCGTGTGCCGGCCGCGCGCCTGGCGGAGCACGATGACGCGCGGTGACCGGAGCGAGTCTATTGTCCCGCCGTCACGACGACGCCCTCGACTCCCCCTCCTCCGCCGCCGGCCCGCCCCGCCCGTCGCCGTCCACCGCGGTCGGGCGGACCGGGCGGTAACGCGACAGCCAGGCGATCAGCTCCTCGGCCGGCATCGGCCGGGCGTGGAACCAGCCCTGTGCCACGTCGCAGCCGGCGGCGTGCAGCAGCCGCCAGGTGCGCTCGTCCTCCACGCCCTCGGCGACCACCCGCAGGCCGAGCGCGCCGGCCAGCTCGATCATCGAGCGGACGATCGCCGCGTCGTCCGGGTCGTCGGCCATGCCCAGCACGAACGACCGGTCCACCTTCACCTCGGACAGAGGCAGCCGGCGCAGGTGCTGGAGGGAGGAGTATCCGGTGCCGAAGTCGTCGAGCGCGATTCCGACGCCGATCCGGTGCAGGTGGGTGATGCTGGCCAGCACCCGACGGGGGTCGGCCATCAGCGCGCCCTCGGTGATCTCCACCTGGAGTCGCTCGGGCGGGACGCCGTACCGGGTCAGCCGGTCGGCGATCTGGTCGGCGATCTCGCCGGTGTGCAGGTCCCGGACGCTGACGTTGAGCGCGGCCCGCAACGTGAGCCCGGCCGCGGACCACTTGGCGAGCTGCTCCACCACGTCGTCCACCACCCGGCGGGTGAGCAGCCGCATGACCGCGCTCTGCTCGGCGACCTGGATCAGCTCCCCCGGGTCGACCATGCCCCGGCGCGGGTGCCGCCAGCGCAGCAGCGCCTCGACGCCGACCACCTCGCCGGTGGCGATGGCGATCTGCGGTTGGTAGTACATGGTGATCTCGCCGGCCTCCGCGGCCGACGCGGCCGTGGTCTCCGCGAGCCGCGCGGCCGGGGCGACCTCCGCGGCGGATCCGCCGGCCGGGGCCGGCGCGATCGACACAGCCGGCGCCGCCTTCGCCGCCGGGGGTGAGGCCGCCGCGGTCGACGCCGAGGGGGCCGACGCCGCCGACGCCGGGTCACCGCCGGAACGAACCGGGTCGGAGACCCGGTCGGCCCGGCGGCGGGTCGGGTCGGCGCCGGTCAGGATCCGCTCGATCAGGTCGTCGTCGGAGCGCGCCTCGACACGCTCCCGACGCCACCGGAGCCGCCTGCGGACCGGGTCGACGCGGGGCCGTTCCGCGCCCCGGCCGTCCGCGTGGACCGGCCGGCCCTCCTGCCCCGGCCGGCCCTCACGAGCCGGCCGCGCGTCGTGGACCGGGTGCCCGCCGTCCGGCCGACCCGGGTGCGCCGGCCGGGCGGTGGGCAGACCCGGCGTCAGCGCCGCGCCGTCCCCGCCGCGCACGCCCACCGGCTCACCGGAGGACGACGGCGAGGACTCCAGCACCCGGCGCAGGTCCGCCAGGAGGCTCAACCGCTCGGCCGAGTTGTGGTCGGACTCCGGCGCGTAGATCGCGACCGTGTCGGTGCGGTGCTTGGCGTCGTACATGGCCACGTCGGCGTGCCGCATCAGGGTGGCGAAGTCCTCGCCGTGCTCGGGGAAGAGCGCGACGCCGATGGAGCCGCCCACGTCCAGCGGCAGCCCGTCCAACGGCACCGGCTCGGCCAGCGCGGCGACCACCCGGTCGGCCCGCTCCCGGGCCTCCTCGACGCCGGTCAGCCCCGGCACGACGATGGCGAACTCGTCGCCGCCGAGCCGCGCCACCATCTCGTGCTCGCCGACCACGTCGATCAGCCGGGCGCTCACCTCGACCAGCAGCCGGTCGCCCACCGCGTGGCCGAGCGCGTCGTTGACGTGCTTGAACCGGTCCAGGTCGAGCAGCAGCAGGGCCACGTGCGCGTCCGGCTCGCCCCGGGCGGCCCGCTCGGCGTGCAGGTGCACCTGCTCGACCACCTCACTGAGCAACGCCTTGCGGTTGGGCAGCCCGGTCAACGGGTCGACGTCGGCGAGCTGCTCCCGCTCGGCGGAGAGCCGGGCCATCCGGTAGACCGCGAAGAGTGGCACCAGCACCAGGGGGATCAGCGCCGCGCTGGCCCGGGCGGCGGCCACCAGCACCGGCGCGAGCAGCAGCAGCGAGCCGGTGGAGAGCAGCTCGTAGGCCAGCCCGAGCCGGACGTTGGGCCACCACCGGTCCCCGAAGCGCAGTCGGATGGCGTAGTTGACCAGCCCGTAGTTGACCGCGAACCAGGCCACCGTGGCGCCGCCCACCGCTGCCACGTCCGTCCAGTGCAGCCGGCCGCCGCCGAACAGCTCGCCCGGACCGAACCGGGTGACCGCGTACGCGGCGGCCAGCGCGCACGCGTACTGGGCCGCGTTGAAGCCGGTGCGCCAGGCGGCGTACCCGAGACGCCATCCGGAGACGGCCACCGCCACGGCCTGCACCGCCACCGCCGGGCCGAGACCCCAGCCGAGCAGGATGGCGAAGGTGAAGCAGGTGGACGGGAAGACCGCCGAGGTCTGCCGCCGGCCGGGCGGGACGAACGGGCGGGCGTCGCAGGCGACGGCGAGCGCCGCCATCGTCCAGAACGCGACCGGCAGCTCGGTCAGCCGGCCGGGCAGCGCGGCAAGCGGCCCGACCGAGACGAGCAGGGCGACGACACCCACCGCACCGACGAAGCCGAAGAACGGCCCGGTCCGCCCCGGCGGGACGGAGTTGCGCGGGTCGTCGGTCGCCATCGCACCTCCCGGGCACGGTCCTGGCGCGCGCCGTCACGCGCCGTACGCCAATGAAACGCCCTACGGACCGCTTTCCCCGACACGCAGTCACGAATCGGTGCTAGTCGTAATTAAGTTGGTATACGCCGCCGGGCGGTCACCCGGGCGCCGGTCACTCCTGGACCCGGGCCACCGCCCGGGCCGCCTCCGGACCGGACTCCAACAGCACCCGGAACCCGTCCTCGTCGAGGATCGGCAGCTTCAGCGTGGCCGCCTTGTCGGCCTTGGTGCCGGGGTTGTCGCCGACCACCACGAAGCCGGTCTTCTTGGAGACCGAGCCGG
This sequence comes from Micromonospora sp. NPDC051141, assembly GCF_044455765.1. Taxonomy (NCBI): domain Bacteria; kingdom Bacillati; phylum Actinomycetota; class Actinomycetes; order Micromonosporales; family Micromonosporaceae; genus Micromonospora; species Micromonospora sp. NPDC051141. The sequence continues at coordinate 239,077 of NZ_JBITFD010000010.1, forward strand.
TCACCTTTCCGCCCCGGCTCTGGATCGCCTCGGCGGCCTCGTCACGGCTGAACCCGGCAAGCGTGCCGGTGACCACCACGGTGACCCCGTCGAGCGGGCGCGGCCCCTCGTCGGCGGACTCCTCGGCCATGCGGACGCCGGCCGCGGCCCACTTGCGCACCACGTCGCGGTGCCAGTCGACGGCGAACCACTCCTTGAGGCTCGCGGCGATGGTCGGCCCGACGCCGTCCACCGAGGACAGCTCCTCCTCGGACGCCTCCTCGATCGCGGTGACGGAGCGGAAGTGCCGGGCGAGCGCCTGCGCCGCGGTCGGGCCGACATGCCGGATGGAGAACGCCACCAGCACCCGCCACAGGTCCCGTTCCTTGGCCTCGGCCAGGTTCTCCAGCAGCTTGGTGGCGTTGCTGCCGAGGGTGCCGTCCTTGTTCACGAAGAACGGCGAGCGGGCGAGCTGCTCGGCGTCGAGCTGGAACAGGTCGCCCTCGTTGGTGATGATCTGCGCGTCCAGCAGCGCCGCCGCGCCCTTCTCGCCGAGCACCTCGATGTCGAGCACCTTGCGGCTGGCCAGGTAGAAGACCCGCTCGCGGATCTGCCCCGGACAGGTCCGCCCGTTGGGGCAGCGGATGTCGACGTCGCTCTCCTTGGCCGGCGCGAGCGGCGTGCCGCAGGCCGGGCAGGTGGTCGGCATGACGAACGGGCGGGCGTCGGCCGGCCGCAGGTCGACCACCGGGCCGAGGATCTCGGGAATGACGTCGCCGGCCTTGCGTAGCACCACCGTGTCACCGATGAGCACGCCCTTGCGCTCGACCTCGCGGGCGTTGTGCAGGGTGGCCAGCGCGACCGTGGAGCCGGCCACCAGGACCGGCTGGAGCACGGCGAACGGGGTGACCCGGCCGGTGCGCCCGACGTTGACGTCGATGTCGAGCAGCGTGGTGTTGACCTCCTCCGGCGGGTACTTGAAGGCGATCGCCCAGCGCGGCGCGCGACTGGTCGAGCCGAGGCGACCCTGGATGGAGACCGGGTCGACCTTGACCACCACGCCGTCGATCTCGTGCTCGACGTCGTGCCGGTGCTTGCCGTACCAGGCGATGTATTCCGCGACGCCGGCCAGGTCGGCCACCACCTTCCAGCGGTCGCTGGTGGGCAGCCCCCACGCCCTGAGCGCGGCGTACGACTCGGACTGCGCGGACGGCCGGTAGCCCTTGCGGGCGCCGATGCCGTGCACGACCAGCCGCAGCGGCCGACCGGCGGTGACCCGCGGGTCCTTCTGCCGGAGGCTGCCGGCGGCGGCGTTGCGTGGGTTGGCGAACGGCGCCTTGCCCTGCTCGACCAGGCTCGCGTTGAGGTCGGCGAACCCGGCCACCGGGAAGTAGATCTCGCCGCGCACCTCGATCAGCTCGGGCACGTCGGGGAAGTCGTCGGACGGGGTCAGCCGGGCCGGCACGCCCTTGATGCTGCGGACGTTGGCGGTGACGTCCTCACCGGTGCGGCCGTCGCCGCGGGTGGCCGCCCGGACCAACCGGCCCTTCTCGTAGGTCAGGTTGATGGCCAGACCGTCGACCTTCAGCTCGCAGAGGTAGGGCACCGGACCGCCGGCGTCGCGCTCGACCCGCTCGGCCCAGGCGGCCAACTCCTCGTCGGCGAACGCGTTGTCGAGCGAGAGCATCCGCTCGGCGTGCGTGACCGGGGTGAAGTCGGTGGAGAACGTGCCGCCGACCCGCTGGGTGGGCGAGTCGGGGGTGCGCAGCGCCGGGAACTCCGCCTCCAGCGCCTCCAGCTCGCGCAGTTGCCTGTCGAACTCGGCGTCGGTGATCGTCGGCGCGTCCAGCACGTAGTAGCGGTACTGGTGCTCGGTGAGCTCCTGGCTCAGCGTGGCGTGCCGCTCCCGGGCCTCGGGGGTCGGCTCGACGCCGGCCGCCGCCTCCTGGGCGGCGTCGACCGTCGGGGGAACCGCTTCTTCGGACACGCCGCCACCATCGGACACGCTGTCGACCTCCCGTGCTCGTGCTACCCCCGAACCGTAACGGTCGGCTGTGACAACCGTCCGCCCACCCGCGCTGAGCAGGGCGACCCGCCGCCCCGGCGACGCGTGCCGCGCCGCGGAGCGGACGGGCCGCAACCGTGCGACGATCGCTGGGCCGAAGCGGACGGAAGGCGGCACGGATGCGCGACGCGCTGATCTGGGCACTGGTGATCGTGGCCTGTGTGGCGGCGGGCTGGCTGTGGAGCGAGTGGCGCCGCCGCGCCGCCGACGGGCGGAACAGCCGGCCCGGTGGTGGGCGGGACAAGCGGCCCGGGCGCGGGCGGGGCAGCCGGCCCGGGCGCGGGCGGGACAACCGACCCGGTGGTGGGCGGGTGGCCGCTCCGCCGAAGCCGCGTGGCGCCGACCGGCCGACCGGGGACCGGCCGCGGCCCGGGGAGATCTGGTGGGCCGACGTGCCGTACGCCGACGGCACCGGTTCGAAGGTGCGCCCCTGCCTGGTGCTGCGCGTCGACGGCCGGGCGGCCGAGGTGCTGAAGATCACCAGCCAGGACAAGTCGGACCGGGACGACCACGTACGGATCCCGACCCGCACCTGGGATCCGGGCGCGGACCACGACAGCTTCCTCGACGTCAGCGAGCCGATCCGGGTGCCGCTCGACGCGTTCGCCGACCGCGCCGGCGACTGCGACCCCGAGGTGTGGCGCGGCGTACGCCGGCTGCCCCACCTCACCCCGTAGCGCGGGACGCCGCTCGGTCCAGCGGGTCGGCCAGGGCGGTGAGCTGGTCCGCGTACTCGATGCGGGCGGACCAGTCGGCCGGCCAGGCGGCCATCCCGTACGCGGCCCCGAGGAACGCCCCGGCCAACGCGGCGATGGAGTCCGAGTCGCCGGCGGTGGTGGCGCCCCGGGCCAGCGCGGCGACCGGTTCGTCCGGGTGCCGCAGCACGCAGAGCAGCGCGGTCGCGAGCGCCTCCTCCGCGATCCACCCCTCGCCGGTGAGCCGGCACGGGTCGCCGCCGTCGTCGGGGCGGGCCAGCGCGGCCTCCAGCCGGCCGAGCACCCGCAGGCAGTCGTCCCAGCCGCGGGCGATGAACTCCGCCGGGTCGGTGACGCCCGGACGCTGCCACAGGTCACCGAGCCACTCGCCCCGGTAGACCGTGCGCTGCTCGCGGGCCCGCTCGGTGAGCAGGCCGGGCAGCGCCGGCAGCGCCGCGCCGTCGCGCAGCAGCCGGACCGCGTACGCGGTCAGCTCGCTGGCCGCCAGCCCGGTCGGGTGCCCGTGGGTGAGGCCGGCCTGGAGCTGGGCCAACCCGGCCAGCGTGTCGAGGTCGACGTCGAACAACCCGACCGGGGTGACCCGCATGTTCGCGCCACAGCCCTTCGAACCGGCGACCGTGGCCTGTTGCCAGCGGGTGCCCCGACCCAGCTCGGCGCAGGCCCGCAGGCAGGTCATGCCCGGCGCGCGGTTGTTCTCCGGGCTGGCCGCCCAGTCGAGGAAGCGCTGCCGCAGCAGCGGCTCCACCGCCTCCGCCGTGTACGCGGGCGCGTCGTGCAACGCCCACGCCACGGCCAGCGCCATCTGGGTGTCGTCGGTGACCAGTGCCGGGTCACCTGCCAGCTCGCGGGGACCGGCCGGGCCGTAGCGCCGGACGATCTCGGTGACGGTGAGGAACTCGGTCGGCTTGCCGAGGGCGTCGCCGTAGGCCAGGCCGAAGAGCGAGCCGGCGGCGCGTCGGTCGGTGGAGGCGGTCACGGTGGTGATCATGCACCGGCCGCGCAAGCCCCGCGCGGTCAGTCCCAGCAGAGGCAGAACGGGTGGCCGGCCGGGTCGGCGTAGACCCGGAAGCCCTCCCCCTCGCCGGGCAGCCGCCGGGCGCCGAGGGCCAGCGCCGCCTTCTCGGCCGCCTCGATGTCGTCCACCGTCACGTCCAGGTGGAACTGCTGCGGACGCTCCGGGTCGGGCCAGTCGGGTGCCCGCAGGTCGAGCGCCTTCTGGAAGGCGAGCCGCGGCAGGTGCCCGGGCGGGCCGCCGAGGATCACCCAGTCGTCGCCGTCGGAATTGTCCTCGATCAGCGGGAGGCCGAGCAGCTCCGCGTAGAAGCCGGCCAGCGCACGCGGGTCGGGACAGTCGATCACGGTGGAGCGCAGTCGTCCGATCATGCCGACCATCCTGCCCCCGGCATACGACAGGAAAACGTCACTCCTCGGCGAGCCGCCGGCCGGCGTCGCGACAGGCGGCCAGCACGGCCCGGGCGTACGCCGGGGTGGCGCCGGCCAGCCCGCACGCGGGCGTGACCACCACCTGTTCGGCCAGCCGCCGGCGGGGGAAGCCGAGCTGGTCCCAGAGCCGGCGGACCCGGTCGGCGACCTCGGCGGAGGTGAGCGCCCGGCCGGACGACGGCGGCAGCGCCGGCGCGGCGCCGGCCAACAGCCCGAACCCGGCGTCGATCGCCTCACCGAGCGGGTCCAGGTCGGTGACCAAGGCCAGGTCGAGGGCGACGCCGACCGCGCCGGCGGAGCGGATCAGCTCCAGCGGCACGTCCGGCGCGCAGCAGTGCACCAGCGTGGGGACGCCGGCCGCGTCGAGCACGCCGCGCAGCAGCGCGCGGGCCACCTCGGCCTCCATCGGCCGGTGGCTGCCGAGGCCGCTCTCGGTGGGCACCCGCCCGGCCAGCACCGCCGGCAGGGACGGCTCGTCGAGCTGGAGCAGCACCGTGGCGCGGGGCAGTCGTCGGCTCACCGCCGCCAGGTGGCCGCGCAGCCCCTCGCCCAGCGAGCCGGCGAGGTCCCGCACCGCGCCGGGGTCGCGCAGCACCCGGCCGCCGAGCGGCAGCTCCAGCGTGGCGGCCAGGGTGAACGGGCCGGCGGCCTGGACCTTGACCGGGCCGGCGTACTCCTCGGCCTCCTCGGCGAGCTGGTCGAGGTCGCGTTCCATCAGGTCACGGGCGCGGCGCAGGTCCCGGCCGGGGCGCAGGGCGATCCGCCAGCGGGCTGCGTACAGCTCGACCGGAAGCTCGACGAGCAGCCCGGCGGTGCGGCCCACGAGATCCGCGCCCGGGCCGCGGGCGGGCAGCTCCGGCAGATGCGGCAGCGCGGGCAGCTCGCCGAGCACGATCCGCTGCGCCTCGGCGATGTCGGTGCCGGGCAGCGAACCGATTCCGGTCGCCGCCCCGGCGGGCCAGGGCCACTGCTGATCAGTCACCGCCGAAGCCTATCGACTGGGCCGCCCCCGGCGGACATCGCGGGCCGGGGCCGGCCACGGCAGCGGCCGGACGGCCGGAGCGCACCGCCGGAGGCGCACGGCCGGACGGCCGAAGGCGCAGGGCCGAAGGCGCACGCCCGAAGGCGCACAGCCGAAGGCGCACAGCCGAAGTCGCACAGCCGAAGGCGCACGGCGGGACGGCCGAAGGCGCACAGCCGGGGCGCACGGCGGGACGGCCGAAGGCGCACAGCCGGGGCGAGTCGGGGCGCCGGGTGGGCGCGGATGGCCGCAGATGCGTCCGGCGGTCCTGAGCGACGAAGTGACTACAAACTTGATGGCACAGATGGGTCACCGCGTCGGACAGCGACCGAAGCGCGTCCTCGAAGAGTCGGGCCGAGGGCGGGTCGAGGGCGACTCATCTGTGCCATCAAGTTTGCAGGGGTGGCGGCGGGTTCCGCGCCGGCTTCGTCGGTGCCGGGTGATCCGCCGGATCAACTGGTGATCCGCCTGATCAACGGCATCGCGTCGCCGGAGGTTCCGGACCGCGGAACACCTGCTCCGACCTGACGTGCCGCGCGGGACACCGGGTTGAATAGGTCGGGCCGGTCAGGCGCCGCGCCGGACACGTCCGGTCCGAGACGGCCCAGCCCGGAAACGATCCGCCCGCGACGGCAGCCCAACGGGTGGACAGCCCCGCCAGCAGGGCAACCCGTCACAAGGACAAGCCCGCCAGCAGGGCAACCCGTCGCAGGGACAAGCCCGTCACGAGGACAGCCCGTCACGAGGACAGCCGGCCGCGACGGGCAGCCGGGCGGCGATCTGTCAGGCGGCGATGGTGGCGGAGCCGAGGACCACGTCACCGGCCGGGTCCGGCCGGTAGGCCACGATCGCCTGGCCGGCGGCGACCCCGCGCAGCGGTCGGCGCAGCGCGGCGTGCAGGCCGTCGGCGTCGACCGAGACGGCGGCCGGGACCACGTCGCCGTGCGCCCGGAGCTGTACCTCGCACTCGACCGGCCCGTCCGGGCGCGGGCCGCCGGTCCAGACCGGGCGGACCGCGCGCACCGCGGAGACCTCCAGCGCCTCGGCCGGGCCGACCGTCACGGTGTTGGTCTTCGGGGTGATGGAGAGCACGTAGCGGGGCCGGCCGTCCGGCGCGGGGCGGTCCAGGTGCAGCCCACGTCGCTGCCCGACGGTGTACTGGTAGGCGCCGCTGTGGTTGCCGACGACCGCGCCGGTGAGCGCGTCCACCACCTGGCCGGGGGCCTCGCCGAGCCGCTCGGCCAGAAAGCCGCGGGTGTCGCCGTCGGCGATGAAGCAGATGTCGTGCGAGTCCGGCTTGTCGGCCACGGCGAGGCCGCGCCGGGCGGCCTCCGCGCGCACCTCGGCCTTGGTCGAGTCACCGAGCGGGAAGACCGACCGGTCGAGCTGCGCCCGGGTCAGCACCGCGAGGACGTACGACTGGTCCTTGGCCGCGTCGACGCTGCGCCGCAGCAGGCCGTCCGGGCCGAGCCGGGCGTGGTGGCCGGTCACCACGGCGTCGAAGCCCAGGGCCACGGCCCGGTCCAGCACCGCGGCGAACTTGATCTTCTCGTTGCAGCGCAGGCACGGGTTCGGGGTACGGCCCGCAGCGTACTCGGCGACGAAGTCGTCGACCACGTCGTCGTGGAACCGGTCCGCCATGTCCCACACGTAGAACGGAATGCCCAGCACGTCGGCGGCCCGCCGGGCGTCCCGGGAGTCCTCCAGGGTGCAGCACCCCCGGGCGCCGGTGCGGTAGGTCTGCGGGTTGCGGGCCAGCGCCAGGTGCACGCCGGTCACGTCGTGCCCCGCCTCCACCGCCCGCGCCGCCGCCACGGCGGAGTCCACCCCGCCCGACATCGCCGCCAGAACCCTCACCGGCCCACTCCCCTCGTCCGTACCGAGGGTATCCGGGTCAGCGGGGGGTACGGAGGGCGGCCGCGCGCCGGGCCCGCTCGACGGCGGCCGGCAACGCGGCGATGAGCGTGTCCACGTCCGCGCCGCTGCTGGTGTGACCGAGCGTGAAACGCAACGAGGAGCGGGCCCGGTCGTCGTCGGCGCCCATGGCCAGCAGCACGTGCGAGGGCTGGGCCACACCGGCCGAGCAGGCCGACCCGGTCGAGCAGGCGATGCCCTGGGCGTCGAGGAGCAGCAGCAGCGCGTCCCCCTCGCAGCCGGGGAAGGAGAAGTGCGCGTTGCCGGGGAGGCGGTCCACCGGGTCGCCGTTGAAGACCACCTCGGGCACCGCCCGACGGACCCGCTCGACCAGCTCGTCGCGGAGCGCGGCGACCCGGGCCGCGTACTCCTGCTGGCCCTTCACCGCGGCCTCGACGGCGACCGCGAATGCGACGATGCCGGCCGTGTCCAGCGTCCCGGAGCGGACGTCGCGCTCCTGGCCACCACCGTGCAGCAGCGGGACGGCCGCGACGTCGCGGGCCAGCAGCAGCGCGCCGACACCGGTCGGGCCGCCGAGCTTGTGCCCGGTCACGGTGAGCGCGGACACCCCGGTCGCGGCGAAGTCGACGGGCACCTGACCGACCGCCTGGATCGCGTCGGTGTGGAACGGCACCCCGTACTCGGCGGCGACCGCGGCCAGCCCGGCCACCGGCTGGACGGTGCCGACCTCGTTGATGGCCCACATCGCGGTGACCACCGCCACCCGGTCGCCGTGCTCGGCCAGCTCGGCGCGGAGCCGCTCCGGGTCGAGCCGGCCGGTCGCGTCGACCGGCAGCCAGCCGGCCTCCGCGCCCTCGTGCCCGACGAGCCAGTCCACCGCGTCCAGCACGGCGTGGTGCTCGACCGCGCTGGAGACGACCCGCACCCGCTCGGGCCGGGCGTCACGGCGGGCCCAGAAGATGCCCTTCACGGCGAGGTTGTCACTCTCCGTGCCTCCGCCGGTGAAGATCACCTCGGAGGGGCGTGCGCCGAGCGCGGCGGCCACCCGCTCGCGGGACTCCTCCACCCGTCGCCGGGCACGGCGGCCGGCCGCGTGCAGCGACGACGCGTTGCCCACCTCGCGGGCGGTGGCGACGTACGCCTCGAGTGCCTCGTCGAGCATCGGGGTCGTCGCCGCGTGATCCAGGTATGCCATCACCGTTCAGCCTAACGGCCGGTGGGCGGGCCACCGCTGGCCGGACCGCCCGTCCCGTGCGGAGGCGGGACGGGCGGTCCGGACGCTCATGCGGGGCCGCTCTTCGTTCGCGACTGCGGGGCTCGCAAGACCGGCTCACTCCTCGCGCTCACGCGGGAACCGCGGTGACGACGATGTTGTCGCGGTAGTGCCGGGTCTTCGGGTCGAACGGGCCGCCGCAGGTGATCAACGTGAGTCGCGGGCTGCCGTCGCGGGCGAAGTACCGCTCCAGCGGGATCTTCGTCTTGGTGTACTCCTCCCGGGCCACCACCCGGTAGCGACGGTCCTTCCCATCCGCGCCGGTGGCGGTGACGGTGTCCCCCCGGTCCAGCTCCCGGAGCCGGAAGAACGCGCCCTTGCCCTGCTCGGCGCTGTCCACGTGCCCGGCGATGACCACCGAGCCGGCGTCGGCCTCCAGCCCTGGCCCGTAGCGGTACCAGCCGACCTGGTCCACGCTGGGCGGCACCTCGAACTCGTTGGTGCGCTCGTTGATGCCGACCGGGTTGACCGAGGCGGTGACCTTGATCGGCGGGATGCTCAGTCGTACCGGTGGCACGGCCTTGCCGTCCGCCGGCAGCGTGCCGGCGTTCACCGGCACCGACGCGTCCCCGGTCGGGGTCGCCGCCGGCGTCGCGCCGGGGGTGGCGCTGGCGAGGGCCGCCGCCTCGTCGGCGCCGACGTCCTCGGCGGGCTGCGACCCGCACGCCACAAGCGTCGCCACGGTGAGCGCGGCGACGCCGGCGGCCATCGCCGCCAGCGCCCCGCGGTTGCGCACCGTCACCGGCGACCGGCCCGGGCGGTGGCCACCCGCGCGCCGCCGCCGACCAGGAGCAGCACGCCGGCGCCGGCCAGGACGTACCACCAGGTGTCCACGCCGGTGCCGGCCTGGCCGCCGGTGCCGCTGGGCACGCCGCCCGGCGCGGAGTGCAGGCCGCTGATGGTCTGCGCGACCAGGTCGAGGTTCTTGGCCTCGGCGGAGCCGATCGCGTAGACGATGGTGGCGGTGCCCTCCTTCAGGTTCAGGTCGGCCGGGCCGATGGCGACGGTGTCGGTGCCGGCGAGCACCACGTCGGCCTTGACGGTGCCGGCGGCCACGTCGGCCTTGGCCTCCTTCGGGTTGGTCAGCCCCTCGAAGACCGGCTTGCCGCCGGCCCGCACGTCCACCGCCGGCGCGGCGGCGGTGTGCCGGACGATCAGCCGGGCCTTGCCGGCGCCCACCTTGGACACGTCGTTGACGAACGGGGTGATCTGCGGCTTGCCGTCGGCGCTCAGGTGAGCGGCGAGGCTGATGTTCGCCCCGCCCGGCACCTCGGCGTCGTCGACCTTCAGGATGGCCTTGTCGACCGCCTCACCGGGCTTGGTCAGGGCGATGTCGTACTCGCCCTCGGGCAGGGTGAGCGGGCCGGCCACGTCGCCGGGCTTGAAGTTGTCGAGCGTCTTCTTGCCGTTGACGTAGACGTCGACCGGGGTGTCCGGGATGCCGTGGACCACGGAAACCTTCGACGAGGCGGCGTAGGCCGGGCTCATGGTGGCGGCGCCGACGCCGGCGAAGGTGAGGGCGGCCACCGCGCCGCCCGCGGCGACCCGACGGAACATGGCGTGCTGCATGTGAGTGCCTCCTGGTGATTGGTGCTGATTCGTCAGGCCTGGCTTGCAGAACGGGTTACGCCGGCCCCGCCGCCCCCGGATGCGCGCCGGATCCGTTTTCTTTTTCCGGCCGCGGGCGCATCCGTCGGGGCCCTCGCCGACGAAGGAGGAGGTGATGAGCATCGTGTCGGACACACCGGGAGAGTGGGGCGGGGGCGGTGGGAGTTACAGTTCGGCATGCCCCACGGATGGCGAGCCGCCCGGTGACGGCGGCTAGGCAGGGCCCCGAGCCGCCGGTCGAGGACGATCTCGCGACGCGGTTCCGCGACGGCGACGAGGCTGCCCTGCGCGAGGCGTACGACAGATACGGCCGAGCGGTGCTGCACCTGGCCACCACGACGCTGGTCAACCGCAGTGACGCCGAGGACGTGACGCAGGCGACGTTCGTCGCCGCCTGGCTCGGCCGGGAGACGTTCGACCCGGCGAAGGGATCGCTGATCGGCTGGCTGCTCGGCATCGGGCGACGCAAGGTGGTCGACCGGATCCGCGCCGCGGCCCGGGAGACCCGGGTGGTCGAGACGGTGAAGCAACTGCCCGAGCCGGTGGACACCGGCCCCGACCCGGACACGGTGGTCGACCGGCTGGTGGTCGCCGACGAGCTGGCCCGGCTCCCCGACGAGCAACGGCGGATGCTGGAGCTGGCGTTCTACGACGACCTGACACACCAGCAGATCTCGACCGTGACAGGAGTGCCGCTCGGCACGGTCAAGAGCCACATCCGGCGCGGCATGCAGAGCCTGAAACGCAGATGGGAGGTGGACGGTGCAGCACCTGGACCACGACCGGCTGGTCTTTCTGGCGCTCGGTGAGAGCGAGGCGGCCGACGGAGAATCCACCCATCTCGTCGCCTGCGGGCACTGCCGGGGCGAGCTGGAGACGCTCCGGCACGTCGCCGGGCTCGGCGCCGGCACCCAGGGCCTGACCGAGCTGCCCGACCCGCCGGAGCACGTCTGGCAGGGCATCGTCACCGAGATCCGGGCCGCCGAGGAACTGCCCACGTTGAACGGTCGCCGGCCGCCGCGTACCGGCGATCCGGCCGACCTCGGCGACCGGTCGACGACCGTCGCCCGCCCACGCCGTGGCCGCCGCTGGCAGAGGTGGGCGAGCACCGCGGTCACCGCCACTGCCGCCGCGGTGATCGGCGTGGCGGGCACCGTCGCGGTGCTCGGCACCGGCGGTGACGATCCGGCGCCGCAGCCGACGGTGTTGGCCAGCGCGCCGCTGGCCGCGTTCGGCGCGACGCCGAAGGACGCCTCGGGCGACGCCCGGGTGCTCGGGGACAACCAATTGCATCTGCACGTGGCGAATCTCCCGAGCGTTCCGGGGTACTACGAGGTCTGGCTGATCGATCCGAAGACGATGGAGATGTTCTCGGTGGGCACGTTGAGCAACGGATCGGGAGACGCGTTGCTGCCGATCCCCCGCAACGTCGACCTGAGCACCTTCACCGTCGTCGACATCAGCGCCGAGCAGTACGACAACAACACCCGCCACTCCGGCGACAGCCTGTTGAGGGGCACCCTGACGGGCTGATCGGCGGGCCGGCTCAGCTCCCCGGCCCGCCGATCAGCTCCCTACGGCGCGACGCACGCTCCGCCCGAGCGGACGGATGACGCGCAGATACACGGAAAGAGTGGCCATTCCGCGAAGGATGGCCACTCTTTCCGTGTATCTGCGCCCTGCGAGCCCGGGGGTGCCACGAGGCGCCCCCGGGGAACGCCGGGTCACTTGCGCTTGCGGATCTCCTCGGCGGCCTGCGGGACGATCTTGAACAGGTCGCCGACCACGCCGTAGTCGGCCAGCTCGAAGATCGGCGCCTCGCCGTCCTTGTTCACCGCGACGATGGTCTTCGACGTCTGCATGCCGGCCCGGTGCTGGATCGCGCCGGAGATGCCGAGCGCGACGTAGAGCTGCGGGGAGACCGTCTTGCCGGTCTGGCCGACCTGGAACTGGTGCGGGTAGAAGCCGGAGTCGACCGCCGCGCGGGACGCGCCGACCGCGCCGCCGAGCAGGTCGGCCAGCTCCTCCACCAGCTTGAAGTTGTCGGCGTTGCCGACGCCGCGACCGCCGGAGACGACGATCGACGCCTCGGTCAGCTCGGGGCGGGAGCCCTTCTGCTCGGCGACCCGCTCGACGACCTTCGCCAGCTTGTCCGCGTCGGTGACCGACACGGTGAGCTGCTCGACGGCCGGGGTGGCCGCGGCCGGGGTCGGGTTGAGCGAGTTCGGCCGGACGGTGACCAGCGGCAGGCCCTTGGTGACCTTGGACTTGACGATGGTGGAGCCGGCGAACGCGACCTGGGTGGCGGTGCCGTCGGCATCCAGGGCGACCACGTCGGTCAGGATGCCGTTGTCCAGCTTGACCGCCAGGCGGGCGGCGATCTCCTTGCCCTCCTGCGACGAGGCGAGCAGCACGGCGGCCGGCTGCACCCGCTTGACCAGCTCGGCGACCACGGTGGCCTTCGGGGCCACCAGGAAGCCGTCGATCTCCTCGCCCTCGGCGGCGTAGATCTTCTCCGCGCCGTACTCGCCCAGCTTGGCGCTCAGCGCCTCGGCGGCGCCGGCGCCGCCGAGCACGACCGCGCTCGGGGTGCCCAGCTCGCGGGCGAGGGTGAGCATCTCCAGGGTGACCTTCTTGACGCCGAATTCCTTCGTGGCTTCGACGACGACGAGAACCTCAGACATGTCCAGACCTCTCACACGAACTTCTCGGTGGCGAGGAACTCGACCAGCTTGACGCCGCCCTCGCCCTCGTCGGTGATCTTCTCGCCGCCGGAGCGCGGCGGGCGCTTGGTGTGCTCCAGCACGGCGCTGGTGGCGCCGTCGAGGCCCACCTCGGCCGGGGCCACGCCCAGGTCGCCCAGGGAGAGCGTCTGCACCGGCTTCTTCTTCGCGGCCATGATGCCCTTGAAGGACGGGTAGCGCGGCTCGTTGATGGTGTCCCAGACAGAGACCACGGCCGGCGTCGAGGCGGTGACCACCTCGTACCCCTCCTCGGTCTGCCGCTCGGCGGTCAGCGTCGAGCCGTCGACGGTGAGCTTGCGCGCGCCGGTCAGGGCGGCCACGCCCAGCCGCTCGGCGATCATGTGCGGCATGACCTGGACCCGACCGTCGGTGGACTCGGCGCCGCAGATGACCAGGTCGGCGTTGAGCTGCCCGAGGGCGGCGGCGAGCACCTTCGAGGTGGCCACCGCGCAGGAGCCGTGCAGCGCGTCGTCGACGACGTGGACGGCCTTGTCCGGCCCCATGGAGAGCGCCTTGCGGATCGACTCGGTCGCCCGGTCCGGACCCATGGTCAGGATGGTGACCTCACCGCCGTGCGCTTCCTTGATCTTCAACGCCTCTTCGATGGCGTACTCGTCCATCTCGTTGATGACGTTGTTCGCCGAGCCGCGGTCGACGGTGTTGTCGTCAGGACGCAGGTTGCGGTCCGCGCCCGAATCGGGCACCTGCTTGACGAGTACGACGATGTTCATCGCGCTTCGACGACCCTCCTGTTTGGTGTAGCGATCACTCGCCCGGTCACGGGCGCAGCCTGCCGCGTGACTTAACGCTCGGTCAACCGCAGGCCGCTGTGCACTTGCCCACGGGGCAATGTTACCCGCAAGTAGCATCGACTCCCCGGGAGCCCGGAGTGACGCAACTCACCGTAACCCGTGGTGGTCACGCCGCCTCGGTCAGCGCCACCCGGATCTTGTCGATGGCCGCCGCCTCGGCCGGCGCCACGCCCCGGTGCGCCGCCGCCACCCGGTCCGCCGCCGCCAGCACCACCGACCGGTACGCCTCGACGTCGCCCGGTGACTTGGCGCGCAGGATCTCCACCGCCCGGCCCAGCGCGGGCAGCACCACCGACTCGATCTCCAGCGCGGAGTCGCGGGGCAACTGCGGCAGCGGGCCGGTGGTGAGCGCCTCCTTGACCACGCCGCCGACGTCGGCCAGCGCACCGGAGGCGGCGATGCTCTCGCGCACCATGCCCAGCACCCCGGGCACCGCGTTGGAGACCAGGAACACCGCCCCGAACGCGCCGGTCTTCAGGGTGAGCTGCTCGTCCTCCGTCAACCGGTCCATGATCACGGAGTGTAGACGTACGGCGTGGTGGTGGTGACCGCAACGAGCCCCAGCCGCTCCAGGATGGGCCGACTGTCCGGCGAGCAGTCCACCTGCACCAACGTCCGGCCGCGCTGTTGCGCCAGCCGCGCCCGGTACGCCACCAGCGCCCGGTACACGCCCTTCCGACGCCACTGCGGCAGCGTCGAGCCGCCCCAGAGACTGGCGAACCCGGTGCCGGCCTGGTAGCGGATCCAGCCGGCGCTGATCACCGTCTCCCCCGCCTCCGCCACCACGATCGTGATCGACTGCGGGTCCGCCTCGATCTCCCGGGCCAGCCCGGTCACCAGGTGCCCCCGGTCGTCGTGCCAGACCTCCTCCTCCATGGCGGCGATCCGCTCCAGGTCGGCGCGGCCGGTGACCTCGCGCAGGCGTACCCCCTCGGGGAGGACCGGGACGGCGGCGGCCAGCGGCGCCACCGGGCCGACCACGACGGTCTCCTCGTCCTCCGGGACGAAGCCGGCGGCGCGCAACCGGTCGCCCAGGTCGGCCGGCTCGTCGTGGCCGGCGAGCTTCCACTCGACCGCCTCGCCGCGGGCCCGGAACAGCTCGACCTGCCGGGCGATCAACGCGTCCAGTCCGGCGCCGGCCAGGCCGTCGAGCGTCCGGTAGGTGAGGAAGCCACGCTGGTCCAGCCCGAGCACGCGGAACAGCGGGCCGTCCCGCTCGATGGTCACCCCGGCGGGCACCGGGTCCGGCAGCTCCGGACGGACCTGCGTGTCGTAGGCGTCGCGCAGGGCGCGGGCGTCAAGATCGGTCATCCCCTCAGGCTAGGCCGGTGGCAAAGCGGATAATCGGTGCCGTGTGGGAGTCGATCAAGCGCTGGTTCGACCCGCGGGAACTGCGTTCGGTCGGCAGCACGCCGGACTACCGCTTCTCGCTGGCCAACGAACGGACGTTCCTGGCCTGGCTGCGGACCGGGCTGGCGCTGGTCGCGGGCGGGCTGGCCGCCGCGCAGTTCCTCCCGCCGCTCCCGCTGGCCCACCTGCGCGAGGTGCTCGCCGTCGGGCTGCTGCTGCTCGGCGCCACCGTGTCGATCCGGGCGGTGGACCACTGGGCCCGCACCGAACGCGCCATCCGGCTGGGCGAGGAACTGCCGGCGTCCCGCTTCCCCGCCGTGCTGGCGCTGATCGTCGCGGTCGGCGCGCTGCTGCTGGTCGCCGCCGTCCTCCTCCGGGGCACCGCGTGAACGAACGCACCGAGCGAAGCGAGGGCCGTGAGGGCACGCCCAGCCGGCATCGCGTGAACGAACGCACCGAGCGAAGCGAGGGCCGTGAGGGCACGCCCAGCCAGCACCGCGTGAACGAACGCACCGAGCGAAGCGAGGGCCGTGAGGGCACGCCCAGCCGGCACCGCCCGGTGAAGGCCGACGCCGGTCTCCCGGTCGAACGCACCCGGCTGGCCTGGCGGCGGACGCTGCTCACGCTGACCGTCGTGCTGCTGCTCCAGCTCCGGCCGGCGTTCACCGGCCGGGTCCGGGACGCGGTGCCGGCCGGGGCGGCGGTCGCGGTCTGGCTGGCCGTGCTGGTGGTCGACTGGCGGCGCGCCACCGGCGCCGGCCCGCGCCGGCTCGGCCGCCTGTCCGTGCCGCTGACCGCGCTCGGCGCCGCCGCGTTGGCCCTGCTCGGCGTGGCGCACGTGCTCGGCCGGGTGCACTGACCCCGCCGGGTGGGCCATCATGGGGCATGGCCCGCCTCTACGTACTGCTCTTCCTGATCCAGGTCGTGCTCGCCGTCTGCGCGCTGATCAGCTGCCTCTCCGCCGAGGAGGGTCAGGTCAGGGCGCTGCCCCGGATGATCTGGGTGCTGGTCATCCTGTTCTTCCCGGTGGTCGGCTCGATCGCCTGGTTCGTGGCCGGTCGCGAGCGCCCGACCGGCCCGGCCGGCGGCACCGGGTTCGGGGGGCCCGCCGCGCCGGCCCGTCGACCGGTCGCGCCGGACGACGACCCCGACTTCCTCGCGTCGCTCGACAAGCGCTCCCGCGACGAGGACCAGGACCGCCTCCGCCGCTGGGAGGAGGACCTGCGTCGCCGGGAGGCGGAGCTGCGGGACCGCCCCGACGACCGGGACCGCCCGGAGGTCTGACCCGCCGCGCGCCGCCGCCGGTCACCCGGCGGCGGCGGTCAGGGTCGTGGTCAGGCCAGGTTCGACGAGCGGGGGTACGCGTCCGCCGGGTCGGTCAGCACGTTGACCAGGTACGGCACGCCGGCGTCGAACGCGCGACCCAGCGCCGGGCCGAGGTCGGCGGCCTTCTCCACCGTCTCGCCCGCGCCGCCGAGCGCCTCGACCACCTTGTCGTAGCGCAGGCCGGGCTGGAGGTCGGCAGCCACGTCGTAGCCGTACATGGCGCGCATCGGGTGCTTCTCCAGCCCCCAGATGCCGTTGTTGCCGACCACGATCACCACCGGCAGCTTCTGCCGGGCCAGCGACTCCACGTCCATCAGCGAGAAGCCGGCCGCGCCGTCGCCCATCAGCACGCAGATCTGGCGGTCCGGGTGGCTGACCCGGGCGCCCATCGCGTAGCCCAGGCCGGTGCCGAGGCAGCCGTACGGGCCGGGGTCGAGCCAGGTGCCGGGCTGCGCGGGTTCCAGGTACTTCCCGGCGTACGAGACGAAGTCGCCGCCGTCGCCGATGGTGATGGCGTCCGGGGCGAGCACCCTGCGCAGCTCGCCGTAGACCCGGGCCGGCCGGATCGGGTCGGTCTCGGCGCCCATCTCCTCGGCGTCGCGCGCCTTCGCCGCGTCCTCGGCGGTGCGCAGCTCGGCGATCCAGTCGGCGTGCTCAGCCCGGTCGCCGCGGTGCTCGGCGAACCCGCCGAGGATCAGTCGCAGGTCACCGGCGGGCGCGGCGGCCGGCTGCACGTGCCCGGCGCGCTGGCTGGGCGCGTCCACCACGTGCACCACCTTCGCGTCGCCGAAGTCGCCGAAGGAGAGCCGGAAGTCCAGCGGCGTGCCGATGACCACGACCACGTCGGCGCCCTTCAGCGCGACCCGGCGGGCCTTGGCGAACGCCAGCGGGTGGGTCGGCGGCAGCGCGCCCCGACCCATGCCGTTGGTGAAGACCGGCACCTGCAACGCCTCGGCGGCGGCGCGCAGCGTGTCGACCGCGTCGCCGGCGTACACGTCGGAGCCGGCGATGATCACTGGCCGGGACGCGCCGGCGATCAGGCCGGCCGCCTTCGCCACCTCGTCCGGGTCGGGCTCGATCGGTGCGGGCGGGGTGACCGCCGGCAGGTCGGCGTCGCCGACCGAGAAGACCGCCTCCAGCGGGAAGTCCAGGAAGACCGGGCCCCGGTGCGGGGTGAGCGCGGTGGTCAGCGCCGCCGACACCGCGCGCGGGATGTCGTCGGCGCTGAACACCGTCTCGGCGTGCTTGGTCACCGGCGCGACCAGCGGGAGGTGGTCCATCTCCTGGAGGCTGCCGGAGCCCCAGCGGAACTGCGGGGCCCGCCCACCCAGCACCAGCACCGGCGAGGCGTTGAAGAACGCGCTGGTCAGGCCGGAGACGCCGTTGGTGACGCCGGGGCCGGCGGTGAGCACGGCCAGGCCGGGGCGACGCTGGAGCTTGGCCACCGCCTCGGCGGCGAACACGGCGGACTGCTCGTGCCGCACGTCGTAGAGCGGAAAGCCGGACTTGTGCGCGGCGTCGTAGAGCGGGAAGACGTGGCCGCCGGAGAGCGTGAACATCTCCCGTACGCCGTGCGCCCGCAGCGCCGCCAGCGCCAGCTCGCCGCCGTGCCCCTCGACGTGTTCCGTCATGCCACTCCCCTTCGTCGCGCGACCCGGAGTCACACGCTACTGGCCGGTAGACCGGATGTGAACAACCCTCGCGTCAGCGGCCGGTGAAGCCCGGCTTGCGCTTCTCCACGAACGCGGCCATGCCCTCGCGCCGGTCGTCGGTGGCGAACAGCGCCGCGAAGAGCTGGCTCTCCCAGGCCAGACCGGAGGTGAGGTCCATGTCCAGACCGCCGTCGACCGCCACCTTCGCCGCCCGCAGCGCCTGCACCGGCCCGGTCAGGAACGGCTTCACGTACGCCACCGCGGCGTCGTACACCTCGGCGGCCGGCACCACCCGGTCGGCCAGGCCGATGCGCAGCGCCTCGTCGGCGTCGACCATCCGGCCCGTCATGATCAGATCCTTGGCGCGGGCCGGGCCGACCAACCGGGCCAGCCGCTGGGTGCCACCGGCGCCCGGGATGACGCCGAGCTTGATCTCCGGCTGGCCGAGCTTGGCGTCGGTGGCCACGATCCGCCAGTCGCAGGCCAGCGCCAGCTCGCACCCGCCGCCGAGCGCGTACCCGGTGATCGCGGCGACCACCGGCTTCGGGATGCGCGCGATCGCGCCCAACGCGCTGGACAGGTCGGCCGCCCGCTCCGCCATGTCCACGTAGGACATGTCGGCCATCTCCTTGATGTCCGCGCCGGCCGCGAAGACCTTCTCGCCGCCGTACACGATGACGGCGCGGACCTCGGCGGCGGCGGTGGCCGCCGTGGCGGCGGCGCGCAACTCCTCCTGCACCTGGGTGTTGAGCGCGTTCATCGGTGGCCGCTCCAGCCGGATGGTCCCGATGCCGTCCTTCACTTCCAGCCTGACGAACTCGCCCACGCCGCCCTCACTTCCTCGTCGAAGTAGCGTGCCAACCTTACGACCCACGTCGTTGGGGTAGACAGTGCGGTAGCCGCCGGACACCGGGAGTGAGGTCATGACCACCTACTACGACGACCGGTCGGTCCGGGTCACGTCCACCGCGCTGCGGGTGGACGAGCACAGCTACCCGCTGGCCGAGCTGACCATGGTGTGGCACCGCCGGGGCGACCGCTCCTGGCGGGTGCTGGCCGGGCGCGGCGCGATCGGCGCGGCGCTCGCCGGGCCGCTGGTGGCCGCGCTGCTGGGCATCGCGCTGGCGGTCTGGCTGCACCGCTCGCTCACCGTCACCATCGCCATCGTCGGGGCCTCCGTGCTGGTCGGCCTCGCGGTCGGGCCGCTCGCCGACGTGCTCTTCGAACACCTGGACCGCTCGTACGTGCGGGGCAGCCGCGAGCTGGAGATGTGGGCCACCTGGCGGGGCCGGCCGGTGCGGCTGCTGCACACCCGCGACGCGCTGCGCTTCGGCCAGATCTACCGGGCGGTGCAGCGGGCCATGGAGCGCGCGCCCGCGGGCCCCGGCACCGGCCCCGGCACCGCTCAGAACGTGATCGGGTCGTCCGGCACCAGGCCCAGCCCGCGCAGCAGGCCGTAGGTGTCCTGCTCGCCCCAGAACTCGACGATCCGGCCGCCGGCCAACCGGTACATCTTGCAGGCGCTCTGCACCGCGGTCGCCCCGGTCGCGTCCCGCCGGTAGGTCTGCGCCATCGACACCACCACCCGGTCACCGGCCGCGAAGATCTCCACGATCTCCTGGTCGAGCACGGTCAGGCCGGGCGAGGAGACGGCGGCCTCGGGCCAGCGCCGGCCGCGTACCGCCGTGCCGGAGCCGTAGACCGCCACGTCCTCGTCGACCACCTCGGCCAGCTCGGCCAGGTCCTTGGTGACGAACGTCCGCAGGTAACGCCGGACCACCTCCACGTTGCGCGCCCGCTCGTCCCGATCCGTCATGCCCGGCACGCTAGCCTCACCGGGCCACCCTCCCTCTTGATCCACTCCACTTCGCCGAGGTGGCGTGAACGGACCCGCTCCGATACCGCCACTTCGCCGAGATGGAGTCGATCTAGCGGAACACGCAGCAGCACGGGTGGCGCACGGATGGTTAGGCTTATTTATGACCCTCTATTACCGGGACGACGCGGTACAGGTCACCTCGCAGACCATCCACGCCGGCGGGCAGGTCGTCGCGCTCGCCGACATCACGTACGTCTGGCACGCCCGCGGCACCACCACGATGGCGGTCCGGGGCCGGGTCCTGGGCCGGGGCGTGCTGGTCCTGCTGCTGTCGCTGCCGCCGCTGGTGGCGCTGGTCTGCGTGCTGTCGCTGGCCTGGGCCGCGCAGGACCGGGGCGACTGGAAGCTCGCCCTGATCATCCTGGCCGCGTTCGTGGTGGTGGGGCTCGTGCTCACCCCGTTCCTGGAGGTGCCGCTGGGCTGGCTGGACCGCTCCTACGAGCGGGGCAACCGGGTGCACGAGCTGTGGGTGCAGGTCCACGGTCGGGAGACGATGCTGGTCCGCACGCCCGACGCGCTACGGTTCGGGCAGATCTACCGGGCCGTGCAGCGCGCCGTCGAGCAGCAGGGAGACCGACGATGACCCACCGTCGCGGCGAGGCCGTCGCGCTCGCCGGGCTGCTCGCCGCCGCGGGCGTCACCCACTTCGCCCGCCCCGGCTTCTACGACCCGATCGTGCCGCGCGTCCTGCCCGGGCCGGCCCGCTTCTGGACGTACGCCTCGGGGGTCGCGGAGCTGGCCGTGGCGGCGGCGGTGGCGCATCCGGCCACCCGACGACGGGGTGGGCTGGCCGCGGCGGCGCTGTTCGTCGCGGTGCTGCCGGCCAACGCGCAGATGGCCTGGGACTGGCGCCGGCGCCGGCCGGTGAGGCGGGCGGTCGCCTACGGCCGGGTGCCGATGCAGGCGCCGCTGATCTGGTGGGCGCTACGGGTGGCCCGGCCGAATCGCTGATCCCTGCCCCGGCTCAGGTCAGCGGCAGCGTGGTGGCGATCGGCCAGGCGAGCACCACCGCACCGACCGTCGCCGGCAGCCACCACGGCGCGTCGCGCCGGCGCAGCACCCCGGCCCACGCCGCCTGCCAGGCGACCAGCGCCGCGAAGAGCGGCACCACCAGCAGCACGAACCCGGGCGCGAGGCCGGTCACCGCCGCTGCGGCCAGGACCACCACCGCGAGCCCGCCGACCGCCGCGTAGGCCATGCCCCGGCCCTCGGTGACCAACTCGGCGCCGAGCAGAAAGGCCAGGCAGCAGAGCGTCACCAGGGGCAGCAGCCACCAACGGGCGCCGACCGGTGCCGTCGACGTGAACCCCAGGTGCAGCGGCAACGCGACGGCGAGCACCGCGTACCCGAGAAGCACCGCCGCCACTCCGGCGGCGCGCGTCGGCCGGCGGGCGTGGCCGGCCGGCGGCCGACGGGGCCGGAACCTCCGGTGCGCCGCAACCAGCAACACCCCGGTGAACAGCAGGAACACGGCCACGTGCCCGCCGACCGCGAGCGGCAGCCGGTCGGTCGGCAACGGCGCGGCGAGGACCGCGCCGAGCCCGGCAGCCGGCACCGCCACCGCGAGCCACCGACCCGGCCGGGAGCGTGGTCCGCCGGCCGACGCGGCGGGCGGCGGGCCGCGCAGCAGCAGCGAGGCCAGCGGTACGAAGCCGAGCCCAAGGCCGAGCAGAAGCAGCCCACCACCGGCCAGGCGGGTCAGCGGGGCCGGCGGCGGGCCGCCGGGGCGACCCGGGATCGCGGCCAGCGTCGCGGCGTGGGTACGCGGCGCGAAGAGCACCGAGATGTGCTCGGTGCCGGGTGCCACCACCCGCTCCCGCGCTCCCGGTGGCCCGCCGGCCGCCGCCGCTTCGGCCGCCCGGCGGAAGTCGGGAAACTCCAGCCCGCCCACCACCACGGTGAGGCGGCCCGCCCAGCCGGGCGGCACCTCGCCCGCGTCGGGCAGCGAGATCGCCACGGTCCGGGTGATCTCCGGGTGGTCGACCGCGTATCGGGTGACCGCCCCGGCGCCCATCGAGTGGCCGACCAGGACGATCCGGTCCGGGTCGACGTCCGGCCGACTTCGCAGCCAGGCCAGCGCGACGTCCAGGTCGTGCCGCAGGGCCGCCCGGGCCCGCGCGTCGTCCCGGCCCGCACCGGGCAGCCCGGCGGGGTTGGCGCCGTGCCCGGCGAAGTCGAGCAGCACCGCGACCGCGCCGTGCCGGGCCACCGAGTCGGCCAGTGGTCGCATCAGCCGGGCGGAGCCGGCGAACCCGTGCGCGATCACCACCCCCGGTCGACGGTCGCCGCCCGTCCCGGACTGGCGAACCTCGGTGAGCGGCACCCCGGCGACGGTGGCCCGCCGTGTGTTCAGGCCGGCGTCCGCACGGACCAGCAACAGCGTGCCGAGCACGGCGGCGAGCAGGGCGAACGCGCCGAGCACGAGGAGTCGCCGGGGGGCCGAGCCGGGGGCGGGCATGCCGGCACCCTACGCGGCACGCCCGCGCCGCGGGAGAGCCAGCGTTACGCACCGGATGCCTCGTCGCCTGCGTGCCACCTGACACGTGCACCGCCCGTCGGCCGCCGAGCGTCGCTGGCCGGCGCGACGCACACTGGTCATCATGGCGATCCCACTTCCCCGGCCCGGCGCCGTCGTCGGCCTCACCCGCTCCGCCCTGGACCAGGCGCTCGGCTCGGCCGCCGCGTTCGCCGGCGTGCCCGCCCGCGCCTTCGCCGTGCTCGACGAGGTGGAGGCGCTGGTGCGGCGGATCAACGGGGTGGTCGACCGGATCGAGGGCACGCTCGACCGCACCGACCGGGTGCTCACCGACGCCGAGGGGGCGGTGCGTGAGGTGGCCGTGATCAGCGCCGCCGCCACCACCGCGATCGAGACCGCGACCGAGGTGGCCGCCGCGGCGGCGGTGGTGGTCGGTGAGGCGGAGCGCGTCTCGGCCGCCGCCGCCACGGTGGTCGGCGAGGCGGACCGGGTGGCGCGGGCCGCCGCCGGGGTGGTGGCCGAGGCGGACACGGTGGCGACCCGGGCCGCCGGCACGGTGGCCACCGCCGAGCAGGCCGCCGGCACCGCGACCGAGCTGCTGGCCGCGTACGAGGCGACGCTGCGCCGGGCCGCGCCGATGGCGGCCCGCTTCGTCGAGCAGCTCAGCCCGGAGGAGGTGACCGCCGCGATCCGGCTCGTCGACGAGCTGCCGAAGCTGAAAGAGCACCTCACCTCGGACGTGCTGCCGATCCTGGCCACGCTGGACCGGGTCGGCCCGGACCTGCACGACCTGCTGGACGTCACCCGGGACCTGAAACTCGCGGTGGCCGGCATTCCCGGCCTCGCCATGCTCCGCCGCCGCGGCGAGCGCGCCGAGGGTTGAGGCGGGGGCCCCGCCTAACGTTTCCGGTAGAGGCGGGGGCCCCGCCTAACACCGCCGGTTGAGCGGGGCCCCCGCCTGACAACGCCTTCGCGGGCGGCGGGGGCCCACGCTCAACGGCGGGCGTACAGCGCGTCGATCTCGTCTCGGTGCGGCAGCGCCACCGAGGCGCCGAGCCTGCGGACGCAGGCCGCCCCGGCCGCCGCCGCCCAGCGCACCGCCTCGGCCAGGTCACGCCCCTCGCCCCAGGCCACCGCCAGCGCGGCGGTGAAGGCGTCCCCGGCAGCGGTGGAGTCGACCACGTCCACCGGTAGCGCCGGCACGTGCAGCGCCGGACGGTCCCGGTCGACGTACCAGGCGCCGTCGCCGCCGAGCGTGAGCACCGCGCGGGGCACCAGGTCGAGCAGCGCCGCCGGCTCGTCCCGACCGCGGCCGGTCAACGCCTGCGCCTCGGGCTCGTTCACCACCAGCAGGTCGGTCGCGGCCAGCAGCTCGGCCGGCAGGGAGCGGGCCGGCGCCGCGTTGAGCACCACCCGGGTGCCGGCGGACCGGGCCGCCAGCGCCGCCTCGGTCACCGTCTCGACCGGCACCTCAAGCTGCGCGACAAGCACGTCCGCCTCGCGTACGGCGGTCAGCTCGTCCTCGGTCGGCCCGGTGAACGCCTCGTTCGCGCCCGGGGTGACCAGGATCGCGTTCTCCCCCGCGCCGCCGACCATCACCAGGGCGACACCGGACGGGCCGTACGTCACCCGGAGGTGGTTGGTGTCGACGCCGGCCGCGGTGATCCGGGCCCGGAGGGTGACGCCGAACGCGTCCGAGCCGATCGCGCCGAGGAAGACGCAGGACGCGCCGGCGCGGACCGCGGCGACCGCCTGGTTGGCGCCCTTGCCACCGGGCAGCATCACGAAGTCGCTGCCGAGCACCGTCTCCCCCGGCCGGGGCAGCGCGGCGGCGGTGCCGACCAGGTCCATGTTGGCGCTGCCGACGACGGCGATCCGGGTCTGCGGCATGACAGGCTCAGGCAGCCCGGGCGGTCCAGCGGTCGCCGGTCCGCGAGACGACCAGCGGCAGGCCGAAGGTCTTGGACAGGTTGTCGGCGGTGAGCACGTCGGCGAGCAGGCCCTGCGCCACCACGCCGCCCTCGCGCAGCAGCAGCGCGTGGGTGAAGCCGGGCGGGATCTCCTCGACGTGGTGGGTGACCAGCACCATGGCCGGCGCGTCCGGGTCGTACGCCAGCTCGGCGAGCCGGGCCACCAGGTCCTCCCGACCGCCCAGGTCGAGCCCGGCGGCGGGCTCGTCGAGCAGCAGCAGCTCCGGGTCGGTCATCAGGGCGCGGGCGATCTGCACGCGCTTGCGCTCGCCCTCGGAGAGCGTGCCGTAGCCGCGCTCGGCGAGGTGGCCGACGCCGAGCTGGCTCAGCAGCGCGGCGGCCCGCGCCTCGTCGGTGCGGTCGTAGCTCTCCCGCCAGCGGCCGACCACGGACCAGGCCGCGGTCACCACCACGTCGACGACCCGCTCGTCGGCGGGGATCCGCTCGGCGAGGGTGGCGGTGGAGAGGCCGATCCGGGTACGCAGCTCGTTGACGTCGGTGCGGCCGATGCGCTCGCCGAGCACGTGCGCGACACCGCTGCTCGGGTGCAGCCGGCCGGCGGCCAGGTTGAGCAGGGTGGTCTTACCGGCCCCGTTCGGGCCGAGCAGCACCCACCGTTCGTCCAGCTCGACCCGCCAGTCGACGTCGCGCACCAGCGCGGTGCCGGAGCGCGTGACGCCGACCCCGTCGAGGCTGACCACCAGATCCGCGTCCACGGTCGAGGGGGCGGGGGCGCCCACGGCGCCGGGGATCAGGTCACCAGTCACCGCCCCATCCAACCACGCACCCGGCCCGGCGCCCCCCACGGGCGGCGCCGCCGCCATAGGGTGGGGCGCCGTGTCGTTGGTCACCGCCTGAGGAAGGACGACTCATGCCCGACCATTGCCGGGAGGCGGGCGGATGAGCGCGGTCATCGAGATCGCCGGTCTCCGCAAGACGTTCCGCACGCTGCGTCATGGGCGCCGGGTCGCCGTCGACGACTTCCACATGTTGGTCGAGGCGGGCCAGGTGCACGGCTTCCTCGGGCCGAACGGCTCGGGCAAGACGACCACGCTGCGGGCCCTGCTCGGGTTGGTCCGGCCGGATGCCGGCCAGATGCACGTGTTGGGCGCCCGCTCCCCGGAACGGCTGCCGGACGTGGCCGGGCGGGTCGGCGCCATCGTGGAGAGTCCGCAGTTCTTCGGCAACTTCACCGCGCACCGCACGCTGCGGCTGTTGGCGCTCGCCGGCGGCGTGCCCACCGCCCGGGTGGACGAGGTGCTGGAGCAGGTCGGCCTGCGGGACCGGGGCGAGGAGCGGGTCAAGGGCTACTCGCTCGGCATGAAGCAGCGGCTGGCCGTGGCCTCGGCCCTGCTCAAGCGCCCGGAGCTGCTGATCCTCGACGAGCCGGCGAACGGGCTCGACCCGGCCGGCATCCGGGAGATGCGCGACCTGACCCGGTCGCTCGCCGCGTCGGGGGTGACCGTGCTGCTGTCCAGCCACATCCTCGCCGAGATCCAGTTGATCTGTGACCACGTGACGATCGTCAGCCGGGGGCGGCGGGTCGCGTACGGCCGGGTCGACGAGGTGCTCGCCGGTTTCGACCAGCACCAGTGGCGGGTCCGGGTGGCCGAGCCCGAGCCGGCCGCGCTGCTGCTGGGCCGGGCCGGCCTGTCGGTGACCGGGCACGCCGACCAACTGGTGGTGACCGGCGTGGAGGACCCCGAGGTGATCAGCCGCACGCTGGGCGAGCAGGGGATGTGGGTGCGGGAACTGGTCCCGCTCCGCCCCGACCTGGAGAGCGTCTTCCTGGAGCTGACCCGCGGCGACGAGCACGTGACGGTGCCGCGCCAGGTGGACGGCGCGCCGGCGTACGACGGTGTGATCGATCTGGACGTCCGGGGCAGCCGGGAGGTGGACGCGTGAACCTGGTCCGTGCCGAGCTGGAGCGGCTCGCCGCCCGGCGCTTCGTGCAGCTCATGGTGGTGTTGCTGGCGGTCGCGTTCGCGGTGACGGTGGTGACCACGCTGGGCGGCTCGCACCGGCCGACCGAGGTGGAGCTGAGCCGGGCCCAGTCGCAGGCCGCGGACGAGGTGCGCCGGCTGGAGCTGGCGCACGACCGGTGCCTGCGGATCAAGGCGGGCACGCTCACCCCGGACGAGAACGACTACCTGCCGCGCGACTGCGCCCAGATCGACCCGGCGCGGTCCGAGCAGTTGCCGACCGCGTCCGACTACCTCAGTGGCGTGTTCGTCTTCGCCAAGGAGGCGAAGCCGCTGCTCTATTTTCTGATCGCGTTCCTGGCGCTGTTCGGGTTCCTGGTCGGCGCCTCCTACATCGGGGCGGACCTGAACTCCGGCGGCGTGGTCAACCTGCTGCTGTGGCGGCCCCGCCGGCCGACCGTGTTCGCCGCGAAGCTCGGCACGCTGCTGGGTGGCCTGCTCGGGCTCTCCGTGCTGGCGTCGGTGGCGTACCTCGGGGCGTTCTGGCTGACCGGCCAGGCGTCGGGGCTGACCGGCCGGATGAGCGGCGAGTTCTGGGCCGGGCTCGGCGCGGTCTGGGCGCGCGGCATGGTGCTGGTGCTGCTCGCCGCGGCGCTCGGGTTCGCCGTCGCCACGCTGGGCCGGCACACCTCGGCGGCGCTCGGCACGGTGGCCGCGTACGTGGTGGTGTGGGAACTGGGCGCGCGGCTGGTGTTCCAGATCCTCCAGGTCGGCCGCCCGGACCGGTTCATGCTCTCCAGTTACCTGGGCGCGTGGCTCGCCGGCCAGGTGCGGTTCTGGGACGACAACGCGTGCAGCACCGGGATCTCCGGCTTCTGCGACGGCTCCTACACGGTGGGTTGGCCGGCGGGCCTGGTGGTGCTGCTCGGGCTCACCGCCGCGCTGGTGGCCGCCGCGTTCGCGGTGTTCCGCCGCCGTGACCTGATCTGAGCACGTCGGCGCGGCCCGGTCCGGCCGGGCCGCACCGGCAACTCCTTGCAGAGTTCACGAAAAGCGTGAAGGATTCCTTCACATGGCGGCCGGTGCGGTGACGGGTCGGCGGTCAGCCGACCGTCGAGCCGAACACCTCGTCCCGGACCGCGTCGAGCGCGGTCCGCAACGCGCCGCGCAGGATCGGCTCCTCGGTCAGCCCGGTGCTCACCACCCGGGGGCGGACCAGCGTGATCGCCGCGACCTCCTGCTGCACCCGCTCGGCCAGCGCGGCCCCGCCCGCCCGACCGACCGCGCCGGCGAGCACCACCAACGGCGGGTCGAGCACCACGCAGGTGCTCGCCACGCCGAGCGCCAGCCGGCGGGCCAGCTCGTCGAGCACCGGGCCACCGGCCTCGCCGGCGGCGATGGCGGCCTGCACCGCCTCGGCCGCCCGCGCCGCCGCGACACCCTGCTCGGCCGCGTCCGGCGTGGCGAAGCCGCGCTCGGCCGCCACGGCGCGCACCGCGTCGGCACCCGCGAGCTGCTGGAACGCCGGCTTGGCCCGCCGCGACACGTCGCGCGGGATGGGCACCCCGGGCACCGGCAGGTAGCCGATCTCACCGGCCGCGCCACTGCTGCCGTGGTGCAGCCGGCCACCCAGCATGATCGCCAGGCCGACGCCCGCGTCCACCCAGACCAGCACGAAGTCGGCGGTGCCCCGGGCGGCGCCGGACTGCGCCTCGGCCACCGCGGCGAGGTTCACGTCGTTCTCGAACACGACCGGGGTGTCCAGATCCTCCCGGAGCGCGGCGAGCAGGCCGCTGTGCCAGCGCGGCAGGTTGAACGCGAACGTGATGTCGCCGGTCTGCGGATCGACCAGGCCGGGGGTGCCCAGCACGACGCGCCGGACCGCGGACAGCTCCGCGCCGGCGCTGCTGGCGGCCTGCACCACGGCGTTGTGCACCACCCCGACCGGGTCGTCGGTGTCCTTGGTGGACTGCTCGACCCGGCCGGCGACGGTGCCGGTGATGTCGGCGCAGGCCGCCACCACCCGCTCCGCGCCGACGTCCACGCCGACCACGTACGCGCTGCCCGGACGCACCGCGTAGAGCTGGGCGTTCGGGCCCCGCCCGCCGGCCTGCTCGCCGACCCGGGCGACCAGGCCGCGCTCCTCCAGCCGCTCGACCAGCTGGGAGGCGGTCACCTTGGACAGCCCGGTCAGCTCGCCGATCCGGGCCCGGGTCAGCGGACCGCGTTCGAGCAGCAGCTCCAGCGCCGCACGGTCGTTGAGCGCCCGCAACAGTCGGGGGGTGCCGGGCAGCCGGGTCGCACTCATGCCAACGTCCTCAATTTTTTCGTAAGGTTGCTAACCATAAAACGCCTGCCGAAGGGTGCCCGTTAGCGTATCGGCCACCCTGTCCGACGGAGGTCGGACGACCCGGCAGGGAAAGGGGAACGACAGTGGGGCTGGATCCAGGACTCCGTCGGCTCGCGCTGGGCACGTTGCTGGCCGCGTATCCCGGCCCGGTGCCGCCGGACTGGGCGGTCGACCTGCTCGCCGACGGGCTCGCCGGGCACACCCTGTTCGGCACGAACGTGCACGACCCGGCCCAGGTGGCGGCGTCCACGGCGGCGCTGCGCGCCGGCCGCCCGGACGTGATCGTCGCGATCGACGAGGAGGGCGGCGACGTCACCCGGCTGGCCCACGCCACCGGCAGCCCGTACCCGGGCAACGCCGCGCTCGGCGCGGTCGACGACCCGGACCTCACCCGGGCGGTGTACGCGGCCATCGGCGCGGAGCTGGCCGCGCTCGGCCTCACCCTCGACCTGGCGCCCACGGTCGACGTGAACACCGCCGACGAGAACCCGGTGATCGGCACCCGCTCGTTCGGCGCGGACCCGAAGCGGGTGGCGGTGCACTCGGCCGCCGCGGTCGCCGGCCTCCAGTCGGTGGGTGTGGCGGCCTGCGCCAAGCACTTCCCCGGGCACGGCGCGACGGTCGCCGACTCCCACCACGAGCTGCCCACCGTCGACGTGCCGCCGGCCGTGCTCCGGGAGCGGGACCTGCCGCCGTTCGCCGCGGTGGTCGACGCCGGTGTCCGCGCGGTGATGACCGCGCACATCCGGGTGCCGGCGCTGACCGGCGACGGCCCGGCCACGTTCAGCCGGGCGGTCCTGCACGACCTGCTGCGCGGCGAGTACGGCTTCACCGGCACGGTGATCACCGACGCGCTGGAGATGAAGGGCGCGGCGCTGGCCGCCGGTGGGGTGGGTCCGGCCGCGGTACGCGCGCTGGCCGCCGGCGCCGACCTGCTCTGCATCGGCGCGCAGGTCGACGCCGCCCTGGTGGAACACGTCGCCGCCGAGATCGTCGCCGCGCTCGGGGACGGCCGGCTGGACCGCGCCCGGGTGGAGGAGGCCGCCGGCCGGACCGCCGCGCTCGCCGGCTGGGCCGGGCCGGCCGACACCCCGGCCCCGCCCGCCGACGGCCTCGGCTACGCCGCCGCGCTGCGGGCGGTGCACGTCGAGGGCGACCTGCCCGGTCCGGGCGCCCCGCTGGTGGTGCAGGTGCACGCCGCCGCCACGATCGCCGAGGGGCGGGTGCCGTGGGGGCTGGGTCCGCACCTGGCCGCCGGCGTCGAGCAGGTCCGCGCGGTGGCCGGCGAGACCGACCCGGGCGAGCTGGGCCGGCTCGCCGGCGAGCGGACGGTGGTGCTGGTCGGGCGGCACCTGCACCGGCTGCCCGGGGCGCGGGAGCTGGTCGAGGCGCTGGCCGCCACGCATCCGGTGACCGTGGTGGAGATGGGCTGGCCGGGGGCCTGGCGGCCGACCGGCGCGCGCGCGTTCGTCGCCACCTACGGCGCGAGCCACGCCAACGGCCACGCGGCTGCCCGGGTGCTCGGTCTGACCGGCTGATCCGGTCAGTGCCCGCCGGCCCGCCGTCCACCTGACGGCGGGCCGGCGCGCGTTTCGGGCACCGTCGACTTGAACGCGTTCAAAAGACGTCGTACGCTCAGCGCGACACAAATTTGAACGCGTTCAAGAAAGGCGACGGGGATGGACGTGAAGGTCTGGATGTACCTGGCGTATCTCGCGGTCAGCGTCGGGCTGACCGTCTGGGTGGCGCGGACGCTCTCCCGCAACGGGCTGGTGTTCCTGCGGGACGTGTTCCCCGACGAGCGGTTGGCCGAGGCGGTCAACAGCCTGCTGGTCGTCGGCTTCTACCTGCTCAACCTCGGCTACGTCACGGTGGCCATGAAGGAGTCCGACCCGATCGGCGACGCCAGCCAGGCGCTGGAGCAGCTCTCGCTGAAGGTGGGGCTGGTGCTCCTGGTCCTGGGCGCGCTGCACTTCTTCAACGTGTTCGCGCTCGGCCGCTACCGCCGTGGCCGGATGCGCCACCGGGCGACCCACCCGCCGATCCCGCCGGCCGGCATGCTCCCCCCGCCCGGCGTGGCACTCCCGCCGCCCGGCGTGGCACTCCCGCCACAGGGCGCCGCGCACCCGCCGCACGGCGGCCCGCGGCCGGTCCAGCCCGCCGGCCCGAACCCGCCGGCACGGTGACGTCCGCCCCCGGCGGGCACCCGTCGGATCCCAGCGGGCACGGGGCCGGTGGGATCCGCGGGTTCACCGTCCTCTTCGACGCCGGCTGCCCGCTGTGCCGCTCCGCCCGGCGGTGGCTCGCCTCGCGGGACCACCTCGTACCGCTGGAGTTCGTGGCGGCCGGGTCGGCGCAGGCCCGGCGACGCTTTCCCGGCCTCGACCACGACGCCACGCTGCGGGACCTGACCGTGGTCGCCGACACCGGCGCGATCTACACCGGCGACGGCGCCTGGTTCGCCTGTCTCTGGGCGCTCGCCGGGCACCGCGCCACCGCCGAACGGCTGGCCCGCCCGCACCTGCTGCCACTGGCCCGGCGGGTGGTGGCGGTCGCCGCCGCGGTCCGCGAACGCGTCCGGGAACCGGGATACGGTGACCACGATGACCGAGCACAGTGCGCCGACGACCGGTGCGGGTGACCCGAGCGGCGGGGCGACCGCCCGGGGTGAGCAGACCCGCCAGCTGATCCTGGACACCGCGATGCGCCTGTTCCGCGAGCGGGGGTACGCGCGCACCACCATGCGAGCCGTCGCCCAGGAGGCCGGCGTGGCGGTGGGCAACGCCTACTACTACTTCGGCTCGAAGGACCACCTCATCCAGGAGTTCTACGCGGACACCCAGCGCGAGCACCGGACCGCCGCCGCGCCGGTGCTCGCCCGGGAGCGGGACTTCGCGCCGCGGCTGGCCGGCGTGCTGCACGCCGGCATCGACGTGCTGAGCCCGTACCACTCGTTCGCCGGCACGTTCTTCAAGACGGCGGCGGAGCCGACCTCGCCGCTCAGCCCGTTCTCCGCCGAGTCGTCGGCGCCCCGCGAGGCGTCGGTGGCGCTCTTCCACGAGGTGCTCTCGGGCTCCACCGCGAAACTGGACGAGGAGCTGCGGGCGGCCCTGCCGGAGCTGCTCTGGCTCGGCTACCTGGGCGTGGTGCTCTACTGGGTGCACGACCGTTCGCCCGGCCAGGCCAAGACCCGGCAGCTCATCGACGGCGTGGTCCCGCTTGTCGACCGGCTCGTGGGGTTGTCCCGGCTGCGGGTGCTCCGCCCGGTCACCCGCCAGGCGGTCACCCTGATCCACACGCTGCGTCACTGACCCACCGTTCGGCTGCGGTGACGATTCCACAGGTCAAGTCCGCAACCGGACAAGGTCAGCGTCTTGCTCGGCCGCATGGGCTCACCTAGCGTTACCAACATCGGGGCCTGGGGGGAGAGGCAGCGGACCGTGGATCCGGCCCGGGATCCACGGTCCGCGCCGCCGCTCAGTGCGGGAAGACGCCGAACGAGCTGAAGCCCCGATCCGGGAACCCGGCCGCCTCGGCCACCCGGGCGGACGCCAGGTTGCCCGGACTGTGGACGTAGGTGGGAATCGCGCCCTCGGCCAGCACGCGCCGGGCCGCCTGCGCGACCAGCCGCCGGGCCAACCCGCGCCCCCGGGCCGCCGGCACCGTGCCCACCGCCAACTCGTGCCCGAACGCGTCGTGCCGCTTGATCCCGACGCCGGCCAGGTACGCGCCGGCGGCGTCCCGGACCACCAGCACGTCGGTGTCGAACAGACCCAGCCACGGTGGGGCGCCGGGCATCTCCGGCGGCAGCCACTCCCCCACGTCGGGCAGCGACGCCGGGTCGGTGCACCAACGGAACACGCCCCGGTTCGTGGTGAGTTCCGGGGTGCCGACCGCCGCCGGCAGCTCGGGCAGCCACTCCTCGATCGACCGCCCCGCGACCAGCGCGCGCACCGCCTCGACCCGGGCCGGCGGCACCGAGAGGACGGTGCTGTCGCCGACCGTGACGCCGACCGCCGGGCGCGGTCGCCCGTCCCACGCCGGGCGGGCGCGGCGCGAGGACCGGACCACGTGCAACCCGGGCCCCGCCGGCCACTGCCCCAACCAGGTCGCCAGGTGCAGGAAGAGCCGTCGGTCGAGCACATGATCACGGTACGCCCACCGGGCCCGCCCGGTCGCCGCCGACCGTAAGAACCTGGCAATGGATCACGCGCCCGCCCGTGGCTACGCTGACCTCCCGGCCGGCAGGAGGTGCACCGTGGGGCAGCGGGTGCTGGTGGTCGACGACGACCGGACGGTCGCCGACGTGGTCTGCCGCTACCTGGAGCACGCCGGCTACGAGGTCGAGCACGCCGGGGACGGGGCGGCAGCCCTGGACGCCGTGTCCCGCCGCCCGCCGCACCTGGTGGTGCTGGACCTGATGCTCCCCGTGCTGGACGGGCTGGAGGTGTGCCGGCGGCTGCGGGAGCGGCCGGACGGCGTACCCATCGTCATGCTGACCGCACGCGGCGACGAGGCGGACCGGATCCTCGGCCTGCAACTGGGCGCGGACGACTACCTGGGCAAGCCGTTCTCCCCGCGCGAGCTGGTGCTGCGGGTCCGCTCGGTGCTGCGCCGGGCCGGCGGCGAGCCGGCCGGCGTGCTGCCGGAACTGCTCACCGACGGCGGCCTGGAGGTGGAGACCGGGCCCCGGGTGGCTCGCCTGCACGGCCGGGAGCTGGCCCTCACGCTGCGCGAGTTCGACCTGCTGGCGCACCTGATGCGGCATCCGGCGCGGGCGTTCCGCCGGGCCGAACTGCTGGAGCGGGTCTGGGGCTGGAGCTTCGGCGACCAGTCGACGGTGACCGTGCACGTGCGGCGGCTGCGGGAGAAGATCGAGGCCGATCCGGCCAGTCCCCGACGCATCGTCACCGTCTGGGGTGTCGGCTACCGGTACGAGCCGGCCGATGGGTGACCTCGCGCTGATCTTCGGTGCGTCGCTGGCCGCGGCGCTCGCGGTCGGGCTGGCCGGCGCGGTGGCGCTGCGGGTGCTGCGCGGCCGGTCGATCACCGTGCACATCTCGGTGCTGCTGGCCACGACCGTCGGCGCGGTGGCCGCCGGGGTGGCGGTGGTCGCCCAGGCCATGTTCCTCTCCCCGCACGACCTCCAGGTGGTGCTGACCACGCTCGCCGCCGCCGCGGTGGTGAGCCTGGCGGTGGGCTGGCTGTTCGGCCGCCGGCTGGCCGCCGCCGCGGTCTGGGCGGACCAGGCCCGGGCCCGGGAACGCCGCATCGAGAAGGGACGCCGCGATCTGGTCGCCTGGGTCTCGCACGACCTGCGGACCCCGCTGGCCGGGTTGCGGGCGATGGCCGAGGCGCTGGAGGACGGGGTGGTCGACGAGCCGGTGACGGTGGCCGAGTACCACCGCCGGATCCGGATCGAGACCGACCGGATGACCCGGCTGGTGGACGACCTGTTCGAGCTGTCCCGGATCAACGCCGGCGCGCTCCGGTTGTCGCTGTCCACGGTGGCGCTCGGCGACGTGGTCTCCGACGCGCTGGCCGGCGCGGCGCCGCTGGCCGCCGCCCGCCGGATCCGACTGGTCGCCCCCGAGTCGGGCTGGCCGGCGGTGACGGCCAGCGAGCGGGAGCTGGCGCGGGTGGTGGGCAACCTGCTGCTCAACGCGATCCGCTACACGCCGGCCGACGGCACGGTGACGGTGGACGCGGGGCGGGACGTCGACACCGCCTGGCTGGCGGTCGCGGACACCTGCGGCGGCATTCCGGCGGACGATCTGCCCCGCGTCTTCGACGTGGCGTTCCGGGGCGAGCCGGCCCGTACGCCGGCGGCGGTGGAGCCGGGCGGGTCCGGCGGCCTCGGGCTGGCGATCGTGCGCGGGTTGGTTGAGGCGCACGGCGGGCGGGTAGAGGTCCAGAACGTCAGCGACGGATGCCGATTCGTGGTCCGCCTGCCGGCCGCCGGAACATGACGCGTCGGCGGAACCGAACGCCTCGCCCCCGCGTCATATTCACTTTCATACATGGACAAGTTTCTCTGGGACGGTAGTGGTCATGCCTCAGAAGCCGAATGACCGATTCCAGCAGGACCCGGCACGGAGGTGGCGGGCCGCCGACGCGGCCGACCGCTTCCCGGCGCAGCCGGCCTACCGCGAGGCCCGACACCGGGGCCCCTGCTGGGCGGAGCTGAACGCGCAGCCGGCCGGCACCCCCGCCTGGCGCGGCCTCACGACGGGGTAGGGCGGGCGGCGACACACCGGGCGGCGGTCGTACCGGCCTTCGTACGCCTGTGCGGT
This sequence comes from Micromonospora sp. NPDC051141, assembly GCF_044455765.1. Lineage (NCBI taxonomy): Bacteria > Bacillati > Actinomycetota > Actinomycetes > Micromonosporales > Micromonosporaceae > Micromonospora > Micromonospora sp. NPDC051141. The sequence goes on from NZ_JBITFD010000010.1 coordinate 273,831, forward strand.
AGCGTCTTGTGGTCCGATTTCCGGCCTACGACAGGAGAAGCTCCGCGCATGGGCAAGAAGACGATCCACGTCTCCGACTTCACCGGCCAGGTGTTGTCCCCCGACGACGAGGTGGTCCGGGTCGTCGTGCTGGAGCACCCGGACCTGGTCGCCGGGCCCGTGCAACTGGACGCCACCCCGGTCGACGTGGAGAGCATCGACGACGCGGCGCTGGACGTGGCCGTGGTCGAGATCCACGACCGGCACGGCGGCGGTGAGCCGCGCCGGGTGGTGCTGACCGCCAGCGAGTTCGACGCGATGGCGACCGACGTGCCGATGGCGCAGTTGCTGCGGACCGCCGAGCGGGTCAGGCCGCCGAAGGCGCGGCGTACCGCCGAGAAGATCGACTACGGCACCATCGAGCACGCCGGCCGGCCGCACCGCGGCCGGGTCACCGAGGAGGAGGCCCGGCTGGTCCGGGACCGGCTCGACGAGGTGAACAAGCTTCTCGCCGACGCCGGCATCCGCCAGGTCGACCCGGCCGACCCGGAGCACGCCGCCCGCTACGGATTCCCCGCCGCCGACTGACCCGTACGTCGGGCACGCGCCCCCGTGGCGCGTGCCCGACGCGGTTCAGGCCCGCTTACGGGTCAGCTCCGCCAGCGCGCCCTCCACCGCGGACTCCATCGCCTCCTTCGTCAGGCCGAGGCCACCGAGCACGCCGTCGGGCCCCTCCTCCTCCAGCAGAGCGAGCAGGATGTGCTCGGTCCCGATGTAGTTGTGCCCCATCCGCAGCGCCTCCCGGAACGTCAGCTCCAGAACCTTCTTGGCGCGTGCGTCGTAGGGGATCAGGTCCGGGACCTGGCCGGCCTTCGCCGGCAGGGTCGCGGCCACGGCCTCCCGGAACATCTCCAGGGGTACGCCCTTCGCCTTGACCAACGCGGCGGCCAGCCCGTCCGGTTCGGCGAGCAGCCCCAGCGCCACGTGCTCCGGGGTGATCTCGGCGTGGCCGGCGGCCCGTGCCTCCTCCTGCGAGGCCAGCACCACGTTGCGGGCGCGCGGCGTGAACCGGCCGAACCCGGCGTTCGGGTCGAGCGCGGCGGCGGTCTCGGCCTTGGCGGCGGAGCGCTTCTGGGCGGCCTGCTTGCTCACCCCCATGCTGCGGCCGATCTCCGTCCACGAGGCGCCCGAGCGGCGCGCCTGGTCGACGAAGTGCCCGATCAGGTGGTCGGCGACGTCGCCGAGGTGGTCGGCGAGGAGGACCGCGTCGGCCAGTTGGTCGAGGGCGTCAGGGCGGGCTTTCTTGATGCCCTCGATCAGGTCGTCGAGGCGCACCGGGTGGCTCATCTTGAGCGGTTCGGTCTCATCCATGCGTCAACCATAGGTTGACGACTGCCCCCCGTCAACCCTCGGTTGACGCCCCTTCCCCTCCGCTCAGGTTTCCGGCTCGTCGGCCGGTCGAGGCGCCCGACCCACGTCCGCCGGGTAGTGGTCGAACCGGCGCAGGCCCAGCTTGCGCACCGCGACCGGCCACGGCGTCTCGGTCGCCAGCACCGCGAGATGCTCGAAGTTGGACAGGTACGACTCCCCGCGCACCGCCCGCTCGGCGAGGATGTACGGCTCCAGCACGGCCCACGCCTCCCGGGCGCGGTAGCCACCGGTGCCGAGCAGCAACGCCGGCTCGACCACCTTGAAGGCCAGCATCTGGCCCAGCCCGTTGTAGTAGAGCGCGATCCGGTTCACGTGCTTGCGGGCGTCGGCGGGCAGTTCGCTGACCGGCACGCCGCGCGGGCAGGCGGTCCGCAGCTCGGTGAGCACGAACTGCTGGCTGTCCAGGAACGCGTCGCTCATCCGGTCCCGGGTGAGCAGCTCGATCGCGACCAGGGTGTGGTTCGCGCCCTGCGCCAGCCGGAGCTGCCGGAGCGCGAAGAACGCCGAGACGACGACGGTGAGCACCGAGATCGCGGCCACGACCACGTTGGTCACCGCGCCGACATCCATGACCGTCATCGTAGGCGGACGCGCCAACCCGGCCGCCCCGTGACGGGACGGCCGGGTCGGCGACGGGTGGCGGGGTCAGCCGCGTACCCACTGCTGGTTGCTGCCGCCGTTGCAGGTCCAGATCTGGACCGCGGTGCCGTTGGCGGTGCCCGCGCCGTTGACGTCCAGGCAGAGCCCCGAGCCGACGCCGACGATGGTGCCGTCGGCGTTGAGCCGCCACTGCTGGTTGCTGCCGCCGGTGCAGGTCATGATCCGCGCCCGGCTGCCGGAGGCGGTGCCCGCCACGTCGAGGCACTTGTTGCCGTACACGGTGAGCTGGTTGTTCGTGCCGACCGTCCACTGCTGGTTGGCGCCGCCGTTGCAGTCCCAGATCTGCACCACCGTGCCGTCGGCCTGGCTGGCGCCGTTGACGTCCAGGCAGCGGTTGGCGCTGGCGCTGCGGATCTCTCCGGTCGGGCTGCTGGAACCGTCGCCCGGCGTGATGGAGAGGTTGTCGAACTGGGCGGTGACGCCCTGGCCGGTGCCGTACCCGATCTGGCCGGCGACCCAGGTGGCGTCCGACACGGTGCCGACCGTGGTGCCGTCGACCGCCGCGGTGAGCGTGCTGCCGTTGAGCTTCAGCGACAGGTTGTGCCAGCGTCCGGTGCCCAGCGCCGAGGTGTTGCCGCTGGCCAGGGTGCGCCAGTTACCGCTGGTGTTGTTGCTCCGGATGGACCAGGCGCCGCCGTCGGTGACCCGGAAGTAGTAGCCGTTCAGGTTCTGCGGCCCCTGGTGGTTGTAGGTGTTGCCGCGCCCGATGAGCTGGACGTAGCCGGGCTTCTCCAGCAGCACGTCCGAGGAGACGGTGTAGTTGCGCCAGGTCAGGTCGCCGAGCAGGGTGTACGGTTCGGCCTGGCCGGACGTCCAGTAGATCGGCGCCTGCTCCGACATCTGGCGGACGCACTGGCCGGCGCGGCCGGCGGCGCAACCCGCGATCTCGAACGAGCCCTGCTGGTCCATCAGGTACTTGGCCTCGCGGCCGGTGGCGTAGCTGTCGAAGTTGTCGCTGTACGGCAGCTTCAGGTTGCCCTGCGCCGGGCTGACCGCGGTGCCCTTGCCCTGCCCGGTGGTGGTGGTGATGCTGTAGACGTAGCCGGGCTGGACGGTGAGCGAGAAGCGCCCGCCGTTCGGGGTGATGTCGCTGCCCCGGACGAAGTGGTCGGCGCTGTTGTTGGACCGCAGGTTGGTCGCCCAGACCCGCACGGTGCCGCTGGAGAGCCCGCCGGTGACGGTGAAGTCGAGCTGCTGGGCCGCGCCGGCGTCCTGCGTCTCGATGATGGTGCTGTAGTCGCTGTTGTTCGTGGACTTCAGCGAGACGTAGCTGCCGTTGTTGCGGTTGCCGCCGAGGTAGCCGCTCGACGCGTCGAGGTAGCGCCAGCCCGGGGCGGTGAACTGCGTGGTGTGTGCCATCACCCAGGTGCTCTTGCCGATGGAGTACGCGCCGGACCACGGTTGCTGGGCCACCGCCACGCCGGTGGTCGCCCAGGGGATGTTCGGGGTGATGGCGGCGATCGCCGGCCAGTTGATGTAGCCGGTCATCTTGCCGTCGATGTAGCCCCGGTTGATGCCCCGGGCGAGCGCCGGCGCGCCGGCGTTGTAGTCGTCGGAGCCGTTCTCGCTGGCCCAGAGCTGCTTGCCGGTGGAGATGGCGTTGGCGGAGCTGGGGCAGCTGGTCTGGGCGCTGCGGTAGCCGCAGACGTAGTGGCTGCCGAAGACCTGCACCGCGCTGGCGAACGACGGGTCGCGGAGCGAGTCGTCGGCGGCGCCCCACCCGAAGTCGTCCGAGGCGACGATCTTCACGTTGCCGTACCCGCGGGCGTTGAGCGTGGACCGCAGGTTCTTGTACCAGGTGATGTTGTAGCCCTTCTCGTTCCACCCGCCCAGGTAGTTGATGGTCAGCCCGTGCGTCGCCGCGCAGTCCAGCCATCCCACCAGGTAGTTGATCGAGTCGGTGGACCAGAAGTTGCCGTTGCCGATCCAGCCCGGCGCTCCCCACGCCAAGCCGACCAGCGCGATGTTGGGATTACGCTGCCTGGCCTGCTCCATCAGCCACCACTCGTAGCCCCGGTTGCAGTTCACGCTGCCCCGGGTGTGCTCGTGGCTGGGCTCGGCGCCGGAGGTGGAGTTGGTGTCGCCCCCGATCTCCGCCTTGAGCAGTTGCATCGCGGCGCCGTAGCCCGGCTTGAACAGGTAGTCGAGGATGTCGCTGCGCTGCGGTTCGGGGTAGTCGATCAGAAGTCTGCTGTTTCCGCCGCCGCCGCTGACCGCGCCGACGCCGTCGAGCGCCCGCCCGCCGGACGACCCGTTGATGGTGATGGCGGTGGCCGCCTGGGCCGGGGAGGCGGACGCGGTCAGAACGGCCGCCGCCGCGAGGACCGATGCCGCCGCAGCCGACATCACCGCCCGCCACGATCTCCGTTGACGACTCACTGTGCTGAACATCCGATCCGCCTCCCGGTCCCAATTAATCGATCAATGTCAATCTATAAGACATCATATGTTAGCGTTCACACAAGGAACAGTCAACGGCTCAGGCGCGGCTCCACCGCTGGCTGGCCGCGCCGGTGCAGTCCCGGATCTCGGTCCGCGTGCCGTTGGCCGTGCCGGCGCCGACCAGGTCCAGGCACCTACCCGAACCGACCCCGGTGATGGTGCCGTCCGCGTTGAGCCGCCACTTCTGGTTGGACTGGCCGTTGCAGTCCCAGATGATCACGGAGCTGCCGTTGGCCGTGCCGGCACCGTTGACGTCGAGGCACTTGCCGCCGAAGACCCGCAGCTCCTGGGCCGCCGTCGAGGTCCAGGACTGGTTGCTCTGGCCGTGACAGTCCCAGATGATCGCCGCCGCGCCGTTGGCCTGCGAGCCGCCGTTGACGTCCAGGCACCGACCGGAGGCGGCGTTGCGGACGATCGACGTGCCGCCCGGCGGCGGCGTGGTCGGGCTGACCGTCGGGGTCGGGGTCGGGTTCGGATCGGTGCCGCCGAACTGGGTGAAGAACCGCCACACCTCGGTCTTCGTCCAGGTCCGGGCGCCGCTGTCCCCGCCGCCGTCCACCGGGCCGGGGGTGTGGCCGCCGTCGAACGCGGCCCACACCACCGGATAGCCGGACCGGCAGCCGGCGTAGGTGGTGGTGATGTGCGTCAGGCTGCCCGACCTCGGCTCCGGCGGGCTCTGCGGGGTGCAGCCGTTGTTGCGCACGAACGTGTCCCGCAGCGAGCGTCCGGCGGAGATGTTGAGCACCGGGTCACCGATGCCGTGGATCCCCATGTACGCGATCGGCTGCGTGCCGCCGGCGCACCCGCTGAGTTGGCCGCCGGAGTAGACCGCGACCGCGCGGAACACGCCCGCCCGGGAACAGGCCAGCGAATAGCTCATGCCGCCGCCGTAGCTGAAGCCGAGCGCGAAGAGTTGCGTCGTGTCGACGCACAGGTCCCCCTCGATCAGCCTGATCATGTCGTCGACGAAGGTGACGTCCTGACCACCGGGGTTGGCCCAGCCGTTGCCGTTGCCCTGGGGCGCGACGAAGATGGTGCTGTTGTTCGCCTGCTGACGCAGACCGTAGTAGGACCAGGCCTCCCGGTCCGCCCCACCGGAGTCGACGTCGTTCGCGGTGCCGCCGTTCCAGTGGAATCCGAAGATCAGCCGGTAGGCGTGGTTCCGGTCGTAGTTGTCGGGGATCCGCAGGATGAAGCTCCGGTTCTGGCCACTGCTCTGGATGGTCCGGGGACCACTCGTCAGCGTGGGCGCCCGGCCACAGCCGGCGGTCCCGGCGAGCGTGCCGGACTCCGCGGCCGAGGCGGACCCGCCCGGGCCGCCCGCCACTGCCGTCGCGGCCACCACGACCAGGACCGCCATGGCCGCGAGGGGCCCGAGGACGGTGCTGCGTAATCTCATGACGCGGCTCCTTCGCCACTTGGTGGGAACCTGTCCGGTACGGGGATCGACGGCGACCCCCGTACCGCCACTCCGCCGCCGGCACGGGGAGAACGCGCACGACGGGGTCCGCCGTGCGCGGCGTAGCTGTCCCGGACTTCGCCCCTGGTCCGCATGCCCGGTGCGTGACCAGCCGGCCGTCGCGTCGGCGGCGGCACCCGCACCGCACGCGCCCGATCGCGACCCGAACCGCCCGCCGTCGCCGCTGGAACGCCACAGCACGACTCGAATCGATTCGACCAGACCCTAGGCCGAGCAGTGAAGTATGTCAATGCTGTTGCCGGCGGGTGAGGGGCCCGTGACGTCGGACCGAGCCGGTACGGTGAGCCCCGACCGAGTCCCGTCGGCCGGACCGGTCCAGACCGGCGTGAGGGAGGGCCGCGTGGCGTCCAGGGAAGCCGACATCGCCGCCGAGCAGAAATACTTCGACACCGCCGCCGAGCGCCGCGACCAGCGTCGCGACCAGCTCACCCGACTGCCGTCCGCCGCCGCCCACGCCACCGCCGCGGCCCACCTGCGCCGCTACGCCGACGCCGCCGGGCGGGCGCTCGGCGCGGCCGACGAGGCGGTGGCGTTCGGCCGGATCGACGACGAGGGCGGCGGGACCCGGTACGTCGGGCGACACCTGATCCGGGACGCCGACGGCGAGGTGCTGGTGGTCAACTGGCAGGCCCCGGCCGCCGCCGGCTGGTTCGAGGCCACCCCGGAGAACCCCGCCGGGATCCGCCGCAAGCGCGCCTTCACCTGCACCGGCAACACCATCGACGACCTGACCGACACCATCCTCGCCGAGATCGCCGAGGCGGTGGACGCGCACCTGCTGGCCGAGCTGAGCCGGGGCCGCACCGGCACCATGCGGGACATCGTGGCCACCATCCAGGCCACCCAGTTCGCGCTGATCCGCGCCCCACGTGACCAGGTGCTGGTGATCGAGGGGGGTCCCGGCACCGGCAAGAGCGCCGTGGCGCTGCACCGGGTGTCCTGGCTGCTGTTCCAGCACCGCACCGAGTTCTCCGCCGCCGACGTGCTGGTGGTCGGGCCGCACCCGACCTTCGTGCGCTACATCGGCCAGCTCCTGCCCGCCCTCGGCGACGACGGGGTGGAGCTGCGCGACGTCGGCCGGCTCGCCCCGGACGTGCCACGCGGGCGGACCGAGTCCGACGCGGTGGCCCGGATCAAGGGCGAGGCCCGGATGGCCGAGCTGCTGGCCCGCGCGCTGGACGCCCGGGTCGGCGTCCCCGACCCGGCCGAACGGCTGCTGGTCGGCGGTCGGTTCGTCACGCTGCCCGGCGCCGAGGTGGCCGAGGCGCTCGCCGTGGCCCGGGCCGCCGCCCTGCCGTACGCCGGCCGGCGCCGGCTGCTCGGTGACCGGCTCGCCGCCCTGGTGGCGGCCCGCACCGGCGTCGACCCGGCCCGGTCCGAGGCGGTCGGCAACCTCGTCGAGCGGCTCTGGCCACAGCAGACGCCGACCGGGCTGCTGCGCGACCTGCTCGGCTCCACCGCCCGGCTGCGGGCCGCCGCCGGGGACGCGTTCGCCCCGGCCGAGGTGGCGGCGCTGCACCGGCGCGGCGCCGACCGGCTGTCCCGGGAGACCTGGTCGCCGGCCGACCTGCCGCTCCTGGACGAGCTGGCGTTCCTCATCGACGGGCCGGGCCGACGGTACGCGCACGTGGTGGTCGACGAGGCACAGGACCTGTCCCCGATGCAGTTGCGCGCGGTGGCCCGGCGCAGCGGCACCGGGTCGCTGACGGTGGTCGGCGACCTCGCCCAGTCCACCGGCAGGTGGGCGCGCGACTCGTGGGACGAGGTGCTCGCGCACCTGCCGGCCGTGCATCCGGCCCGGGTCGCCCCACTGCGGTACGGCTACCGCGTGCCCCGGCAGGCGTACGCGACGGCGGCGGCGCTGCTGCCGGTGGCCGCGCCGGGCGTGCTGCCGGTGGAGGTGGTCCGGGACGGCCCGGCCGACACCGGCGTGCACCGGGTCGGCCTGGCCGAGCTGGCCGCCCGCGCGGTCGCGGTGGCGCGGGAGCACGCCGAGGCCGGCCGGTTCGTCGGCATCGTCTGCCCGCCGCGGCAGCGACGCCCGGTCGAGGCGGCGCTGGCGGCGAACGACATGGCCTGGAGCAGCGCCGACCGGGGCGAGCTGGGCGGCGCGGTCAACCTGGTCAGTCCGCAGGAGGCCAAGGGCCTGGAGTTCGACGCGGTGGTGGTGGTCGAGCCGGAGGAGATCGTGGCCGGCGACGAACGCGGTCACCGGCTGCTCTACGTGGCGCTGACGCGCACCACCGGGCACCTCGACATCGTCTGCACCGGCGATCCGGTGCCGCTGGACGCGCCGGCCCGGCCCCGGCAGCGGGTGGGCGGCCCGACGGACGCGCCGTTCAGCAGGCGGGAGGCGCGGCGGCTCGCCGAGCACCTGGCCGGGCAGGTGCGCAGCGCCGCCCCGGCCGCGTTCTGGGCCGAGGTGCTCGCCGAGGTACGGGCGCTGCTGCCGGAGACCGCAGGCAGCCCGGGACGGCCGGCGGACGGAGGCAGCCCCGAACGACCGGAGGGCGCAGTCAGCCCCGAACGACCGGAGGGCGCGGTCAGCCCCGGGCGGCCGGCGGACGGCTGACGGCGGCCGAGTCCAGCCGTCGCCCCACCGTCCACTGCACGATGTCGCGCTCGATGTCGGCCTTGCGGGCCTTGCCGGGCACCGCGATGCCCAGCTCGCCGGCGAGCGCCCGCAGCTTCGCCACGGTGAGCTTCAGGTCGGCGAGGTAGCGGACGCCGGCCGCGCGGTCGCCGATCGCCGCGAGGTCGGCCCGGACCCGGTCGGCGTCCACGCCGGCCGACGCGGTGGTGGCCGGCCGGGCGGCGGCCCGCGTCCGGTCGACCACGGCCAGCTTCGCGGTGCCGTCGGCCAGCGCGTTGAGCTGGTCGGCGGGGAGCGCGCGGACGAACTCCGCCACCCGCAGCAGGACGGCGTGGGCGAGGTCGGCGGGGTTGGACACCGGGAGTCTCCTTCTCACAGGCGGGTGCGGGCCAGGAACTCGCTGGCCAGCTGCCGCAGCTCGTGCTGCACCGTCTCGTTGGCGTTCGGCACCAGCACGGCGGGCAGCCGCCGTTCACCGGCGGTGCCGAACAGGGTCTTGTTCTCCCGGATGGTCTGGCGGAACACCGGGACCTCCAGGCTGTCGGTGTGCCGCATGTAGTTGCGGGACGCGTTGATCGGCCCGCCCGCGGCGTACTGGATCATAGTGAACACCACGCCCAGGTACTGCGGGTCGATTGTCGGTCCGGGCGCGGCCACCCGGTTGAAGTCCCGGACCAGCTCGGAGACCTTGCTGCGCAGGTAGTCGATGCCGAGCGTGGACAGGTAGTCGGGCCGGGCCGGGGTGAGGATGTGCTCGCTGGCCACGATGCCGGTCCGGGTGACCATGGTGAAGTTCGGCGCGCAGTCGATGAGGATGTCGTCGTACCCGGCGAACTCCTCGGCGGCGAGCGCGTCGGCCAGCGCCCGGTGCAGCGGCAGGAAGTGCGGGCTGCCGTGCTGGAAGCGCGACCCGCCGAGCGCCGCGGCGAGGTCCAGGTCGACGTCGACCAGACCCAGGTGGGAGGCGACGAGGTCGAGGCGGCCCTCGTCGGGCAGCAGCGCGTTGGCCGGTTCCGGCGTGATCACGTACGGGTGCAGCGGGCCGGTGGGCTCCTCGGCCAGCACCGAGCCGAACCACTGGAGGATCGTCTTCTCGTACGCGAGGTCCTTCTCCCACTCGTCCGCCGGATAGAACGAGAAGGTGAGGCTGGCCTGCGGATCGAGGTCGATCAGCAGGACCCGGCGGCCACGGGCGGCCAGCTCGGCGCCGAGGTTCGCGGTGATGGTGGTCTTGCCGACGCCGCCCTTGTAGTTGATCACCGACGTGATGCTCATGCCGCTCCCCGCATCGCATGATGATCGCAGGCGTGGGTAGGGTCGGTCGAGGTGAGCATCCACTCGACGTTGTTGTTCGTGCTCGCCGCCGTCGCGGTCATCATCGCCGTACGGTGGGTGGCGGCCCGCACCGGCCTGCCGGCGGCGGCGCTCCTGCCGCTCATCGGCATCGCGTACGCGCTGCTTCCCGGCCCGAACGTCGGCCTCGACCCGGACCTCGTCCTGATGGTCGTGCTGCCGCCGTTGCTCTACAGCGCGGCGCTGGACTCCTCCCTGCTCGACCTGCGCCGCAACCTGCGCATCGTGGTCAGCCTCTCGGTGGTGCTGGTGCTCCTCACCGGGCTGCTCGTCGGCATCGGGTTCCACCTGTTCGTCGCCGGCGCGACGCTGGCCGCCGGGATCGCGGTCGGCGCCGCCGTCGCGCCGCCCGACCCGGTGGCGGCGCTGGCGGTCGGCCGCCGGGTCAACCTGCCGCCCAAGATGGTCACGATCATCCAGGGTGAGGGGCTGCTGAACGACGCCACCGCGCTGACCATGCTCAGCGTCGCGGTGGCCGCCGCCGTCGGCGGGACGTTCTCCTTCCCGGGCGCCGTCGCCCAGTTCGTCGTCGCGGCGGTCGGCGGCGTCGCCGTGGGCGCCGCCGTCGCCTGGGCGAAGCGGCTGGCCCGACCGCTCACCGCGGACCCGTTGCTGTCCAACGCGATCTCGCTCGCGACCCCGTTCGTCGCCTACCTGATCGGCGAGGAGTTGCATGTCTCCGGCGTGCTCGCGGTGGTGGTCGCCGGGCTGATCGTCGGCCACCAGACGCCCCAGTTCGGGTCCGGCGCGGCCCGGCTCCAGACCAACGCGGTGTGGCGGCTGGTCGACTTCCTCCTGGAGGGGTTCGTCTTCCTGCTGATCGGCCAGCAACTCCCCGAGGTCGTCAAGAACCTGCGTCAGTACGACACCTCGACCATCGTCACCGCCGTCGCGGTGTCCGTCGGCGTGGTGTTGCTGCTGCGTCCCGCCTGGCTGGTCCTGACCCAGTCGCTCCCCCGGTCGCTGCACACCCGGCTCGGTGGCATCGCCGAGCCGGACGACGCCGACGAGCCGGTGAGCGCCCGGCAGGTCGCCCGCGCCGACCGCAACGCCGACCGGCTGACCGCACGGGAGGTGGCGGCACTGAGCTGGTCCGGCACACGCGGCGTGATCAGCCTGGCCGCGATCTTCACGCTGCCGCTCACCACCGACGGCGGCGCTCCCTTCCCGGACCGTGACCTGTTGCTGTTCTGCACGTTCGTGGTCGTCCTGGTGACGCTGGTCGGGCAGGGCCTGACGTTCGCGCCGCTGGTGCGGCGGCTCGGCCTGCGCGCCAACGAGGTCGACCAGGCCCGGGTACGCAACGAGGCCCGCTCCGCCGCGGTGGAGGCCGCCCTGGCCCGCCTCGACGCGGTCGCCGCCGAGGAGCCGGAGAGCGGGATCGCCGTCAACACCATCCGGGCCCAGTTGCTGACCCGCCTGGCCCGCTACCGGGGCCGGCTCGACCTGATCGAGCAGAGCGGCTCGTCCGAGATGCCCACCTCACCGGCGTACGAGACGGCGCTGCGGGTCCGCCGGGCGACCATCGACGCGCAGCGCGAGGAACTGGTCCGCTGGCGGGACTCCGGCCGGCTGCCCGACGAGGAACTCCGGGTGCTGGAGCGCGAACTCGACCACGAGGAGCTGCTGCTCCCGAAGCGGTCCACCTGACCCGCCCGCAGCCGTCACGGCCGGCCGGTGATGCCGTCCAGCACGGTGACCAGGTTGTGGTGGAACGTTTCCGCGGCGTCGAGGTGGGCGCCCTCGACGACGAGCCGGGCGACCGTCGGATAACGACCGGTGTCGAGCATGCGGGTCAGGTAGGGCCCGAGGGCGGTCTGCCAGGCGGCCACGTCGGTGCCGGTCGACCGGGCGGTGCGTCGCTCGGTGATCTCCCGGCGGAGCGCCCCGACGACGAACGCGTTGAGCGCGCCGAGGGCCCGTTGCAGATCGTCGATGCCGCGTACGGCGGGGGCCCGGCTGAGCGCCGCCGCGGTCGTCTCGCCCACGGCGAGCGCGTGCGGGCCCAGGTGGGGACGCGCGCCGAGCAGGTCGACCAGCCACTCGTGCGCGAGCGCGGCCTCGCGGGTCCGGTGCATGACGGCCAGCACCGTGTCGCGCCACCCGTCGTGCCGGTCGGCCTCGGCGATGTCGGCGTACACCGCGTCGACCATCAGGTCGAGCAGTTCGGACCGGTTGAGCACGTAGTCGTAGAGCCGCATCGGGCCGACGTCGAGCGCCTTGGCGAGCTTGCGGATCGACACCCCGTCGAGGCCGTCGGCGTCGGCGAGCCGGATCGCGACGGCGGCGATCTTCGCTCGGCTCAACGACACGGGCGCCGCCCGCGGCTGCGGCTCGGGGCGTTCCCAGACCGGCAACGGTACGCTACCGTACGGTGTATCCATGAAATACATCGTACGTTAAGGGGGGTGGCGATGCGAATCGCGATCGCCGGCGGCGGCCTGGGCGGCCTCACGCTGGCCCGGATCCTGCACCGGCACGGCGTCGACGCGGTGGTCCACGAGCGCGAGGCCGACCGCACGACGCGCTCCCCGGGCGGGATGCTGGACCTGCACCCCGAGTCCGGCCAGCGGGCACTGGACGAGGCGGGCCTCACCGGCCGGTTCCGGTCCGAGGCGCGGCCGGAGGGCGAGGAGCATCGCATCCTCGACCCGGCCGGCCGGACCCTCCTGCACCACGTGCCGCAGCCCGGCACGTTCGACGGCCGCCCCGAGATCGACCGCGCCGCACTGCGCGATTTGCTGCTCGACTCGCTGCCCGCCGGCACGGTCCGGTGGCACCACCGGCTCGTCGCGGCGACGCCCCGGCCCGGCGGCGGTTTCCGGCTGACGTTCGACGGCGGCCACCGCGACGACTGCGACCTCCTCGTCGGCGCGGACGGCGCCCGCTCGGTCGTCCGGTCGCTGCTCACCGACGCTCCCCTCACCACCGTGTCCACCGCGGTGGAACTCCGCATCGACGACGCGGACCGGCGCCACCCGGAGATCGCCGAGCTGGTCGGTCCCGGCAACCTCTGGGGCGTCGGGGTACGCCAGATCCTGTCCGCGCAACGCCTCGGCGACGGCAGCATCCGGGTCGGGATCTCCCTGCCCGCGGACGACCGGCACCCGGACACCTGCCGCACCAAGCACGACCTGCTGGCCCTCTTCGACGGCTGGAGCCCCCGCCTGACCGCACTCGTCGAAGCCGGCGACGGGCCACCGATCCTCCGCCGGATCCGGGTCATGCCCACCGGCACCCGCTGGACGCACCGGCCCGGCGTCACCCTCGTCGGCGACGCCGCCCACCTCATGCCGCCGGTCGGCGAGGGCGCCAACCAGGCCATGCTCGACGCGGCGGAACTCGCCGCCGCGCTCGTCGACGCCCCCGCCGACCCGGACGCGGCGATCCGGGCCTACGAGGAGGCGATGTTCCGCAGGATCCGGCCGATCGCCGAGATGTCCGCCCGGGTGCACGCGATGATGCTGGCGCCCACCGCGGCCGACGACCTCGTCCGCTTCTTCACGCCGCGGCCGGCCTGACACGTCGACGGATCACCGAGGCGGCGTCAACCGTCGAGGAGCTGCTCACGGAGGATGTCCGCGTGCCCGCAGTGCTGGGCCAGCTCCCGCAGCACGTGCAGGTAGACCCACCGCAGCGGCAGCGGGCCACGGCGATGTCCACGCAGCACGTCGTCCAGGCCGAGGGACGCCGTGGCCCGGCGGGACGCCGCACAGGCGTCGCGGTGCGCCTGCCGGACCGCGGCGATCGTGTCACCGTCGTCGAGGACGAACGACTCCTCCGATCGTTCCGGGATGCCGATCTCGGCGCGCGACCGGCCGGTGACGGCCTCGTCGAACCAGACCTTCTCCACGAAGGTCGCGTGCTTCACCAGACCGAGCAACGTGGTCCGGGACGCCACGAGCGACCGGCGGGCCTGCTCCTCGGTCAGCCCGTCCAGGCAGCAGTTGAGCGCGTCGCGGTGCTCGTCGAGGAACGCCTCGAACTGGGCGCCGGCCGGCAACGCGACGACCCGGTCGGCGAAGGTGGGTGGAAAGGAAGGCATGGCAGAAGCATCCCAGCGGGGCGCGGCCACCAGTGCCGAGGGCACCAGCAGAACCTCCGGAATGGGAAGTTCGTGCCCTTTCCGGACTGACTGCGGTGGCCGATTCCGCAAACCCCGTAACGGTCTGGTTGCCAGCCGGAGGGCTCGCCGGACGCGGAGGCCGCGGGTCGGCCGGCGCTCCCGAGCACCGGGCCACCGCCACGGAAAACAAGGAAGGCTCTGACCTGGCGTGAAAGCCAGGTCAGAGCCTTCCTGCTGGTGCGCCGCCAGGGACTCGAACCCCGAACCCGCGGATTAAGAGTCCGCTGCTCTGCCAGTTGAGCTAGCGGCGCTCGCCGGCAACGGGACGGAACGTTAGCAGCCCCCGCGTCGACCCCCGACGGCAGGGCGGCCTCACCGCACCGTCAGCGTGACCTGCCCGGTCGCCGCTCCCGACGGATCCACCGACAGCGTGTACTCGCCGGCCGCCGGCAGCGTGGTCGCGTCGATCCCGCCGGCCCCGTTGATCACGCAGCCGGTGGCGAGCGTGCTGCCGTCCGGGGCGCCCAGCACCAGCACGCCGCACTGGTCGGGCACCGTCGCGGCGGTCGCGGTGACCGTCACCGACGTGCCGGCGGCGACGGTGAACCGATAGCCGGTGACCGCGCCGGGCCGGTCGATCTCGGCGACGACCGGCGGCCCGCCGACCGTGACCGTCGCGTCGCGGTCCCGGCTGGTGACCAGGCGCAGCGTGGCCGTGCCGGTGCCGCGTTCGACCGGGTCGACCAGCACGGTGTACGTCCCGTCGACGGGCAGGACCGTGCCGTCGACCTCGCCGACGCCGTTGACGACACAGCCGTTGCGCAGCAGTTGCCCCGCCGGGTCCCGCAGTTCCAGCGGGGAGCACTGGTCGGTCAGTGTGCTGCCGGGCACCTCGACGTAGGCCCGCTCCCCGGCCCGGCCGGTGAACCGGTACCGCGCCTGGGCGCCGGGCTGTTCGATCGACGCGGTCACGGTCGGGCCGTTCGGTCGCAGTGTGCCCTCGCTGTCCCGGGACGCGTAGATCCGCACGGCGGCGCGGCCGGTGTCGCCGGGGGCGGCGGTGACCCGCAGCGCGTACCGGCCGTTGGCGGTGAGGTCGACGCGGTCGACGTAGCCGACACCCCGCACGTTGCAGCCGCTCGCGATCTCCCGCCCGCCCGGGTCGACGAGCACGTACGGCGAACAGCGGTCGGCGATGCCGGGCGCGGTGACGTCGACGAAGACGGCGTCCCCCGCACGGCCGGTGAACGTCAGCGGCTCACCGCCGGGTGTGAGGCCGGCGGTCGCGATCGGCGTCGCGGTGATCGGCGTACCGGCCGGCGGGGCGAGGAGTTCGGTGCTGGCGCCCGTGACGGCGAACTCGGGCCGTCCGCTGACGGCGACGTCGAAGACGCACTCGGCGAGTGGGCCGGGCGCGGTGACGCCGGCCCACCGGCAGACCTGCTCGGCGGCGGCGCGGCGGGCCGGGTCGAGGTCGCCGGCGGTCACCTCCCGCTCGGGGAAGCTCCGGTCGGTGAACGTGCCGGTGTCCTCGCCGTCGTCGTAGTGCAGCAACGAGCGGTCCGCGGTGATCCGCCAACTGTCCGCGTACGCCGGGTAGAGCGCCGCGAACGGCACGGGCTGGGTGAGGGACGGGCCGGCGGCGGGCGCGATGTCGTCGGCCGGGTCGCCGTCGAAGTCGCCCAGCAGACCCCGGACCTTTCCGGCGCGGCTGTCGGCGAGCCGTATCAACAGGCGGTAGCCGTACCGGCCGATCTGGTCGACCGCGGCGGCGGAACCGTCCGGCCACGTCACGTCGTACCCGTCGGTTCCGCCGGTGTCGGAGGGACGGCGGGTGAGGTTCCCGCCGCCGGCCAGGTCGGTGCGCTCCGGTGGCGCGGCGAGCGCGCTGCCGTCGATGTGGACCCGGGTGACGCCGTCGGTGAGGGTGAGCGCGACGCGGTGGGCGCCGACCCGGAATGCGACCGCCGAGTTGACCGAGGCGGTACGGGTGCCGGACATCGGCGCCTGCCGGACCTGCACCTCCAGCGGGTCGCCACCGGTGGCGGCGACCAGCGTGAACTCGCCCACGGCCTGGAAGTCGTAGGCGACCCGGTCGAAGGTGACCAGGTGCGGGTCGCCGTTGCTGCCGCCGCAGTCCGCCCCGTCCTCGCAGAGCTTCACCGGCCCCTTCGGCGGCGGGGTCTTCTTCGTCGGCTTCTTGCACTCGTCGAGGCTCTTCGGCAGCGGGTTCCCCTTGTACCGCGTGCGCGGCGGCAGGCCCTTCGCCGCCCGGTAGCGGTTCTCCGCGAGCGTCGCCCGCACCTCCGCGGTCGGAATCCCGGTGCTGCCACACTGGCCCGGCGGGACCGCGTCCCGGGAGATGTCGTCGGCGTGGTTCAGCTCGTGGTAGAGCGCGGCGCAGGGGTCCCGGGCCACCCCGTCGTCGTACGGCTCCGTGGAGGTGGGGTTCCACGTCACCGTGGACGAGCCCTTGCCGTCGGCGCTGTCCGGCGTCTCGAACGCGCCCGAACCGCCCGGAGTGGGGATGATCCGCACCTTCGGGGTCTTCTTGTCCTTCAGCCGGGGCAGCAGGCCGGCCGGGTCCCCGCCGGGCAGCGCGAACCCGGCCAGGCAGCCGCCGACAGCGGCCTGAAAGTCGACGCCGCTGACCGGCACGCCGGCGGTCGGGTCGACCGAGTAGTCGGCCCGCGCCGGCCGGGCGCCACCGACGGCCAGCGTGCCGGCGGCCACCAGCAGCAGCGCCACGGCGGTGGCGGTCGGCCGGCGGCGCAGCCGCCGCACCACGATCAGCGCGGTGACCACCAGCACCAGCAGCAGCGCCCCGACTGCCGGCCAGAGGTGGCGGCGGCCGGGTCCGCCGCCGTTGCCGCCGACCGTGAACGTGGCGGTCCGCAGCGCCGTCGCCCCGGAGCAGGGGTTCGTCGCGCCGGCGACCGGCAGCGGCACGTAACCAGCAGTGACCTCGTAGCGACCGGGGGCGCCGACCGGCCAGAGCGAGTCCAGACCGCCGCCGTCCCCGGTGGCGGCCACCGACCGGAGCACCACGTCGTCGGGCGCGTCGCCGTCGTGCAGCCGGACGCCGGTCAGCGCCACGGTCGCGGTCGCGCCGGGCTCCACGGTGGTCAGGCCGGCGGTGGCGACGGCAGCGATGCCGTCGTCGTGGAAACTGCGGGCGAGCGTCGGTGTGAGTTCGCGCCCGTCCCGGCGTACCCCGATGATCTGGGCGGTGCCGACGGCGCTGGTGGGCAGCGCGCAGGCCGACCCGGTGGAGTTCGTGACCGTGAGGTTCAGGCGGACCTGGGCGCCGACGCGGTAGTCAGCGCTCCCCGGCCGCAGCGTCAGGCCGAGGCCGCCGTCGGCGGGCGCCGCGGCGGCGCTCGTCGCGCCGGCGGCCAGGGCCGTCACCAGTACGGCGAGCCCCGCCGTGAATCGCACCGTCCACCTCATGCCGCGGACTGTAGGGGTCCGGCGCCCGCGACTCCCGTGCTCTGTCGGGGACCGGTCGTTGCGCCGGCGGCGGGTCGCCGGCGGCCACCGCCCCGCAATTGACTTTTGTCCACCGAATGTGTTCGACCCGGCCATCTTCCACAACAGTCAAAAACCAGACCGGCCACGCCAAACTCCCAGACTCGGCCGAAACACTCAAGTGCCGATCATCCGAATCCCCGACGTCGTTTGCATCCCGTTGTCCGGCGTGCATGACGGACGCGGGGCATTGACATCGATGACCCGTCCCGGCAGGCTTTGCGGAACGCCGGGAAACGTCACGCATTTCCGCTCCATCTGTCGCTGTCGCCCCCTTTCCCGCGTGCCCCGAGGACGATTTGATGCCGTTTCCCGACGGATCGGAGATCTGATGCGCGTCGCCCTCCTGACCACGACGCAGCACGGTCACCTGAACCCGTACGTTCCGGTGGTCAACGCGCTCCGCGCCGCCGGCGGCGACGTCACGCTGCTGCTGTTGTCAGCGGACGGAGGCATGCTCGACGACCAGCGCCGCCAGGCCCTCGGCACCACGCCGGTCCACCTGGTCGGGAAGGTCGAGATGGCGCCGTGGAGCGACGATCCGGCGAAGATCGGCGCGATGCTCCAGGCGTCCCCGGTGGCGGACCAGACGACCGAAGCGCTGCGCGCGACGGCACCTGACTTCGTACTCGTCGACTCGCTGCCGGTCACCGCGTCGGCCATGGTCGGCGCCGAGGTCTCCGGCATTCCGTACGGGATGATCTGGGCCAACCTGGGAGGCGTCTGCCCACGCGAACACCGACGGGGACGCTGGGCCTACGACGAGCAGGTCGGCGACTATCTGATCCGGCACGGGGTGCGGTGGTCGACCCGGACCCATTCGGCGCGATCGCCGATTCTCAATCTGATGCCGACGATTCCGGCGCTCCTCGGGAACGACGGCGTGACCGACGACGGCGTGCGGCTGATCGGGCTGCCGGGCGCGGCCGGAACCCGCGGCGACGAGGTGGCCTTCGCCGGCCTCGACCGGATCGAGCCGGGCCGCCCGGTGGTGTACGTCTCCTTCGGCACGATCTTCTACCGGCGACCCGACCTGCTGCGCACGGTCATCACCGGCGCGGCGGCCACCGGCGCCCAGGTGATCGCCGCGGTCGGTGACCTCGCCGAGGACCTCGCGTTGCCCGACGACGTGCTCACCGCCCCGTATTTGCCGCAACGTGAGGTGCTCGAACGCG
This sequence comes from Micromonospora sp. NPDC051141, assembly GCF_044455765.1. Classification (NCBI taxonomy): domain Bacteria; kingdom Bacillati; phylum Actinomycetota; class Actinomycetes; order Micromonosporales; family Micromonosporaceae; genus Micromonospora; species Micromonospora sp. NPDC051141. The sequence continues at coordinate 292,538 of NZ_JBITFD010000010.1, forward strand.
CCGACGTGTTCGTCACCCACGGCGGGTACAACTCCGTCGCCGAGTCGATCCGCGCGGCGACACCGATGCTGGTCATCCCGCTGGCGGTGGACCAGCCGGTGCAGGCGCACTTCGTGGGCGGCGCGGGCTTCGGGACCGCGCTGGCGCCGGCCGACGTCACCGCGCGGGCGGTCACCGACGCCGTCACCGACCTGCTCGACCCCGCCCGGGACTACCGGGCCCGGTTGCGCGCCGCACAGCCGGAGTGCGGCGACTCCGCCGCCCGGACGGCGGAGCTGGTCCTCGACACGGTCGGGACGCTCCGGCGCGAGGAGAAGCGGTGACCACCGTCCCACGGGAACCGGCGGGCGACCCGATCGTGCTCGACGACCGGGAACGCCACTCCTTCCGGGTGGACCGCCGCGCCTACACCGACGACGAGCTGGCCGCCCGGGAGATGACCAGGATCTTCGACCGCTGCTGGCTGTACGTCGGACACGAGTCGGAGGTGCCCGGACCGGGCTCCTACGTGACACGTGACGTCGGCGGGCGGCCGGTGGTCATGGCGCGCGGGTCCGACGGGGTGATCCGGGTGTTCGCGAACAGCTGCCCGCACCGCGGCGCGCTGATCTGCGCGGAGCCGGCCGGGCAGGCCAGGTCGTTCCGGTGCCCCTACCACGACTGGACGTTCTCCAACCGGGGCGACCTGGTCGGGGTCCCGATCCCGGACGGGTACGGACCGGGCTTCCGGAAGGCGGACCACGGCCTCACGCAGCACCGTGGTGACGCCTACCGCGGATTCGTGTTCGTCACCTTCGATCCGCGACAGCGGCGCACCCTGACCGAGTACCTGGCGGGCGCGACGGAGTACCTCGACCTGATCGACGACCAGTCCGAGGTCGGGATGGAGGTGATCCAGGGCGCGCAGCTCCACGGCGCGCGGGCCAACTGGAAACTCATGATGGAGAACAGCGTCGACATCTACCACTTCCGGGCCCTGCACAAGCGTTACGTCGGGTACATGGAGTCGCTGGGGTCGGTGCCACCACGACGACGAGGCGGCTTCGGCCGCGCCCTCGGGTTGGGACACGGCGCCAACGAGCTGCCACCGGCGGCGGCCCGCCCGCTCGCGTACTGGACGCCGATGTTCAGCCCGGAGGTCCGGCCGCGGATCGAGGCGACGGCCGCCCGGTTCGTCGACAGGTTCGGCGCCGAGCGCGCCGAGCGGATCACCGGCACCAACCGCGCGTTGCTGATCTTCCCCAACTTGATGATCATCGACGCGATCGCGATCACGATCCGCAAGATCGACCCGATCGCCCCCGACCGGATGGCCATCACCTCGGTCGCGCTGGCCCCGAAGGACGAGGATCCGGACATCCGGGAACTCCGCAAGAGCCACTACCTGACGTTCCTCGGCCCCGCCGGCTTCGCCACCCCCGACGACATCGAGATCATCGAATCCTGCCAGCGGGGTTACCTCAACCGGGCGGTTCGCTACTCGGACCTGTCCCGCGGCATGAACAGGGCCGTACCGGAGACGACCGACGAGCTTCCCGCCCGCGAGTTCTGGCGGCAGTGGGACCGACTGATGCACGGCGGCGACGATCACCACGAGATCGCTCGGCCGGCGCAGCGGCAGGGGGCGGAACCGCGATGACCGTCGAGCTGACCGTCGACGAATCGGCCCAGGTGCGGTTGTGGCACCGGGTGAACCAGTTCCTCTTCCGGGAGGCGCGGCTGCTCGACGAGTGGCGCCTGCGCGAGTGGTACGACGAGATGCTGACCGACGACATCCGCTACCGGGTGCCGGCCACCGACGTCCGCGACGAGGGGGCGAACGTGCTCGGGCTCATCGACGACGACGCCGCCCGCCTGCGTCAGCGCATCGACCAGCTCCTCACCGGCGAGGTGTGGTGCGAGAACCCGCGATCGCGGACGAACCGGCTGGTCAGCAACGTGGAGATCCTGACCGACCGGGGCACCCACCTCGACGTGGCGGCGAATGTCGTCGTACACCGGTTCGGGCACGGGCGCTCCGACGCCTACGTCGGGAAGTACCGGTTCGAACTGGTCGCCGAGGGCGGGTCGTTCCGGACCCGGCGCCGGGTCGTGGTGCTGGACCACGAGACGCTGGTCGAGCACGGAAAGCTCAGCATCATCCTGTGACCGGGCAGTGAAGACGGCCCCTCCGGGCAGCGCCCCACCGGTCGCCGCCGTCCGACCGGGTCTCCCGCGCGAGGTCTACGTCCTCAGCGTCGTCGGCGGATGTGTCATGTTGGGCCTGGGGCTGGTGCTCCCGGTGCTCCCGGTGTACGCGGCGACGTTCGGGGCCGGGCCGACCCGGATCGGCGCGCTCGTCGCCCTGTTCGCGTTGATGCGGCTGGTCGCCAGCCCGTTCTGCGGCCGGCTGGGCGTGCGTTTCGGGGAGCGGCGGGTCCTGGTCGCCGGCCTGCTGCTCTGTGCGGTCTCCTCGGGGCTGACGGCCTTCGCCGGGTCCTACGGGCAACTGCTCGTGTTCCGGGGCCTCGGCGGCGTCGGCTCGGTGCTGTTCTCGGTGTCCGCGCTGGCGATGCTCCTGGCGGTCGCGCCGGCCGACCGGCGGGGGCGGGCCAGCGCCGTGTTCGAGGCGGGCTTCCTGCTCGGCGGAGTCTGCGGACCGGCCCTGGGCGGGCTCCTCGCGCTCGTCACCCTCACCGCGCCGTTCCTGGCGTACGCCCCGATGTTGCTGGCCGCCGCGGTGCTGACGCCGGCGCTGCTGCGCACCGGCCGGACCGCCGGCGCGGAGCCCGGTCGCCCGGTGCTCGGACTACCGGCGCTGCTGCGGGACCGACGCTACGTGGTGGCCTGCCTCGCCGCGCTGGCGCAGGGCTGGGTCCTGTTCGGACTGCGCGGCGCACTGGTCCCCACGCTGGTCGTGGTGGCGTGGCGACACGACGTGTCCTGGGCGGGGTGGGCGTTCACCCTGTCCGCCGCCGTCCAGGCGGTGCTGATCATGCCGGCCGGCCGGCTGGTCGATCGGGCCGGCCGCCGAGCCGCCATGATCACCGGCACCGGCGTGGCGGCGGCCTCCGTCACCGCCCTGGCGTTCGTCGACCGGTACGCCTGGCTCGTCGCGCTGCTCTGCGTGTACGCCGCGGGATCGGCGCTGCTCAACGCCGCGCCGGCCGCGCTCGTCGGTGACGTCGTGGCCGGCCGGGCCGGCAGCGGCGTCGCCGGCTTCTCGATGTGCACCGACATCGGCGCCGTGGCCGGACCGGTCGTCGTGGGGCTCGTCGCCGAGCGGGTGAACGTTCCGGCCGCCTTCGCCAGCGGCGCCGCGCTGCTGGCCGTCGCCTTCGTGGCGTCGGGCACGTTGACCACCGTTCGTCCGACCCGAAGGAGTTGACGATGGATCAGCCGGTTGACCGCCACGAGCGGGGTGAGGCCATGTTCCAGCAGGTCTTCGGACGTGAGCCGCGCCCGGGCTCCTACCCGGAGTTCCTGCGGATCACGGTCGACCACCTGTTCGGGGAGATCTGGACCCGCCCGCACCTGAGCGTCGAGGAACGCGAACTGGTCGCGCTGACCGCTGTCGCGCTGGCCCGGACCGACTGGGAGCTGCGCGGCCACATCGGTGCCGCGCTGCACCTCGGGATGTCGCGGGAGAAGATCGTCGAAGTCATCATCCAGCTCGCCTACTACGGTGGCTGGCCGGTCGCCAACAACGGGCTGCGCGTGGCCCAGGAGGTCTTCGCCGAGCTGGACGAGGCCGCCGGGAGGGCCGCGTGACCGGTCAGCCGTCCCCGCTCGACCCGGACGAGAAGGTCGACCTGTGGCGCCAGCGGTTCTTCGAGGCCCAGGCCGCCGCCGAGGAGTTCGTCCTGGGCGAGCACGGCGAGGCGGGCCTGACGGCGTGGATCCGGGCGAACTCCCGCATCACCGCGGCGCTGCTCCGGGCGCAACGGCCCGCCGGAGTGTCCGCCACCGACCACTTCATGACCCGGCTGCACCGTCAACTGCTGCTGTACGACTCGGCGGTGACCAGCGAGCGTCAGCCCTCGGGCACCGTCCTGCGCAACACCGACTGCGGGATCCTGCGTTACCGCAGAAAGGCCGCCCGCGCCGGCGTCGTGCTGACGCTCTCCTCACCGTGCACGTACTGCCAGCCGCTCCACGAGACCATCGCCGCCCGCTACCTGGACCCGGACGTCAGGGTGTCGTGCGTGCGGGCCGGCGACGGGTGCACCTGGCGCGCGGAGTCTCACGTACCGGGCGAGGAGACGGACGGGTCGCCGCACCGTGGGCGAGCCGGCGGCTGAACCACCGGCAGCAGCGTGCGCTCGTCGGCCGGCGACCCGCTGCCGGCGAGCGTCATGCCGAGTTGCCGGCCCACCGCCACGCACATGTCGACCGCCGCGGTGCGGGTCAGGTCCTGATGATCGTTACGGGTGAAGCAGGCCGACGCCACATTCCTGTTCCGCAGCCGCAGGTACCACGGGAACAACGCGCCCAGCGCCGGTTCGGTCAGCATGGTGCGCGAGTGCACGATGGTCCCGACCAGCAGGTTGCCGAACGGTCGCTGCCGGGCGTTCATGAAGCTCTTCAGGCGCTCCTGAAAGATCTTCAGCACCGCGGGGACGTTCCCCGCGTACACCGGCATGGCGAGCAGCATCGCCTGCGCACCCTCGGCCAGCTCGACGACGTGCGCGAAGTCGTCGTCGATCGGGCACCGGCCCACCTCCGGATCGAGACAGGTGTCCTCGCCCTCGCACATGGCGATGGAATGGTCGATCAACCGGATCCGCTGGATCTCCGCGCCGTCGACCTCCCGGACGACGCCGCTGATCGCCGCCTCCAGCAGCGCGTCGGTCACCGACGGCAGGCGCTTCTGGGTGCAGGACAACGCAACGATCTTCATTCGGAGGGCCTCCAGGAATTGACGATCGTCGAATCATAGCGGGATAATCCCCACCGGAGCCGGGCTGGCCACAGGCCGAACCTCGCGGTGCGCCGACACCGGCGAACCGTGGGCACCCACCCGACGTCGCTACCAGCGGGCCGCTGAGCCACGTCGCGGACCGTCTCCCGGGCGGAGCGAGCCGTGACGGCGCCGAGCAGCACCTCGAACGCCAACGAGCGGAATCACCTGCTCCGGCGCGTAGCGCGCCCGTCATCCCGTCGCCCCGGAGGAACGCAGATGCCACCCACCCGTACCCGGCTCCGGTCGGCGGTGGCGGTGTCCACCGCCGTCACCGTCGCCGTCGCCGCCGCACTCACCACCACCGTCTCCGCGCAGGCCGCCGCCGGCTGCCGGGTCGCCTACACCGTCACCAGCCAGTGGCCGGGCGGATTCGGCGCGAACGTCGACCTCACCAACCTCGGCGATCCGCTCACCAACTGGCGGTTGACCTGGTCGTTCACCGCCGGGCAGGTGGTCGGGCAGCTGTGGAACGGCACGGTGGCCCAGTCCGGCGGCCGGGTCACCGTGACCAACACCGGCTGGAACGGCAACCTCGGCACCGGCGCCGGCGCGCAGTTCGGCTTCGGCGGCTCGTGGAACAACGCGTCGAACCCGGCGCCGACCGACTTCGCGCTCAACGGCGTGCCGTGCACCGGAAGCCCGACCACCACCACGCCGGCACCGACCACCCCGCCGCCGACCGGCCCGCCACCGACCACCGGCCCGCCACCGACCTCCGGCCCGCCGCCGACCAACTGGCCGCCCACCGCCACACCGACGCCGCCGCCCACCAGCCCGCCGCCGCCGTCGGCCGCGCAGACGAACACGGTCGGGCGCGTCCGGGCGGTCGGGAGCAGCGTCCAGTACACCTGGCCCGGCACCTACTTCGAAGGGCGGTTCCGGGGCACCGGCGTCGGGATCGTGCTCAACGACAGCCAGAACGACTACGCCGTCCAGATCGACGGCACGACCGTCGCCACCCTGGTCACCCCCGGGCAGACCACCTACTGGGTCCGGAACCTCACCGACGCCATCCACACCGTACGGCTCGTCAAACGCACCGAGAGCCCGTGGGCGGCCGGCGAGTTCGGCGGTCTCGTCGCCGCACCCGGTGGCGTGGTCCTGGCCAAGCCCGCCGCCCGCAGCCGCCAGATCGAGTTCATCGGCGACTCGTGGACCGCCGGCTACGGCAACATGTCGACGACCCGGGACTGCTCCGCCAACGGCGGGGTCACCCGCAACTCCAACGCCGACGTCACGTTCGGCGCGCTCACCGCACAGAGCCTGGACGCCGACTTCCAGCTCATCGCCTGGTCCGGCCTGGGCATGGTGCGCAACTACAACGGCGGGGGCACCGACAACTTCCGCACCTACTACGAGACCGACCTCCAGGCGCTCTGGAACAGCACCGTGTGGCAGAAGCCAGCCACCTGGCAACCACAACTGGTCGTGGTCGGCCTGGGCATCAACGACTTCTCCACCGCCCTGCACGCCGGTGAGCGGTGGAGCACCCCCGACCAGCTCGCCGCCGACTTCCGGACCGCGTACCTTGGCTTCCTCGACAAGCTGCGGGCCCGCTACGGGCCCGACACGTTCATCGTGCTCACCTACCCGGACCTGTCCGGCACGCCGCTCGCCAGCTCCGTGCAGCAGGTCGTCCGGACCCGGACGGACGCGGGCGACACCCGGGTCCGCTCGCTCTACTACGACGACACCGCGCTCGGCCTGGACAAGTTGGGCTGCGACTGGCACCCGTCGCGGCGCGACGACCAGTTGATCGCCGGCGCGCTCACCCGGTTCATCGGCACGCTGCCGTTGAGCTGGTAACCCGACGTGGGGGGGGGGGGGGGGCCCCCCCCCCCCCCCCCCCCCCCCCCCCCCCCCCCCCCACCACTCCGCCCGGGGCGACCCATGGCGCGAAAAGGCACCGAAAAATCAGCGCCCCACGGGATCACATCCGTGGCGCGGACGGAGTAACGTA
>NZ_JBITFD010000011.1:0-290867 GCF_044455765.1 Micromonospora sp. NPDC051141
GCGTCGAAGAAGGCGGCAACCGCGGCTACAAGACCGCCTACAAGGGCGGCTACTTCCCCGTCCCCCCGGTCGACCACTACGCCGACCTGCGCGACTCGATCGTGCGGCGGCTCGTGGACACCGGCTTCACCGTGGAGCGCTCGCACCACGAGGTCGGCACCGCCGGCCAGTCCGAGATCAACTACCGGTTCTCGACGCTGCTGCACGCCGCCGACCAGCTCCAGCTCTTCAAGTACATCGTGAAGAACGAGGCCTGGGCCGGCGGCAAGACCGCCACGTTCATGCCCAAGCCGCTGTTCGGTGACAACGGCTCCGGCATGCACACCCACCAGAGCCTCTGGCTCAACGGCGAGCCGCTGTTCTACGACGAGACCGGCTACGCCGGCCTGTCCGACACCGCCCGCTGGTACATCGGCGGCCTGCTGCACCACGCCCCCTCGCTGCTGGCCTTCACCAACCCGACCGTCAACTCCTACCGACGCCTCGTGCCCGGCTTCGAGGCCCCGGTCAACCTGGTCTACTCCCAGCGCAACCGCTCCGCCTGCACCCGCATCCCGGTCACCGGCAGCAACCCCAAGGCCAAGCGCGTCGAGTTCCGCGTCCCCGACCCCTCGGCCAACGTCTACCTCGCCTTCTCCGCGATGATGATGGCCGGCCTCGACGGCATCAAGAGCAAGATCGAACCCCCGGCCCCCATCGACAAGGACCTCTACGACCTCCCCCCGGAGGAGTGGGGCGACGTCAAGCAGGTCCCCGGCTCGTTGTCGGCCGTGCTCGACTCGCTGGAGGCCGACCACGACTACCTGCTCGACGGCGGCGTGTTCACGCCGGACCTGATCTCCACCTGGGTCGACTGGAAGCGCGCCAACGAGGTCGACCCGGTGCGCCTGCGCCCGACCCCGCACGAGTTCGCGATGTACTTCGACTGCTGAGCACACGCTCGTCAGCACCGGCCGGGCCGGCTCCGCCTTCCGCGGGGCCGGCCCGGCCGTTCCGCTGCCGGCCCGGCCGTTCCGCTGGCGGGCCGGCGTCAGCGCGGCAGGTGCCGGCGGCGCAGGCCGGCCCGGACGCCGGCCACCACGCCGGCCACCACCAGCACCGTCATCAGCACCGCGCCGGGCGCCTTGGTGAACCGGGCCAGGTTCGTGCCGTCGGGCAGCGTGAGCACCGACGCCACCGCGCAGGGCGCCACGAACCAGACGGTCCGGGCCGGTGACACCACCGCCACCGCGAGCAGGGCCAGCGGCCAGACCGCGTACCAGGGGTGGAAGACCGGGGCGAGCAGCACGGTGGCGGCCAGCGCCAGCCCGGCCCCGAACAACGTCATCCGCTGCCGGTCGTCGCCGGACCGGCGCAGCGCCGTCCACACCCACCACCAGAGCGCCACCAGCAGCCCGACCAGCAGCACCAGCCCGACCACCCGGGTCACCGGCACGGCGTGCGGGTCACGCCCGGCCGCCTCACCGGCGTAGTCGATCACGAAACCGACAGCGGTCGGCGGCGAGGTCCACTGCTGCGAGTCGCCGCTGCGGCCGAGCCCGTCCACCCAGCCCAACCCGAGGCCGGTGGCGAGCGACAGGACGACGAGCGTGCCGAGCACCGCCGCGGCCAGCCGGCCACCGTCGCGCAGCAGCGCCCGCCAGGTGTGCCGGCCGGACACCGCGGCCAGCGCCGCGAACGGCAGCACCACCACGGCGACCGCCTTCACCGCGACCGCCAGACCCAGCAACACGCCGGCCGCCAGCAGCGCGCGCGGCGTGCCCGGCCGGCGAACGAGCGCCAGCAGCCCGAGCAGGAGCAGCCCGAGCGCGAGCGCGTCGTTGTGCGCACCGGCCACCAGGTGCACCCCGACCAGCGGGCAGGCCAGCACCAGCCAGGCCGCGCGGCGGGCCGGCACCTCGGCGGCTCGGGCCAGGCCGGGCAGGGCAGCGGCGACCAGCAGCACCCCGGCCACCGCGACCAGCCGCAACAGCACGATCGCCCCGACCAGGCCGCCGCCGGCGAGCACCGCCAGCCCGGCCAACAACACGAAGAACGGCCCGTACGGCGCGGGCGTGTCCCGCCAGATCGGCGACACCGAACCGGCCCACGGGCAGCCGGCCGCCGCCACCCCCACCCGGTACGGGCTGACCCCCTGCGTCCAGGTCCAGCCCTGGCAGGCGTACGAGTAGACGTCGCGGCTGCCCAGCGGCGGCGCGGCCAGCAGCGGCAGCGACCAGAGCCCGGCCGTCAGGTACGCCCACCGGCCCGACGGGGCGCCCCAGCGCAGCGACCACCAGGCGCCCACCAGCAGCACGGTCCCCACCAGCCAGCAGGCGAGCGTCACCGGCCCGTGCGGGGCCTGCCAGAGACCGGCGAGCGTGGTACGCGGCGGCGCGTCGGGCAGCGCCCCGCCCAGCCAGCCGGCGGCGGTGAGCAGGACCGCGCCGACAAGTCCGGCGTACCGGGCGAGCGCGGCGGCCACCGGCCGCACCGGCGCGTCGGGCTCGCTCACCGGCACACTCCTCACTCCACCGGAACCGGCTGCCGCCCCTTCCGGGCCGACCGTACCAACCACACGATCAGCCCTATCACGAACAGCGTCATCAGCGGCGCACCCGGCATCTTGGTGTACCGGGGTAAACCGGTCCCGTCCGCCAGCACCAGGAACGACGACACCACAGTGACGATCGAGAACCAGCGCGTACGGCGGGCGGTGGCGGCGAGCACGGCCAGCGGCCAGAGCCAGTACCAGGGGTGGAACAGCGGGGCGAGCGCGACGGTGGCGACCAGCGCCAGCGCCGCGTACCAGACCGGCCCGCCCCGGCGCCACGCCCGGAACCAGAGCCACACCAGCAGCGCGACCAGCACCACCATGCCGATCGCCCGGGTCACCGGCAGCGCGTCGACGTGCACGCCGAACGGCGCCAGCAGGTAGCCGACGGTCTGCCCGACCGCGGTCGGCGGCGAGGTCCAGGCCACCACCAGCCCGCCCTGCTCCAGGCCGCTGATGAAGCCGAGGCCGAGACCGGCCACGAGCGTCGCGCCGGCCAGCGCGGCCAGCGCGCCGCCGACCACCCACCCGCCGTCGCGGACCAGCGTCCGGATCCGGTACGGCCCGACGACCGCGGCGAGCGCCGCGAACGGCACCACCACCAGCGCGGTGACCTTGATGCCGGCGGCCAGGCCGAGCAGCAACCCGCCGGCGAGCAGCGGCCCGGGGCGGCCCGGCCGGCTGGCCACCACGGCCAGCCCGGCGACGAGCAGGCCGACCATCATCGCGTCGTTGTGCGCCCCGGAGGCCAGGTGCACCGGCACCAGCGGGCTGGCCAGCGCCAGCCAGAGCGCCCGCTTCGGCGGCACCCCGCAGCGGCGGGCCAGCGCGGGCAGCGCCCAGGCGGTCAGCGCCACCCCGGCCACGGCGAGCGCCCGGAACAGCGCCACGGCGCCCCACAGCGACCCGGTGGCCTTGACCACCGCGCCGGCGATCAGCACGAACAGCGGGCCGTACGGCGCCGGCGTGTCCCGCCAGATGTACGAGATGGTGTCCAGCCACGGGCAGGGCAGCGCCGACACGCCCTGCTCGTACGGGTTGATCCCGGCCGAGAAGCTGGCACCCTGGCAGGCGTACGCGTAGACGTCCCGGCTGCCCAGCGGCGGGGCGACGAGCATCGGCAGCATCCAGAGCGCGACGGTCACCAACGCCCACCTGGCCGAGGGCACCCGGTTCCGCAACGACCACCACGCCCAGGCCAGCAGCGCGGTGCCGGCCAACCACAGTCCGATGATCAGCGGCCCGTCCGGGCCCTGCCAGATGCTGACCGGGGTGGGGCGCAGTTCGCCGTCGGGCAGGGCGCCGCCGACGTACGCGGCCACGGCGAGCAGCACCGAGCCCGCCAGGCCGGTCCAGCGCGAGAGGTGGTGAGACACCCTCGTAATGCTGCCAGTACGGTGGTTCGCGATCAGGAGGTGGGCATGCGGGGCGGTCGGGTGGTGGCGGTGTCCGCCGCGTCGGCGCTCGTCCTCGCCGTGCTCCTCCTCGTCCTGCCGGCCACCGGGTCGGACCTGTCCGCCCAGGTGGCGCGCGCCGGCTTCTTCGCCGCGCACGGGCCGGCCCTGGTCGACCTGCGCTGGTACGGCGGCGTGCACCCGTGGGGCTACAGCCTCGTCTCGCCGCCGCTGATGGCGCTGCTCGGGGTACGCCCCACCGGCGCGCTCACGCTGCTCGCGTCGGCCACCGCGTTCGCGGCCCTGCTGGTCCGGCTCCGGGTGCCCCGCCCGCTGCTCGGCAGCCTGGTCGGGGTCGTCACGATCGCCGGCAACCTGGTCTCCGGCCGGGTCACCTACGCGCTCGGCGTCACGTTCGGGCTGGCCGCGCTGCTCGCCCTGACGCTGCCCGCCGACGTGACCGCCCGGGTCAACCGGATGCGCGCCGCGACGGTCGCCGTCGCCGCGCTGCTCGCCTCCGCGGCCAGCCCGGTGGCCGGGCTGTTCGTCGGGCTCGCCGGCGTCGCGCTGCTGCTCACCCGGCGGTACGCCGACGGCCTGCTGCTCGCCGTGCCGGCGGCCGGGCCGCTCGCGGTGACCGGGCTGCTGTTCGGGGAGGGCGGCTGGATGAACATCAGCCGGGCGGACACGGTCCACGCGGTGGTGACCAGCCTGCTGGTCGCGGCGCTGGTGGCGTACCGGCCGGTGCGGGTGGGCGCGTTGCTCTCCGCGGCCGGGGTGCTGGCGGCTGCGTTGCTGTCCACCCCGGTCGGGCTGAACGCCACCCGCCTGGTGGTGATGTTCGCGCTGCCGGTGCTGGCCGCCGCCGCGTCCCTGCCGCGCGGCCTGGCCGGTCGGCTGTCGCCCGCCGCCGACCGCCGGGGCGCGTTCGCCGGACGCGAGGCGGTCGGGCGTGGGTTGCCCCGGGCCGCCGGGGCGGTCGGGTTGGCCGCGCTGCTGGCGGTGGTCTGCTGGTGGCAGCCGCCGGTGGTCACCGCCGACCTGCGCAGCGCCGACGACCCGACGGTCGATCCGGCGTACTTCGCGCCGCTGCGGGCGGAGCTGGCCCGGCGCGGGCTCACCGGGCGGGTGGAGGTGCCGCCGACCCGCAACTACTGGGAGGCCGCCCGCCTCGGCGAGGTGCCGCTGGCCCGGGGCTGGCTGCGGCAGGCCGACATCGACCGCAACCCGCTGTTCTTCACCACCGTGCCGGGCGCTGCCGGCACCGGCGTCCCGCTGACCGCCGACAGCTACCGGGCCTGGCTGGCCGACAACGCGGTGCAGTACGTCGCCGTGCCGGACGCGGAACTGTCCTGGGTGGGGCGGCCGGAGGCGGAGCTGGTGACCGCCGGGCAGCCGTACCTGACCGAGGTCTGGTCGGACCGGCACTGGCGGCTGTACGCGGTCGCCGACCCCACACCGCTGGTCGGCCCGCCCGGTGAACTGGTCCGGCAGGACGGCGCCTCGGTCACGTTCCGGGCTCCCGTCGCCGGTCCGGTGCCGGTCCGGGTCCGCCACGACCGCTGGCTGTCCGTCACCGGCGGCGCCACGCTCTCCCCCGACGGCGACTGGCTCACCGTCACGGTGCCCCGCCCCGGCACCTACACGCTCACCGGCTGACCGCCGGCCGCCGCAGCGGTTAGGAGGGGGCCCCGCCCATACCTCAGGCGTTAATGGGGGCCCCGCCTTTCACCTCAGAGGGGAGCTTCGAGGATGCGCTGGACGACGGCGCGCGAGTGGCGGCCGGTGCGCAGGTAATCGTCGAGGAACTCGCCCGGGTCCTCGTGGCCGAGCAGGCGCACCACACCGGCCAACTCCACCCCGTGCCGGGGCAGTTGGTCACCGGCCCGGCCGCGTACCAGCATCAGCGCGTCGCGGACCTGCGCGGCGAGCGTCCAGCCGGCGGCCAGCTCGGCCGCGTCGTCCGGGTCGAGCACGCCGGCCTCGCGGGCCGCCGCAAGGGCGTCGAGGGTACGGGTGCCGCGCAGCGCGGGCAGCCGGCCGGCGTACCGGAGCTGGAGGAGTTGCACGGCCCACTCGACGTCGGCGAGCCCACCCCGACCCAGCTTGGTGTGGGTGGCCGGGTCGGCCCCGCGGGGCAGCCGCTCGGTCTCCACCCGCGCCTTGATCCGCCGGATCTCCACCACCTGCTCGCGGCTCAGCCCGTCGGCCGGGTAGCGCACCGGCTCGATCATCGCCTCGAACTCGGCGCCCAGGTCGTCGTCGCCGCAGACGAACCGCGCCCGCAGCAGCGCCTGCGCCTCCCACACCTTCGACCAGCGCGCGTAGTACTGCGCGTACGCGGCCAGGCTGCGGACCAGCGGGCCCTGCCGGCCCTCCGGGCGCAGGTCGGCGTCGACGCCGAGCGGCGGGTCGGGCGCCGGCGCGGAGAGCAGCCGGCGCAACTCCTCGGCGATCGCGTGCGCGGCGGCGCCGGCGGCCCCGGCCGCGCTCTCGTCCGCCCCGGGCGGCGGGTCGTAGACGAACAGCACGTCGGCGTCGGAGAGGTAGTTGGACTCGTACCCGCCGAGCCGGCCCATGCCGATCACGGCGAAGCGCAGGCCCGGCGGCCCGGGTTGGGCGACCCGGGCGGCGCGCAGCGCGGCGGCCAGCGTGGCGTCGGTGACGTGGGAGAGCGCGGTGCCGACCGCGCTGACGTCCACCACCGTGGGACGGCGTGCCCCGCCGCCCGGCGGGCGTGGGGTGAGCGGGGCGAGCGACCCGGCCCGGCTGAGCACGTCGGCGGCGGCGATCCGGACCAGCTCGCGGCGGCGCAGCGCGCGGACCGCCCGGGTGGCCTCGACCGGGTCGTCGTGCCGGGCCGCCGCCGCCACGAAGCCCGCCACGAGCGTCTCCCGGGGACGCGGGGTCAACTCGCTGTCCTCGGCCAGCAGCCGCAGCGCCTCGGGCTCCCGGGCCAGCAGGTCGGCCGCGTACCGGGAGGAGGAGAGCACCCGGGCCAGCCGGCGCGCGACCGGGCCGGAGTCGCGCAGCAGGCGGAGATACCACGGGGTGCTGCCCAGCTTGTCGGACACCTGCCGGTAGTTGAGCAGGCCGCGGTCCGGCTCCGGGGCGTCGGCGAACTCGTCGAGCAGCACCGGCAGCAGCGTGCGCTGGATCGCGGCGGTGCGGCTGACGCCGCCGGTGAGCGCCTGGAGGTGCCGCAGCGCCCCGGCCGGGTCGGCGAAGCCGAGCACCTCCAGCCGGTGCCGGGCCGCCTCCGGGGTGAGCCGCAGCCCCTCGGCCGGCACCCGGGCCACCGACTCCAGCAGCGGCCGGTAGAGCAGTTTCGCGTGCAGTCGGCGTACCTCGGTGGCGTGGGTGACCCACTCGGCGCGGAACTCCTCGACGGCGCTGCGGCCCGGGGTGGCCGCGTGGCCGAGCGCGGCGGCGAGCCAGCGCAGCGCGGCCGGCTCGGTCGGCACGGTGTGCGTGCGGCGCAGGCCCTGGAGCTGGAGCCGGTGCTCGACGGCGCGCAGGAAACGGTAGCCGCGCAGCAGCGCCTCGCCGTCGGCGCGGCCGACGTAGCCGCCGGCGACCAGGGCGCGCAGCGCCGGCAGAGTGCCCGGCACGCGCAGCGACTCGTCGCCGCGACCGTGCACGAGCTGGAGCAGTTGGACGGCGAACTCGATGTCGCGCAGCCCGCCCGGACCGCGCTTGATCTCGCGTTCCAGCTCCTTCGGCGGCACGTTGTCGAGAATCTTGCGGCGCATGGACCGGACGTCGGAGACCGCCTCCGGCCGCTCCGCCGCGGTCCAGACCAGCGGGGCGAGCGCCGCGATCCACTCCCGGGCCAGCGCCAGGTCACCGGCCGCCGGGCGGGCCTTGAGCAGCGCCTGGAACTCCCAGGTGCGGGCCCAGCGCTTGTAGTAGGCCAGGTGGCTGGCGAGCGTGCGGACCAGCGGACCCCGGTTGCCCTCCGGGCGCAGCGCGGCGTCGACCGGCCACGCGACCAGCCCGCAGATCCCGATCAGCCGGGTGGCGACCTGGGTGGCGGCGGTCAGGTCGTCGTCACCGGCGGCGACGAAGATGACGTCCACGTCGGAGACGTAGTTCAGCTCGTCGCCGCCGCACTTGCCCATCGCGACCACCGCGAGCCGGGGCGGGGCGGTGCCCTCGGGCAGCTCGTCGACCGCGATGTCGTAGGCGGTGGCCAGCGTGGCGTCGGCCAGCCCGGACAGCGCGGCCATGGTCTGCTCCAGGCCGCGCCCGCCGGTCAGGTCGGCCGCCGCGATCCGCAGCAGCGCCAACCGGTACGCCTGCCGCAGCAGCGGAACCGCGCCGGTGAGCGTGGTCAGCTTGGCGGCGGCGGTCAGGTCGAGCCGCCCGTCGGCGGTCGGGGCGAGCCCGTCCGGCTCGGTGGCCAGCACCGCCCACTGCCCGGGGTTTGCGACCAGGTGGTCGCCGAGCGCCGAGGAGGCGCCGAGCACCGCGACCAGCCGGCGGCGCAGGCCGGGGTCGGCGGCGAGCGCGTCGCGGACGGCGACCTCGTCGCCGTGCTGCCGTTCCGCCTCGACGAGCCGGTGGAGCTGGCGCAGCGCCAGGTCCGGGTCGGCGGCCCGGGAGAGCGCGGTGAGCAGCTCGACGGCCCGGTCGTCGATGGGTTCCTGGGTGTCCGGCCGCCACAGGCCGAGCCCGTCCGGGCCGAGCAGGTCGACGGCGCGTGGACCGGTGTCGCTCTCGGCGAAGCCGTAGCGGGCCAGGCGCCCGCGGGCCGGCCGGCTCACCTCACGCCCCGAGCAGCGGCAGGCTGCGGCGCGGGTTGTCGTCGCCGAGTTCGCCGAGCGCGAGCGCGGCGAACCGGACCGCGAACGGCTGCCAGGCCTCCTCGACGTCGGCCATCGCCCGGTCGCACGCGGCCACCACCAGCTCCGGGTCGTAGCCCAGCTCGGCGAGCGTGGCCGAGTCGCGCGACCACTCGGCGATCATCGCGGTGTCGCACTCGATGTGGAACTGCAACCCCCAGGCCCGGTCGCCGAGACGGAACGCCTGGTGCGGGTAGCGGGTGGACGCGGCGAGCAGCGTCGCGCCGTGCGGCAGCTCGGTGATCTCGTCGGCGTGCCACTGGAGCACGTCGGGCATCAGCGGCACGAAGCGGAACAGCGGATCGGTCTCGGCGGCGTCGCGTCGACCGACCACGGTGGGGCCGACCTCCGGCCCGGACGGGCTGCGTTCCACCCGACCGGCGTGCGCGGTGGCGAGCAGTTGCGCGCCCAGGCAGATCGCCAGCGTGGGCAGCCGGTGGCGGACCGCCTTGCGCAGCAGCCCCTCCAGCGCCGGGAACCAGGGCGCGCCCGGGCTGTCGTCGGCCAGCGGATAGGCCTGCTGGTCGCCGCCGAGCACCACCAGGGCGGCGTACCCGTCGAGGTCGGCGGGGAGCGCGTCGCCCGCGTGCGGGCGCAGGACGCGCAGCTCCAGACCCCCCTCGGTGAGCCACTCCCCCAGTCGGCGGAGGTCGTCGGTCGGGTCGTTCTCGATCACCAGCGCGGTCGCCACGACGTCGAGGCTAGCCGGTACGCCCGACACCGGACGGTCCGGCTCGGCGGCACTAGGCTCGCGTCGTGCCCACCGACGACTGCCTGCGCCCACCGGTCCTGCGTCCCGGCGACGCGGTGATGCTGGTGTCGCCGTCCGGCCCGACCCGGCCCGATCGGGTGGCCCGCGGCATCGAACTGCTCACCGGCTGGGGGCTGCGGCCGGTGCCCGCGCCGAACGCGTACGCCCGGCGGGGTTACCTGGCCGGCGACGACGCGCTGCGGGCCGCGGACCTGAACGCCGCGTTCGCCGACCCGGAGATCCGGGGCGTGCTCTGCACCCGGGGCGGGTACGGCGCGCAGCGGGTGGTGGACCTGATCGACATGGCGGCGGTACGCCGCGACCCGAAGGTGGTGGCCGGCTTCTCCGACATCACCGCGTTGCAGTTCGCGCTCTGGCGGGGCGCCCGGCTGGTCGGGGTGCACGGTCCGGGCGCCGCCTGGCGGGACGAGCGCACCCCGATCCGCTCGGCGGAGTCGCTGCACGCCGCGCTGATGACCACGGAACCGGTGACGGTCGCGGCGGTCGAGGCGGAGGAGACGCACCCGGTGCGGGTGCCCGGGCGGGCCGAGGGTCGGCTGCTGGGCGGCAACCTGTGCCTGCTCACCGCGTCGATCGGCACGCCGGACATGCCGGACCTGACCGGTGCGATCCTGCTGGTCGAGGAGGTGCAGGAACCGCCGTACAAGATCGACCGGATGCTGACCCACCTGCGCCGCTGCGGTGCCCTGGCCGGGCTCGCCGGCGTGGCGGTCGGCCAGTTCACCGAGTGCGCGGACGACTGGGACACCACCGTGGTCGACGTGCTCACCGACCGGCTGGGCGACCTCGGCGTCCCGGTCCTCGGCGGCCTCCCGATCGGCCACGGCCCCGGCCAGCTCACCGTCCCGGTCGGCACCCCCGCCGTCCTGGACACCAGCGCCGACACCCTCACGGTCACTCCCGCCGTCCGCTGACCCGTCACCTCGTCAGGCCGGCGGGGTCAGGTGGGCGACCGCGCCGGTTTCCAGGGCGACCCAGACCGAGCCGTCGGGGGTGACCGCGAGGCCGTGCGGCTCGGAGTTCGGGGTGGGCAGGTCGTGGTGGGTGAACGTGCCGTCGGGCGCGACGTGACCGAGGCGGTTCGCGGCCCACTCGGTGAACCAGCAGCCGCCGGCCGGGTCGGCGACGATCGCGTGCGGCCGGGCCGCCCGGTCCGGCAGCGGTAACTCGTCGATCCGCCCGTCCGGCGTGATCCGGCCGACCTGACCGGCGAGGATCTCGACGAACCAGAGCGCGCCGTCCCCGCCCCGCGTGATGCCGACCGGCCCGGCCGCGTCGGTGGGCAGCGGATGCACCGTCACCGACCCGTCGAGGCCGATGCGGGCGATGGCGTTCGCCCGGTTGAGCGTCAGCCAGAGCGCCTCGTCCGGCCCGACCGCCAGCATTGACGGGAAGCCCTCGGCGACCGGCAACGGGACCGTGCTGACCTCCCCGTCGGCGGTGACCCGGCCGACCGTGTCGTCGCCCATGCCGGCGTACCAGAGCGCGCCGTCCGGCCCGGTGACCAGGCCGCACGGGGCACAGCCCGGGGGCAGCGCGACGGAGCCGCCCCTGCCGTCGACGGTGAGCCGGCCGAGCCGGTGGTCGCCGGAGCGGGTGTACCAGAGCGCGCCGTCCGGGCCGGTGGTGATGATCAGCGGCCGGCTCTCCGGCGGGTCCGTGCGGAAGGTCCGCACCGCGCCGTCCGGCCTGAGCCGGGCGACGCCGCCGGAGCCGGCCAGCGTCAGCCAGAGCGCGCCGTCCGGCCCGACCGTGATCGCGTACGGGCCGGAGCCCGGCCCGGTGAGCGCGACCTCGCGGATGACGGGCTGTGTCATGGGGTGGCCTTTCGTCGGGATTCGGCCCAGCCTTCCCATGTCGCCGCGAGGCCGCAACCGCATTTGTCCGTATTCTCGCCCCGATTCCCAGCTCGCTGACAGGGTCGCCACGGGTTGCCCCCAGCTCCGGCCGTCACTGTCGGTGACGTCATCGCACCACCATCGAGAAGGAGAACCGCATGATCCGCACGACGCGGAAGCGCCTGCTGGTCGGCCTCGCCGCCGCCGGCGTGCTCACCGTCGGGATCGCCGCCCCGACGGTGGCGCTCGCCGACGACAACAAGCCGAGCGCCAGCACGAGCAGCGACCAGGGCGGCGACCGCCAGCAGCGGCACGCCGACCGGCAGGCCGAGTTCGCCGAGTCGCTCGCCAAGGAGCTGGGTGTCCCGGCCGACAAGGTCACCGCGGCGCTGGAGAAGCTGCGCGAGCAGCGGCAGGCGGACCGGCCGGAGCGGCCGACGCCGCCGTCGGCGCAGGACCGGCAGGCCGCCCTGAAGGAGCGGCTCGACCAGGCCGTCGAGGACGGCAAGCTGACCCGGGAGCAGGCCGACGCGGTGCTCAAGGCCGCCGAGGCGGGCGTCTTCCCCGGTCCGGGCGGCCCCGGCATGGACCACCGCGGCTGGCACGGCCAGGGCGGCAAGTGACCCGGTGGCCCCGCCACCCCTCGCCGGCCGCACCTCCCTCCCGGCCGGCCCCGGCGGGGCCACCCACGTGCAAGGCGGGGCCCCCTCCTCACGCATTCGGTATAGGAGGGGGCCCCGCTTAACAGCGCCGACGCTCAGCGCAGGTACGGCCCATCCGCGCCGATCTTGCCGGGCGCCGGATTGCCGGGCAGGTCGAGCACGTAGACCCGCAGGTTGCCCTGGCCGCTGACCGGGGCGGTCAGCGTGCCGTCGGTGACCGTACGCACGTCGCCGCTGACCGCGTCCACGTACCTGCCGTTCGGCACGCCCCGGAACGTGGCCGAGCCGGAGACGGTGACCAGGGCGAAGCTGTCCACCGCGCCCTGCGTGAACCGCCGCTTGTACGCCATCGCGCCACTCACGCCCTCGGTCGAGTACTGCCCCTTCTGCAACGCCGGCACGGCCCGCCGGATCAGGTTGAGCCGCTGCACGTGCTTGACCAGCGGCTGGGCGAGCGTGGTGGCCACCGGCCCGCTGGCCGACCCGACCACCCCGAAGTCGGCGGCGGTGACGCTGCCGGCCAGGTGGTCGCCGTAGTAGGCGCGGCCGGTGGTGGCCAGCGGGCAGGTCGGCCCGCAGTCGATCCGGGCGCCCTTCCGGAACTCGATCTCCGAGCCGTAGTAGAGCGTCGGGATGCCGCGGAACGTCCACATCAGGCTCATGTTCTCCGCCCAGGCATCGGTGCCGCCGGTGTAGCGGGTGCCGGACTTGTTCGGCCCGTAGTCGTGGCTGTCGACGTAGACGACGTTGTAGGTGGCGTCGTTGTAGCTGTCGTCGGAGTCCTTCCCGTTGCCGAACGCGTTACCGGCGTCGGAGAAGTTCATGTGCATCCGCATGTCGATGACGTTCATGCCGGAGAACTTCGAGTGGTCCGGCGCGTGGTACGCGTTGCCGCGCAGGAACGCGTTGTCGGTGGTGGGCTGCCCGGCCGGGCCGAGGAGTTGCTCGTAGTCGTACTGCTCGATCGCGGCCCGCACGTCGTCCGGGCTGTACTCCTTGCGCTCCTGCCAGGTGAAGAACTGGGCGGAGTGGTTGACCGAGCCGCGGTTCCACTTGTCGTTGACGAACGCGGCGACCTCGCCGAAGACGTAGAAGTCCTTGCCCTTCGCGCCGAACTTCGACACCGCGTGCTGCTGGATGGCGGGCAGGAAGCGCCGGTTCCAGGTGACTCGGGGGATGTGCACGGCGGTGTCGATCCGGAAGCCGTCCACGCCCATGTCGATGTACCTGTTGTATGCGTTGATCAGGTATTCCTGCACGGCCGCGTTCTCGGTGTTGAAGTCCGCCAGGTCCTCGTGCAGCCAGCAGCTCCGCGCGTCCTCGCCCTCCCAGTTGCCGATCCAGCACTGGTGGTACCTGTCGGCGGGGAACAGTTTGCTGGTCGGGGTGGGCCACTGGCACTGGTAGAGCGTGTAGCCTTCGGCGCTGCGTCCGCCGGTCGGCGTACCCCAGTTCAGGCACTGGTTGCCGGCCGGCGCGGCGGACGACCACACGTCGCCGTTGTACGGCCGGCCCTTGGCCTTGGCGTTCTGCGCCGGGGTGAGCGCCGGGTCGTTCCCGGTCGCCTCGACCATCGGGTCGTACTCGCGGCCGGCCTGCTGCTGGTCGTAGTACCACTTCCACTGGTCGTCGCGGGTGCCGTAGACGGTGGGCGTGAACAGCCCCTTGGCGCCCCACCGGGAGCTGTGGTTGTAGACCACGTCCTGGAAGATCTTGATGCCCTTGGCGTGCGCCGCGTTGATCAGGTCCTGGTAGGACGCCCCGGCGCTCTCCAACCGCGGGTCGACGCGGTAGAAGTCCCAGCCGTGGTAGCCGTGGAAGTCGTAGTCGGAGCGGTTGAGCACCACCGGCGTGATCCAGATGGCCGAGAAGCCGAGCGCCTTGACGTAGTCGAGCTTGTCGACCAGCCCCTTGAAGTCGCCCCGGAACATCGGGTCGTTGTTCGCCGCGTTGCCGGAGGCCACGTGCTGGCTGCCGCCCCGGTTGTTGGCCGGGTCACCGTCGGCGAACCGGGCGGTCATCACGAAGTAGATGCTGTCCTCGCGCGGGTCGCCGCCGAGCGGGGCGCCGCCGGCCGGCGCGCTGCCGGTGGTCGCGGACGCCGGCGCGCTCGCCGCCGACCGGTTGCCGGCCGCGTCGAGCGCCCGCACCGTCCAGGTGTACGCCGTGCCGGGCCGCAGGTCGTACGCCACGTACCGGGTGGTGCTGCTGGTGACCGTGGTGCTTCCGGCGTCCCCGGTGCGGGTCAACTCGTACCCGGTGACGGCCCGGTCGTCGGTGGCCGCCGTCCAGGTCAGGGTGACCGCCAGCCCGTCGGCGACGGCGGTCAGACCGCCCGGCGGGGACGGCGGGGTGGTGTCCGGGACGGCCGGCGTGCAGGGGTCGGCGGCGGAGGCGGTGACCCGGCCGTTGTCGACGACGCTGCGTCCGGTGCCGATGCTGTAGTCCGCGCCGCCGTTGTTGTCCCAGGCGCCGGCCGTGTTGTTGAACGCGGCGGTCAGCCCGGTGGCCGCGCCGAGGTCCACGATCCGGCGGGCCCAGCCGGCGCAGCGCGCCTCCATGGCGACGCCCGGCGCGGTGGTCCAGGTGCCGCCGGTGGGCCGGTAGTGCAGGTTCGCGGCGGTCCAGCCGCGCGGCGTGAGGTGGTACCAGACCTCGGCGGTGTTCCCGCCGCCGTTGCTGCCGGTCGGCGTCGGCGTCGGGGTGCCGGACGGGCCCGGCGTCGGGGTGCCGGACGGGGACGGGGTGGCCGCCGCGCACGGGTCGCCGGTGCCGATCCGTCCGGCGGCGACGGTCACGGTGCCGGCGCCGAGGCGGTAGTTGGCGCCGTTGTTGTTGTCCCAGACGCCGCTGCCGTTGGTGAAGACGACCTGGGCGCCGGTGGCCGCGCCCAGGTCGACGACCGTGCGACGCCAGCCGGCGCAGGCGGCGTCCATCGGCACCCCGGGCACCGGCGTCCAGCCCTGCCCGTCCACGCCGTAGTGGATGTTCACCGCGCTGCCCCAGGCGGCCGGCGGTTGGTAGTAGACGGTGACGGTGTTGGCCGCCTCGGCGGCGGTGAACGGCAGCAGCGCGGCGAGCACGCCGGCGGCGAGCGCGAGCGCTCCCCACCGGCGGCGGGTGGTGGTCCTGCCTCTCATGGCGGCTCTCCTGACACCCCGGCCCAACTCAGCGGACGCAAGGGGATGAAGGCGTTGCAAGAACTTGCGACGCGTGGTGCCAGGAAGTTACCAGCTTCGATCACATGAAACCAGATGTTCATGAGAGCCGATGCGTGCAACCTCTTGCACCGAGCGCCCGTCTCTTGCGGCCAGCATTGGGTGCGGTTGTGGTCGCCTGGACGACCACAACCGCACCCAGACCGCGATCAGCCCTCGGCCGGCGGGGTGAAGACGCCGAGCAGGTTGCCCGACGGGTCGCGCAGCCGCGCGTGCGTCAGCCCGCTCGGCGCGGTCACCGGCTTCGCCAGCACCGTGCCGCCGGCCGCCTCCGCCCGCCGGCAGGTCTCCGCCACGTCCGCCACCTGGGCGTAGAAGATCGCGTAGTTGTCGGCGGCGGCGTCGGTGCCCCGGATCGCGCCGCCGATCCCCGAATCGCCGCCGGCCGCCGTCTGCCGGTACGAGTTACCCGGGCCGCCCTGCTCCTCGAAGCTCCAGCCGAACAGGTCGGCGTAGAACCGCTGCGCCTCGTCCGGCCGGTCGGAGCCGATCTCGAACCAGGTCACCGGCGTGCTGGACATGCTGCCTCCTCACCGCGCCGGCCGGTCGGCCGACGTCGTCAGGAACCAGCGTCAGGGGTGCCCCCGACAGCGTCCTGTCGGTGTTTCGCCGACAGATTCTCCGGATCGTGCACCAGCGGAACCAGCCGGCGCACCAGGTCGGGCCGCCGCCCGCCGTACTGCCGATCGAGGTTGTCGAGAAGCGACGCCGCAATCGGCATGGTCATCACGCCGATCTCGTGCAACCGCACCATCACGTCGACCACGACCTCGTCGGAGAACAGATCGAGCAGCGGCACGTGCTTCTCCACCACCGCGTCGACGAGTGCGGCGAGTCGCCGGTCCACCTCCCGATCCACGCCGAGGACCCGCTGCACGCAGCGCATCATCGCCGACAGATCGTTCGTGGACGCCAGCAGGTTCGGCCGCCACACGGCCTCCACCACGTCGGCCACCACCTCGGCGGAGACGTCGTCGTCACCGGCCACCCGGTCGAGCAGCAGGCGGAGGAAGACGCCGCGATCCCAATCGGGGACCACGCCCGCGCCCTGCTCGGCCAGGACCACACAGCGCAGGTACACCCGCCGCCGCTCCTGCTGCGACGCCGCGCGCAGCGGCAGCAGCCACGCCTCGAACAACGCGTGCGCGGCGGACGAGGAGCCGCCCGAGTCCGACCCGACGACCAGGGCCAGCGCCGTGGCGAGCTTGTCGAACATCGGCTCCAGCGCACCCGCCAGCATCGCCCCGTCGACGTCACAGGCGAGGTGGGCGGCGCGGCGGACCCGGGTCAACAGCTCGGCCGACAGGCCGGCATGCACCCCCTGCGGCGCACCGAGCACCCACAGCGGGTCGGCGTCCGGCGGCACCGCGCGGCGGTCACCCAGCCGCAGCCGGACGTCCCGGTCCGGCCCCGCCCCGAGCCGCTCCAGCGCCAGCACGTCGCTGAGGCTCTGCCACTCCTCGGCCGAGAGCTGGGAGCGCCACAACCCCACCTGGGCCCGCCACTCGGCCACCGGGTCCTCCGAAAACAGCGTCCGTCCGGACGTCTCCCACACCGCCACCAGGATCAGCAGCAGCAGGTTGGCGGTGTAGGCGGCGCAGCGGGCGGGCTCCCGCAGGCGACGGGGACGGTAGTCGTCGAAGCGGCGGCCACCGGTCGCGAAGAGCGCGGCCCGGAACAGCCGCACCAGAAGGTCGGCCCAGGCGTCCCGGACGGGAATCTGCCGCCCGCGCAGGTTCTCCTCGATGAAGACGAGCACCGTGCTCCGGCTGCTGAGCACCGCGTGCGAGAGCAGGGCGTGCAGGAGGTCGTCCTCGACCGGTTCGACGGTCAGCGTGAGACTGGCCGCCCCGCGCCGCGTGACCAGGTCGTCGACCACCTGCGCGGTGAGCCGGGCCACCAGGTATTCACCGAACGTGGCGTGCAGGAACTCGTACGTCTCGCGGCGCTGTGCCTCATCCTCGACTCGTGCGCGATGGATGAAGAAGAACCGGCCCAGCACGACCTCGGCCGCCGCCAGCGGGGCGCGCAGCCCGTCCCGCCGGCCCGCCGTCGACCCGCCGAAGGGCAGCGCGGCCAGGTCGGCGTCCAGCTCGGCGGCGCTCACCCACTGCACGCCCCGGTTGAACATCGCGAAAGCCACCACCGCCAGCCGGCACAGCTCCTCCTCGACCGCCCGGTCCAGCTCCGGCTCGGGTAGGCCGGTGCGCTGCTTGACCACCTCCCGCCGGGCGAAGCGGCGCAGCAGCCGCTCGTACAGCTCGCCTCGGCGCAGCTCGCCGGCCTGGCGCAGGTCGTGGCCCTCGGCGTCGTAGAGGGCGAGCATCAGCAGGAGCAGCGGCTGCTCGGCCAACTCCCGGTGCGACAGCACGGTGGCCGGGTCGAGCGGCCGGGCACCGGGTGCCCGGAACGCGGCGGCGTTGACCCGGTTCCAGGTGCGCACCCAGGCGTCGACGCGTGTCTCGTCGAACGGTTCCAGCCGCACCGCCACCGTGCCGGGCGGCGGCTGGGCGCGGTCGGCCACGCTGGTCCGGCTGGTCACCACGACCGCCACCGGCCGCCCCTGGTCGGCCTCCCGCCGCTGGAACTCGGCCACCCGCCGCAGGTAGTCGGTCTGACTGACGCCGGTGGCCTGCAACAGCTCGTCGAAGCCGTCGAGCAGCACCACCGGCAGCGCACCGCCGGCCGAGCGGGACAGCACCGGCCACTCGACACGCTCGCCGGTGTCCTGACGGACCGCCTGTTCGATCTGCTCCTGGATGTCGCCGGCCGCGTACACGTCGCGGAGCACCACCCGGACCACCAGGAAGTCGGCGGCCGGCAGTCGGGCGGCGACGATCCGGGTGAGCACCGACTTGCCCGAACCGGGTTGGCCGAGCACCAGCAGCGGGGCCCGGACGGCCCCGGGCGAGGTGACGTGGACGACAAGCGCCTGCCAGAGGTCGTCGCGGTCCGGCCGGTCGGCCCACCAGCTCTCGTCGCTGGGTCGCGCCGTCCGGTCGAGGTCGGCGATCCGGCACAGCGGCGGCACGTACGCCTCGCCCAGCGTCGGCACGGTCAGCCCGGCCGGCACGTCGCCGGAGGTGATGATCGGTCGGGCCAGTTCGGCGACGTACGCGGCGGCGAGGCCGGCCCGCCGCCCGTCCGGAGCCGAACCGGTGGACAGCTCGGCCAGGGCCCGGTGCAGGTCGGCCAGGCCCAGCGACAGCCGACGAACCTCGACCCGGGTGGCCTCGTGCTCGTGCAGGCCGATCCAGAAGGACACCTCGGGGAAGTCCACGGCGAGCCGGTGCAGCAGGGCGACGTACCTGTCGACGGCGACGTCGGGCAGACCGGCGAGGGCCCGCCTGGTGACCCCCCAGCTCGCCTCGGAGAGCGTGTCGCCGGTCGCCATCCCCTGGAGGAACTCCAGGAAACCCGCGGTCAGCCGCGCATACCAGCGGACCAGCGTCGACCGCAGCGCCGGCTGGGGCAGGTGCGGGCCGGGCACCGGCGCGGCGGTGGCGAACAGCGCGTCGGTGAGGAGATCGGAGGCGGACCGGGCACCGGCCCAGCGGAGCTGGTCGGCGCGGTCGATCGCCAGTTCCCCGAGGTCGAACGGCAGGTCGAGGCCGTCGAGCGCCTCGAAGAACGCGGTCACCGCGATCACCGCGTGCGCCGCCTCCAGCCGCTGCGTCCGCCCGTACCGGGACAGCCCGGAGCGCTTCTCGGACACGCCACACACCAACTCGTGGCCGAGCCGGACGAACTCCGCCTTGGCGTCGAAGATGCCCAGCAGCGCCGGCACCGGCACCGACGCGGCCAGCAGAACGCCCCCGGTCAACTTGTCGAACCAGTCGACGACCTTGCTCTTCTCCCCGCCGAGCAGACGTACCGCGTCGGCGTAGCTGAGCGTGTCGGGCACCGGCGTTCCTCCCCGGGGACGGCAGACCCGCCAGCGTCCCTCATCCGAACCGGAGACGCTGTCGGGTTTCAGACCAGGCTGAGCGGGCGCAGCCGGTCGACCGGGAGGTCGAGGTCGTCGAGGTGCAGCTCCCGGGTCACCGGCTCGGCCAGCGGGCGCACCGAGCGGATCCGGTCGGTGCGGAAGCAACGCAGCCCGTCGCGCAGCCGGCACCAGGCCACCAGGTACCAGTGCGTGCCGTTGCCCAGGTACGCCAGCGGCTCCACGTCGCGCGCCGAATCCGCGCCGTCGCGGTCGGCGTACCGCAGGCGCAGCACCCGCCCGGCGGCGACCGCGTCGGCGACGGCGGCCGGGACCGGCGTGCCCGGCCCGTCGCCCACCAGGTGCACCCGGCCGGCGAGCCGGTGCGCCTCGGCCACCGCGGCCGGCGGCATCACCGCGACCAGTTTGCGCAGCGCGGCGCCGGCGGCCGGTGCGAACGGGGAGCCGCCCAGCCGGTGCAGCGCCACGGCCATCGCCACCGCCTCGGCCGGGGTCAGGTTGACCGGCGGCAGCGTGCGGGCGCGGTCGACCACATAGCCGCCGGTGCGGCCCGGCTCGGCCCAGATCGGCACCCCGGCGCCCTGGAGCGCGGAGATGTCGCGCTCGACGGTGCGGGTGCTGACCTCGAAGCGGCGGGCCAGCCAGCCCGCGCTGCGCGGGCGCGGCGACACCGCCCGCAGCTCCTCGACCAGGGCGTAGAGACGGTCGGTACGGTTCACGTTCCGGAGGCTATGCCCCGGGTCTGACAACCGGTCAGGCGATGCAGGCGCAGACGATCAACGCGGCGCCGAAGTGGGTGGCGGCGCTGACCCGGGCGGCCGGGTGCGGCTCGTCGGCGGCGATGACGTCGCCGAGTCGGCCCGGCGTGAGCAGGTCCAGCACCAGGAAGGCCAGCGCCATCACCAACAGGCCGACCAACCCGAAGATGACCGTGGAGGCCAGCCCCTTGGCGAACGAGCTGTAGCTGGTCAGAATCGCGGTGAAGACGATGCCGGCGATGCCGAGCTGGTTGGCGGCGAGCAGCAGCGCGGCGTTGCCGTTGCGGCGCGTCCAGATCAGCTCGCGCAGCTTGCCCGGGGTGAGCAGGTCGACGAGCAGGAAGCCGGCGGCCATCAGCGCCACCCCCACCACCCCGAACACGATGCTCTGCCACGCCCCGTTGAGCAGGTCTTCCAGCACCGAACGCCTCCCCGGCTCCACCCGCCCGGGCGCGGGTGCGCGGGCGGTGCCGCAGACGATAGCGGCACCGCGCAAATTCGATCTAGAGGGAGAGGTAGCGCTGCCGCTCGTAGGGGGTGACCTCGCGGCGGTACTGCTCCCACTCGGCCCGCTTGTTGCGCAGGAAGAAGTCGAAGACGTGCTCGCCGAGCACCTCGGCGACCAGCTCGGAGCCGGCCATCACGTCGATCGCCTCGGACAGGTTCTCCGGCAGCGCCTCGTAGCCCATGGCGCGGCGTTCGGCGCTGCTCAGCGACCAGACGTCGTCCTCGGCGCCCGGGGGCAGCTCGTAGCCCTCCTCGATGCCCTTCAGGCCGGCGCCGAGCATGACCGCGAAGGCCAGGTAGGGGTTGGTCGCGGAGTCCAGCGAGCGGACCTCGACCCGGGCCGAGTTCGGCTTGCCGTACGCCGGCACGCGGACCAGCGCGGACCGGTTCAGGTGACCCCAGCAGACGTACGCCGGGCTCTCGGTGATCCGGTCCGGCAGCGCCTGCGGGAACAGCCGCTTGTACGAGTTGACCCACTGGTTGGTGACCGCGGTGTACTCCCGGGCGTGGGTGAGCAGCCCGGCGATGAACGACTTGGCGACCTTGGACAGCTTCATCGGGTCGCCGGCGTCGTGGAACGCGTTGCGCTCGCCCTCGAACAGCGACAGGTGGGTGTGCATGCCGTTGCCCGGCTGGTCGGTGAACGGCTTCGGCATGAAGCTGGCCTGCACGCCGGTGGAGAGCGCCACCTCCTTCACCACGTGCCGGAACGTCATGATGTTGTCGGCGGTGGTGAGCGCGTCGGCGTACCGCAGGTCGATCTCCTGCTGGCCGGGGGCGACCTCGTGGTGGCTGAACTCCACCGAGATGCCGATCCGTTCCAGCGCCAGCACCGCCTGGCGGCGGAAGTCGCGCGCCACGGCGTGCGTGGTGTGCTCGAAGTAGCCGCCGGTGTCCACCGGGATCGGCACCGAGCCGTCCTGCGGGCCGTTCTCCAGCAGGAAGAACTCGATCTCGGGGTGGGTGTAGAAGGTGAAGCCCTTGTCGGCCGCCCGGGAGAGCATCCGGCGCAGCACGTGCCGCGGGTCGGCCCAGGAGGGGCTGCCGTCGGGCAGCAGGATGTCGCAGAACATCCGGGCGCTCTCGCCGCTGACCCCGCCCTCGAACGGGAACACCTGGAACGTGGTCGGGTCGGGCATGGCGACCATGTCCGACTCGAAGACCCGGGCGAACCCCTCGATGGCGGAGCCGTCGAAGCCGATGCCCTCCTCGAAGGCCGCCTCCAACTCGGCCGGGGCCACCGAGACGCTCTTGAGCGTGCCGAGCACGTCGGTGAACCACAGCCGGACGAAACGGATGTCCCGCTCCTCCAGCGTACGGAGGACGAACTCCTGCTGACGGTCCACATCCACCCCTCGTGACACGTACGTTCTCCACCGATCGGGTCGGACCGGCTGACCGCTCAGTCTCCACCGACCCCGTTACGCCGACGTTACGCCCTTCCCCGGCCCACCGCCCTACCGTGTCCCGGCCCGAGGGACGGTTGCCGGGTCCGGAGCATCCGGCCGGATTCGGGGCGGACGGCTGGGGCAAGATGGGGGACATGCCCACCCTGCGTCTCGCCCTGTGCCAGGTCAACCCGACGGTCGGCGACCTCACCGGCAACGCCGACCGGGTCCGCGCGTGGACCCGCGAGGCCGCCGACTCCGGCGCCCAGCTCGCGCTCTTCCCCGAGCTGATGCTGACCGGGTACCCGGTCGAGGACCTGGTCTTCCGCCGGTCCTTCGTCGCCGCGTCCCGGGCCGCGCTGCACCGGCTCGCCGCCGACCTGGCCGACGACGGCCTCGGCGAGCTGCCGGTGCTGGTCGGCTACCTGGACGCGGACGGGCCGCCGCAGGTCAGCGCCGACGCCGAGCCGGGCCGGGGGGCCCGCAACGCGGCGGCGCTGCTGCACCGCGGTCAGGTGGTGGCCACCTACTTCAAGCACCACCTGCCCAACTACGGGGTGTTCGACGAGGACCGCTACTTCGTGCCCGGCGACACGCTGACCGTGGTGCGGGTGGGCGGCGTCGACGTGGCGCTGACCATCTGCGAGGACCTGTGGCAGGCCGGTGGGCCGTTCGCGGTGGCCCGGCAGGCCGGCGTCGGGTTGGTGCTCAGCATCAACGGCTCGCCGTACGAGCTGAACAAGGACGACGCGCGGCTGCCGCTGGTGCGCCGGCGGGCCGCCGAGGCGGGCGCCGCCATCGCGTACGTGAACATGGTCGGCGCCCAGGACGAGCTGGTCTACGACGGCGACTCGCTGATCGTGGCCGCCGACGGCACGCTGCTGGCCCGCGCGCCGCAGTTCGTCGAGCACCTGCTGGTGCACGACGTGGAGCTGCCGGCGGCGCCGGCGGCGAGCGGCGGCGCCGCCGACCTGGCCGACGGGATGCGGCTGGTCCGGCACGAGGTGCCGGCGGTCCCGGCCGCGCCGAGCGGGCCGGCGGCGGCCGGCGGAATCATCGAGCCGGTCGCCGACGAGGCCGAGGTGTGGCAGGCGCTGGTGCTGGGCCTGCGCGACTACGCCGACAAGAACCGGTTCCCCTCGGTGGTGCTCGGGCTCTCCGGCGGTATCGACTCGGCGGTGGCCGCGGCGCTCGCGGTGGACGCGCTCGGCCCGCGCCGGGTGGTCGGCGTCTCGATGCCCAGCCAGCACTCCTCCGAGCACTCCCGCACGGACGCCGAGGAGCTGGCCAAGCGCACCGGCCTGGACTACCGCATCGAGCCGATCCAGCCGATGGTCGACACGTTCCTGGCCAACATGTCGCTGTCCGGCGTGGCGGTGGAGAACCTCCAGGCCCGGGTCCGCGGCGTGATCCTGATGGCGCTGTCGAACCAGGAGGGCCACCTGGTGCTGACCACCGGCAACAAGAGCGAGCTGGCGGTCGGCTACTCGACGCTTTACGGCGACTCGGTGGGCGGCTACAACCCGATCAAGGACGTGTGGAAGACGCTGGTCTGGCGGCTGGCGAAGTGGCGCAACGCGGACGCGGAACGGCGCGGCGAGACGCCGCCGATCCCGGAGAACTCGATCGGCAAGCCGCCGTCGGCCGAGTTGAGCCCCGGCCAGCTCGACAGCGACACGCTGCCCGACTACGACGTGCTCGACCCGATCCTGATCGGGTACGTCGACGGCGACCTGGGCCGCGACGGCCTGGTCGAGTCCGGTCACGACCCGGCGGTGGTCGACAAGGTGCTGCGGATGGTGGATACCGCCGAGTACAAGCGGCGGCAGTCCGCGCCCGGCACCAAGATTTCCATGAAGGCGTTCGGGCGGGACCGGCGGCTTCCGATCACCAACCGCTGGCGCGAGGACGGCTGAGCGCCCCGGTCGGGAGTGAATTCCTCCACTCCGGCCTGCCCCCGACCGGCCGCCCGGTGCGACGATCGCGGGGAACCCGGGGACCGCGTGCGCGGCCTCGAGGAAGGAGATTGTCATGGTGGAGTCCACCCCGACCGAGGTGACCGCCCTGTACGGCGGGCCGGCCACCCGGCGGATCCGCACCCGCGACCTGATCGCCGCCAAGGAGCGCGGCGAGCGGTGGGCCATGCTCACCTCGTACGACCAGTACACCGCCTCGATCTTCGACCGGGCGGGGATTCCGGTGCTGCTGGTCGGCGACTCGGCCGCGAACAACGTGTTCGGCTACGAGACCACCCTGCCGGTGACCGCCGAGGAGCTGTTGCCGCTGGTCCGCGCCGTGGTACGCGCCACGACGCACTCGCTTGTCGTCGGCGACCTGCCGTTCGGCTCGTACGAGGAGGGGCCGGCGCAGGCGCTGCGGACCGCGGTGCGGTTCATGAAGGAGGGCGGCTGCCACGCGGTGAAGCTGGAGGGCGGCCGGCGCTGCGCGGCGCAGATCGAGGCGATCGTCGGCGCCGGCATCCCGGTGATGGCGCACATCGGTTTCACCCCGCAGAGCGAGCACACGCTCGGCGGGTACCGGGTGCAGGGCCGGGGCGACACGGCCGAGGAGGTGCTCGCGGACGCGCGGGCGGTGGCCGAGGCGGGCGCGTTCGCGGTGGTGCTGGAGATGGTGCCGGGCGAGGTGGCCAAGCGGGTCACCGGTGAGCTGTCCATCCCCACGGTCGGCATCGGGGCCGGCCCGGACACCGACGGTCAGGTGCTGGTCTGGCAGGACATGGCCGGGTTGCGCACCGGCCGCGCGCCCCGGTTCGTCAAGCGCTACGCCGACCTGGCCGGCGCGTTGACCGACGCCACCCGCCGGTTCGCCGACGAGGTACGCAACAGCGAGTTCCCCGCCGCCGAGCACACCTTCTGACAGAGGTAAGGAGGGGCCCCTGCTTAACGCCTGGCGGATAGCAGGGGCCCCTCTCAACAGGCACGCTCAGAGGTCGGTGACCCGGATGCCGGCGTGTGCCTTGTAGCGCTTGTTGATCGCGATCAGGTTCGCGGTGAACGCCTCGATCTGGTGGGCGTTGCGCAGCCGGCCGGCGTAGATGCCGCGCATGCCGGGGATCCGGGCGGCCAGCGCGGCGACCACGCCGACCAGGTCGCGGTCCTCGGTGCAGATCAGCACGTCGAGGTCGATCCGGTCGACCTCCGGGTCGGCCAGCAACGGTGCGCTGACGTGGTTGAACGCGGCGCAGACCCGGGACGCGGGCAGCAACGCGGCGGCCTGCTGCACGGCGCTGCCCTCGGCCACGGTGAGCGCGTACGGGCCCTGCTTGTCGAAGCCGAGCGGGTTGACGCAGTCCACCACGATCTTGCCGGCCAGCGGCTCGGCGAGCGCGGTGAGGGTGGCGGCGTGCCCGTCCCACGGCACCGCGACGATCACCACGTCGCTGCGCCGGGCGACCTCGTCGTTGCCGGCGCCGGTGACCGTGGCGTCGGCCGGCACGCCGGGCAGCGCGGCGATCTCAGCCGCGGCCTCGGCGGCACGGTCGGCCGTACGGGAACCGATCAGCACGGTCTGCCCGGCCCGCGCGAACCGGTAGGCGAGCCCTCGGCCCTGGTCACCGGTGCCCCCGATGATGCCGACGGTGAGCCCGGAGATGTCGGGCAGCGTGGTCGCGTCGTAAGCCATGCGGCCATCCTCGCAAAGAGCGGCGGCGCGCCGCGCGCCGAGACGCTGTGACAATGCCCGCGCGCCAGGCGACAACGGCCGGGGGGACGGGTCCGGACCGGACGAGGGCGCGACCCGGGCCGACACGTACGTCAGGGGTCCGGTCACCCGGGGCGGCGAGCTGGGCGTGGCGGACCGGGGACGACGGCGGTCAGGCCCGCTCGAAGGCGACCTTCCGCTCGGCCGGGTCGGCGACGGTCAGCCGGACCCGGACGCGCTCGCCGAGCGGAAGTTCCCCGGTGCAGCGGGCCCGTACCGGCGGCTCGTCCAGCGCGACCGTGCCGCCCGGCGGGCGGCCGGGCCGGCCGTTGCCCGCCGGTCGCGGCTCGTCCACGTCCAGCACCGCCGCCTCGAACGTCTCCCCCACCCGGGGCGCCAGCAGCACCGCCTCGGTCAGCTCGATCGCGCCGCGGGTGGCGGCGCCGGCCGTCCGGTCGGTCGCCGCCATCACCTCGGGCAGCTTCGGCAGCGCGGCACGGACGTGCGCGGGCACCTCCCGGCCGTCGTGCAGGGCCAGGCAGACCTCCGTGGCGTACCGGTCGGCGAGCCGGCGCAGCGGCGCCGTGACGTGCGCGTACGCGGCGGCCACCCCGCCGTGCTCCGGCTGCTCGGGCACCGCGCCGTCGAAGGCGGTGTACGCGGCCCCGCGCATCAGCTCGGCGGCCTGGTCGACGAACGCGGCGGCCCGGGGCTGCGACGCGTCCAGCCCGGCGAGCACCCGACCGACCGACGTGCCGTCCGGCCAGGGCACGCCGAGCGGGCCGGCGGCCAGCCGCAGCCGGTCGACCGCCTCCGACCGGGGGCGGGGCATGGTCCGCAGCAGCCCGATCCGGCCGGCGAGCATGATGTCGGCGGCGGCCATGCCGGTCAGCAGCGAGATCTGGGCGTTGTGCTCCTCCATCGGGCCGGGGCCGCGCAGCACCAGCCGCCACCCGTCGCCGTCGGGCTCGACGTCCTGCTCCGGCAGCGGCAGGTTGATCGCGCCGCGGCGCAGCCCGCGCTCGGTGAGCAGCGCGCCGATCTCGGGCAGCAGCGCGATCGGCTCGGGCAGCTGGCCGGCGTCGGCGTCGCGCTGCACGCCGCCGTAGTCGAGTTTGGCGCGGCTGCGGACCCGGGCCCGTTCGAGCGTGACCGCGACGGTGCCGCCGTCGGCGTCGAGGTCGATGGTCCAGAGCACGGCGGCCCGGTCGACGTCGGGCAGCAGGCTGGCCGCGCCCTCGCTGAGCGTGTGCGGGTGCAACGGCACGTTGCCGTCCGGCAGGTAGACGGTCTGGCCGCGACGCCAGGTCTCCGCCTCCAGCTCACCGCCGGGGCGGACGTGGGTGAGGACGTCGGCTATCGCGTACCGGACGCGGTAGCCGCCGCCGGTGCGGCGGGTGAGGTGCATGGCCTGGTCGAGGTCGCGCGAGGTCGCCGGGTCGACGGTGACGAACGGGACGTCGGTCCGGTCGGCGACGGCCGGCAGCGGCGCGGCGGCGGCGGCGTCGGCTTCGCGCTGCGCCGCGGGCGGGAAGCTCTCGGGCAGTCCCAGCTCGCGGCGCAGCGCGCCGAAGTCGATGCGGGGCGCCAGTACGCGTCGGATGACCACGCGGTCAATCCTGACAGCGCCCCGCCCGTTCCGCTCACCGGGCCGGCGGGCGGCCCCTCCCCGCCGGCGGCGGCAGCCGTCAGGCGGAGGCCCGGCGGGCCGGCGCCTTCCGGGCCGTGGTCTTGCGCGCGGTGGTGGTCTTGCGGGCCGGCGCCTTCTTGGCCGCCGTGGTCTTCTTCGCGGCGGTGGTGGTCTTGCGCGCGGTGGTGGTCTTGCGCGCGGGCGCCTTCTTGGCCGCCGCCTTCCGGGCCGCCGGCCGGGTGGAGGCGGTGGTCTTCTTCGCCGCCGTCTTCTTCGCGGCCGTGGTCTTGCTGGCGGTGGTCTTCTTGGCCGCCGTGGTGACCTTCCGGGCTCCGGTCGTCTTCTTCGCCGCCGTGGTCTTCTTCGCCGCGCTGGTCTTCTTCGCTGCGGTGGTCTTCTTCGCCACGGCGGTGGTGGTGGTCTTCCTGGCCGGCGCCTTCTTCGCGGCGGTGGTCTTCTTCGCCGCTGCCGTCGTGGTCTTCTTCGCGGGGGCCTTCTTCGCCGCCGTCTTCTTCGCGGTGGCCTTCCTGGCGGGCGCGCTCTTGGCGGTGGTCCTGGTGGCCGGCGCCTTGCGCGCCGCCGACACGACCTTCTTGGCCGCCGCCTTCTTCGCGACCGCCTTCCTGGCCGGGGTCCGTCCGGCGCCGGCGCCCGAGGCGTTCGGCGACGCCTTGGTGACCGTCGTCGTCCTGCCCGCGGTGGTCCTCTTCGCGGTCGTCCGTTTCGCGGCCGGGCGGGTGGTGGCCTGCTGTGCTACGGCCATCTCGGTTCCCTTTCCTGGGGACGTGCTCTCGCCCTCGCGGAGCACGGATCACCTCGACGCGGTCCGTCCCGCGCCGTCTAGCGGCCCTCCCCGGCCCAACGGGCGTC
Source organism: Micromonospora sp. NPDC051141 (assembly GCF_044455765.1). NCBI lineage: Bacteria > Bacillati > Actinomycetota > Actinomycetes > Micromonosporales > Micromonosporaceae > Micromonospora > Micromonospora sp. NPDC051141. The sequence continues at coordinate 28,021 of NZ_JBITFD010000011.1, forward strand.
CTCGGCGTCCCACGCGTCGTTCCGCTCCCGCACCTGTTGCAGGGCGTTCTCCGCGTCGGCGGCTGAGGCGTACGGTCCGAGAACGTGCTTCGCGGGGCACACGTCGGCATCGGTCTCGACCCGGTGGTGTCGCGTGCACCAGTAGTAGTGCCCACCACTTCCGTCGTCGCTCATGCGATCACTGTGCACCGGGAACCGCCCGGCCGCCACCGGAACGCCACAAATAGTCGTTGCCTTCTCCACATTAGACCTGATCGGGGCCGTTTCGAGGGGGAACGGCGGAAGACCTCCGCCGGATCCCACCCGGGCGTCAGACGGGTGCCGCGACGGGCTGCGGACCGGGTGCCGGAGCCCGGGGCGGCCGGGCCGCCGCGACCGCGTACGCCACCGCGTAGGGCGTGCAGGCCAGGTAGAACATGGGCTCGACCACGACCCGGTCGGTGATGAGGAACCGTTCCCACGCCGTCGGGCGGGGCAGCCCGAACGACGAGTCGGTCCAGCAGGTGAACAGCCAGAGCGGCGCGGACACCCGGTCCACCGCGTCCGGCGGCAGGTCGGCCACGGCGGGTGCGGTCGCCGGGATCGCGGCGACCACCGTGAGGGCCACCGCCGCGTCGGCCGCGACCAGCGCGCCCAGGACCCCGACCAGCCAGGCCGTCCGCGTCCGTCCCCGCCGGGCCAGCGCCCCGGCGGCCCAGACCGCCGGTACCAGCAGCGCCAGCCAGAGCAGCACGCCGGGCACCATCGCGGCCACGCCGCGCTCGCCCCGGCCGGCGAACAGGCCGAGCACCACCGCCGCCGTCGCGGCGATCGGCAGCACCACGCCGAGCGCCGTGGGCAGCGCCCCGACGCGTACGGTCCGCCGCGCGCACCGGACGACGGCGACCGCGAGCAGCACGCCCAGCAGCGCGGTGCCGCCGGCCCAGAGCGGGAGCAGCGCCGCGGTGGCCCAGCTCAGCCGGAACGCCAGCCACTCGTCGGTCAGGTTCGTCGTGGTCGCGGCGAGCACGAGCGCGGCGAGGCCGGCCGGCGGCGCGAACAGCAACACCCCGGCGGTACGCCACACGCGCCCGCGCGGCACGGCCCGGTCGACGGGCGACGTGGCCGCCCGGCTGGTCGCCAGGCTGGCGGCGAAGCGGAGCATCGCCAGCCGCCGCCCCGACCGGGCCAGCTCGTGCAGCTCGGCGGCCCACTCCCGGCCCAGTTCGGCCCGCGATGCCGCCGGCCAGCGGCGTACCGCCGTGCGCAGCAGGAGCGCGGCCAGCCGCCGGGTCACCACGCCGGAGCCCCGGCCGGCCCGACGTCGCCGGCGCGCGGACGTGGCCCGGATGCGGGCGCGCGCAGTTCGGCCAGGGCCAGCCGGGCCGCGCGGATCCCGTCGCCGGTGAGGCGGTAGTAGCGGCGGGCGGGCCGCCCGGCCGCGACCGGGTCGACGTCCTCCCAGTCGGCGGCGAGCCAGCCGGCCGCCCGGAGGCGGTGCAGCACCGGGTAGAGCGTGCCGCTGGGCAGGCCGGTGAGGCGCATCAGGTCGAGGCCGTAGCGCGGCTCGTCGGGCGCGGTGAGCAACACCGAGACCACCTTCACCACGGGAATGGTCAGTCGCACCGCCGTACTGTATCGGTTTACTACATAGGGTGGTGACGCCCGCGCCGGACGGCGCTTAGCAGGTGGGTCCACGATCGACCATCGGCCGGCGAGTCCCATATACGGGACCAGGGGCCGGCCGGGGCGGACCGGACAGGTGGATCACCGGCCGCTCAGGTGCAGGCCGGACCTCCTTGTGGAAGCCTTCGACGAAGCATATTCACGGGAGGCGCCGGCTGTCAGCCCGCACGACACCCCGAGCGGAGACCGGCCCACCCGGCCAACACCCTGGGGAGAACACCGTGGGCAACCTCGACGTCGCGTTGAAGAACGCGATGAGCATCGACGGCGCGATCGGAGCCGCGCTCGTCGACTACACAAGCGGCATGACACTCGGCGTGGCCGGCGGCACCGGTGAGATCGACCTGACGGTCGCCGCCGCCGGCAACACCGACGTGGTCCGCGCCAAGCTGCGCACCATCGAGATGTTGAAGCTCGACGACGAGATCGAGGACATCCTCATCACGCTCGGCAGCCAGTACCACCTCATCCGGCCGCTGAGCAACCGCACCGGCAAGGGCCTGTTCCTGTACCTCATGGTGAGCAAGAGCCGGGCCAACCTGGCGATGGCCCGGCACCAGCTGCGCGCGATCGAGGAGAGCCTGGAACTGTGAGCCGGGTGGACGATCTCCCCCGCCGTACGCCGGCCGCGGCCGGCACGCTGCCACCGGCGCGGAGGTTGCCGCCGTCGCTGGCGGGCAACCCGACGCTGCCGTACCCGGCCATCGGCCAGCAACTGTCCGAACTGCGGCTCCAGATCCCCGGTGTGCACGGCTGCGTCCTCGGCGGCGTCGACGGCCTGCTGATCACGCACAACCTGCAGAACGAGGCCAACCCGGACGACCTGGCGGCGCTCGCCGCGACCATGTTCGGGCTGGGCCGGCAGGTCGGCTTCCGGCTGGGCCAAGGCGAATTCCAGCAGTCCACCGTGCGCAACGAGAACGGCTACCTCAGCGTGTACGCGGTCAGCCGGCAGGCGTTGCTCGCCGTGGTCGGCACGGACAGCATCAACGTGGCGCGCCTGCACCTGCACGCCCCGACCACCGCGGCCCGGCTCGCCGACCTGCTCGACGGCGTCACCCCGGCCACGCCCTGACCCGAGCCGGTCGCGGCGCTCCGCAAGGGCTGCCGCGACCGGTTCCCGGTCGTGGTCGCCGCCGGGCGCGAGCACGAACGTCTCGATGGTGAACCGTCCGATCACCGTGATCCTGGCGACGCCACGGCGAGGAGCCGCTCAGCCGGCGAACCGCCCGGACCACGAGACCACGTCGGCGACGGTGGCGTTGCCGCCGCAGAGCACCAGCCCCAGCCGGGCGTCCCCACCCACCCGCTCGCGGACCAGGCGGGCCGCCGGCAGCAGGCATCCGGCGGCCGGCTCGGCCCAGACCTTGGCGTGCTCGGCCAACTCCACCGTGCCGCGCACCGCCTCCGCGTCGGAGACCACGAGCACGTCGGTGACCAGCGCCGTCACGTGGTCGTAGGTGAGCTGCGAGACGGTCGGCGCGCTGAGCGTGGTGACGATCGACGACAGCGGCACCTCGACCGGTCCGCCCTTGGCGAGGGCCTGCGACATGGCCTGCGCGCCCTCGGTCTCCACGCCCCAGACGCGTACCCCCGGCCGGCGGGCCCGCAGCGCCGCGGCCACCCCGGAGATCAGCGCCCCGCCGCCGACGCTGACCAGCACGTCGGTCAGCTCGCCGGCGTCGTCGGCGAACTCCAGCCCGACGGTGCCCTGCCCGGCGAGCACCACTGGGTCGTCGAACGGGTGCAGCAGCGTGCGACCGTCCTCCCGCAACCGGGACATGAGCGCGAACGCGGCGGCCATGTCGTCGGTCAGGCGGACGTCCGCGCCGGCCGCGCGGGAGACCTCGACGGCCCGCGCCGGCGCGGTCCGTGGCATCACCACGGTCGCCGCCACGCCCAGCGCCCCGGCCATCACCGCCACCGCGATGCCGTGGTTGCCGCCACTGACCGCCACCACGCCGGCCGCCCGCTCGGCGTCGTCCAGCGCGAGCAGCTTCGCCGCCGCGCCCCGGGCCTTGAACGACCCGGTACGTTGCAGCAGCTCCAACTTGGCGGTGACCGGCACGCCGAGCAGCTCGGACAGGCCGGGGCTGGGCACGGTGGGCGTGTGGACCACGTGACCGGCGATCCGGTCCGCGGCGGCCTCGATGTCCGCAAGCTCGATCATCACCGCAGCGTGCCACAACCCGCGAACCACAACGGTCGAGGGATCGCTGCCTGGGTCGACGCGGCATCCCGGGTTCCGCGCCGGGTGACCCGCCCGACGCGATCCGAGGCCGGTCGGTCGCCCATGGGCCGCGCCAATGACCCGGGCTGCGCCTGCCGAATGTGGTGGTCCGGGAGAAGGCCCGGCCGGTACTGTCCGGACTCATCATCAACCCGGGCGGCGAGGTGGACATGAGCAGCGGCGGCGGTACGACGGTGCTGTGGCGCCCGACCGGGCCGGCGGAGCTGGATCTCGTCCGCGAGTCCGGCTGGCGGGCGTGGCCGCCGCGCCTGCCGGACCAGCCGATCTTCTATCCGGTCCTGAACGAGGACTACGCGGTCAGGATCGCCCGGGACTGGAACGTGCCCGCCTCCGGCGTCGGCTACGTGACCCGTTTCCACGTGGAGTCGGAGTTCCTGAAGCGTTACCCGGTGCGCCAGGCCGGCGGGCAGACCATCCTGGAGCTGTGGGTGCCCGCCGAGGAGCTTGCCGAGTTCAACGCGCACATCGTGGGTCCGATCGAGGTCGTGCACGAGTTCCGGTAGCCGTCGAGGCAGAGAAACGGAGGTCAGCGTCTCTGCTGCCCGACCGTCATGACTGCCGGGGCGACCCTTCGTTGCACGACCAGTCCGGCAGGCCGCACGAAGATGGATCGTCGCGCCACCGCGTCGCCCGTGGCACTGAGCTGGTATCCGTCAAGCCACACCCAGCCGTCGTAGGTCGTCCAGTCGAGTTGACGGATCACTCGGAACAGGATCGGGCTGACGAACTGCGGGCTGGCCGCCCGAGTCACCGTGATCAGATCTCCTGCCCTCACCCCAGCCACCCGAAGAACCTGTGGCGGAGGCTGCTGGGGGCAGCTGGGGCCAGATCCTGACTCGCGCTCAGGTAGCACGAGGCCATGTACAGCCTCAGCGACGCCGGGGATCGGCAGTACTCGGTCTGCAACTCGCGTCGGCGGGTGGCACAGGGCCAGGGTCTGCCGCAGGCTTCACAGATCCAGGTCGGCAGAACCGGCCCGTGAGTGGTCACCGACCCTCCTCCGGCCAGTGCCCACGATTGATCGGGACCCGGTGTTCAGCCCGGCACGGCAGCTCCGCGCCGCAGCGGCAGATCCGCCGCCACCTGCCCCAGGACCAGATCGGTCGATGCCGCCCGGCGAGGGTTAGAGCGGTAGACAGCAGGTATTCGTCGTAGAGGACCATGGCACCTCACAACCTACGTTACTAGGTATACCGGGTGTACTGACGATACCCCGTGTCGTCCGCCGTGGTGCCTTACGTGTTCCCTTGCGTGGGGAGGCATCGGATGGCTGAGCCGCTGTATCAACAGATCGCCGACGACATCACACGGCAGATCGAGTCCGGCGTGTTGAAGCCCGGCGACCGACTGCCCAGCACCCGCCAACTGTGCGACATCTACGAGGTCAGCGAGACGGTGATCCGCTTCGTCATGATCCAGCTCAAGGCGCGGAACCTCGTGTACGGCCAGCCGGGCCGAGGCGTCTACGTCAATCCCCCGGCCAAGTAGGTTCACCGGCGCGATGGTGGGCGACGGACGAGTCGACCTGTACGCCGGATTCTGTGCCCGGCACGCCCGTAGGCGCGCCGGCGGCGGCCATCCATCTAGGCCTGCCGTCGCCGGCAGGCTCCAGCGGCCTACCCGCAGACATCGGGCGGGCAGCCCTCAAGCGTCTGCGCGGGTCGTCATCTTGCGGTGACGGCCCTTTCTTGGCCTTGCTCCGGGTGGGGTTTACCGAGCCACCCCGGTCACCCGGGGTGCTGGTGGGCTCTTACCCCACCGTTTCACCCTTACCGTCCCGTGACGGGCCGGCGGTCTGTTTTCTGTGGCACTGTCCCGCGGGTCACCCCGGGTTGCCGTTAGCAACCACCCTGCCCTGTGGAGTCCGGACGTTCCTCGGCGGCGGGCCAAGGCCCGCCGACGCGACCGCCCGGTCGACTCGTCCGTCGCGCCCCCATCCTAACGACGCGCCCGCCGCGCCCATTTCCGCCCCGACGCCTCCCGGGGCGTCACCCGCCCTCGGCGAGGATGACCTGTTCCAGCAGTGCGAGCGGGGTCCGCCACTGCTCGGGGTCGTCGTAGTTGCCGGCGGTGACGGCCACGCTGAGATCCAGGTCGGGCAGGACGTAGAGGCGCTGACCGCCGTTGCCCATCGCCGCCACCAGCTCGTGGCCCGCGACGGAGTCGAGGTACCAGTGGTAGCCGTACCGCGCGCCCCATTCGGTCTCAAGGCGCGGCTGGAGCATCGTGCGGAGCCAGTCGGCCGGGACGAGGGGGCGACCGTGCCACACTCCCTCGCGCAGCACCAGCTCGCCCAGCCGGGCCAGGTCGCGAGGTGCGAGCCGCAGCCCGGACGCGGCGGAGGCCACCCCGTCCGGGCCGGCCAGCCACTCGTGGCGGCTGATGCCCAGCGGACCGAAGAGCGTCGCCCGCGCGTACTCCGGAAGTGTCTGCCCGGTGCCGTCGGCGATCAGCCGGCCGAGCAGGGCGGTGGCGCCGCCGCAGTAGGCCCATCGGGTGCCGGGCGGCTCGACCACACGCCGCTCCAGGATGTAGCGATACCGGTCCGGGGCCAGCTCCATCGCGATCTCGGCGTTGGCCGGGCTGTCGTACGGAAGGTCCTCGCGCCATTCCAGCCCGAGCGACATGGTCAGCGCGTGCGCGACGGTGAGCCGGGCACGCGCGGGATCGGTCGCCAGGTCGGGACAGCCCGGGAGGTGCGGCAGCAGCGGCTCGGCCGGCGCCGGGACCAGCCCGTCGCCCAGCGCGATGCCGTACAGCAGTGCGGTCACGCTCTTGGTGACCGAACGGAGGTCGTGCAGCGTCCCGGGCCCGAACTCCACGACACCCAGCGAACGCTCCCAGGTGAAGTCCTCGCCGACGCCGTAGTGTGCCAACGCGATGTCGTCGCCGCGTATCGCCACCACGGCGTGCAGGCCGTCGAGTTGGCGGGCGCGCAGCGCGTGGTCCAGTCTGTCCCGCATCGATGCCTCCCCCGGCCCCGTCACGCCTGGTTATACCGGAATCCGGGCCGCACAGTGGTCCCCCCGACTCGTACCCGGACAGCCGGACCGGGGCGTACTAGCCTCGGGGATCATGGACCTCTCCGACGTCGCGCTGCTGCTGGTCGCCGGTCTGGCCGCGGGCACGGTGAACGCGGTCGCCGGCGGCGGCTCGCTGATCACGTTCCCGGCGCTGATCGCGACCGGGCTGCCGCCGGTGGCGGCCAACGTGTCGAACTCGGTGGCGGTCTTTCCGGGGTACGCGGCGAGCGTGGCGGGCAGCCGGGCGGATCTGCCGCGCGGTCGGGCGTTGTGGTCGTTGCTGCCCACCGCGGCGGTCGGCACGGCGTTGGGCTGCGTGCTGCTGCTGGCCACACCGGCGCGTGCGTTCGAGGTGGTGGTGCCGTTCCTGGTGCTCGGCGCGACCGCGATTCTCGCGTTCCAGGATCCGCTGCGCCGGCTGGTGGGCCATCCGTCGCGGTTGAGCCCGCGCCGCCGTACCGTCACCGTGCAGACCATGGTCCTGGTCGGCACGGTGTACGGCGGCTATTTCGGTGCGGCGCTCGGGGTGATGCTGGTGGCCGGGCTGGCCCTGGTGCTGGACGCCACGCTGGCCCGGGTGACGGCGGTGAAGAACCTGCTCTCGGCCGTGGTGGGGCTGACCACGCTGGTGGTCTTCGCGTTGTTCGGCCCGGTGCAGTGGGTGGCCGTCGCGGTGGTCGCGCCGGCCACCGTCGTCGGGGGGTACGCGGGCGCCCGGCTGGCCCGCCGGCTCCCGGCGGTGGTGTTGAAGACGGTCATCGTGCTGTTCGGCACCACGATCGGCCTCTACCTGCTGTGGCGCGCGCTGACCTGACGATCGGTCAGTACGCCTCCCCGACCGGTTCCTCCGGGGCGTGTTCGGCGGCGCGGGCGGCCCGGTTCCAGATCACCCGTTCGCCGTAGCCGGCGGCCATCAGGTGACCGAACGCGAGGTAGACCAGCACGCCGACGGCGAGCACCCCGAAGCCGACCCAGAACGGCAGCGCCAGGCCGTGTTCGGCGAGCTTGCCGGAGATGATCGGCGCGGGCGCGGCGGCGCCCCAGCGGACCAGGTTGAACGCGCCGGTGCCGACGCGCCGGTCGGCGGAGCCGAGGCCGAGCGCCAGGTCGGTGAGGTTGGCGTTGGCCAGGCCCATGAACAGGCCGGCGACGACAAGCACGACGAGCGACATGGCGGTGCCGGTGGAGGTGGCGAACAGCACCATGCAGACCAGCAGGCCGAGGATGGCCACGCCGACGGTCTGCACCGCGCCGATGCGGTGGGCGAGCCGGTGGCCGATCAGCAGGATGCCGGCGGCCAGGCCGAGGCCCCAGCCGGTGAACGCGAGGCCCAGCGGGATGACGTCGAGGCGCAGGAACAGCGGCGTGTAGCCGAGCACCACGAAGAACACGAAGTTGTACGCGGCGGTGACCACGCAGAGCGTGATGAACGCCGGCCGGCGGTAGGTGGCGAAGATCTGGCCGACGCGTACCGGAGGCTGTTTGGTCGTGGGTTCGCGGAGCTTGCGGGCGGCGACGCCGAGCGCGAGGACCATGAAGACGCCGCAGACGAAGAACGGCAGCCGCCAGCTCACCTCGCCGAGCAGACCGCCGATGAGCGGGCCGACGGCGAAGCCGAGGCCGAGCGCGGTCTCGAAGAGGCCGACCACCCATTCCCGGTCGTTGGCGAGGTTGACCAGCACCACCATGGCGGTGGCGAAGAACATCGCGTTGCCCAGCCCCCAGACGCCGCGCAGCACGGAGAGCTGGACGATGTCGTTGCTGAACGAGGCGAGGATGGCGGCCAGGCCGACCACCGAGACGCCGGTGATGAGCACCGGTTTGAAGCCGAAGCGCCCGCTGGCCAGCGTGGCCGGGATCATGCCGACGGCCATCACCGCGATGTACGCGGTGAAGAGCAGTTCGACCTGCCAGGCGGTGACGCCGATGGCCTCGCCGATGGCGGGCAGGATGGGGTCGACCACCGCGATGCCGGCGATGGCGAGGAACGCCACGAGCGTGGTGGCGTAGATGGCACTGCGGTGGGGTTCGGATCGCCGATCCACTCCGCAACCTCCCAGATAGCTGTATCGTACAGGTAATTTCCTTGTATCATACAGCTATGAGCGACGACGACCACGCGAAGGAAGTCACACTCGGCCGCATCGAGACCGAGGTCGCCCTGCTGATGCGGCTGGGCGAGGCCACCCGGCGCGGCACCGGCACCATGGAGCACCGGCTGCTCGACCGCGCGGCGTACGTGATCCTGCGGCACCTCGACGACGCCGGCCCGCAGAACGTCTCGGCGCTCGCCGCCCGGCTGAACCTGGACGGCTCCACGGTCACCCGGCAGGTCTCCGCGCTCCAGCGCGACGGCCTGATCGCGCGTACCCCCGACCCGGCCGACGGTCGCGGCACGGTGATCACCGCGACGCCGGCCGGGCTCCAGCGGATGGCGGCCGTGCGGGCCGCGCGGACCCGGCTCTACGGCGAGATGCTGTCGGCCTGGTCCGACGACGACCGGGACACGCTCGCGGAGCTGCTGCACCGCCTCAACGAGGCGCTCGACGCACGCAACCGTCGCCGCTGAGGCCCTTGTTAAGCGGGGCCCCCTGTTATGCAGAATGCGCTAACCGGGGGCCCCTCCTTCTACGCGACCGGTTCGGGCGCGGAGTCGGCGCGTTCGGCGGAGACCCGCGGCGTGCCCTCGTCGGCGAAGTAGTCGTCAGGCGTGGTGCCGTCCGGGCCGTCGGCCACCTTCGCGGCCCGCAGCACCAGCGTGCCCAGCGCGGCCACCACCAGGTTCACCAGCACCGCCACGATCCCCACGTAGATCGTCTTCTTGGTGTCGAAGCCGAACTCGGAGAGCGGGAACGCCGAGCCGGCGAAGTGCTTCTTCCCGGTCGCCGGGTTGCCGATCTGGTAGAGCATCCACATGCCCAGGCCCATGCCGGCCACCCAGCCGGCGATCAGCGCGCCCCGGTGGAACCAGCGGGTGTAGAGGCCCAGCGCCACCGCCGGCAGCGTCTGGAGGATGATCACGCCGCCAATGAGCTGGAGGTCGATGGAGAACTGCGGGTCGAGGAAGACGATGCAGGCCACCGCGCCAACCTTCACCACCAGCGAGGTGATCTTCGAGACGTTCGCCTCCTGCGCCGGCGTCGCGTCCCGCTTCAGGTACTCCTTGTAGATGTTGCGGGTGAACAGGTTCGCCGCCGCGATCGACATGATCGCCGCCGGCACCAGCGCGCCGATGCCGATGGCCGCGTACGCGACGCCGGCGAACCAGTCCGGGAACTGCTGGTCGAACAGCAGCGGCACCACCGTGTTGCCGTCGACGCTGCCGGCCTTCGCGCCGGGCAGCGGCTTCACGTTCGCCGCGATGGCCATGTAGCCGAGCAGCGCGATCAACCCGAGCAGCAGGCTGTACGCCGGCAGCGCGGACATGTTCCGCTTGATCACGTCCCGGTTCCGGCTGGCCAGCACGCCGGTGATGCTGTGCGGGTAGAGGAACAGCGCCAGCGCCGAGCCGAACGCCAGCGTCACGTACTGGAGCTGGTTGTTGGCGTTGAGCAGGATGCCGTCGTTCGGGTTGTTGGCCGTCGCCTGGAACTTCGCGTCGGCGGCGTCGAAGATGCTGCCCCAGCCGCCCAGCTTGTACGGCAGGTAGACCACCGCCACCAGAATCACAATGTAGATCAGCGAGTCCTTCACGAACGCGATGAGCGCCGGCGCGCGCAGCCCGGACTGGTAGGTGTAGGCGGCCAGGATCGCGAATGCGATGATGATCGGCAGGTGTCGGGCCACCGCGCTGTCCCCGGTGACACCCATGGTCTTGAGCACCGCCTCGATGCCGACGAGTTGCAACGCGATGTACGGCATGGTGGCGACGATGCCGGTGATGGCGACCAGCAGCGCCAGGATCGGCGAGCCGAAACGGTTGCGGACGAAGTCCGCCGGGGTGACGAAGCCGTGCCGGTGCGAGACCGACCAGAGCCGGCACAGCACCAGGAACACCATCGGGTAGATGACGATCGTGTACGGCACCGCGAAGAAGCCGGCCGCGCCGGCCCCGAAGATCAGCGCCGGCACCGCCACGAACGTGTACGCGGTGTAGAGGTCACCGCCGACCAGGAACCAGGTGATCCAGCCGCCGAAGCTGCGCCCGCCCAGCCCCCACTCGTCGAGGTGGGCCATGTCCTGCGGCCGGCGCCACCGGGCGGCCACGAAACCCATGGCGCTGACCAGCAGGAACAGCACGGAGAAGACGATGATCTCGGTGAGGTGGTCACGCCACATCAGTGGTCACCCCGCTTCTTCCTGGTCATCTGGTAGACCAGCGTGGTGGTGCCGACGCCCAGCAGGATCCAGGCCAGTTGCAGCCAGTAGAAGCGCGGGAACCCGAACAGCCGGGGCGAGTCGGCGTTGAAGAAGGCCGGGATCAGCGGCACCACGATCGGGATGAAGAGCAGCCAGTTCCAGGGGCTCTTGTCCTTCGCCCGGGAACGCGCCGTGTCCAGCGCCTCCGGTTCCGGTGTGGCCATTGACAACCTCCGGGAAGTCGTAGCGGGCCAGGTGACGGCCGGAGGCTACGACCCGGTGAGCCCGGTCACATTCGACAGGCGGAGGTCGATGCGCCGAACGGCCGCCCGGCTGCGCCGAACGGCCGACTCCCGGTCAGAGGTCGCCGAGGTGGGCGGTGTCGTTGACCGAGCGGACCGCGACGCCGCCGTCCGGGTAGAGGTCGAGCACCGAGACGCCTGCGGTGTCCAGGTAGAGCCGGTGCAGGAACGCGTCGCCGGCGGCCAGCGCGTCGCGCAGCACCAGCTTGATCGGCGAGACGTGCGAGACCACCACCACGGTCTCCCCCGGGTACGCCGACCGCAGCCGGTCCACCGCCCGGCCGGTGCGCTCGGCGACCTCGGCGAACGACTCCCCCTCCGGCGGCGCGACCCGGGTGGAGGCGAGCCAGGCGTCCAACTCGCCCGCCCAGCCGTCCCGCACCTCGGCGAACGTACGCCCCTCCCAGACCCCGAAGTCGCACTCGACCAGGTCGTCGTCGGTGCGTACCGGCGGGTTGCCGACCAGCGCGGCGACCGCCCTGGCGGTGGCCGTACACCGGGACAGCGGTGAGCTGACCACGGCCGCGACGGACGGCGCCAGCGCGGCCACCCGGGCGGCGGTGGCCCGGGCCTGGGCCCGGCCCCGTGCGGTCAGCGGCACGTCGCCGCGACCGGAGTACTGCTTCTGCACGGTGCGGTCGGTCTCCCCGTGCCGCACCAGGATCAACCGGGTGCCCTCCTCGGTCGGGCGCGGTTCCCAGGAGGCCGGCGTGGTCGCCGGGTCGGTGCCGGTGGCCTTCGCGGTGGCGGCGCGGGCGGCGACCTCGCGGGCGGCGGCCCGGGCCGCCGAGTCGGGGCCGGCGACCTCGCGCGGCGGCTGCACGGCCCGCGGCGGCGCCGCCGTCGGGGCGCGGCCGGCGGCGGCGTCCATGGCGGCGTTGGCCAGCGCGTCGGCGTGCTTGTTGCGTTCCCGGGGGATCCAGGTGAACCGGACGGCGGTGAACCGGCCGACCAGCCCGGCGGCCTGGGCGGCCAGCGGGCGCAGCCCGGGGTGCTTGATCTGCCAGCGGCCACACATCTGCTCGACCACCAGCTTGGAGTCCATCCGCGCCTCGACCTCGGCCGCGCCCAGCTCGGCGGCGGCCTCCAGCCCGGCGATCAGGCCCCGGTACTCCGCCACGTTGTTCGTCGCCGTGCCGATCCCGGCCGAGCGTTCGGCCAGCACCTCACCGGTCTCCGGGTCCCGGACCACCGCGCCGTAGCCGGCCGGGCCCGGGTTGCCCCGGGAGCCGCCGTCGGCCTCGATCACGACCGCGCGTACCGCCACGGCGGCTACAGCCCCGACTCGTTGGTCCGGACCATGATCCGGCGGCACTCCTCGCAGCGGACCACGTCGTCCGGGTCCGACTTGCGGATGCGGGCCAGGTCGGCGCCGGAGAGCTCCAGCCGGCAGCCGCCGCAGCGGCCACCGGTGAGCAGCGCGGCGCCCATCCCGGTGTCCTCGCGGATCTTGTCGTAGAGCGTGACCAGGTCCGCCGGCAGGTCACCGGCGAGCGGCTGGCGGGAGGCGCGCTTGAACTCCTCCTCCTTCGCGATCTCGGCGAGCGCGTCGTCGCGGCGCTGCTCGGTCGCGGCCCGCCGCTCCCGGGCCTCGGCGATGCGGCTCTCGATGCCGTCGAGCACGCCCTGCGCGGTCTCCCGCTGCTCCATCAGCTCCAGCTCGGCGTCCTCCAGGTCGCTCTGCCGACGGTTCAGCGAGACCAGCTCGTGCTGGAGCGCCTCCAGCTCCCGGGCCGGGCCGCTGCCCGAGGCCAGCCGGGCCTCGTCCTTGCTCTTGCGCGCCCGCACCTGGTCGACGTCCTTCTCCAACCGGGCGATGTCCCGGTCCAGGTCGTCGACGGCCACCTGGGCGCGGACCCGCTCGTCCTCCAACGCCGACAGCTCGCGTGCGAGCGCCTCCAGCTCGGCCCGCTCCGGCAGGCTCCGGCGGCGGTGCGCCAACTGGGCGAGCGTGGTGTCGATCGCCTGGAGGTCGAGCAGGCGACGCTGCACCTTCGGGTCAGCCTTCACGGTCGGGGCTCCTTGTCGTCCGGTCGGGGCGCGGCGGCGTGCAGGGTCCAGGGGTCGGTGTCCAGGTCGGACACCACGGTCTCGACGCCGAGGTCGTCGGCCAGGTGGGCGGCCAGGTCGTCCAGCCAGGGCCGTTCGGTCGCCCAGTGGGCGGCGTCCAGCAGGGCCGGGCCCCCGGCGGCGAGGTGCTCGCCGGCCGGATGGTGGCGCAGGTCCGCGGTGAGGAACGCGTCCACCCCGGCCGCCGCCGCCTCGGCCAGGAAGGCATCCCCCGAGCCGCCGCTGACGGCGAGGGTACGAACCATACGCCCGGGATCCCCGGCGGCGCGAACGCCCCAGGCGGTGACCGGGAGCACGTCGGCGGCGAGCCGGGTCAGCTCGGCCAGCGTGACCGGCGTGGGCAGCTCGCCGATGCGGCCGATGCCCCGGCCGGGCGCGTCGGCCGGTGAGCCGGGGCGGGGCCGGTGCAGCGGACGCAGCCCGGTCAGCCCGAACCGGGCGGCGAGCGCGTCGGACACGCCGGGGTCGGCCACGTCGGCGTTGGTGTGCGCCACGTACAGGGCGACGTCGGCCTTGATCAGCCGGTGCACGATCCGGCCCTTGAACGTGGTGGCGGCCACCGAGGAGACGCCGCGCAGCAGCAGCGGATGGTGCGCGACGATCATGTCGGCGCCGGCGGCGAGCGCCTCGTCCACCGTCTCCGGAACCACGTCGACCACGCAGGCGACCCGGCGGACCGGCTGGTCGGGCTCGCCCACCACCAGGCCGACCCGGTCCCACTCCTCCGCCCAGGCGGGCGGGTAACGGCGGTCCAGGGCGGCCACCACGTCGGCGACCGTGGGCGGCGATCCGGTTGTGCTCACGGCCGGCCAGCTTACCGGCCGCCCGGCGGTTTCCACGCCCACGCCGTTAGGCGGGGCCCCCTGCACCACCGAATGCGTTAACAAGGGGCCCGTGCTTACACCTCAGGCGGCCAACGGCCGGGCCGCGTCCCGCAGGGCGGCCAGGCCCGCCTCCCAGGGGAACGCGTCCAGGTGCTGCTCGCCGGTCCCGGGCGGGTGCAGGCGTACGACGTGGTCGCCGAAGACCACCCGGACGCCCCACTCGGCGAGCCGGTTCAGGCTGGCCCGGAACGCCGGGTGCCCGGCCATCGCCACGTTGGTGAACGGGACCGCCGCGATCGGCACGCCGAGCCCCTGCGCCTCGATCAGCAGGCCCAGCGCGAGCGTGTCGGTGATGCCGGCCGCCCACTTGTTGACCGTGTTGACCGTCGCCGGGCAGACCAGCATGGCGTCCGCCGGGGGCAGCACGTCCGGGTCACCCGGGTGCTTGTAGTGCGTACGGACCGGGTGGCCGGTCTGCCGGGCCAACGCCGCCCGGTCGACGAACTTCGCGCCGTCCGGCGTGGTGACCAGGCAGACCGTCCAGCCGTCGGACCGGGCCAGGTCGACCAGCCGGCCGACGTGACGGGCCAGCGGCGAACCACAGGCGATGACGTAGAGCACCCCGCGGTGCCCGTCGCTGGTGCGCGGACCGCTCATCGGGCCCGGCCCGCGCTCATACTCCGACTCCCATGTGCTCAGCCAACTCCGCAATCGGCGGCGGCGGCGCACCACGTGTGCGACGGAGCACGTCCGACATCAGTTCGTGGGCGATGGGACGGCACCTGATCTCGGAGGGCGCGAGCCGGTCGCCCTGCAACAGCATGTCGCCGGCGTTGGCGACGTCGCCGATCTGGGCGTACCCCCGGGCCAGGTCGAGCAGGTGGTGCGCGCGCCGCTCCGGCAGGAGCGCGTTGAACGCCGCCGGGGGCAGCCGCTGGTGGGTCTCCACCGCCCGGCCGCCGTCCCCCAGCTCGACCGCCGCGGCGGCGCGGTGCAGCTCCAGGTTGGTCGGGCCGAACGACGTCCAGTAGTGGTTGTGGTCGCCGCCGAGCAGGACGGCCGCCTCGGCGGCGCCGCTGATCAGATCGTCCACGGTCGCCGAGTCGCCGATCCGGGCGGCGGCCATGGCGCCCTGGAGCAGCAGCGAGCCGTAGACCGAGAGACGCTCCGGCCGGGCCTCGGTGTCGCTGCCGGGGGCGAGCCGGTCGGCGATCCGCACGTTGAGTTCGAGCGCGGGGCGGGGGCGGCCCATCGCGACGAGCGCGTTGCAGACCCGGGTGGTGGCGATGCCGGCGAGCAGCGGGTCGTCGGCCCGCTGGGCGACCGCCATCGACCGGTCGGCGGCCAGCCAGGCCAGGTTGCACTCGCCCAGCTTGCGCAGCACCGAGGAGGCGATCTGGTAGACCTGCCCGAGCAGGTGGGCGGCCTCCCGGCCCTGGTCGTCGCCGCCGTAGACGGCGTCCGCCGCCTGGGCGTCGCGCAGCAGCTTGGGCAGCGCCCGGGTGAGCATGCCGTAGCGGCCGTACTGGTAGGTGAGCCAGGCGTGGTTGACCGCCTTGCGCATGTCGGCGAGCGGTGGCGGGTACGGCGCCGCGTCGAAGTAGGCGCTCATCGAGTCGTAGCGCTCCAGGGCGGAGCGGATCTCCTCCACCTCGACCTGGTCGATGCAGTTGAGCGCGTCGCTGCGGCGCTCCGGGTCCTTGCCGTGCAGCAGTTGCACGTCGATCTGGAGGATGTCGGCGATCTCGTAGAGCACGGAGAACTTGTCCAACCGGCGGACCCCGCGCTCCACCTTGTCCACCCAGCTCTTGGACTTGCCGAGCCGGTCGGCGAAGACCTGCTGGGACATCTTGCGACGGCTCCGCCAGTACGCCACCCGCCGGCCTATGGGTAGTTCGTCCATCCCCACTCCCTCCCCCTGTCGGCGCCGGCCGGTCACCGCACGTTCACCAGATTTGCCCTGGTCGCACAGGTTGTACGTCAGCCGTTGAGCCAGTTCTCATAGTTTTCGTGCAAGTTGCACCGGCCATTCGTCAGGTCAACGATCCCGGGTTACGGCAGTGACGGTTCTCGACGCGTGGCGGTGGACGATTCGGTGGGGCGAGAGGGGATGGCACACATGTGGGGGAACGTCCGACCGCGCGTCGCTCACCTGTCGCCGCTGGAGCGGGTGCGGCTGCGACGGGTCGCGATCCGGTACGCGCTGCACGGCTGGCCGGTCACACCCGGCGCCTGCCTCGCCAACAGTCGCTTCGTCTGCGGCCGGGCCGGCTGCCCCACGGTGGGTTGCCACCCCGCGCTGGAGGAGTGGGACCACGCGGCCAGCGCCGACCCGGCCCGGGTGGCGACCTGGTGGCGCAGCCGCCCGCACGGGGTGCTGCTGCCCACCGGGCGCGCGTTCGACGTGCTGGAGGTCGCCGCCCACCTGGGCCGGCAGGTGCTGGAGACGGTCGCCGCCCACCCGGCCGGCTTCGGCGTACGCGGGCCGGTGCTGGTCACCCCGACCGGCCGCTGGATGTTCCTGGTCCGCCCCGGCGACCCGCTGCGACCGGAGCTGGAACACTGCTTCCACGTGGTGCGGCACGGCCCCGGCTCGTGGATCCCGGCCCCGCCCACCCGACTGCCCGAGGGCGCGGTGCGCTGGGCGGTCGCCCCGGAACAGGCCCGCTGGCAGCTCCCCGACTCCTATCTGGTGCAGAACGCGCTGATCGCGGCGTTGCGGGCAGCCGGCGTCACGCTCACCCCGGAGCTGTTCCCCGGTCACCTCCCGCTGCCCCGCCGGGGTCGCTGATCCGACGGGTCGACTGCCCGACTGTCGCCGAGAGCGACCTCCCCGCCACCGGGCTCGTTGAGCCGGGCGAGGGCGCATCCGCGCCAGAGCGGGGGTTGAGGATGTCCAGGGACGACGCGGCCCGCCACACCGGCGGCACCGAACCACCACCGCACCACCGCCGCCGCCCGCACCTGTGGGCCTTCACCCGCCCCCGCGGCGCCCGCCCCCCGGGTGCCCGCCCCCCAGGCTCCCGCCCCGCCATCCTCCACCGCCCCCTCCGCTGACCCACCCCCCCCGCTGTCCCCCTCGCGCTGTCCCCCTTCGAGCTGTCCCCCCTCGCGCTGTCCCCCCTCGCGCTGTCCCCCCTCGCGCTGTTTCACGGAAAGAGTGCCTATCCGGCCGCGCACAGGCACTCTTTCCGTGAAACAGCGCATCCGGAGGGCCAGGGGGTCAGGGGGGTCAGGGAGGTCAGGAGGTTGCGGGGAGGGCGTGGGAGCGGAGGAGACGGGCGTCGTCCGTCACCACGGCGTGCCGCCAGGGCGCGGGAAGGCGGTCCAGCCAGGCGATGCCGGGCTCGCCCATGGCCACCGCTGCCGTCGCGTACGCGTCCGCCACGCCCAGGTCCGGGCCGACCACGGTGACCGAGCGCAGGCCCCCCGCCGGCGTGCCCCGGCGCGGGTCGACCACGTGGTGGCCGCGCTCGTAGACACCGCTGGTGGCGACCGCCAGGTCGGTGCCGGTCAGCACCAGGCAGGTGGCCGCCGGGTCCCACGGATGCCGCACCCCGATCCGCCACGGCTCGCCGGTCGGGCCGTGCCCCCGGACCCGGACGTCGCCGCCCGCGTTCACGCAGTGGTTCGGGGCGCCGGCCGCCACCAGCCGGTCCGAGGCGACCTGCGTCGCCCACCCCTTCACGTAGCCGGACGGGTCCAGCCGCCCGGTGGCGTACGCGTCGAAGAAGCCGTCCGTGGCCGTCCACAGGTCGGCGCAGCGCGCCAGCACCGCCCGCAGGTCCTCGGAGGCGTCGACCGCCCGCAGCTCGCCCCGGTCCAGCCGGCACACCTCGCTGTCGTCCCGGTACGTGCTGAACCGGGCGTCCACCTCGCGCAGCCAGTCGAAGGTGCGCTCGGCCAACTCGTGCGACGTGGCGGCGGGCAGGTCGTCGGCCAGGTCGAGGCTGATCGCCGTACCCATGATCTGCTCGACCCGACGCAGGCCGGGCCGGTCGGCGGCGGCCAACCGCGTCACGCCTTGTCGAGGGCGGACTGCAACGACTGCTTGTACGCGGTGCTGGTGTACGTGGCGCCGGAGACGGTGTTCAGGTTGGCGCTCTGCTTCGCCACCACCTCGCCGGAGCTGCCGCTGTAGCGGGCCTGCACGTCGTCGGCGCGCTGCCCCTCCTGGCCGCCGACCGGCATGTCCAGCCCGGTCGCGTCGACGATGCGGCTGCCGCTCAGCGTGATCTGCACCCGCAGCGACCCGTACCGGTAGGTGACGGTCGGCCCAGTGACCGTCCGCGTGGTCGGCTTCGGCGCCTTCGTGGTCGTCTCCGGCGCGGCCGGGGCGGTCCGGGTGCGGGTGCTGGTCCGGGTCGCCGGGGTCCGGTCGGCGGAGGGCTTCGCGCTCGGCTTCGCCGAGGCGCTGGGCGGCGCCGACGGCGTCACGCCGGCCGCGGTGGGTGGCGGGGCGTCGGGCGCGGGCGAGCCGCCCGGAGCGACCGGAGCCGACGCAACCGGCACGTCCCCGGCGGTGGCCTGCCCGGCGCCGGGACCGCCCTTGAGGACCACGAGCGCGGTGGTGCCGGCGGCCAGTCCGGTGATCGCGATCAGCGCGCGACGCATGGTGGGTGCCTTCCTACAGCTCGAACGCGGTGAGGTGGATCTGGCGGCGGGGCACGCCGGCCGCCCGCAACGCCCGCACGGTCTCGTCGACCAGGCCGCCCGGCCCGCACAGGTAGACGTCGCGGCGGGTCAGGTCCGGCACCAGCCGGCGCAGCCCCTCGGGGTTCATCACCTGGCGCGGGCCGGGGTCGTCGCGGCGGCCGATGACGTACCAGACCGAGGTCTGCCGGGCCTGGGCCAGCCAGTCCAGCTCCCGGTGCAGCAGCACGTCGGCCGGGGTACGGGCGCGGTAGATCAGCGCCGCGCCGGGCGGCAGCTCCTCCAGCATGGCCCGCAGCGGCGCGATGCCACTGCCGCCGGCGATGAGCAGCGCCCGCTCCCGGGTGCGGTGCGCGGCGGTGAACGTGCCGGACGGGCCCTCCGCCCACACCCGGGTGCCCGGAGTGAGGTCGCGCAGGTCGGCGGTGTGCCCGCCGACCACCTTCACGGTGAGCCGCAGCCAGCGGCCGTTCGCCGCCGCCGAGACCGAGAACGGGTGCGACTGCCACCAGCCGCCGGGGTTGAGGAACCGCCAACGGAAGTACTGGCCGCCGAGCATGTCGATCTGGTTGAGCCGCTGCCCGGTCAGATAGACCGAGACGGTGTCCGGGCTCTCCGCCACCACGTCGGCCACCCGCAGCTTGTGCCGCAGGTTGAACACCAGCGGCGCGATGAGCCGGCCCCACAGCAACGCGGCCACCACCAGCAGGTACGCGGCGATCCAGCCGGTGCGCACCGGCCCCGGCTCGTAGAGCTGGGCGCCGTTGCTGAACTGGTGCGCGTAGCCGAGCAGCAGGGTGAGATAGCTGGTCAGGTGCAGCGCGTACCAGAGTTCGTAGGGCAGCCGGCGGCGGATGCCACGGACCGCGGTGAACCCGACCACCACCATGATCCCGGCGGCCACGAACGCGGAGAGCATGTCCTCGTAGTCGGTGAGCAGCGCGCCGACCTCGCCGAACACGGAGTTGCGCTCCTGCCGGGCGTAGCCCACCAGCAGCAGCGCGGTGTGCGTGAGCATCGCCACCAGCAGCGTCGCGCCGAGGTCCCGGTGCAGGCGGGAGATCCGCTCGCCGCCCAGCGCCCGTTCCAGCACGCCGAGCCGGCTCATCGCCAGCACCTGCACCAGCAGCAGGTAACCGGCGATCAGGCCGGTGATCCGGCCACCGGCGGTGAGCAGGTCGGCGGTGTCGGCCAGCGAGCCGGCCGGGGTGGCCAGCCACCACGGCAGGACCGCGAGGACCAGACCGAGCCAGAACGCCGCCGCCAGCGCCCGCCGGCCGCCGGGCCCGCGACGCGGCCGGCCCGGCGGCACGGGAGCAGCCGGACGGCCGCCGTACGGGGCGGAGTGCCCGGTACGACGGCCGGCGGCGTCGGTGTGCTGATACGTCACGCGTACATCTTGATCGGGGTGAACTTCTGCCGGGGGAAGACCTTGTCCACCTGGGCGGCGGTCAGGCCGAAGCGGCCCTGCGCCACCGACCCGTAGACGTTGAACATGTTGTTGTACTCCGGCACGTCGCCGCTGTCCAACTTGTCCAGGCCGTTCCAGATGCCCAGCAGCGAGCCGGCGAGCTTGCGCCCGGACAGCACGGTGACCACGCCGCCGTGCCCGTGGTCGGTGCCGCCGCTGTTCGAGGCGACCCGCCGGCCGAACTCGCTGGACACCATGACCGTCACGTCCGCGGCCTTGTCGCCCAGGTCGGTGAAGAACGCGGCCATGGCGTTGGCCAGCTCGTTGAGCCGCCGCCAGAGCTGGCCGCCCTCGCTGGTGCCCTGGTTCTCGTGGGTGTCGTAGCCGCCCATGCCGACGGTCGCCACCCGCACGTTCGCCCCGCCCTTGATGAGCTGGGCGAGCTGCTGGAACGCGTTCCCGACGCCCTCGTACTTGACGCCGGCCGCGGCGGCGTACGGCTTGGCGGCGAGCTTCTGGGCGGTGGACAGCGCGCCCATGCCCTCGATGACCGCCTCCTCCACCGGGTGGTTGATGCCGGTGAACAGGCCGCGGATCGCCTTCTCGGTGGCCGCGCGGTACTTGTCGTCGCCGTTGAGCCGCAGCTCACCGACGTTGTTGAGGGAGATCGCGCCGTTCACGCCGACAAGCGAGCGGGGCAGCGTGCTGCCGATCCCGACGCTGCGGAACGCGGTGCCCTTGCCGAGCGTGTCGACCAGGCTGTCCAGCCAGCCCCGGCCGCCGGTCTCGCCGGGCAGGCCGCCCAGGTTGCAGGCGTCGGCGGCCTGGAAGTGGCTGCGGGACAGCCGCGGGTCCGACACGGCCGGCACGAAGCCGAGCTGGCCGGCCTTGAGCCACTTCTCCAGCGGGGCGAACGCGCTGGTCAGCTTGAAGCCGCGGGCCAGGGCCAGCGAGTCGTTGCCGAGCAGCAGGTCGGGACGGGACTTGCCGAGCACCGGGTCGTTCGCCGGAGCGACCAGGCTCAGGCCGTCCAGCCCGCCGTAGAGGAAGACGTGGATCAGCGTGCCGGTCTTGGTCGCCGCGAACGACGCCGAGGTGGTCACGAACTGCGCGGTCGCCAGCGCGGTCGCGGTGGCCGCCGCGCCGGCCACGAAGGTACGCCGGGTGACGCCCCGGCCGTCCTGCTGGGCCTCCTCGACCTCCTCCAACCGGCGGTACCGGTCGGCCTCGGCCGCGTTCTCGGCCGCGACGATGTCCGCCTCGGCGCGCAGCAGCGCCTCGGTCGGGTTGTCGGCCAGTCGCCGCACGTCGGGGCATTCGGGGTGCAGGGGGTACGGGTTCACGGTCATCTCCATCGAATGCCTCACCGGAGGTGGTGCTGGGGGGACGCGAGGATCGTCCGCGCGACCGCGGCGATGGCCCCGTTGAAGGTGGCGTCGACCTTGGCGCCCTCGGACACCCCGGCCACGGCGAGCACGAGCTTCTTCTCCTTGGCGCTCAGCTTCTGGTGCACGAGCTTCTGCGCCAACGCGTCCACGTACGCCCCGGCGGTCGTCGGCGGCTTCGCCACCAGCTTCTCCGGCTTCACGTAGGTGAACTGCTTGCGATAGCCGCCGAGCAGGTCGCCGGCCTCGTTCCAGCCGTCGACCATGGTGCCGGCCGAGGTCCAGGCCAGGTAGACGTCGGCGTAGCCGTCCGGGGTGGGCTTGCCCATCGGGTACTGGCCCAGCTCGCGCATCTTGTCCTGGATCTGCCGCAGGCCCTGGGCGAACGGCGTACGCCGCTGGTCGCCCTCGAACCCGGCGGTCGCGTCCGGGCCCACGCCCAGCGACCGGTACGTGGCGACCAGGTACTCCATCGGGCGGCGGACCTTCTGGCCGACCGCGGCCCAGAACTCCGACGAGCTGAAGAGCGTCGCCAGCACCGGCCGGATGTTGCCCTTGTTGGTGGTGTACGCCTTCGCCAGCCGGTCCACGATCGACTTCGGCGGCGTGTCGGAGACGAACCGGGTGGCCAGGTTCTGGGCCACGTACTTCGCGGTCGACGGGTGCAGCGCGATGTACCTGATGTACGAGTCGATCACCTTGTCGGCGACCTTCGGGTCGTTCGAGTTGTTGGCGTGGCTGAACCCGAGGATCTTCACCTTGCCGACGTAGTGCCGGTCGCCGAAGAACATGTACTTGCCGTCCGCGACGCCCCGGCCGGTCTGGAGCATGGCGGCCTGCCGCACGTCCTTCTCGGTGTAGCCGCCGTCGACGCCGACCGAGTACAGCTCCAGGTTCTCCCGGGCCAGGTTCTCGTTGATCGCGTCCTTGCGCGAGTCGACCTGGTTCAGGTAGAGCAGCAGCGCGGGGTGCTTGTTCGCGGCGACCAGCATGTCCGGGTAGCTGCCCAGCGCGTACTTGCGGATGACGTCCTTGTCGAACGAGTTGCGGTACGTCTCGCCGCCGTCGAAGTCGGCGGCCACGTGCAGGAAGTCGTTCCAGAAGTCGACCATCACCTCGAAGAGCTGGCGGTCGGACCAGATCTGCCGGGCGATGGTGGCGTCCACCGTCTCCCGGGCCGGGTCGACGCCGCGCTCGTTGAGCTGGTCGCGCTGCTCGCGGAGCTGGGTCGGGCTGAGCTTCAATGAGGGCAGCTCGGCCAGCTTCAGCTCACCCTTGGTCGGGGCGATCTTCTCCGGCTCCAACTGCCGGCGCAGCCAGTTGTCGATGCCGAGCTTCTTGACCTCGGCCATCATCGTCGGCGTCGGGCCGAACGTGGTCCGGCTCAGCAGGTGGCGGATCGGGTCCTTGGCGAGCACCGTCTTCACGGTCACCTGGGTCGCCGCAGCGGCGGCGGCCGGGCTGCCGAAGATCCGGCCGCCGGTCGGGGCGTTGCGCTTGAGCGCCGCGCCCGCCCGGGAGCCCATGTAGCTCTCGTTCTGCTCGGTGTAGGTCCGCACCGTGCTGGGCTGCTGGCCGCTGGGCCGCGCCTGGGTGCCGTCCGTGGTCACCGTGCCGGTGGCGTCACCGGCAGCCGGGCTGTCGGAGAAGATGCCGCGCAACTGCGGGGAGAGCGCGAAGGCCGCGCCGCCGGCGACCACCGCCGCGCCGCCGAGCGTGGCGAGGGCACGACGCCGGCCCCGACTCGGGGCGTCGTCGGAGTCGTCGTCCAGGTTGGGCAGTCCCGGGCCGGCCGGCGGCGGGTACCCACCGGCGGGCTGGGCGTAGCCGGGGTGCGGCTGGGGGTGACCCGCGCCGGGCGCGTGGCCGGCCGGGGCGAAGCCGTTCGGTCCGACCCACTGGGGGCCCGGGGCGGGCTGCGGCGCCGGGGCGGGGTGACCGCCGGCGTACGGGGCGGTGGCGCCCAGGTCGCGGTACCCGTCCGGATGGGGGTGCTGGTATCCGTCCCAGCCGCGGTCGTCCCGAGGTCGACGCGGTGGCACGTTCAGGTCGGCCATGTAGCTATCCCGTTTTCTTCGAGCGCCGGCACGCCTGCCACCCGGGGGTTGGGTGGGAGGGGCGGCGACGGTTGCCGGAGAGTTGCTACGGGAAAGTAGCCAGGCCGGACCGGCTGCTCAAGGCGGCCCGGAGCGGCTCCTGAGCGCACTTAAGACGGTGCTCAGGCCCGGCGCGGGCCACCCGACGTCGACCCCTCCCCCCGGCACCCCCCGGAGCAGGGCCGACTCACCCGCCAACCACCCCGACGCGAGGTTTCGCCCGCCATCGGGCCCTCACCCCCCGTTCACCCCCACAGGCAAACTTAAGGCGCCGCTAAGCCTCCCCTACCCCTCTCCCCCGCCCCGCCCGCCCCGTCCCGCCGCGCCTCCCTCCCCCACCCTCCCCGCGCAGATTCACGGAAAGAGTGGCCATTCCGCCTCGGATGGCCACTCTTTCCGTGAAACCGGGCGCTCGTTGTCGAGGGGCGGAGGGGGTGGAGGGGTGGAGGGGTGGAGGGGTGGAGGGGTGGAGGGAAACGAGCAGGGGCAGGGGGCGTGACGGGCGGGGAATCCGGGTAAGCCGCCGAACCGCTGAAGCCGTGAGGGGAAGGCATCGCCATGCTCAGCCAAGAGGATCAGCGCAGGTTCGAACAGATCACCCGTCAACTGCGGGAGAGCGATCCGCGGTTCTTCGCCCGGTTGGACAACCGGATCAGGGGTCGCCGGGGCCGGTACCTGATGCTGTTGACGATCACGCTGTGGGCCTCGCTGCCGGCGATGACCGTGCTGGCCGGGCGGTTGGCCGGGGCGATCTGCGCCACGGTGCTGGTCGCCAACGCCGCCCTGATGTGGCGCTTCCGCCACCGCCTGCGGTGAGCGCAGGGGCGGGCCTCCGCTCAACGCCTCGGGTGGAGGTGGGGCACCCGCTCAACCGGTCGGTCCGCGGAACTCCCGGTACGCGCGGCGCAGCCGCTCGACCAGGCCCGGCCCACCGATCTCGGCGCCGGGTGGGCCGAGCTGCCGCAGCAGCAGCTCCGGGCCGGTGTCCAGGGTGGGCGGACAATCGGGCAGCGCCACCGGGGAGAGCCAGAACCGGTCCAGCTCCGCCGCCGGCTCGATCGGCGTCAACCCGGCCAGCACCCGCCCGGCGCCGGTCACCGACGACGCCGCCCCAGCCGGCTGGTCCACCGACCCGGCCGTCGACGCCACTGCCGTCCCGACCGATTGCTCCACCGACCCGGCCGACGACGCCACTGCCGTCCCGACCGGTTGGTCCACCGGCCCGGCCGACGACGATATCGCCGTGCCGGACGGCGGGTTCGCCGACGCCGCCGAGCCGCCGGGCCGGACACCGCGTAGCGTCCGCAGCCGGTCCAGCAGGTCGGCCCGGGATCGGCCGCGCCAGTGCAGCAGCCGGAACGGGTCCGCGTCGAACGCCTCGGCGAGCAGGTAGAACGTGGCCGCCAGATGCTTGCACGGCACCGCGAAGTCGGGGCAGCCACAGCGCTGCGCCAGCTCGCCCACCTCGGCCGGGAACAGCGGCGCGCCCGCCGCGGCGAACACCTCCTCCAGCTCCGCCGGCAGGTCACCGGCGAGCAGCCGGGCGCTGAAGAACGCCTGACCGGCCAGCTCCGCCTCGATCCGACGCCACACCTCCTCCGGGTACGCGGACAGCCCGATCCGCACCGGGTACGGAGCCGGCCGCGACCCCTGCACCTCGGCGGTGACGAGTCCGGGCGCGACGTCCAGCCGGAGCACCTGCCCCCGGCGCGCGTACGCCCGACCCCGGGTGAGCCGGGAGCCGAGCGCGAACGACTCCAGCACCTCCAGAAACCGCCGCGACCACCAGGAACGCCCGATCGCGCCCCGGGTGCTGCGTGCGCGCAGCCCACCCTCGACCCGCAGCGGCGGCCCGTACTCGTCGAAGCGGGGACCGGTGCTCACTCGACCACCGCCCCGGCCTCCAGCGTGAACAGCTCCCGCAGCGTCTCGGTGGACAACTCGGTGACCCACTGCTCGCCGCTGCCCACCACCGACCGGGCCAGGTTCCGCTTGTCGGCGATCATCGCGGCCACCTTCTCCTCCACGGTGCCGGCGCAGACGAACTTGCGTACCTGCACGCGGCGACGCTGGCCGATGCGGAACGCCCGGTCGGTGGCCTGGTCCTCGACCGCCGGGTTCCACCAGCGGTCCACGTGCACCACGTGGTTGGCGGCGGTCAGCGTGAGCCCGGTGCCGCCGGCCTTGAGCGAGAGCACGAACAGCGGCGGGCCGTCCGGCGACTGGAACCGGGTGACCATGGCGTCCCGCTCGGCCTTGCCGACACCGCCGTGCAGGAACAGCACCTCCCGGCCGGTACGCGCCGACAGGTGCCCGCGCAGCATCCCACCGAACTCGGCGTACTGGGTGAAGAGCAGCGCCCTCTCCTCCGCCGCGAGCACCTCGTCGACGATCTCGTCGAGCCGTTCCAGCTTGCCGGACCGGCCGGCCAGCGCGGAGCCGTCGTGCAGCAACTGGGCAGGATGGTTGCAGACCTGCTTGAGCCGGGTCATGGTGGCCAGCACCAGCCCTCGGCGCTCGATCCCGTCACTGGACTCGATCTTCGCCAGCATGTCGTCGACCACGGCCCGGTAGAGCGCGGCCTGCTCGGCGGTGAGGTTGCAGAGCACCTCCATCTCCAGCTTCTCCGGCAGGTCACTGATGATCGACGGATCGGTCTTGAGCCGCCGCAGCACGAACGGGCCGGTGACGCGACGCAGCCGCTCGGCCACCTCGGCGTCGCCGTGCCGCTCGATCGGCTCGGCGAACCGCTTGCGGAACGTCGCGGCCGGGCCGAGCAGCCCCGGATTGGCGAACTGCATGATCGACCAGAGGTCGGCGAGCCGGTTCTCGACAGGCGTACCGGTGACTGCGACCCGGTGCCGCGCGGGCAGCGCGCGGACCGCCTCGGCCTGCCGGGTCGCGGCGTTCTTGATCGCCTGTGCCTCGTCCACCACCACCCGGTGCCAGTCCACGCCGGCCAGGTCGAACGCGTCCCGGGCGGCCACCGAGTAGGTGGTGAGCACCAGGTCCGCCTCCTGCACGGCGACGCCGAACTCCTCGCCCCGGGCCCGCTCCGCGCCGTGGTGCACGTGCACGCGCAGGTCGGGCGCGAACGTCGCGGCCTCCCGCTGCCAGTTGCCGACCAGCGACATCGGGCAGACCAGCAGCGTCGGGCCGGTCTGCGGCGGGTCGCCGGCGAGCAACGCGAGCAACTGCACCGTCTTGCCCAGCCCCATGTCGTCGGCGAGGATCCCGCCCAGCCCCAGCGACTGGAGGAAGGTCAGCCAGGCCAGGCCGCGCCGCTGGTACGGCCGCAGCGTCCCGACGAAGCCCGGTGGCGGGTCGGCCGGGGTGAGCCGCCGCTCCGCCTCGCCGGCCAGCAGTTCGCCGAGTGCCCCGTCGGCGACCACGTCCAGCACCGGCAGCTCGCCACCGCTCTCCTCGCCGGAGAGCCCCATCCGCAGCAGGTCCGCCACGGTCAGCTCGCCGGAGGACCGCAGCAGGCGCAGCCCGGCCTCCAGCCGCTGCGGGTCCAGCTCGACCCAGCGACCGCGCAGCCGGACCAGCGGCGACTTCAGGTCGGCCAGCGAGGCCAACTCCTCGGCGGTCAGCGGCTGGTCGCCGAGCGCCACCTCCCAGCGGTAGTCGACGAGCGCGTCCATCCCCAGCGTGCCGGCGGCGGTGGCGACCGCGCCCGGCGCGGTGCGGCTGCGCGCCCGCAGCCGGGCGCCGAGGCGGGACGAGGAACGCCGCCACCAGGACGGCAGCAGGACCCCGAAGCCGGCCGCGTGCAGCACCGGCGCTCCCTCACGCAGGAACCGGTGCGCGCCCTCGGCGTCCAGCTCCATCCCCTCCGGCGCGGCGGTACGCAGCGCCGCGTCCACCTCCGGCCAGAGCCGGCTGGCCCGACCCAACTCCGCCAGCAGCGTCTCCTGCGGGTCGATGCCGCGCGCGACGAGCGCGGGCGCGGGCCGCTGCCAGATGTGCCCGGCGTCGACCACCAGCCCCGGCTCGTCGGTCGGGTGCAGACCGAACTCCACCTGCCACGCGCCACCCTCGACCAGTTCGGCGGCCGGGTCGACGGCCGGCTCGACCAGGCGGAACGTGGCCCGTACCGCGCCGCCGGCGGCGTCGCGCTGCCAGGCGTCCAACTCGCGCCGCAGCGTCGCCAACGCGGCCGGTTCGGTGGTGAAGGCGCGCTCCGGGCCGGTGAGCGCGGCCAGCCAGCGCGGCACCGGACCGCCGGGTCGCATGCCCCGGTGCAGCCGGGTGTCGGCCAGGGCCGCCCGGGCGGCGGCGTCGACGAGCGCGTCCAGCGCATCCGCCACCAGCTCGCCCGCTCCCACGCCCGCCGCCCGCCCGGCCGTCCCGCGCGGACGCGCGGCAGCGGCCGGCGGTGTGGGTGCGGTTGTCGTTGTCGGGGCGACGACAGCCGCACCCGACGGCGCCTGCTGCCACTCCTGGGCGGCGCGGGCCGCCGGGGGCAGGGCCAGCGCCAGGTCACGGGACCAGCCCGCGTCCGTGCCGGTGAGCAGTGGCCGCCAGAGCGCCAGCGCGGTCGCCACGTCGGCCTCCGCCACCGCCCGGAGCCGACGCCGGGCTCGCGCCGGGTGGTGAGAGGGGGCCCCTTCTCTACCGGAGGCGTTAAACGGGGGCTCCTCCTTGAGTGCGAGCACGGTGGGGAGCAGGCGGCCACGGGTGACCAGGTCGGCGGCGAAGTCGGCCAGCTCGGCCAGGTGGCGCAGGCTGGCCCCGACCGGGTCCGGCCGGGGCGCGCGCAGCAGCGCGTACGCGTCGTCCGGGGCGTACGCCAGCGCGGGGACCCGCCAACCGGCGCGGGTGACCTGGCCACGGACCGGGTCCCCGACGGCGGCCCGGACCAGTTCCGGCGAGTCCACCGGCGAGCCGGCGCGGGTGGGCAGGCCGAGCAGCACGGAGATCGGCTCACCCGGCAGCGGGTCGAGCGCGGCGGCCAGCGTGGCGTGGTCGGCGGCGAACGGGTGCGGCCGTTCCCGGGGCGCACGGCCGGACCGGCGCGGCGCGGCGGCCGGCCGCGTGCCGTCCTCGGCCCAGAGGGCGAGCCCCGCGCCGGGCAGCCACAGCCCGTGGATGACCAGCACGCTCTCCCCCTCGCGACGTCCGGGGCCAGGATAGGCGGCTCGACCGCGGATATCGTCGGCGCCATGGCCGACCTCCTCGTGATCGGCGGGCTGGGCGTGGACGTACGCGCCCAGGTGCCCGCGCTGCCCCTGCCCGCCGCCGACTCGCTGACCGTGCCCCCGGTCGAGCTGCGGATCGGCAACACCGGGGCCGGGGTGGCGCTGGCCGCGCACGCGCTCGGCCTACGGGTGACGCTCGTCGACGTGCTGGGCGCCGATCCGGCCGGCGACGTGGTGCGGGCGGCGCTGGCGCGTACCTCGGTGCGGACCGTGCTGGTGGACGCGCCGGCCGGCACCCGCCGGTCGGTGAACCTGGTCGACCCGGCCGGCCGGCGGATGTCGCTGTACGACCCGCGCCCGTGGTCCGGCCCGGCGGCGCCGTTCGCCGAGGCGGAGCTGGCCGCGCTGGTCGCCGGGGCCGCCCACACGCACGTGTCGATCATGGATTGGGCGCGGGACGCGCTGCCGACGCTGCGTGGTGCCGCGTCCCTCTCCACCGATCTGCACGACTGGGACGGCGAGAACGACTACCACCGGCCGTTCGCCGAGGCCGCCGGGCTGGTGTTCGTCAGCGACGTGAAGCTGGGCGAGCGGGCCGGTAAGGCGGCGGCCGGGCTGGCGCCGCGCACGGTGCTGGTCACCGGCGGGGCGGCCGGCGCGACCCTGCACACCCCGGGCGCGCCGCCGGCGCGCGTGCCCGCCGCCACCCCGCCGGCGTCGGTGGTGGACACCAACGGCGCCGGGGACGCCTTCGCCGCCGGCCTGATCGCGGCCCGGTTGCGGGGTGCCGACCCGCTCGACGCGGCCCGCTACGCGACCCGGGTCGCCGCCGCCGCGTGCACCCACGACGGGATGGAGTATCCGGACGGCTTGCTGCCCCGCGAGTGACACCGACGGGCTGTTGCCCCGCGAGTGACGCCGACAGGCTGCTGCCCGTGAGTGACACCGGCGGGCTGCTGCCCGCGAGTGACACCGGCGAGCCGGCGGCCCCGACGGGTGCCGCCGCGCCCGGAGCGTGCCGCTGGACCGCGACGAGGCCGCTCCGACGCTCAGATCGCGCCGGTCTCGCCGTCGGTCAGCTCGCGCAGGATGTCGGCGTGCCCGGCGTGCCGGGCGGTCTCCTCGATCAGGTGCACCAGCACCCACCGCAGCGACACCTCGCCGAGCTGGGGATGCGGCACCACGTGGTCGAGGTCGAAGCGGGCGGCGACGGCGCGGGACCGGGCGCAGGCCGTCTCGTAGGCAGCGGCGAGCGCCTCGACCGTGTCGTCGGGGCCGAGCGTGAAGCTGGCGTCGGCGTCGGCCTGGGAGGTGAGGTGGACGTCGCCCGGCTCCGGCGCGAACAGCCGGGCGAACCAGTTTCCCTCGACCAGGGCGAGGTGCTTGAGCAGCCCGGCCAGCGTGGTCAGCGAGGGCACCAGCCGTCGGCCGGCATCGGTGTCGGCGAGGCCGCGCGCCTTGCGCAGCACGGTGGCGCGGTGGAAGTCGAGGAACGCGTCGAGGATCGCCCGTTCGTCGCCCGTGCGGGCGAGGACCGGACCGAGTGTCGGGTCGATCGTCGGGGTCGCCATGTCCGGACCCTAGTCGCCGGACCGGCCGCCCGCTGCCCCGCTATCCGCTGCGCGTGCGCGCCGGCCGGGGCAGGATGGGCGCATGGCTTCCACGGTGCACATTCCCCTGGTCGGCGGCGCGGCCGACGGCGAGACCGTCACGGTCGAGCTGGACAGCAACGGCCGTCCGCCGCTGACCCACCACCACCTCGGGGCGGGTGGGCTGGCGGAGGCGCAGATCTACGAGTTGGAGTCGGACGACCGGCCGGAGCACGACTGGGTCTACACCTGGCGCGGCCCGGCGGTCTGAGCGCGCCGGCTCAGGCCACCGGGGTCAGCGCGCGGGCCCGGATGCTGTCCAGCACGCTGCGGGTCACCTGCGAGGTGCCGCGCGCCTGCTCGCAGACCTCGGCCACCCGGCGGGCGGTCTCGTCGGCGCGGGCCGCCCGCTCGTCCCACAACCGGTCCACCTCGGCCAGCAGCGGGCCCTCCACCTCCCGCTCCATGCCGCGCAGCGCCGGCACGCCGAGCCGCTGGGCCAGGTCGAAGACCTTGCCGGCGTACGGCAGCGGCAGGAACGGCGTGTTCATCATGGCGGCGAAGATCAGGAAGTGCAGCCGCATGCCGACCGCCAGGTCGAAGTGGCGCATCAGGCCGAGGATCTGCGCCGGACGGTAGTCGCCGTGCAGGATCCGGCCCCGGTCCGCGGCGATCATGTGCGACAGCACACCGTGCGAGTGCCGGATGTCGTCGCGTTCCATCGGGACGAAGAGCACGTGCGCGTCGATGCGGTGCACCAGGAAGTCGCCGATCTGGGCGAGCAGCCGGTGGTAGCCGTCCACGTCGAGGCGTTCCGCGGCCCGGCCCGGCTCGCGCACGCTCAGCCCGACCAGTCGCGAACCGGCCGGCACGCCCTCCTCGCGCAGCCACTGCGCGGGGAACTCCTCGGGGGTGAGCAGGAACGCCGGGTCGCCGGTGACGGTGATCGGGTTGACCAGGCCGGCCTCCTCCAGCACCATCCGCGACTCCTGGTCCCGGACGGTCACCTCGACGGCCTGTGCCAGCGTCTCGCGGACCATGCCGGTGTCCACCCCGTCGGTGAGCGGGCCGACGCCGACCGCGTACGTGAGCAGCGGCAGGCCCCGCTCCTGGGCGACCCGGACCACCCGCAGGTAGCGCCGGGCCTCCTTGTCGTAGAGGATTCCACCGCCGCCCAGGACGAGCAGGTCGAGCTGGTTGAGCACCTGGGACGAGTCGACCCGGCTGACGCCCTCCCACGGCACCGCCTCGACGTCGGGGTGGGCCAGCGCGGTGTGCGCCGGGTTGCGGGAGAACACGATGATCCGCGCGTCCGGCTCGTGCTGGCGCAGGTCGGCCAGGAGACCCGTGAGGATCGCCTCGTCGCCGAGGTTGCGTCCGCCGTACGAGCCGAGCACGCCGATGGTCAGTCCGGTGCCTCCGGTCATCCGACGCTCCTTTCCGTGGCGTCCAGATCCGTGGCGTCCGGATCCGTGGCGTCCGGGCCAGCGTTCCCGCTGCGCACGCCGGGGTAACCCGGTCGAGGGCCGGTCTCAGGGGGCGAGGGTCGCGCCACCGACCAGACGGGAGACCAGGGTGGAGACCACCTGATCGGGGTCGAACCCGGCGTCGATCGAGGTGGTGAGCAGGTCGAGCAGGAGCCCGTCGACCGCGTAGTGCAGCAGCGCGATCTCGTACGCCCCGCCGGGCAGGCCGGCGGCGACGTGGAACGCGACGTCGTCGGCGTACCCCCGGCGGAGCACGTCGCCGAGCGCGGCCCGCAGTTCGGGACGGCGGCCGGCCTCCAGCCGCAGCTCCCACAGCGCCCGGGTGAGGTCGGGCTCGCGGGTGGTGCGGGCGACGATGTCACGCAGGTAGTCGGTGACCAGCGCGAGCGACGGCTCCCGGCGGCCCAGGTCGGCCACCACCGCCGGATCGGGCGCCATCCGGTCGAAGATCCGTTCGGCCAGGCCGGCGAGCAGCGCCGACCGGGACCGGAAGTAGTTGGAGGTCGTGCCGGTGGGCACGCCCGCCTCGGCGTCGACCGCCCGGTGGGTCAGCCCCCGCGCGCCGGCGGCGGCGAGGATCCGCAGGCCGGCGTCGGCGAGCAGGGTACGGCGTTCCGGGTTCCTGGCCACGCGGACACCCTAGCAACAACCACGACAGGTGTTGTACATTCGTCGCCGAACCACGACGGCCGTCGTGGTTACCCCGGACATCGGAGTCGGTTTGCGCACGCTCGTCTACTTCGTCGCCAGCACGCTCGACGGCTTCATCGCCGCCCCCGACGGGTCGTTCGACTTCCTCCCGCTGGAGCCGGACGTGGCCCCCTACCTGGTGTCCGACTGGCCGCAGACGCTGCCCACGTTCGCCCACGCCCAGCTCGGCGTCCCGTCGCCACCCACCGGCCGCTTCGACACCGTGCTGATGGGTCGCGCCACCTACGAGCCGGCCCTGACGGTCGGCGTCACCAGCCCCTACGCCCACCTGGAGCAGTACGTCTTCAGCCGTTCCCTGGACCCGGCCGACCATCCGGACGTCTCGGTGGTGACCGACGAGCCGGCGGCGTTCGTCCGCGAGCTGAGGACGCGCCCCGGCGGCGACATCTGGCTCTGCGGCGGCGGCAACCTCGCCGGCCAACTCCTCGACGAGATCGACGAGCTGGTGGTCAAGCTCAACCCGGTGGTGGCCGGCAGCGGCATCCCGCTGGTCGACCGCGGCTTCGACCCGAGGCGGTTCACGCTCACCGCCACCCGCCCGTTCGACAGCGGCATCGTGGTGCTGCGCTACGCGCGGTGAAAGGCCGGGCCCCCGGTTGACGCGTCCGGTGGAGGCGGGGCCCCGCTTGACAGCTCGACGTCGAGCGAACGCCCCGGCTAACTCGGTTGCCCGGCGAGGGGACGGCGCGCACGGTGGACCGGGTGAGCAGCCTGACGAAGACCCGACTCCACTGGCACGAGCTGCCGGCCCACGTACGCGCCGCGGTCGAGACCGTCCTCGACGACCGGGTGGTGGCGGCGGAGTCGCAGCCGGGCGGCTTCTCCCCCGGCACCGCCGACCGGGTCCGCACCGCCCGCGGCGGACGGGCCTTCGTCAAGGCGGTCAGCCCCGCGCAGAACCAGCACACGCCGACCATGCACCGCGCGGAGGCCCGGATCGCCGCCGCGCTGCCGCCGGCCGCGCCGACGCCCCGGCTGCTCGGCAGCCACGACGACGGCGAGTGGATCGCGCTGGTCTACGCCGACGTCGAGGGCCGGCACCCGGTCACCCCGTGGGACGACGGCGAGCTGGCCGCCGTGCTGTCCACGCTGGAGACGATGGCCGCGACGCTCACCCCGGCCCCCACGGTCGCGACCACCACCGCGGCCGAGGCGCTCGGCCACGACTTCGCCGGCTGGCGACGCCTCGCCGACGATCCGCCCGCCGATCTCGACCCGTGGGCCCGCGACCACCTGGCCGAGCTGTGCGCCGCCGCCGACCGCGGCCTCGCCGCGCTGACCGGCGACACGCTCTGCCACCTCGACGTCCGCGCCGACAACCTGCTGCTCGGCCCGGACGGCCGGGTCACCGTGGTCGACTGGCCCTGGGCCTGTCGCGGGCCGGCCTGGCTCGACACCCTGCTCACCGTCGTCAACGTGCAGGTGTACGGCGGCCACGACCCGGACGCCCTGCTGGCCTCCCGGCCGCTCACCGCGCCTGTCGACCCGGCCGATCTGACCGGGGTGCTGGCCGGGCTCACCGGCTTCTTCCTCGACGGCGCCCGTCAACCGCCGCCGCCCGGCATCCCGACCGTACGGGCGTTCCAGCGACTCCAGGCCGACGCCCTGCTCCCCTGGCTCACCCGTCGCCTGAACCCCTGACCCCGCCCTCCCCCTCCTCGTTGATCTTGCAGTTGCGGCCCCTCGAAGGCCCGATACGCCCCTTCCGCCCGGGCCGCTTCTGCAAGATCGACGCACGGGTGGGGTGAGAGGTTACGGGCGGAGGGCTAGGGGGTTGGTCAGTAGCGGGGTGAAGGCGAGTTCGGCGGCGCC
Source organism: Micromonospora sp. NPDC051141 (assembly GCF_044455765.1). Lineage (NCBI taxonomy): Bacteria > Bacillati > Actinomycetota > Actinomycetes > Micromonosporales > Micromonosporaceae > Micromonospora > Micromonospora sp. NPDC051141. The sequence continues at coordinate 62,740 of NZ_JBITFD010000011.1, forward strand.
GATCAGGGTGGCGTCGTAGCCCAGCGCGGAGACGCGCAGGTGGGCCTTGTCGCGCGAGACGGGGAGCACGTTGGCGGCGATACGGTTGCGGACCTGCTGGGCCGCGGTGCCCGGGAACACCTCGCGCAGCGTCCCGCCGAAGATCACCACGCCGGGGTTGAACAGGTTGATCAGATTCGCCACGCCGATGCCCAGCCAGTCACCGATGCGCCGCAGCGCCTCGCGGGCGGCGGCATCCCCCTGCTCGGCGGCGGCGACCACGGCGCGCACCGCCTCGCGCCCCCGGTGGTCGGCCGGGCGGCCGGCCTCGTCGAGCAGCGCCCGCTCACCCACCTCGGCTTCCAGGCACCCGCGCGAGCCGCAGCCACAGGGCCGCCCCCGGTACGGGTTGACCAGCATGTGCCCGACCTCGGAACCGTACCCGCCGTCACCGTCGAGCAGGTCCCCGCCGACGATGATCCCGCCGCCCACGCCGACGTCACCGTGCAGGTAGATCAGGTTCTGCGCGCCGACGCCGGCGCCGCGTCGGTGCTCGGCCATCGCGCCCAGGTGGGCCTCGTTGCCGACCAGCACCGGCAGGCCGAGATCCAGTCGGCGGGCCAGTTCCGCGCCGAACGCCTGGTCCACCCACCCCAGGTCCGGCCCGAACCGCACCATCCCGTCCCCGGGCCGGATCATTCCGCAGTAGGACGCGCCGATGCCCACGCACACCGACGTCGGCGGCGCGTCGTGGTGCAGCGCCCGCCCGAAGTCGGCGAGCACGGACACCACCGCGTCGAGGTCGGCCCCGGCGCGGGCCCGGGTCGCCTCGAGTCGGGCCGAGACCGTCCCGCCCAGGTCGACCCGGGCGGCCACGAGCCGGTCCACCGCGATGTCGAAGGCGAGGACGTGGACGGCCGCCGATTCCGGGCGGACCACGAACGACGGACGCCCCGCCCGACCGCTCGTCGTGGCGGGCACCTCCCGCACCAGGCCGGCCGCCGCGAGGTCCGCCGTGAGCGCCATGACCGTGCTGCGGTTGACGCCCAGCCAGTCGGCCAACTCGACGCGGGAGACCGCGCCGCCCAGGTGAACCCGGCGGAGCAGCGCGCCGAGGTTGCGGCGACGGGTGTCCACCTGCGCATGCCGATCCGCAGCCAGATCCTCCAGCATCGACCACCTCGTCAGCTGACCCACGGCCTGTCCTCCGAGGATAGCCCTCGACCATCAGCCGGTCGGCCGGCGTTCATTCCGGTGCGGCGTCGTTGCGGATGGCCGATCGCGATGCCGGCCGCCGGTTTCGGCAGAAGTGGTGTCCGGCGACGAGCCGGTTCACGCCGTGATCGACGGGATGTGCTCAGCCGGGCACGCGCGCCACGTGCGTGAGGAACGGCAGCACCGCCGCCGGCAGCGCGGGCGACGCCACCACCTCGTCGTGGGTCAGGCCGGGCAGCACGGCCAACCGGGACGCGGGACGGCCCGATCCGTCGTCGCCCGGGTCCCGGTGGCCGCCACCGAGCAGGCCGAAGAACTCGGTCACGTGACTCATCGGGATGGCGTCGGCGTCCGCGAAGACCAGCAGCACCGGCATCGGCAGCGCGGCCACCTCGGCCGACCAGTCGTAGTCGCGGCGCAGCAGCTCACCGCTGCGCGCCCAGAGCGCCGGCCAGTCCTGCGGCCGGGGCGCGACCTCCGCGTACCGCTCGAACGGCGGGGTGCCCCGCATCCGCTCGGCGGCGCGTTCGTCGTGCGTGGACATCGCGGCCAGCACCCGCGGGTGCCAGCCGCCGCGCCGGAACGGCGTGGAGACCAGGACCAGGCGGCGGACCAGCGCGGCATGCTGGATCGCGGTACGCAGGGCCACGCCGCCGCCGAGCGAGTAGCCGAGCAGGTCGACCTCGGGCAGGTCGAGGTGCCGCAGCAGCGCGGCCACGTCGTCGGCCATCGACTCGTACCGCAGGGGCCGGTCCACGCCGGCGGTGCGGCCGTGGCCCCGCAGGTCGACCGCGATCAGCCGCCGGCGGGCGGCCAGCGCGGACCGGATCGGGGCGAACGTCCCGGTCGAGCCGTAGGAGCCGTGCAACAGGACCAGCGGCTTGCCGGCGCCCCGCACCTCGTACCAGATCCGCAGCCCGCGCACGTCGGCATAGCTCACCCGCTGATCGTGCCGCCCCGGCCGGCGTTTCGGGGCGGGATCACTCCCGGGCGCGGGGGCGGGCCCGCAGGTGGGCCCGCTCGCCCTGGCTGCCGAAGAGGCTGAGGAACTCCACGCCGTCGGCGTCGGCGCGGCCGAACCAGTGCGGGACGCGGGTGTCGAACTCGGCCGCCTCGCCGGGGACGAGCACCAGGTCGTGCTCGCCGAGCACCAGGCGCAGCCGCCCGTTGAGCACGTAGACCCACTCGTACCCCTCGTGGGTCTTCGGTTCGGGCTCGGCCCGGCCGCCGGCCGGGATGATCAGCTTGTACGCCTGGATGCCGCCGGGCCGCCGGGTGAGCGGCAGCATGGTCATCCCGTGCGCGGCGACCGGCCGCAGGTGGATCCGCGGGTCGCCGGTGGGTGGCGCGCCGACCAGTTCGTCCAGGGCCACACCGTACGCCTTGGCCAGCGGAAGCAGCAGCTCCAGCGTCGGCCGTCGGCCACCGGACTCCAGCCGGGACAGCGTGCTCACCGAGATGCCGGTCGTGGCGGCGAGGTCGGCGAGCGTGGTCTCCCGCTCGCGGCGCAGCGCGCGCAGGCGGGGGCCGACCGCGTCGAGCGCCTGGTCGAGGTCGTCATCCATCCCGCCAGTTTGCCACATTGGCAACAAGGTTTGCTTCCGCGCCCGGGGTCGTCGCACGCTGGGCGCGGAGGTGGTCACGATGACCGAGGTACGACAGGACGGCTACGAGGTGGTGGTGATCGGCGGCGGGGCGGCCGGTCTGAGCGGCGCGCTGATGCTGGCCCGGGCACGCCGGTCGGTGCTGGTGGTCGACGGGGGCAGCCCGCGCAACGCGCCGGCCGACGGGGTGCACGCGCTGCTGGGCCTCGACGGCGTGCCGCCGGCCGAGCTGCTGGCACGCGGACGCGACGAGGTCCGCCGTTACGGCGGTCACCTGCTCACCGGCGAGGTCGAGGCGGTGACCCGCGACGGCGAGGGGTTCGACGTGGCGCTGGCCGACGGTCGTCGGGTGCGGGCCGGCCAGGTGCTGGTGGCCACCGGACTGGTCGACGAGCTGCCGCCGGTGGCCGGGTTGCGCGAGCGCTGGGGCCGGGACCTCGTGCACTGCCCGTACTGCCACGGGTGGGAGGTGCGCGACCGGCCGATCGGGGTGATCGGCAGCGGCCCGCTGTCGGTGCACCAGGCGCTGCTGTTCCGGCAGTGGAGCGACGACGTGGTCTATCTCCGCCACACCGCGCCGCCGCTCACCGACGAGCAGGCAGAGCAGCTCGCCGCACGCGGCGTGCCGGTGGTCGAGGGCGAGGTCGCGGCCGTCGAGGTGGTCGGGGACCGGTTGACCGGGGTACGCCTGCGCGACGGTCGCACGGTCAGCCGGGAGGTGCTGACCGTCGCGCCCCGGATGGTGGCGCGGGCCGGGTTCCTGGCGACGCTGGGGCTGCGCGTGGCGCCGCACGAGAGCGGTTCGGGCGAGTACGTGCCGGCCGACCCGGCGGGGCGTACCGAGGTTCCCGGGGTGTGGGTGGCGGGGAACGTGACCGACCTGTCCGCGCAGGTCGGAGCCGCGGCGGCGGCCGGCGCCAGGACAGCCGCGATGATCAACGCGGATCTGGTGGCCGCGGAGACGCGGACGGCGGTCGAGGCGCGTCGGCGGGCGGCGGACCGCGAAACGGCCCTAACCTGACAATTCTTCCCCTAGGTTGGAATGCGCAGGAGGCAGTCGACACCGGGGGGCGACGTGGAGAGCTATCCGGCGATCGAGGATCACGGGCTCATCGGCGACCTGCAGACCGCCGCGCTGGTGACCTGCGACGGGACGATCGACTGGTTCTGCGCGCCGCGCTTCGACTCGCCGAGCGTCTTCGCCGCGCTGCTGGACCGGGAGAAGGGGGGCTACTTCCGGATCGCCCCGCACGACGTCCGGTACGTCACCAAACAGCTCTACCTGCCCGGCACACCGATCCTGATCACGCGGTTCATCAGCGCGGACGGCGTCGCCGAGGTGATGGACTTCATGCCGGTCACCGGTGAGCGGGCGACCGAGACGCACCGCCTGGTCCGCATGGTCAACATGGTCCGCGGCAGCATGCGCTTCCGGGTGGAGTGCCGTCCCCGGTTCGACTACGCGCGTCAGCCGCACACCCTCGAACGGCACAAGAACGGGTACGTGTTCCGCAGCCGGTCGGCGACGCTCACCTTCAACCCGGTCGACCCGGTGCGGCGGCTCATCGCCCAGGGCGGCGACGTCCAACTGGACGACGGTGACCTGGTCGCGTACGGCACGCTGAACGAAGGTGACACCGGCGGGGTGGTCCTGGAGACGGAGGGGGCCGAGCCCCGGATCATCCCGCCGGAAGAGGTCCAGGGCATGTTCGAGTGGACCCGCGACTACTGGCGGCGCTGGGTCGAGCGGTCCCGCTACACCGGCCGCTGGCGGGAGATGGTCGAACGGTCCGCCATCACACTCAAGCTCATGACGTACGCGCCGACCGGCGCGATGATCGCCGCGCCCACCGCCGCGCTACCCGAGCTGGTCGGCGGCACCCGCAACTGGGACTACCGCTACACCTGGGTACGCGACACGTCGTTCTCGGTGCACGCGCTGCTCGGCCTCGGGTTCACCGAGGAGGTCAGCCGCTACATGGACTGGCTGGACGAGCGGATCCGCGAGGCCGGCGACCACCAGGACCCACTGAAGATCATGTATCGGGTGGACGGCTCCTCCGACCTGCACGAGGAGGTTCTCGACCACCTGGAGGGCTACCGCGGCTCCCGGCCGGTGCGGATCGGCAACGGCGCCGCCGACCAGCTCCAGCTCGACATCCACGGCGAGGCGCTCTACGCCATGCACCTCGCCGACGAGCAGGGCATCCGGGTGTCGCACCAGGTCTGGAAGAGCACCGTCCGGCTCGTCGACTGGCTCTGCCACAACTGGGACCAGCGCGACGCCGGCATCTGGGAGAGCCGCCACCACCCCCGCAACTACACGTTCGGGCGGGTGATGTCCTGGGTGGCGCTGGACCGGGCCATCCGGTTGGCCACCCGCACCGGCCGCCCCGGGGACATGTCCTGCTGGACCGAGCAGCGCAACCGGATCTACAACCAGGTCATGGCCCGCGGTTTCCACCGGGAACGCGGCAGCTTCGTGCAGGCGTACGACGAGAACGTGCTGGACGCCGCGCTGCTGGCGATGCCGGCGGTCGGCTTCATCACGCCGAGCGACCCGCTCTGGAAGTCCACGCTGGCGTCGATCGAACGGGACCTGGTCTCCGACAGCCTGGTCCACCGGTACGACCCGGAGCACTCCCCGGACGGCCTCCCCGGTCACGAGGGCACGTTCAACATGTGCACCTTCTGGTACGTCGAGGCGCTGGCCCGCACCGGCCGACTGGACGACGCCCGACTCACGTTCGAGAAGATGTTCACGTTCAGCAACCACCTCGGCCTGTACGCCGAGGAGATCGCCGCGACCGGTGAGCAGATCGGCAACTACCCGCAGGCCTTCAGCCACCTCTCCCTGATCAACTCGGCGTTGGCGCTGAACGACCTGCTCGACGCCGAGGCGGACGCCCGACGCCGCCAGTAGGCGACTCACGTCGGCACGGTGCCGACCCGGAGCCGGTTGCCGTCCGGGGCGATGCTGACGTAGCGCGGTTCGACCGCCGCCGATCCGGGCAGCGACGAGCTCCCACCCGCCGACGTCGGCCGAGCCCGAGGTGGGCGCCACCTTTGTCCCACCCGTGTGTTCCAATCCCGGCCATGCATGTCGTCGTCACCGGTGCGCTCGTGGAGAACGGCGCGGTCCTGCTGGTGCACCGCAGTCCGAGCCGGCGGGCCTACCCGGATCTCTGGGATCTTCCCGGCGGGCACGTCGAGGCGGGTGAGTCGGAGCGACAGGCCCTCGCGCGGGAGATGCACGAGGAGATCGGCGTCCACATCGTGGCGGAGTCCTCGTCGCGCCTGGGCGACCTGCGCCTCGGCAGCGGCGAGGACGCCGTTCACGTGGCCGTCTGGCACGTCGGGGCCTGGATCGGCGCTCCGACCAACTGCGCGCCCGACGAGCATGACGACATCGCCTGGGTGGCGACAGGCGACCTGGGCGGCCTGCCCCTCGTGCACAGTGGCGTGGTGGGGCTGGTCCGGAAGGTGGTGGGCGCGGCAGGTTTCGAACCTGCGACCCCTCGCTTGTAAGGCGAGTGCTCTCCCACTGAGCTACGCGCCCGGAACGCCCGTACGGCGGGCCGGAGCGGCAAGCTTACCTGCCGCCTCCGGCCCGGTCGAACGACCTGCTCGGGTGGCTCAGGCGGCGACGGCCTCGGCCAGCGCCTTGCGCCAACCCTGCTGGTCGCGCGCCTCGCCGGGCATGTTCATCTCGGCGAAGCGGACCACGCCGGCCTTGTCGATGACGAAGGTGCCCCGGTTGGCGATGCCGGCGACCTCGTTGAAGACGCCGTACGCCTGGGCCACCGCGCCGTGCGGCCAGAAGTCGGCCAGCAGCGGGAACTGGTAGCCCTCCCGGTCGGCCCAGATCTTGTGGGCGTAGACCGAGTCGACGCTGACGGTCAGCACCTGGACGTCGTCGTTGACGTACTCGTTGAGGTTGTCCCGCACCTCGCACAGCTCACCCTGGCAGATGCCGGTGAAGGCGAGCGGGTAGAAGACCAGCAGCACGGTCTTGCGACCGCGCAGGTCGGAGAGTCGAACCTCCTGGTTGTTCTGGTCCTTGAGCAGGAAATCCGGCGCCTCGGCGCCAACCGCGATGGGCATGTGTGCTCCTACTTCTTGCTCTTGGACCCGCGCCGGAGCACGAGGCGGGCGCCGCTCCAGTCGCGGCCCGCGTTGATGGTGGAGGTCTGCTGGAGCCCGGCGGTCTGGGCGCTCTCCGCGACCTCGCTCGGCTCGACGTGGCCGTCCCGGCCGGCCTTGGGGGTCAGGAGCCACACCACGCCGTTGTCCGCCAGCGGGCCGAGGGCGTCGACGAGGAGCTCGAAGAGGTCACCGTCGCCGTCCCGGTGCCAGACCAGAACCGCGTCGACCACCTCGTCGGTGTCCTCGTCGACCAGTTCTCCACAGCGGTCGGTCAGGGCGTCCCGGAGATCGGAGTCGACGTCGTCGTCGTAGCCCATCTCCATGACGACCATGCCCGGCTCGATCCCGAACCGGTCCGCCAGGCTGCGTACCCCGTCGGCGGCCTGACCAGCGGTCGCGCTCACTGTCGCGTGCCTCCTCGTCTCATCCCTGCCGGCGGCGTCGTGCGACACCGCCGCGCCCAGTCCACACAGTTGCGGCTCGCTGCGCAAGTGGCGCACCGGGTGGAACGGAATTTACCGTGCCAGCAGCGTACGGGCACCCTCGGTAATGGCTTCCTCGGACACCAGAACCTGATGAGCAGCCGGACCTAATGGTACAAACGAGTCAAGAGCGGCTACCCGTCGCGCCGCGCCCACATACCCGGTGTCGACAAGTGTCGCCAACACTCCCTCGCCCACCCCGCCGGAGCGCCGCGTCTCGTCCACCACCAGCACTCGGCCGGTCGCCGACGCCTCCCGGATGATGTCGGCCACCGGCAGCGGGGCGAGCCAGCGCAGGTCCACCACCCGGGTGCCGACGCCCTCCTCGGCCAGCGTGGCCGCGGCCCGCAGCGACATCCGCACCCCGTTACCGAAGGTGATGATGGTGAGATCGTCGGTGGAGCCGATGCCGTACACCCGGGCGCGGCCGATCGGCACGTGCCGGTCCGCCCAGGCGCCCGGCTCGGCGTACTCGGCCAGCCACTCGCCGTCGCCGTCCGCGTGGAGGTCGCGGGTGTGGTAGAGCGCGATCGGCTCCAGGAAGACGCAGACCGCGCCGTCCACCCGGGCCGCCGCCAGGCAGGTCCGCAGCATCGGCGCGGCGTCGTCCGGCCGGGCCGGCACGGCGATCACCAGCCCCGGCACGTCCCGCAGCACCGCCACCGAGTTGTCGTTGTGGAAGTGCCCGCCGAAGCCCTCCTGGTACGCCAGGCCGGCCACCCGCACCACCATCGGGTTCCGGAACGCGCCCCGGGAGAAGAACCGCATGCTGGCCGCCTCGCCGCGGAGTTGGTCCTCCGCGTTGTGCAGGTACGCCAGGTATTGAATCTCCGGCACCGGCAGCATGCCGGCCAGGCCGGCGCCGAGCCCGAGCCCGAGGATCGAGGTCTCGTCGAGCAGCGTGTCGAACACCCGGGCCACCCCGAACCGGTCCCGCAGTCCCTTGGTCACCCCGTACACCCCGCCCTTGGCGGCCACGTCCTCGCCGAACACCGCCATCTGCGGGTGGTCGAGCATGCCGTCGGCCAGCGCCGCGTTGATGCTCTGCGCCAACGTCAGCGGCCCGGTCAGCTCCGGCGGCTTCCCGCCGAACGCCTCCGCCCGCGCCCCGGCGCCCGGCCCGGCCGCGTGCGCCGCCGCGTCGGCGACCGTCCGGGACACCCGCACCGGCCGGCGCGGCGCCAGCTCCGCCACCACCTCGACCGGGGTGGCCAGCTTCGGCTCGTCCAGCACCTCCTCGGCGATCCGCCGGAGCTGCCAGCCCCGCTCGTCGTACCGGGCGAGCAGCTCCTCGCCGCTCGCGTAGCCGCCCGCCACCAGCCGCCGCGCGGTGACCAGCAGCGGGTCCCGTGCCACGTCCGCGGCGATCTCCGCCGGGCTCCGGTACGCGGTCTCCGCGTCCGCGCCGGCGTGCCCCATCAGCCGGACCGTACGCAGGTGCAGCACGGCGGGCCGGCGGTGCCGGCGCACCCAGGCGGTCGCCTCCGCCGCCACCCGGTGGCTCGCCACCACGTCCGTGCCGTCGGCGTCGAAGTAGCGGATGCCGGGCCGGGACCGCAGCATGGCGGCCACCCAGCCCTCGGGCGAGCGCACGCTGATGCCCAGCCCGTTGTCCTCGCAGACGAACAGCACCGGGATCCGCAGGCCGGTGTGGTCGTACCAGCCGGCGGTGTTGAACGCGGCGGTGGCCGTGGCGTGGTTGACCGAGGCGTCGCCGAAGGAGCAGACGACCACGGCGTCAAGCGGCCAGGACGCCACCTCCGGGTCGCCGTCGACGCGCCGTCCGCCCCGCCGGAGCCGTTCCAGGGCCAGCCCCAGGCCGACCGCGCGGGGCAGGTGCGAGGCGATGGTCGAGGTGGTCGGCACGACGGCGAGGTCGGCCCGCCCGAAGACCTTGTGCCGGCCGCCGGCGATCGGCTCCTCGGCGGAGGCGACCATGCCGCGCAGCACGTCCCGGGCCGCGCCCGCGAACGCGTCGTCGAGCGCCGGCGACGGCAGACCGGGTACGCCGACCGTCGCGTCGCCGTCCGCGTCCACGGTCACCCCGGCCCCGTCCGGCAGCAGCACCGGGTCGACGTCGCCGGAGTCCGCCGGCGCGGCCGGCCCGGCCGCGCCGCTGGCGGAGTCACCCGGAGCGGGATCCCGGTGGGAGACGGCCCCGGTGGGGTCGCTGCCGGCCGGGCGTGCGCTCCCGGCCCTCGCTTCGCCCGGTGCGGTCGCCGATCCGCAGTCGGGCCAGGATCCGTCCGTGTCCCGCGGACCGTCCGTGTCCCGCGGACCGTCCGTGTCCCGCGGATCGGAATGCTGCTCCCCGCCGGCGGGCGCGGGTGGCGCGTCGGGTGGGAACTCGCCGGCCGCCTGGGCGGCGCGCAGGCAGTAGAACGCGCCGGACCGGTAGTGCAGCAGCGCCGGGTCGGTCGGCCGCAGCGCGGCGGCCACCGCCGCGTTGCCCTCGTGACCGGCCGAACCGATCGTGTAGTACCCCTCACCGAAGCCGCGCAGCCAGCGCCCGGCGAGGTCGACCAGCCGGCTGGTGAGCTGCGCGTCGAACAGGGCCAGCGCCTGCGCTCCGGTGAGCGAGCCACCGTCGGGCAGCGGTTCACGCAGGTCACGCCGCTGGACGGGCGCGTCGAGCGCGGCCAGGTCGGCTCGGAGCCGGTCGTCGAGATCGTGCGGGGAGGTCACGTCGGACAGCATTACCGAATCGGGCCCGCCTCGCCCAGTCGGACACGTTCGCACCCGTCCCGGCTCAGACCTCGCCGCGCTCCTCCGGGCAGCCGCCGTCGGACACCTTCCAGACCAGGTCACGCAGCGTGGCCAGCTCCGCCGTGGTCAACCCGTCGAGCAGCCGTGAGTCCGACATCACCTGGCGTACCCGCTCCCGGACCTGCCGGCCCCGCGCGGTGACGACGAGCGCCCGCTGCCGCCGGTCGGTCGGGTCGGCCCGGCGCTCGACCAGCCCGGCCTGCTCCAGCCTGTCGGTCAGCCCGGTCACGTTGGAGCGGTCACAGCCGAGTCGCACGGCCAGGTCGCGGGCCGGCGACGGGTGGTCCGGGTCCAGCTCGTGCAGCGCCCGGGCCGCGGCCGGGGTCAGACCCAACGCGGCGATCTCCTCGTCCTGGTGGTGCCGCAGCGCGGCGGCGACGTGCTGGATCCGGCGCACGGCGTCCCCGGCCAGCCCGAGCCGGTCGTCGGCCGGGGCGGGCGTACGGGGGACCGGGCGGTGCGCCATGCCGACAAGCATACGTGACAGATCAACAATTGACTTCCTCCACTATTGCGATCGCGGCCACGGGACCCGCCCGGCGGGCGGCGAACGCGCCGGCCACCACCAGCGCGGCGGTTCACCACCGCCCCCCGTTGCGCGCAGATTCACGGAAAGCGTGGCTGTTCCGCGTCGGACAGCCACGCTTTCCGTGAATCTGGGGCCGCTCGGGGTGGGGTCAAGCGGGGAGGAAGGAGAAGCGGACCTGGCGGTCCGGGTTGTCGCCGTTCGGGTCGACCAGGCAGATCGACTGCCAGGTGCCGAGCTGGAGCCGCCCGCCGAGCACCGGCAGCGTCGCGTACGGCGGCACGAACGCCGGCAGCACGTGATCGCGACCGTGTCCGGGCGAGCCGTGCCGGTGCCGCCACCGGTCGTCGGTGGGCAGCAGGTCGTCGAGCGCGCGGAGCAGATCGTCGTCCGACCCGGCGCCGGTCTCGATGATCGCCAACCCGGCGGTGGCGTGCGGCACGAAGACGTGCAGCAGCCCGTCGCCGGACCCGGCGACGAAGCGCTCGGCCTCGGCCGTGATGTCCCGGACGGTCGGCCGGGACCCGGTCCGGACGCTGATCACCTCACTACGCATACGGCGCATTCTGCCGCAGCGCGTCAGCTCCCGCCTCCGCCACCGCAGTCCGTACCGCCTCCGCCGCCGTCCCCCGAGCCGTAGGTGGGCATCTCGCCGCCGCCGGTCTCCGGGCCGGGCACGTGGGGGAGGACGCCGACCCCGCCGGCCGCCTCCCGGTAGCCGGCCCCGAACCGGCGCCGATGGCGCAGCTCGTCCCGGCCGGCGAGCACCAGCATCACGCCGACGCCGAGGCCGATCGCCCAACCCGGACCCCACTCCGGGGTACGCGCGATCTCCCAGCCCAGCGCGACCGCCGAGCCGGACGCGACAAGCGCGCCCGCCGCCACCAGCACACCACCCATCCGGACCGGCCGCCTCCGCATGGCGGCAGGGTAGCCGGAGGCGGCCAGCGGCGGGCCCGACGGCACGGCTTCGTGATCGCACAAAGTTACCGGCGGGTACCTGTGTTCAGCATCGCGTCTGGGGGAGCCGGAGGTGACGACGAGCGCCACGAGGGGGCAGGATGGCGCTAGAGACCTATCCCACACAGAACCGAGGGAACGCCTGTGGCTACGGAACGCAAGCGCCCGGTGATCACCGCTGGTCTGCCGAGCCAGCTTCCGGACATCGACCCTGAAGAGACCAGCGAATGGGTCGAGTCACTCGACGGTGTCATCGACGAGCGCGGAACCAAGCGCGCCCGGTACGTCATGCTGCGCCTGCTGGAGCGGGCCCGCGAGCGCCAGGTCGGGGTGCCGTCGCTGACCACCACCGACTACATCAACACCATCCCGCCGGAGCGGGAACCGTGGTTCCCCGGCGACGAGCACATCGAGCGGCGGCTGCGGGCGTACATCAGGTGGAACGCCGCCATGCTGGTGCACCGGGCCCAGCGCCCGGAGATCGGCGTGGGCGGTCACATCTCCACGTTCGCCAGTTCGGCGTCCCTCTACGAGGTGGGCTTCAACCACTTCTTCCGGGGCAAGGAGCACCCGGGCGGCGGCGACCAGATCTACTACCAGGGTCACGCCTCCCCCGGCATGTACGCGCGGGCGTTCCTGGAGGGCCGGCTGAGCGCCGACCAGCTCGACGGCTTCCGGCAGGAGCTGTCGCACCGCGCCGGCTCGCTGCCCTCGTACCCGCATCCGCGGTTGATGCCGGACTTCTGGGAGTTCCCCACCGTCTCCATGGGTCTCGGCCCGCTGAACGCCATCTACCAGGCGCGGTTCAACCGCTACCTGCAGCACCGGGGCATCAAGGACACCTCCCAGCAGCATGTCTGGGCGTTCCTGGGCGACGGCGAGATGGACGAGGTCGAGTCGCTCGGCGCGATCGGCGTGGCCGCACGCGAGGAGCTGGACAACCTCACCTTCGTGATCAACTGCAACCTCCAGCGTCTGGACGGTCCGGTCCGCGGCAACGGCAAGGTCATGCAGGAGCTGGAGGCGTTCTTCCGGGGCGCCGGCTGGAACGTGATCAAGGTGGTCTGGGGCCGGGAGTGGGACCCGCTGCTCGCGGCGGACACCGACGGCGCGCTGGTCAACCTGATGAACACCACGCCCGACGGTGACTACCAGACCTACAAGGCGGAGTCCGGGGCGTACGTCCGGGAGCACTTCTTCGGCCGCGACGCGCGGACCCGCAAGATGGTCGAGCACCTGAGCGACGACGAGATCTGGAACCTCAAGCGGGGTGGCCACGACTACCGCAAGCTCTACGCGGCCTACAAGGCGGCGATGGAGCACACCGGTCAGCCGACGGTGATCCTCGCCAAGACCATCAAGGGCTGGACGCTGGGCTCGCACTTCGAGGGCCGCAACGCCACGCACCAGATGAAGAAGCTGACGCTCGACGACCTGAAGCTGTTCCGCGACCGGCTCTACCTCGACATCCCGGACAAGCAGCTCGAGGAGAACCCCTACCTCCCGCCGTACTACACGCCGGACGAGAAGTCGGACGAGATGGAGTACCTGCGGGAGCGGCGTCGCCAGCTCGGCGGCTTCCTCCCGTCGCGTACCACCGCGCCGAGGACGCTGGCGATCCCGGGCAGCGAGCGGTTCGCCGACGTCAAGCGCGGGTCGGGCAAGCAGAAGGTGGCCACCACGATGGCCTTCGTCCGCCTGCTCAAGGACGTGATGAAGGACAAGGAGTTCGGCAAGCGCTGGGTGCCGATCATCCCGGACGAGGCCCGCACGTTCGGCATGGACTCGCTCTTCCCGACCCAGAAGATCTACTCGCCGCACGGCCAGCGTTACACCTCGGTCGACCGGGAGCTGTTCCTGTCGTACAAGGAGTCGACGACCGGGCAGATCCTGCACGAGGGGATCAACGAGGCCGGTTCGGTCGCCTCGTTCACCGCCGCCGGCACGTCGTACGCCACGCACGGCGAGCCGATGATCCCGATGTACATCTTCTACTCGATGTTCGGCTTCCAGCGCACCGGCGACGGGTTCTGGGCGGCGGCCGACCAGATGGCCCGGGGCTTCGTGCTCGGCGCGACCGCCGGCCGAACCACGCTCAACGGCGAGGGTCTCCAGCACGAGGACGGGCACTCGCTGCTGCTCGCCGCCACCAACCCGGCGGTGGTCGCGTACGACGCGGCGTTCGCGTTCGAGCTGGCGCACATCCTGGAGAACGGCCTGCACCGGATGTACGGCGAGGCGCAGGAGAACGTCTTCTACTACCTCACCGTCTACAACGAGCCGATCTTCCAGCCGGCCGAGCCGGAGGGCGTGGACACCGAGGGCATCATCAGGGGCATCTACCGCTACTCGCCGGCGCCGCAGGTGGGCGCGGACGCGCCGAAGGCGAACGTGCTGGCCTCCGGCACCGGCATGCAGTGGGCGCTCAAGGCCCAGCAACTGCTCGCCGAGGACTGGGGCGTGGCCGCCGACGTGTGGTCGGTGACGTCCTGGACCGAGCTGCGCCGCGACGCGGTGGAGTGCGAGGAGCACAACCTGCTCAACCCGGGTGAGGAGCAGCGGGTGCCGTACATCCAGCGCAAGCTGGCCGACGCCGAGGGCCCGAAGGTCGCGGTCAGCGACTGGATGCGCGCGGTACCGGACCTGATCGCGCGCTGGGTACCGGGCGACTACACCTCGCTCGGCACCGACGGCTTCGGCATGTCGGACACCCGGCACGCGTTGCGCCGCCACTTCCACGTGGACGCCGAGTCGGTCGCGGTCGCCACGCTGCGGCAGCTCGCGCTGCGGGGCGCGGTCCCGGCCCACGTGCCGGCCGACGCCGCCCGCAAGTACGCGCTTGACGACGTGAACGCCGCCCCGGTCGGCGAGACCGGCGGCGACAGCTAGCAGGTGAAAGGAAGGGCCCCTGCTCAACGCCTCCGGCGGAGAAGGGGCCCCTTCTCACCGCCGACGACGATGGTCCGGCGTCCCTGGTTGGGATGCCGGACCATCGTCGTTGCGGGCGACGCCGGGACGACGACCCGGTCAGCCGACGGCGGCCAGGTCGGTCAGCCGGGCCAGCGAGTCCTCCAGGTCGGCGCCCACCCGGCGCAGGCCGAGCCGCAGCAGTGCGGCCTTGACCGGCCCGGCGGGCCATCGGACGACGATCAGCCGGACCATGGTGCCGCCGGCGTCCTCGTCCGCGGTGAGCTGGACGTAGATCTCGGTACGCGCCTCGGCCCGGGCGCCGGCGCCCTTGGCCCGTTCGCGCCAGCCGATCAGCGTCGGCTCCTGGTAGGCGATCACTTCGGCCTCGTGCGCGGCGCCGCGTCCGGCCTGGACGAGCTGCCGCCGACCGAACCCCTCCCCGGAGAGGACCTCGGCCGCACGGACCCCCGCCAGCCAGGCCGGCAGCTGCTCGGCGCGCTGCACGACGTCCCAGACCACTTCCACCGGCGCCGCCACGTGTGCGCTGCGTTCCACGAGGATCATGAGCGTCTTTCCCCCACTTAAAACTACATCCGCGATATTCGGCACTCTATGTGTAAATCGGACTTAAGCGGACGGTATCGGCGAAGACACGCCGAAACGCCCTGGCGTTACCCGCCGTCCCGGCCTATGGCGTGGCGTTCTCCCGAGCCCTAGAGTCGCGAACACGCTTCACGTATTGGGAGGGCGAATTGACGACCGTGCCGATGCCCGACTTCCCCGCCGGCTTCCGCTGGGGGGTGTCCACCTCCGCGTACCAGATCGAGGGCGCGACCACGGTCGACGGCCGGGGACCGTCCATCTGGGACACGTTCGCCCACGAGCCGGGCCGGATCGTCGACGGCAGCACCGGCGACGAGGCGTGCGACCACTACCACCGGCACGCCGAGGACACCGCGCTGCTGGCCGGGCTGGGCGTGTCCGCGTACCGGTTCTCGGTCGCCTGGCCCCGCGTCCAGCCCACCGGCGCCGGCCCGGCGCACGCGGCCGGGCTGGACTTCTACGACCGGTTGGTGGACGGCCTGCTCGCGGCCGGCGTCGACCCGGTCGCCACGCTCTTCCACTGGGACCTGCCGCAGGCGCTGGAGGACGCCGGCGGCTGGCTGAACCGGGACACCGCCGCCCGCTTCGCCGAGTACGCCGACCTGACCGCGGCCCGCCTCGGCGACCGGGTGAAACTCTGGATCACGCTCAACGAGCCGTTCATCCACATGAGCCTCGGGCACGGCATCGGCACCCACGCGCCCGGCCGGATGCTGCTCTTCGACGCCTTCCCGGTGGCCCACCACCAGCTCCTCGGGCACGGCCTGGCGGTGGCCGCGCTGCGCGCCCGCACCACGAGCCCGGTGGCGATCGCCAACAACTACTCGCCGGTGCGGCAGGTCGGGGACACCGACGCCGACCGGGCCGCCGCGCGGGCGTACGACGCGCTGCACAACCTGCTCTTCACCGACCCGCTGCTCGGCCGCGGCTACCCCGACGCGCCCGGCCTCGACCCGGCCGTGATCCATGACGGCGACCTGGACGTGCTGGCCGCCCCGATCGACGTGCTGGGCGTGAACTACTACAACCCGACCGGCATCCGGGCCCCCGAGGAGGGCTCGCCGCTGCCGTTCGAGATGGTGCCGCTGGACGGGTACCCGCGCACCGCGTTCGACTGGCCGGTGGCCCCGGACGGGCTGCGCGAGCTGCTGCTCCAGCTTTACGACCGGTACGGCGACGCGTTGCCGCCGATCCAGGTCACCGAGAGCGGCTGCGCGTACGACGACGTGCCGGACGCGCAGGGCCGGGTGGACGACCCGGACCGGATCGCGTACCTGGACGGGCACGTGCGCGCGGTGCACGAGGCGATCACCGCGGTGGTGCCGGTGACCGGGTACTTCGTCTGGTCGCTGCTGGACAACTGGGAGTGGGCCGAGGGGTTCACCAAGCGGTTCGGCCTGGTGCACGTCGACTACCCCACGCAGCGGCGTACCCCGAAGTCGTCGTACGCCTGGTTCCGGGACCTGGCCCGGCGATGACCACGGTGAACCCGACGCCGGCCTCGCTGCCGGCGGCGCTCGCCGAGCCGACCGTGCCGGTCCGGCGGAGCTGGATCGCGCTGATCTTCGCCGCCAACCTGGGCGTCTGGATGGCGTTCTTCACGCCGATCCAGGTGCTGCTGCCGCAGCAGGTGGAACGTATCGCACCGGGCGACAAGGAGGCCATGCTGGCGGTGGTCACCGGCCTCGGCGCGCTCGCCGCGGTGCTGGCCAACCCGCTGGCCGGGGCGTTGTCCGACCGGACCTCGCTGCGGCTGGCGAACCGGCACTTCGGCCGCCGGCACGTCTGGACCGCGACCGGCGCGGTGGTCGGCGCGTTCGCGCTGGTGCTGCTGGCCCGACAGGACAGCATCGCCGGCGTGGCGGTGGCCTGGGTGGCCGCGCAGGTCTGTTTCAACGCCATGCTGGCCAGCCTCACCGCCGCGATCCCGGACCGGGTGCCGGTGGCGCAGCGCGGCGGCGTCTCCGGCTGGGTGGGCATCCCGCAGGCGCTGGGCCTGGTGCTCGGCGCGGTGCTGGTCACCGCCGTGGTCACCGGCAACGCCGCCGGGTACGCCGCGATCGCGCTCGCCGTGCTGCTGCTGTCGCTGCCGTTCGCGCTGCTCACCCAGGACGACCCGCTGCCCCGGGCGCACCGGCCGCCGCTGCGGGCACGCGCCCTGCTCGCCTCGATGTGGATCAGCCCGCGTCGCCACCCCGACTTCGCCTGGGCCTGGTTCACCCGGTTCCTGGTGCAGTTGGGCAACGCGCTCGGCACGCTCTATCTGCTCTATTTCCTCACCGACGGGGTGCGGGTGACCGACCCCGAGGGCTCGCTGCTGGTGCTGATCCTGCTCTACACGGTGGGCATGATGCTCACCGCCGTGGTGGCCGGGCGGCTCTCCGACCGTTCCGGCCGGCGCAAGGTCTTCGTGATCGTGTCCGGGCTGATCATGGCGGTGGCGGCGACGCTGCTCGCGGTGGCGCCGGTCTGGTCGATGGCGATCGTCGCCGCGCTGCTGCTCGGCGCCGGTTACGGCGTCTACCTGGCGGTGGACGCCGCGTTGATCACCCAGGTGCTGCCGGCCGCCACCGACCGGGCGAAGGACCTCGGGGTGATCAACATCGCCAACTCCGCGCCGCAGGTGCTGGGGCCGGCGCTCTCCGCCCCGATCGTGGTGCACCTGGGCGGCTACCCGGCGCTCTACGCGGTGACCGCGGCCGTCACGCTGCTCGGCAGCGCGCTCGTCGTGAAGATCAGGGCGGTGCCCTGACCGGGCCCCCTGCCGGAAAGCGGTCGCGGCCCGCCGTAGGCTGGGGGACGTGACGGTACGTGTACGCTTCGCCCCCTCCCCGACCGGAATGTTCCACGTCGGCGGCGCCCGCTCGGCGTTGCAGAACTGGATCTTCGCCAAGCAGCAGGGCGGGGTGTTCGTGCTCCGCGTCGAGGACACCGACGCGGCCCGCAACCGGCCCGAGTGGACCGAGGGCATCCTCTCCGCGCTCGACTGGATCGGCATCACCCGCGGCAGCTACGAGGGCCCCTACTTCCAGTCCTCGTACGCGGGCGAGCACCGCGCCGCCGCGCAGCGGCTGTACGAGGCCGGCCGGGCGTACTACTGCGACTGCACCCGCGACGACGTGCAGGCGCGTACCGGCTCACAGCACCGGGGCTACGACGGCTTCTGCCGCGACCGGGGCCTGTCCGCCGGCGAGGGGCGGGCGCTGCGCTTCCGCACCCCGGACGAGGGCGAGACCGTGGTGGTCGACCTGATCCGGGGCGAGCCGACGTTCGAGAACAAGCTGATCGAGGACTTCGTCATCGCCCGGGGCGACGGCTCGCCGGTCTTCCTGCTGGCCAACGTGGTCGACGACATGACCATGGGGATCACCCACGTGATCCGGGCCGAGGAGCACCTGCCGAACACCCCGAAGCAGCAGCTGCTCTGGGACGCGCTCGGCGTCAAGCCGCCGGTCTGGGCGCACGTGCCGGTGGTGGTCAACGAGAAGCGGCAGAAGCTGTCCAAGCGGCGGGACAAGGTCGCCCTGGAGGCGTACCGGGACGAGGGCTACCTCGCCGACGCGATGCGGAACTACCTGATGCTGCTCGGCTGGGCGCCGTCGGGTGACCGGGAGATCGTGCCCTGGTCGGTGATCGAGGACGAGTTCCGGCTCGACGAGGTCAACCCCTCCCCCGCCTTCTTCGACGAGAAGAAGCTGCGCGCCTTCAACGGGGAGTACATTCGCGCCCTGCCGGTGGCGGAGTTCGTCGCCGCGTGCCAGCCGTGGCTCACCGGCACCGACACGATCGCCCCGCCGCCGTGGCAGCCGGCCGAGTTCGACCCGGCCGCGTTCGCGGCGGTGGCCCCGCTGGCGCAGACCCGGATCGCGGTGCTCAGCGAGATCGTGCCGAACGTCGACTTCCTCTTCCTGGCCGACCCGCTGATCGACGAGGCGGCCTGGGCGAAGGCGATGAAGGAGGGCGCCGCCGAGCTGTTGGACGCCGCGATCGCCGCGTTCGACACGCTGGAGACCTGGGACGCCGAGTCGCTGAAGGCCACGCTGGAGGCGGTCGGCGCGGAGCGCGGGCTGAAGCTGGGCAAGGCGCAGGCGCCGGTCCGGGTGGCGGTCACCGGCCGCACCGTCGGGCTGCCGCTGTTCGAGTCGCTCGAGGTGCTCGGCCGCGACCGAACGCTGACCCGGCTGCGCGCCGCCCGGGTACGCCTGGTCTGAACCCGCGGGTGACGCCCCCGGCGTGTCGTCCGGGCGTGTCGCGCGCCGGAAGCGATTTCCTCTCGGGCGTTATGCCTCCTGGTCATATTTATGACCAGGAGGCATAACGAGATGCGGTAGAGGTCTCTCCCGGCGGGTCACGCACGGTGACCGGGCGAGCGGATCCCCGCTGCGGATCCGGCCTGCCGCCGGGTGACCGGCCCGCTCAGCCGCCGGGTGACCGGGCCGCTCAGCCGCCGAGTGCCCGGCCCGGTCAGCCGTCGAGTGCCCGGCCCGGTCAGCCGCGGGCGGCGCGGCGACGCAGCAGCAGGCCGCCGCCCAACGCGGCCAGCACCACGACCGCGCCGGCCGCCCAGAGCCAACCCGTACCCCCGTCGTCGTCCGCGGCGGCGGCCGCGGGCGTCGGGCTCGCCGGCGACGGCGCGGCGCTGGTGGGCGGCGCGGCGCTCGTGGGCGGCGTCGCGGTGGTCGGCGCGGTGCTGGTGGGCGTCGACGGCGTCTCGGCCGGGGTGCCGGTGGTCAGCGTGAACCGGATCTCGCCCTTGATCGGATGTCCGTCGTCGGACGCGAGCTGGTAGGCCACGATGTAGAGCCCGGCCGCGGCGGGCCTGAACGGCACGCTCACCCGCTTCCCGGAGAAGGTCGGCGGTCCACCCGCGGCGACCACGTTGTCCGGCCCGGTGACGGTGACAGTCGTGCCGGCCTCCTTCGGCGTGGCCAGGAACCGCAGCTCGATGCGCTTCGGCGCGGCGGCCACCCGGGCCCCGTTGGCCGGGTCGCTGCCGGTCAACGAGTTGTGTGCGGCGGCCGGCACGGCCGGCAACAGCAGCGACACCCCCGCCGCCAACCCGAGCACCGCCAGCCAGGTACGTGTCGTACGGGCAACCCTGCCCCCCATGAGCCCCTCCGTCCGGGTAAGATCCGGCCGCTGATCTTCGACCGTTCATTGGTCGGTCTCAGCTCGCAGATAGTTCCAAATACTCTTCCACCTACTGCAACCACGCGACGTTCTGCGGAGTCTTTTGGGTGGGCGGGTCCAGTGTGACCGGCAGCGGAAGCCAGCCATCGAACGGGGCGAGGAGGCGGCGATGGTCCGGAAGGTGAGGCGGCTGCTGACCGTCGTGGCCGGGGCGGCGGTGCTGGCGTGCTCGCTGGCCCTCACCGGCACGACGGCGGCCCAGGCCGCGCCGAAGCCGAAGCTCGCCCCGGCCGGGGTGGACATCACCGGCGACCAGCTCGACCAGCCGTTGCAGCTGCGGGCCGACACCAAACCGGCCGAGGTCACCATGATCGTCGACCAGGTCAAGTGGCTGGGGACGACCGGTCAGCTCCGCGGCCCGGCGGCCAAGGACCTCGGTCCGAAGTACACGGTGGTGGTGCTCGCCGCCGGCAGCCCGCAGCACACGTACGACCTCTTCCCGCTGGCCAAGGGCGGCCCCCGGGTCTACCGGCCGGCCAAGCAGCCCGACCTGAGCCACCCCCGGGCCGGCTGGTTCTTCGGGCGCCTCAACATGTCCGAGACGCTGCGCGCCGTCGGGGTGCCGCTGGCGCCCCGGTTCGACACGCTCTCCGGCGGCATCGGCGGCGGCGAGCGCGTCCTGCCGGAGGAGGCGCTCGACCCGGCGGATGGCCTCGACACCGCGCTCGGCGAGTTGCAGCGGCTGCTGCTGCTCAACATCGGCGTGGTGCTGGTCATCACCGTCGGGCTGGCCGGCATCGCGCTCCTGGTGCGCCGCCGCACCCGCTGAGCCCCGCTGCCGGCCGGGCATGCGCTCCCGGCCCTCGCTTCGCTCGGTGCGGTCGCCCATGCTCAGATAGTCAGCACGACCTTTCCCCGGACATGCCCCGCCTCCACCAACCGCTGCGCCTCGGCGGCCTCGGCGAGCGGGAACGTCCGGGCCACGTGCACGGTGAGCCGGCCGGCGTCGACCAGCCCGGCGAGCACCCCCAGGTCGGCCGACGACGGCTTGACGAAGACGTACGTGCCGCCGAGGCGGGTCACGTGCTCCGGGTCGGCGGTGGAGACCAGCCGCCCCGGCCGGCCGATCAGCTCGGCGGAGGCGTCCAGCGCGTCGCCCCCGAACAGGTCCAGCACGACATCGACGCCGTCCGGCGCGACCGCGCGGACCCGGTCCGGCAGGCCGTCGCCGTAGCTGACCGGCTCCGCGCCCAGCGACCGGACGAAGTCGTGGTTCGCCTCACTCGCCGTGCCGATCACCCGGTCGGCGCCGAGCGCGCGGGCCACCTGCACCGCGAGGTGTCCCACCCCGCCGGCCGCACCGTGCACCAGCACGGTGTCACCGGCGCCGGTGCGGGCCAGTTGCAACGCCTGGTAGGCGGTGAGCCCGGCCAGCGGCAGGCCGGCCGCCTGCGGCCAGGACGCCCGCACCGGCTTGTCGGCCAGGCACCGCTCCGGGGCCGGGACCAGTTCCGCGTACGTGCCGTGCTGCACGTCGTCGCGACGGACGTAGCCGATCACCTCGTCACCGACGGCGAACCCGGACACCGCCGGACCGACCGCCTCCACCACGCCGGCGGCGTCCCACCCCGGCACCAGCGGGAAGTGGGTCGGGAACGCGCCGGCCAGGTGCCCCGCCCGGACCTTCCAGTCGACCGGGTTGACCCCGGCGGCCCGCACCCGCACCAGGACCGTGTCCGGACCGACCGGCGGGGTGGGCAGCTCACGAACGGTGAGCAGGTCGGCCGGCCCGTACTCGTCGATCGCCATCGCCTTCACCCCACCCACGCTAACCGCCGGACGGGCCCTACGTGGTCAGCACCAGCGGCGCGGCGGCCGTTCCCGGCGGCTCGTACGGTTGCCGGGGCGCACCGCGCCGTGCCGGTGGCCACCCGCCCAGCCGGCCTGGTCGCTGCGGCAGCCCTGGGTCGGCGCCGGGTCGACCGTGGGGCCGGCCGGCTCGACGACCCGCTGACGCGGCGCCGCCGGCTCGTCGTCGGCGCGCTCCGGCGACCGCCCGGCGGCCGGCTCACCCGGATGGGTCAGACCCGCCCGGCGCGGCTGGTCGTGGCCCGGCCGGCAGTGCTCGTGCTGGGCGCAGCCGTGTTCGGCCTCCCCGTGCGCCATCCCGGTCCCCCTCACCCTTCGCCCTCGCCCGTCGGACGGAACGCCCCGACGCGCTCTGACACCGTACTGGCCCGGCCCGACGAGATCGTCAGCGCGTACCGGTGCGGGTCGCCCGTCGGCGGCGTCGCTGTGGACTCGGAGTGGATCCGCTGGTCAGGCCATGTCAGGCTGGTGCGGTGAGTGAACCGGGCGGTACCGAGACGTCGGCCACGCTGCGCCGCATCGAGCGGGCCGCGGGGAGCCTGGCCACCGCCAGCGTGGCCCGGATGGACGAGAGTCTGCTGTGGTTCCGCGAGCTGCCGGCCGACCAGCGTTCCTGGGTGATGCTGGTGGCCCAGGCCGGCGTGCGGTCACTGGTGCAGTGGCTGCGCCAGGGCGGCGGCGCGACCGACCGCACCCAGGAGGTGTCGGACGAGGTCTTCGCCGCCGCACCGGTGGCGCTCGCCCGCTCGATCAGCCTCCAGCAGACCGTGGCGCTGATCAAGGTGACCATCGAGGTCGTCGAGGAGCAGGTCTCCGAGCTGGCCGTGCCGGGCGAGGAACAGTCGCTGCGGGAGGCGGTGCTGCGGTTCTCCCGGGAGATCGCGTTCGCCGCCGCCCGGGTGTACGCCCGGGCCGCCGAGACCCGGGGCTCCTGGGACGCCCGGTTGCAGGCGTTGCTGGTGGACGCGCTGCTGCGCGGCGACTCGCCGGACGTGCTGGCCAGTCGCGCCGCCGCGCTGGGCTGGTCGGACGCGCCGCCGGTGGCGGTGGCGGTGGGCCGCTCCCCCGGCGGCGAGGTGTCGGCCGTCCTGCACACCGTCTACCGGCAGGCCCGCCGGATCGGCGTCGAGGTGATCGGCGGCGTGCACGGCGACCGCCTGGTGATCGTGCTGGGCGGGGCGGCCGATCCGCTGGCGGCCACCGGGAAGCTGCGTACCGCGTTCGGCGACGGGCCGGTGGTGGTCGGTCCGGCGGTGCCCAGCCTGGACGAGGCGACCGAGTCCGCGCGGGCGGCGCTCGCCGGGTTCCGGGCCGCGCCGGCCTGGCCGACCGCGCCGTGCCCGGTCGCCGCCGGCGAACTGCTGCCCGAGCGGGCGCTGGCCGGCGACGCCGAGGCGCGCCGCCGGCTGCGCCACGACGTGTACGCGGCGCTGGCCCGCGCCGGCGGCGGCGAACTGCTGGAGACGCTCGACGCGTTCTTCGCCGCCGGCGGCACGCTGGAGAGCGCGGCGCGGGCGCTGTTCGTGCACCCGAACACGGTGCGTTACCGGCTGAAGCGGATCGCCGAGGTGACCGGCTTCTCGCCGCTCGCCCCGCGGGACGCCTTCGCGCTCCAGGTCGCGTTGACAGTCGGTCGGCTCGACCCGGTGGTCCCGGCCGTCACGCCGGTCCCGAACCAGACAGCGAGCCCAGCCGGTCGGAAAGTGGCCCAGAGCGGCGACGACCGGCGCCGATCTTTGTAGGTTTCCTCTAAAGCTTCTAGTGCGGTTTGGTGCCGTGCGTTACAGCGCGACCCGCGAGTATCCGTCAGAGTCGTACACGTGCTCGCCGTACTCTCCCCCGGACAGGGTTCACAGAAGCCCGGTTTCCTGAACCCATGGCTCGACCTCGCCGGCGCCGAGGCGCGCCTGCGCTGGTGGTCGGCGCTGGCCGGGGTCGACCTGATCCACCTCGGCACCGAGGCGGACGCGGACGAGATCAAGGACACCGCCCGCACCCAGCCGCTGCTGGTCGCCGCCGCGCTGCTCGCCGCCGAGCACCTGCCGATGCACGACGTCCGGGTGGTCGCCGGGCACAGCGTCGGCGAGCTGGGCGCCGCCGCGCTGGCCGGCGTGCTGCCCGCCGAGGCGGCCGTGACGCTCGCCGGCGTCCGCGGCCGGGAGATGGCCGCCGCCTGCGCGCTGGAGCCGACCGGCATGGCCGCCGTGCTCGGCGGCGACCCGGACGAGGTGCTCGCCGCGCTGGAGACGCACGGCCTGCACCCGGCCAACCGCAACGGCGCCGGCCAGATCGTCGCCGCCGGTGCGATCGCCGGGCTGGAGAAGCTCGCCGTCGAACCGCCGACCCGGGCGCGGGTCATCCGGCTCAAGGTGGCCGGCGCGTTCCACACCCCGTACATGGCCCCGGCCGAGACCGCGCTGGCCGCCGTGGCCGGCGGCGTCACCGTGGCCGACCCGGCCCGCGTCCTGCTGTCCAACCTCGACGGCGCCCCGGTCGGGTACGGCCGGGAGGCGGTGCAGCGGCTGGTCCGGCAGGTGACCGCCCCGGTCCGCTGGGACCTGTGCATGCGCTCCCTGGTCGACCTCGGCGTCACCGGCGTGGTCGAACTGCCGCCGGCCGGCACGCTGGCCGGCCTGGTCAAGCGGGAGCTGAAGGGGGACGGGGCACCGGAGATCGTCACCCTGAACACGCCCGACGACCTGCCCGCCGCCCGGAGCCTGATCGCCCGGCACGGCGGTGGCGGCGTCGCCCGCCCGCCGGCGTCCGGTTTCCGGGTGGTGGTCTCCCCCGCCGCCGGCGTCTTCACGCCGGTGACCGAGCTGACCGAGGGCGCCGGTGTGCACGCCGGCCAGGTCGTCGGCCACGTCGCCGCCCGGCAGGGGCGGGTCGAGGTGACCGCGCACGACAGCGGGCTGCTCACCGAGTGGCTCGCGCACCACGACGACCCGGTCGCCCCGGGCCAGCCCCTCGTCCGCATCGGAGGATCGCACTAAATGGCCGGCAGCCGGATCGCCGCGATGGGGCACTACCAGCCCTCCCGCGTGGTCACCAACGACGAGCTCGCACAGTTCGTCGACACCAACGACGAGTGGATCCGGGACCGGGTCGGCATCGCCACCCGGCGGATCGCCGGTGAGGAGACCGTGGCCGACATGGCCACCGCCGCCGCCGGCAAGGCGCTGGCCAGCTCCGGCCTCACCGCCGCCGACATCGACCTCGTCGTGGTGGCGACCTGCACGTCGGTGGACCGCAGCCCGAACGTGGCCTGCCGGGTCGCCGCGAAGCTGGGCGTCAACGCGCCGGCGGCGTACGACCTCAACACGGCCTGCTCCGGTTTCGCGTACGCGCTCGGCACGGTGGACCACGCGATCCGGGCCGGCGCGGCGCGCAACGCGCTGGTGATCGGCGCGGAGAAGCTCTCCGACGTGACCGACTGGACCGACCGGTCGACCTGCATCATCTTCGGCGACGGGGCCGGCGCGGCGGTGGTCACCGCGACCGCCGACGACGAGCCGACCGGGATCGGGCCGGTGGTGTGGGGCTCCGCGCCGGAGAAGAGCGACGCGGTGCGGATCGAGGGCTGGCGTCCGTACATCGCGCAGGAGGGGCAGTCGGTGTTCCGCTGGGCCACCACCGCGCTGGCCCCGCTGGCGCTCCAGGCCTGCGAGCGGGCCGGGGTGGCCCCGTCGGAGCTGGCCGCGTTCGTGCCGCACCAGGCCAACGCGCGGATCATCGACGGCATCGCCAAGCGGCTGAACATCCCGGACGCGATCATCGCCAAGGACATCGTCGAGTCCGGCAACACGTCGGCGGCGAGCATTCCGCTGGCCCTGTCGAAGCTGGTCGAGCGACGCGAGGTGCCCGCGGGCGCCCCGGTGCTGCTGTTCGGCTTCGGCGGCGGCCTGACCTACGCCGGTCAGGTCGTGCGCTGCCCCTGATGACCCCCTCGGGCGCGAACGCGCTCCAGGTGCGGTGACCGGCGTCGCCGGCCGCCGAGAAAACCCCGATGAGAGGAACCAACCGCAATGACCCGTGACGAGATCACCGCCGGCCTCGCCGAGATCCTCGAAGAGGTTGCCGGGGTGAGCCCGGACGACGTGGCCGAGGGGAAGTCCTTCACCGACGACCTCGACGTCGACTCGCTCTCCATGGTGGAGGTCGTGGTGGCGGCCGAGGAGAAGTTCGGCGTCAAGATCCCGGACAACGAGGTGCAGAACCTGAAGACCGTCGGGGACGCGGTCAGCTACATCGAGGCGCAGTCCTGATCATGAGTCGCCCCGACGTCGTCGTCACCGGGCTCGGCGCGACGACCCCGCTCGGCGGGGACGTCGCGTCGACCTGGGACGCCATGCTGACCGGCCGCTCCGGGGTGAGTGCGCTCACCCAGGAGTGGGCCGGGCAACTGCCCGTCCGGATCGCCGCCCAACTGGCCGTGGACCCGGCCGAGGTGCTGGACCGCGTGAAGCTGCGCCGGCTGGACCGCTCCCAGGCGATCGCCCTCATCGCCGCGCGGGAGGCCTGGGCGGACGCCGGGCTGGCCGACGCCGGGCCGGACCCGGAACGGCTGGCCGTCAGCGTCGGCTCGGGCATCGGCGGCGCCACCACCCTGCTCGCCCAGGACGACATCCTGGAGGCGTCCGGACCGCGACGGGTCTCCCCGCACACGGTGCCGATGCTGATGCCGAACGGCCCGGCCGCCTGGGTCGGGCTGGAACTGGGCGCCAAGGCCGGGGTGCACTCGGTGGCCAGCGCCTGCGCGACCGGCGCGGAGGCGATCTCGCTGGGGCTGGACATCATCCGTGCCGGCCGCGCCGACGTGGTGGTGGTCGGCGGCACCGAGGCGGTCATCCACCCGCTGCCGATCGCCGGCTTCGCCTCGATGCGGGCCATGTCGACCCGCAACGACGAGCCGGAGAAGGCGTCCCGACCGTGGGACAAGTCCCGGGACGGCTTCGTGCTCGGCGAGGGCGCGGGCGTGCTGGTGCTGGAGCGCGCCGACCACGCCGCCGCCCGCGGCGCCCGCGTCTACGCGCGCCTGGCCGGCGCCGGGGTCACCTCCGACGCGTACGACATGGTGCAGCCGCACCCGGAGGGCGAGGGCGCGATCCGGGCCATCACCCGGGCGCTCGCCGACGCGGACATGGCCGGACGGGACATCGTGCACGTCAACGCGCACGCCACCTCCACGCCGGTCGGCGACATGCTGGAGATCGGCGCGCTGCGCGAGGCGATCGGCGACCACCCGCTGCTCACCGCCACCAAGTCGATGACCGGGCACCTGCTCGGCGCGGCCGGCGCGTTGGAGTCGATCGCCACCATCCTGGCCATCCGGGACGGGGTCGTGCCGCCCACGGTCAACCTGGACGACCCGGACGACGGTCTCAGCCTGGAGGTGGCCGCGCACAAGGCCCGGCACCTGGAGATCCCGGCCGCGCTGAACAACGCGTTCGGCTTCGGCGGGCACAACGTGGCGCTGGTCTTCACCCGCCCCTGAACCAGGTCTGCAAGGAAGGGCCCCTTCTCAACACGTGAGTGTGAGAGGGGGCCCCTTCTCTACCGCAGGAGTCAACCGGGGGTCCCTCCTTACACCTTGCAGGTGGTGGCGGGCAGGCCGGGGACCGGGACCGGGGCGCGGCCGGTGGGGCGGGCCTTGCCGGCGAGCACCGCGGCCAACGCGGTCATCGAGGCCCGGGTAGACGAGTAGGTCGCCAGCACCGTCGGCGACTTCGCTCCGGCCAGCACGTACGGCGTGTCCATCGCCACCGTCACCGCCGCGTCGGCGCTCAGGTCCTTCGTGCCGTCGCCGTACCCGACGAGGTGCACGACGGTGCCGCCGGAGGACACCACCTTGACCCCGGCGGCGGTGAGCGCCTCGGTCAGCAGGGCCCGGGTGCGGTCCCGGCCGCCGGAGGAGGTGACCCGGACCGGCCCGGTCACCGCACCGCCGCACGTGCCGCGCAGCACGGTCACCGCGGCGGCGGCCAGGTCGGCGGCGGCCTTGCGGTGCTCGGGGGCGTCCAGCGTCGACAGCGCCGGCTGCGGGTGCCCGGCCAGCCGGAACTTCATGGTGAGCACCCGGGTGACCGCCTCGACCAGGCGGGTGCGGGGCAGCGAGCCGTCCGTCAGCGCGGCGCGCAGCCCGTCGTACGCCTGGCCCACGTTCGGGGTCATCAGGATGAGGTCGTTGCCGGCGTTGAGCGCGCGGACCGCCGCCTCGCCGGGCGACCACTTCTTCGCCGGCGCCATGTTCATCCCGTCGGTGATCACCACCCCCCGGAAGCCGAGCTGGCCGCGGAGCACGTCGGTGAGCAGCTTGCGGGAGAACGTGGCCGGGGTGCCCGGGTCGACCGCCGTGACGTTCAGGTGGGCGGACATCACCGCCATGGCGCCGGCGTCGATCCCGGCGCGGAACGGCGGGAACGCGGTGCGGTCCAGCACGGCCCGGGACTGCCCGACCACCGGCAGTTCGGTGTGCGAGTCGGCGGCGCTCAGGCCGTGCCCGGGGAAGTGCTTGACCGCCGCGCCGACGCCCTCGGCCTGGAGGCCGCGGACCGCGCCGGCCACCTGGGGCGACGCGGTGGCCGGGGTGGCGCCGAAGGACCGGGAGCCGATCACCGTGCTGCGGGTGGCCAGCACGTCGGCGACCGGCGCGAAGTCCAGGTTGATCCCCATCGCGGCCAGCTCGGCCCCGGCGGCCCGCCAGGCGGCCTCGGTCAGCGCCGGGTTGCCGGCCGCGCCGGCGGCGAGCGGGCTGGGCAGTTGGGTCACCCCGTCGGTGATCCGGGTGACCACGCCGTACTCCTGGTCGGTGCCGACCAGGAACGGCGCGGCGCCGGCGGGCAGCTTGCCGGCGGCGGCGCGCAGCCCGTCGGTCAGCGTGCGGACCTGCTTCGGGTTGTCGACGTTGGTGGTCTCCTGGTTGCCCGAGGTCGGGTCGTCGGCGCTGAAGCCGACCAGGATCACGCCGCCGAGGCGGTACTTCGCCACCATCTCGGCGGGGGTGTCGACACCGGCCAGCGCCCGGTTGCCGGCGGCCGAGCCGGCGGAGACCTGGGTGGCCGAGCTGCCGTACGCGTACGGCATCAGCACCTGGCCGACCAGGTCCTCGTCGGAGAGCGTGGCGACGAGCGCGGCGGCCCGGGCGGCCGGGTCGACGGCGGCCGGGTCGGTGGACCCCGACGCGCTCGCGCCCGCCGACGGCGTCGCTGTCGACGGCGTCGGCCGGGGCCGGTCCGGCCCGTCCGAGCAGCCGGTGAGGACCAGCGCGGTCAGTGCGGCGAGCGCGACGGCGGAACGTCGCGGGGGAATCGACACGGGCCCCACCGTATCGGGGCAACTCGACCGACGTCACCCCACCCGGGTGAGCAGCGTCACCGGCGCGCCGTCGCCGGCGTACCGGTAGGGCTCCAGCTCGGCGTCCCAGGCGGTGCCGAGCGCCTTGTCGAGGGCGTGCGCGAGGGCCTCCGGGGCGCGGGCGGCGGCCATCAGGGTACGCAGCCGGTCCTCGCCGAGCTGGATGTCGCCGGCCGCGCCGACGGTGGCCCGGAACAGGCCCCGGCCGGGGACGTACATGAAGCGCTCGCCGTCGGCGCCGGGACTGGGCTCTTCGGTCACCTCGAAACGGATCATGGGCCACTGCCGGAGGGCAGCGGCCAGCTCGGCGCCCGTCCCCGGGCTGCCGGTCCAGCCGCACTCGGCGCGCCGCGCGCCGGGGTCGACGGGCTGCCCCGTCCAGTGCAGGTTGACCGGCGCGGCGAGGACGCGCGCGATCGCCCACTCGACGTGCGAGCACACGGCGAGCGGGGTCGAGTGGACGTATACGACGCCACGCGTTGGCACGGTGACCTCCCGGTGAGCCGAGGTGCGTCTTCCCCTACGACCTCGTCACCCGAGTGGCCCCTGGCACACATGATGACCGCTGTGACAGGTGGTGCGCCAGCGAATCGGAAAATTCGCCGCGGTCGGCCGGCCGGAAATACCCGGGTGGGCGACCCGGTTGTGTCCCGGTGACGGCGCGACCACCAGCCAGGCGTCGCGTTCGTGTACAGTTCTCTGGGCGGTTCTGTGCCGCCGCACGTCTTCGCGGGCCGGCGCTCAAACCCGGGCGTCACTCGCACAGCCCCCGGACGGTTCCCGTCCCCACCGTACGTCTGCAAGGAGTACCTCCGTGGCGAGCAACACCTCTAAGACCGCGCGCGCGTCAGTCCGGGCCGGCCAGGCTGGCCAGGGTGGCGCCCTCAGCGTGCTGGGCGAGTTCAAGTACCTGATCCCGCTCAACGGCGGCAAGCACGCGTACGTGCGCAACCTGACCAACGGCAAGACCGCGCACCTGCGCACCGACTCCGACGCCTTCGTCGAGGAGATCCGGACGCTGGCCGCCGCCGGCCACGCCGCCAAGATCCGCGCCGAGATCAACGGCCTGGCCGCGTCCTACCCGGACCACGGCTGGGACGCGACCGAGAAGCGTCTCGTCGAGGCCGGTGTCTTCGAGGGCTGAGCCGCCCTCACCCGCACCACCGCGACCGCCCGTCGGGGATCACCCCGGCGGGCGGTTCCGTGTCTCCTCCGCCGGCAGCAGCGTGACCTCACCGGTGGCCAGGTCGTAGAGCGCGCCCACCACGGCCAGCTCACCGGTGGCGACCCGGCCGGCGAGCAGGTCGTCGGCGCGCAGCGCGGCCACCGTGCGCCGCACGTGCCGGCGGATCGCCAGCGGGTGGACGGCCGGGTCCGCCACGCCGACCTCCCGCACCGCCGGGGTGATCCGGTCCACCACGTACCCCAGCGCGCCGCCGGGCCGCCGCCCGGTGCGCACCGCGTCGACGGTCGAGCCCACCGCGCCGCAGCGCTCGTGGCCGAGCACCATCACCAGGCGTACGCCGAGCTGGCCCACCACGTACTCGATCGAGCCGCAGACCGCGCGGTCGAGCACGTGCGCGCCGGTGCGGATCACGCAGATCGAGCCGAACGTCTGGTCGAAGATCGCCTCCAGCGGCACCCGGGAGTCGATGCAGCCCAGCACCACCGCGTAGGGCTGCTGGTCGCCGGAGGCCACCGCCGCGGCGGCGGTCACGTCGTGGCCGTGCAGCGGTTGGCCGCTGACGAAGCGGCGGTTGCCGGTGAGCAGCTCGGCCAGGGCGGCCCGGGGGCTCCGGGCGGCGGGCGGGGACGGCATGCCTCCAGCCTGCGCACCGATCGGACCGCACGGGAGCGGACGGCGAATCTTCTCACCGGCCCGGTTGCCGTGGTGTCATGGCGGGTAACGCCGGTGTCACCACCGGGTAACGCCCCGGTGGCCGGACACCGGGCGGCCCGGGGGAGGTGGACCATGTCGGAGCACCAGGAGCTGCGGCTTTCCGACGACGTACGCCTGCACGTCACGGTGACGGGGCCGGCCGACGCCGACGTCACAGTGGTCATGCTGCACGGCTGGACGCTGGACGGGCGGAGCTGGCACCGGCAGCTCGCCGACCTGCGGGACCGCTTCGGCGAGCGGGTCCGGGTGGTCGCCTACGACGCGCGTGGTCACGGTCGGTCGAGCTGCCTGACGCTGCGCGACGCGACGCTGGCCCAGCTCGGCGACGACCTGGCCGCGGTGGTCGACGAGTTCGCCGCGTCCGGCCCGGTGGTGCTGGTCGGGCACTCGATGGGCGGCATGACGGTGATGGAGTACGCGCACCGCCACCCCGACCGGTTCGCCGAGCGCGCCGCCGGCCTGGTCTTCGTCTCGACCACCGCCGAGGGGCACACGCACACCGTCTACGGGCTCTCGCCCCGGATCGCCCGGCTGATCCGGCTGGCCGAGACCACCGGCGCCGGGGTGCTGGCCCGCTGCGGCGGCTGGCGTCCGCCGTACGCGTTGCTGCGCGCGCTGCGGCCGAGCATCCGCTGGATGTTGTTCGGCGACCGCTGCGACCCGGCGGACATCCGGCTGGTCACCTCCGCGGTGGCGCGCGCCACGCTGCGCTCGATCGGTGGGTTCCGCGCCTCGATCGGCGCCCAGCACCGGCTGGAGACGTTGGCCGCGTTGGGCGGGTTGCCGGCCGCCGCGCTGGTCGGCGACCGGGACCGGCTCACGCCGCCGCCCTGCGCCGAGTCGATCGCGGCGGCACTGCCCACCGCGGAGCTGACCGTCTGCCCCGGCGCGGGTCACATGCTGATGATGGAACGGCCCGACGTGGTGAACGCCGCCGTGGCCGGGGTGCTGCGCCGGGTGCTGGCCGGCATCGCGGTGCCGGGCCCGGCCGCGGCCTGACGGACGGTCCCGGCGCCGGTCCGGGCCGGCGCGGAGGCAGGCCCCGACGTGCGGCTTGCCGGCGGCCCGTACCCTCATTCAGCCCGTCGTGCCGTCCGACCACAGGAGCACCCCGTTGACCGACCAGACCACGCTGGACCGGGAGATCGCCGCCGAGCAGCGGCATCTCGACCGGGTGTACGCCCGGCTGGCCGAACTGCGCCGGTCCGCGGCCGACGCCGAGCGGGAGGGCTACCGGCTGGCCCGGGTCGGCACGTTCGGCGCGCTGGTCGAGCGGGACGCGATGGTCTTCCACGCCGCGCAGCGCCGGCACGTGCTGGACGCCGAGCACGAGGGGCTGGTCTTCGGGCGGCTGGACCTGCGCACCGGGCAGGTGCTGCACGTGGGCCGGCTCGGGGTGCGCGCCGACGACGCGGAGACGCTGGTGGTGGACTGGCGGGCGCCCGCCGCCGCCGCGTTCTACCAGGCCACGCCCGCCGAGCCGCGCGGCGTGGTGCGCCGGCGCACGATCCAGTCGGCCGCCGAGCGGGTCACCCGGATCGAGGACGACCTGCTGGACCCGGAGGCCGCGCCGGCGGACATGGCGGTGGTCGGGGACGGCGCGCTGCTGGCCACGTTGTCCCGGGCCACCGGTCGCGGGATGCGGGACATCGTCGCCACCATCCAGCGGGAGCAGGACGAGGCGATCCGGTCCCCCGGCAGCGGCGTCACGATCGTCTCCGGCGGCCCGGGCACCGGCAAGACGGCGGTGGCGCTGCACCGGGCCGCGTACCTGCTCTACTCCGACCGGGCCCGGTACGCCGGCGGCGGCATCCTGGTGATCGGCCCGTCCGGCGTGTTCGTCGAGTACATCGCCTCGGTGCTGCCCTCGCTCGGCGAGGAGACCGCCACGCTGCACTCGCTCGGGTCGCTGTTCCCGGGCCTGTCGGCGACCCGGACCGACCCGCCGGAGGTGGCGGCCGTGAAGGGTTCGCTGCGGATGCGGAGGGTGCTGGAACGCGCCGCGCGGGACGCGGTGCCGGACTCGCCGGCCGAGCTGCGCCTGCTCTACCGCGGTGAGCTGCTGCGGCTGGACCGGCCGGCGCTGGACACGGTGCGGGACCGCACGCTGACCCGGGGCGCGCGTCGCAACGAGGTGCGTCGGGCCGCGTTCGACGCCGTGCTCGCCGCGCTCTACGCGCAGGCCCGGACGCTGCGGGTGGGCCGGCTGCCGGAGCAGCCCGCGTTCGAGGACGAGATCATCGAGCGGCCGGAGTTCCGCGAGTTCCTCAAGGCCTGGTGGCCCCGGCTGCACCCGCGTCACGTGCTGGGCTGGCTGGCCCGGCCCGAGCGGCTGCGCCGGTACGCCGGCGGGGTCCTTTCCGCGGCCGAGATCCGGCTGCTCACCGACGCGTACCGGACGCTGGACACCGACGGGTTGACCGTCGCCGACGTCGCGCTGCTGGACGAGCTGGACGCGCTGCTCGGCACGCCGGTGCGGCGGGCGAAGCCGAAGCGGGACCCGTACCAGTTGGCCGGCGGCGTGCGCGAGCTGAGCACGTACGCCGATCGGCAGCGCGCGGCCCGGGCCGCCGCCCGGGAGCGCCCGGTGGACTACCGCGACTTCGCCCACGTGGTGGTGGACGAGTCGCAGGACGTCTCGCCGATGCAGTGGCGGATGGTCGGTCGGCGCGGCCGGCTGGCCTCGTGGACCGTGGTCGGCGATCCGGCGCAGACCGCCTGGACCGGCGATCCGCAGGAGCTGGACCGGGCGCGTGACCAGGCGCTGGGGCGGCGGCCCCGGCGTCGCTTCGAGCTGACCACCAACTACCGCAACTCGGCGGAGATCTTCGCGGTGGCGGCGGCGGAGATCCGCCGGCGGTATCCGGACCTGGCGCTGCCCGTCGCGGTGCGCTCCACCGGTGTGCCACCGGTGGAGCGGACGGTGGCCGCGGCCGAGCTGCCGGCGGCCACGGTCGAGGCGGTCCAGGTGCTGCTGGCCGAGGTGGAGGGCACGGTCGGCGTGATCACGCCGGTGCCGCGCCGGGACGAGGTGGCCGGCTGGCTGGGCGACCTCGACGCGGGCCGGCTCCAGGTGGTCACCAGCCTCCAGGCCAAGGGCATGGAGTACGACGGGGTGGTGCTGGTCGCGCCGAGCGAGATCCGGGCCGACCCGGGTTCGGGTGTCCGCACGCTCTACGTCGCGCTGTCCCGGGCCACCCAGCGCCTGACCACGCTCGATCCGGTGGGCTGACGCCCCAGTCACTTGCACACATAGCGATGTGAGCATAGATTGGGTCCGTCCGGGACCCGGGGCGGGAGGGTGTGTGCGTGGGCGCAGGTCATGACCACAGCGCCGCGGTGGCCAACGCGGCGCACCGGCACTCCGGTCGGCTCTGGGCGGCGTTCGCGCTGCTCGCCGTGTTGATGGTGGTCGAGGCGGTGGCCGCCGTCACGACCGGTTCGCTCGCGCTGCTCTCCGACGCCGGCCACATGTTCACCGACGTGCTCGGCATCGGCATGGCGCTCGCGGCGATCACCGCCACCCGGCGCGCCCGGACCGACCCGCAACGCACGTTCGGGCTCTACCGGCTGGAGGTGCTCGCCGCGCTGGCCAACGCGGTGCTGCTCGGCGCCGTCGCGGTCTACGTCCTGATCGAGGCGGTACGCCGGTTCGGCGAGCCGCCGGAGGTGCTCGCCGGGCCGATGCTGGTGGTGGCCGTGCTCGGCCTGCTCGCCAACATCGCCGCGTTCGCGCTGCTGCGCTCCGGCGCCCAGGAGAGCATCAACCTGCGTGGCGCGTACCTGGAGGTGCTGGGCGACCTGCTCGGCTCGCTCGGCGTGATCGGCGCCGCGCTGGTCATCGCGGTCACCGACTGGTGGTGGGCCGATCCGCTGGTCGCGGTGGCGATCGGCCTGTTCATCCTGCCGCGCACCTGGCGGCTCGGCCGGGCCGCGGTGCGGATCCTGGTGCAGGCCGCGCCGGAACACCTCCAGGTGACCGCCGTGCACGACCGGCTGACCGCCGTGCCCGGCGTGGCCGAGGTGCACGACCTGCACGTCTGGACGCTCACCTCCGGCATGGACGTGGCCTCGGCGCACCTGACCACCGATCCGGGCGCGGAGGTCGCCACCGTGCTGGCCGCCGCCCGGGCCGCGCTGCACGAGGACTTCTCGATCGATCACGCCACGTTGCAGATCGAACCCGGAGCGTCCGCCGGCGCCTGCGGCCCGACCGGCTGGTAGTTAGGACAGACTTAAATTCGAGTGGCTATTGTTGGCTTATGCCGGTTTTGCCCGGTATTCGGTTCCGGGTGGCGGAGCCGACCCCGGGCAACGCCGGTAGGCTCGGTCGCGGCCGACCCGCAGGCGTCATCCGGCGCCGACGGAGCGGCCGTCGCCTAATCGCCCGCGGGGCGAGCCGGGGAACCACGTACGTGGGGTGCATCCGCGTCAGCGGTAGGGATCTTCCGTCCCGAACCCGTCAGCTAACCCGGTCGGCGGTTGACGGAAGGACACGTGAATGCCCCCAGTGGCACCTGTACGACGGACGGCCGCCCGGATGGCGGCCATGCTCGTCGCGATGCTGGCCCTCGGCCTCGTGACGGCGCCGGTCTCCCCCGCCTCGGCGGCGCCCCCGACTGGCCGGCTCGCCGCCGCGCCCGGTGACGACGACGAGGGCGGCACACCGGCGCTGCGCGCCAAGCTCGACGCCGCCAGCAAGGGCTGGCTGGAGGCCAAGGCCGCGCTGACCCGGTCGGTGACCCGGCAGAAGCAGCTCAACGAACGACTCGTGACGATCGACGCGGAGCTGGTCGAGCGCAACGCCAAGGTCGGTGAGATCGCCGAGGTGGCGTACCGCACCGGCCGGATGGGCACCGCCGCGGCGCTGCTCGGCAGCACCAGCCCGGAAGGCTTCATGGACCGGGCCGCCGCCCTGGAGACGGTCGCCGCGCACGAGGACCGGACGCTGCGCGAGCTGATCATCACCCGCGACGAGGCGCTCCGCACCCGTACCGCGCTCGACGGCGAGGTCCGCGAGCAACGCAAGCAGGTCACGGTGATGGCCAAGCGCAAGGAGCAGGCCGAGCAGGCGCTGGAGGAGGCCAACAACCGGCCGTCCGCCAGCAGCGGCGGCGGCACCGGGATCCGGGGCACCTCCACCGCGAACGCGAAGCCGGCCAAGCGCAACTCCGACGGCTCCTGGCCGGCCGAGTCGTGCAGCGTCAACGACCCGACGCCGGCCAGCGGCTGCATCACCCCGCGTACGCTGCACGCGCTGCAACAGGCCCAGGCCGCCGGCTTCACCAGGTACGTCTCCTGCCACCGACCCAGCGGCTCCGGCGAGCACCCGAAGGGTCGGGCCTGCGACTTCGCGGCCCAGAAGAGCGGCTTCGGCGGCGTGGCCAGCGGCGGCGACCGGACGTACGGCAACAACCTGGCCGCGTACTTCGTGCGCAACGCCGACCCGCTCGCCGTGCTCTACGTGATCTGGTTCAAGCAGATCTGGCTGCCCAGCAGCGGCTGGAAGTCGTACAGCGGGGGCAACGGCGACCCGTCCAGCGACCACACCAACCACGTGCACCTGTCGGTCTACTGAGCACTACGCCCCACGACGTACACCGGGTGTCGGGGGGGGGGGGGGGGGGGGGGGGGGGGGGGGGGGGGGGGGGGGGGGGGGGGGGGGGGGGGGGGGGGGGCCCCCCCCGCCGCGCGCCGGCCCCCCCCCCCCCCCCCCCCCCCCCCCCCCCCCCCCCCCCGGGGCGACGATCGGGACATGAGACGACTCTCCCCCGCCGGCCGCAAGGCGCTGCTCACCGCGCACCTGGCCACCTCGCTCGGCTGGCTCGGCACCGACCTGACGCTGCTCGCGCTCGGCGTCGCCGGGCTGCGGGGCGCCGATCCCGACGTGGTCTACCC
The DNA here is from genome assembly GCF_044455765.1 of Micromonospora sp. NPDC051141. Taxonomy (NCBI): domain Bacteria; kingdom Bacillati; phylum Actinomycetota; class Actinomycetes; order Micromonosporales; family Micromonosporaceae; genus Micromonospora; species Micromonospora sp. NPDC051141. The sequence goes on from NZ_JBITFD010000011.1 coordinate 100,081, forward strand.
GGCGGCGGCGCTGGTGGTCACCTGGCTGTTCGCACCGCTGAGCGTGGCGGTCTGGCTGATCGGGACCGCCAGCGCCCTGCTCACTCCGTGGGGCCTGCTGCGCTGGCGATGGGTGCTGGTGAAGATCGCGCTCACCACCGTCATGCTCGGCCTGGTGCTGCTCCTGCTGACCCCCCGGATCCGGCACCTCGGCGCGCTCGCCGGGGCAGCCGACGCGCACCTGCGGGTCGACCTGGTGGTGCCGCCGGCCGTCTCCACCACGCTGCTGCTGATCGCCACCGTGCTGTCCGTCTGGAAGCCGTGGGGGCGGATCAGGCGGGCCGGCCCTCCAGCGTCGCGCCGAGGCGGGCGGCGAGGCCCAGGTGAGCGGCCCGTGCCTGGCGGAACGCGTAACCGAACAGCGGTGCCGGCGCGGTGAGCGTGATCTCCACGTCGATCCGCACCACGCCGTCGGGCTCGTCGCGCAGCCGGGTGTGGTTACGCACCGTCGTGGCCGGCTGCTGCCGGGCGACGGTGACCACCTCGTCCTCGGTGGCGACCAGCACGTCCGCCTGGTAGGTGACCGGGAAGTGCAGCGGACCGAGCTCCAGCCGGTCGGTGATCGCGAAGCTGGCCAGCGCGCCCGGCCGGGGCGGCAACTGCCGGACCCGCACGATCAGCGGATGCAGCTCGCCCTGCCGGCTCAGGTCGCCGAGCAGGGCCACCGCGTCCGCCCGGCTGCACCGGGCCTGCACGGTGTAGCTGAAGCTGTCGCTGCTCTGCAACCGGTCCCCCTCGCCGTCGTGGGTCCGGACGATCGTCCCGTACCGGGGCCGGCCTGGCAACGGGTCGAAGGTCCCCCGGCCGGCGAGGGGCCGGACGCAGGATCGGTGCGTGGGCGGGTGGCGCTCAGGCGCCGGGGAGCACCTCGGGAGCCTCATCGGCGAACCAGGGCTCCGGCGCGCCGAAGAGACCGAGCAGGCCGGTCACCCAGAGCTGCCGGTGCACGAACCGGCTCGGCTCGGTGACCACGAGCTTGACGCCGCTGACCTCGCAGGTCTGGAAGCCGGCGACCATCGCGCTGATGCCGACCGAGTCGATGAACGTGACGAGCCGCATGTTCAGCTCGATCCGGACGGGACGCGCCTTGGCCAGCACCTCGGCGATCGCTTCCCGCACCTCGTACGCGGTGTCGACGTCGATCTCCCCACGGGGCGCGATCTGGACGACACCACCCGGACGCACCGATTTCACGATCGACAGGCTCACGCGAGCACCTCCACTCGCCCCAACGGGCGCCTCATCAGTACGCGGGCCGCGACCGAGAGTATTCCTCCAACGGCCCCGGTCGCCACCCCCCGGGATGAGCAATTCGCGGACTGGGCACACCTGGGTGAGCCCAAACCGCACCTCCGGGTTCCGATTTCCCCTTCGACGCGGACCAGCGACCGGCCGAACGACCGGACCGGGTCGGCCGATCCGCCGACCCAGGGTAGCGGGCCCGCGCATCCCGCAGGCACACCCGGTCCCCGGCGCGTACGGGTGATTCCGCCCACCCCGTCCGGTTCCCCGTCGCTCGACCGGCGGAGCGGCCGGGGTTTGGCGCGGGAGCGGGCGGGGCACTGCCCCGGGAAGTGAACCGTGACGCGCCGGATGACCACCGGAGTCCGACGTGGCCGCCGGGCTTCGGCACCCGAGGAGGTAGAACGATGTTCGGATCCAGCCTGTTGGACCGCCGCAGCAAGCCCGAGCGGGTCGCGGACCAGGCCTGGCAGCACCTGCTCGACGCGGTCGGAACCGCCGGTGACAGCGTGCGGGACGCCACCCGCGTCGCGCGCCGCAGCTCCTCCGGCCTGGCCGACGAGGCCACCGACCTGGTCGGCTCCGCCGCCGACGAGGCGCGCCGCCGGGCCGGCCTCGCCTTCGACGCGCTCGCCGGCCGGCGGCCCGCACTGCCGTGGACGCTGCTGATCGCGGCGGCCCTGGCCGGCGCGGCGATCGGCTGGGCCGCCGGCACCGCCGCCCGCGCCGCCGGCAGCCGGGAGCGTGCCACCGACGAGATCGAGTTCGTCGACGTCGACCGCCCCAACTCCCCCGCCGGTCTGGACGGCTGACCGCACCCGCACCCGCACACGACGAACGGTGGCCGTCCCCGACGAGGGGACGGCCACCGTTGCGTCAGCGGGCTTCGGTGACCATGAGGTTGACCGGACTTTCGCCCGTCAACCTCATGGTCGTCCCACAGAGCCGGTCAGCGCGCGGCGCAGGAGACGGTCGGCGCCCGGTTGCCGTTGGGGGCGGTGCCGGTGAAGCCGACGGTGGTCGACGCGCCGACGCCGAGGTTGCCGTTCCAGCCGGCGTCGGTCACCGTGACCGCCGACCCGGTCTGGGTGTACGTCCCGCTCCAGAGCTGGGCGATCCGCTGACCGTCCGGATAGGTCCAGGTCAGCGTCCAGCCGGCGATCGGCGTGGTGCCGGAGTTGCGCACCGTCACCTCGCCCTGGAAGCCGCCGGGCCAGGAGTTCGTCACCGCGTAGGTGGCGGCGCAGCCGCGTCCGGTCGGCGTCGGGGTCGGTGACGTCGGCGTCGGCGACGGCCCCGTCGGCGTCGGAGTCGGACTGGTCGGCGACGGCGACGGGCTCGTCGGGGTGGGCGACGGGCCGGTCGGGGTGGGGCTCGCCGACGTCGGCGTGGGCGTGGGCGTGCCGCCGAGGCGGTCCGCGACCAGGATGCCCCGGCCGTTGGTGCCCAGGTAGACCCGGCCCCAGACGCGCGGGTCGCCGGTGAGCGCCTCGCCCGCGTTGCCGTACTGGTGCTGGTCGTCGTTGATCCGGACCCAGGTCGCGCCCGCGTCGTCGGAACGGAAGACCCCGTGCGTGCCGTCCACCGTGCCGACGGTGAACAACGCCGGGTACGTCTTCCCGGGCGCCGCCTTGCCGAAGCCGACGTTCACCGCCGTGGACACGCCGGTGACCTTGGTGAAACTCGCGCCGGAGTTGGTGGAGTGCCAGAGGCCACCCTCGCCGGCCAGCCAGATGTCGCCCTCGACGCCGGGTAGCGCCTTGAACTTGACGCCGGTGGTGGGCAGGCCGGTCGCCGCGGTGGCGGTGAACGCCGCCCCACCGTTGGTGCTGACGTAGAACTTCCCGGCGCTGACCCCGTAGAACTTGTTCGGGTTGACCCGGTCGGACTCGACGACGGCGTTGGCCGGGATGCCGGTGGCGGCGGTCCACGAGTTGCCGAAGCCGACCGAACGGACCACCTGCTGGCCGGCATCGCCGGGCGACCAGACGAACTGGCTGCCGTCGGCGGACGCGGCCACCGTGCCGCCGTTGTTGATCCCGCCGGGCTCGGTGCCCTGGAACCAGTTCGCGCCGCCGTCGGTGGAGAACGCCACGTGGCTGTCGTTGGGCCGGTCGGCGTCGGTGAAGTTGCCGGCCCGAACCATGACCGCCGGCTTGGTCTCCGCGTAGTCGAGGCTGGTGGTGCTGGTGAAGACCGGCTGGGTGAACATCATCGGCGGCACCGCCGCGAGGTCGGTGTGACGGAACCCGCCGATGTCGCCGAGACCGCTGACCAGCGGCGCGCCGGACGGCGGGCTGACCAGGTCGAGCACGGCGGTCTCCTCCAGCCCCTTCACCATCGGCGTGATGGTGAACGTGCCGCCGGTGTCCCACTTCGTCAGGCCGGTGGTGCCGTAGATCGTCGCGCCGGTGCCGTACATCATCCGGTCGCTGTCGAACGGGTCGATCTCCAGCGACTCGTTCATCCAGCCCAGTTTCGGCGTCTCCTCCGGCGGCGCCGGATTGGTGCCGAACGTCAGCCACGGCACCGAGCTGACGTCCATCGTGTACTTCTTGCTCCGGTTCGGATAGCTGGTGAATTCCCAGATCCGGGTCCAGGTCGCGCCGCCGTCGGTGCTGCGCCAGAAGATCGCGTCCGGCCACCAGGAAACCTGGGTGGCGACCATCAGCGTGTTCGGGTGCTGACGGTCGATGGTCAGCCCGGAGTAGCCGAAGTACGCGTCGCCGCTCGACGACGGCACCGGGCTGATCTGCGTCCACGCGCCGGTGGCCCGGTTGAACTTCCACACGTCGCCCTTGCCGCCGTCGTACGGGCCGCCGGTGTCGCTGGTGGCGAGGTAGAGGAAGCCGCCGACCGGGTCGACCACGCCCTTGTGCGCGAGGTAGCCGGTGGGCTGGCCGGGGATCCGTTCCCAGGTCGCGCCGGCGTCGGTGCTGCGGTAGACCGGGTTCTGCTTGTCCGCCACCCCGACGTAGATGGTCTTCGTGGCGGTGCCGGCCGTGCCGGTGCCCTTGTCGAAGCTGACCCAGGTGAGGCCCTGGTTCTGGCTCTGGTAGCCGCTGCTGTCGTTCGGGTCGGCCCGGTAGTTGCCCACGTTCGGGAAGTTGGCGACCTTCGCCCAGGTCGCACCGAAGTCGGTGCTGCGCCACAGGCCGTTGCCGCCCTCGGCGCCGTAGTAGAGCACGCTGTTGCGGTTCGGGTCGACCGCCAGCCGCTCCCCCATGCCCCGGCCGGGCATGTTGCCGCCGTTCTTGAACGGCAGCTCGGTGGCCTGCCAGGTGGCCCCCTTGTCGGTCGAGCGCAGGATCGCCCCGTGGTTCGGGTCCCAGTCGTTGGTGTACATCCCGACCGCCGCGTACACCCGGTTGGTCTGCACCGGGTCGGTGGCGAGGCTGACCACCCCGTTCCAGCCCCACCGGTCCGCGCCGACCCAGTCCAGCAGCGGCGTCCACGACCGGGTGGCCTGCTCCCAGCGGTACGCGCCGCCGATGTCGGTCCGCGCGTAGATCAGGTTCTTCTCGGTCGGGTTGAAGACGATGCCGGGGACGAAGCCGCCGCCGTCGATCCGGACGTTCTTCCAGGTGTACGGCTCGACGGCCGCGGCGGCGGCCGGGGGTACGCCGGTGGCGACGAGCGGCACGGCGACGGTCGCCACGGTGGCGGCCAGCGCGACGGCCGCCAGGCCGGCGAGTTTTCTGCGCATGGGGCGGGATCCTCTCGGTTGCCCGGGGGCGGGGAACGGGAGCAGGGGGTGGCGCTTCGAGGAGGGGAGCTGCCCGGGCTCCCCGTCGGCGTACTGGCTCCCGCAGCCGAGGGACCCTCAGCGTACGCCGATCGACCGCGTCATGGAAGCGCTCCCATATCACCCGTTCCGGGTGCGGTCGGATCACCCGGTCGCGCGCAGGATCGCAGGGTGCGGGACCTCCCCGCGCGTCGACCACCCACCGGAGGGAGAACCGGATGACCACCGGCACGACGACGCGTACCGACCGGGAGATCCGGTCCGCCGTACGCGACGAACTGGCCCGGGCGGGCCTCGACGACATCGGGGTGACCGTCGACGGCGGCGTGGTGACGCTGACCGGCCCGGTGGCCGACCCCGCCGCGCGGTGGGCCGCCGAACGGGCCACGCACCGGGTGGCCCGGGTCCGCGCGGTCGCCGACGACCTCGCCGTCCCGACCGTCCCGACCGTCCCGACCGGCGCCGGCCGGGACGACGCGGGGCTCGCGCTCGCGGCCGTCCGGGCGTTGGAGTGGGACGCGTTCCTGCCGGTCGCGGCGCTGCGGGTGACCGTCGCCGACGGCTGGGTCACGCTGCACGGCGAGGTCGAGTGGGAGTACCAGCGGCGGGCCGCCGAGCGGTCGGTCGCCCGGCTCCCCGGCGTACGCGGACTGAGCAACGGGCTCACGGTGCGGTCGTGAACCGAACCACCCGGCCCGGGTGAGCCCGGCTCACCCGGACGCCCGGCAGGGTGGACGGTATGAGTGATCCGAACGGGCTGATCACGCCCGGGCAGACCGCGCCCGGGTTCACGCTGCCGGCGTCGCCCGACGCGCGGGAGGTGGGCCCCGGGCAGTTCCGTGGCCGGCCGGTGGTGCTGGCGTTCTACCCGGCCGACTGGACGCCGGTGTGCGGTGACCAGATGGCGCTCTACCAGGCGGCGCTGCCCGAGCTGGAACGGTACGACGCGGTGCTGCTGGGCATCTCGGTGGACAGTGTCGACTCGCATCGGGCGTTCGCGCAGAGCCGGGGCATCCGGTTCCCGCTGCTCGCCGACTTCGAACCGAAGGGCGAGGTGTCCCGCCGCTACGGCGCGTACGCCCCGCGCGGGCAGTCGGACCGGGCGCTCGTGGTGATCGACGCGGACGGGCGGGTGGCCTGGAGCCACCTCTCCCCGCCCGAGGTGAACCCGGGCGTGGACGGCATCCTCGACGCCCTGGAGCAGCTCGGCGCCGATCGGCGGGTGAGCACGCGATGACCACCCCGTTGCAGGTCACCACCGCCCGGCTGCGGGTCCCGGTCACCGACCGGGACCACGTCCGCGGTCCGGCCGACGCCCCGGTCACCGTCGTCGAGTACGGCGACTTCCAGTGCCGGTTCTGCGGCGCCGCCTACCCGAACCTGGCCGAGGTGCTGCGCCAACGGGCCGACGTGGTGCGGTTGGTGTACCGCCACTTCCCCATCACCAACGTCCACCCGTACGCGGAGAACGCGGCGGAGACCGCCGAGGCGGCCGGCGCGCGGGGCCGGTTCTGGGAGATGCACGACTGGCTCTACGAGCACCAGGACCAGCTCGACCCGGTGCACCTGTCGCTCGGCGTCGAGCAGATCGGGCTGCCGCCGGACGAACTCGGCGCGGAGGCGGCCCGGCAGACCCACGCCGACCGGGTCCGGCAGGACTTCGTGGGCGGCATCCGCAGCGGCGTCAACGGCACGCCGACGCTCTTCGTCAACGACATCCGCCACGACGGCGGCTACGACCTGGCCGAGCTGCTGGCCGTGGTGGACGCCGTCGCGCCCGGCTGACCGGACCGGGCCCGCCCGCGACCGGTCAGATCAGCCGCAGCTCGCGCGCCCGCCGGACCGCCTCCCGCCGGCGGGTCGCGTCGAGCTTGCGGTAGACGTTGCGCACGTGCGTCTTCACCGTGTTGACCGAGAGCGACAGCTCGGCGGCGATCTCCACATTGGTCAGGATGCTCTGGAGATACCGCAGGATGGTCAGCTCCCGTTCGGTGAGCGGCTCGTCCAACGCCCGCGCCGGCCCGTCCGGTGCCCCCTCGGCCCCGGACGCGTCGACGCCCCGGACCAGGTCGCTGACGGTCGCCCAGTACGCGGTGCCGGAGTCCAGGTGGGCGGCGAGCAGGTCACGTACCCCCGGCTCGGCCCGGGTGAACACGCGCCGGCAGCCGTCCGGCTCGGCCAACGCCAGCGTCTCCTCCAGCAGCCGCCCGGCCCGCCGCCCGTCGCCGGCCGCCCCGGCCAGCGCGGCGTCCAGCAGTCCCGCGCCCAGCCGGACCGGCAGCGGCCAGCGCTGGGCGTCCGGCCCGGTCCAGTCCGGCAGCGCCCGCTCGGCCGCCCGGACGTCGCCGGCCCGCAGCCACAGCCGGGCCGAGACCAGGGCGAGCGCCGGATCGGCGGAGTCGTCGCCGGCCGCGTCCAGCAGCGCGCGGGCCCCGCCCGGGTCGCCCACCGCGGCGCGGAGCTGGGCCTCGCCGGCGGTCAGCCACGCGCCCAACTCGGGCCCCGGCGCGACCGGCCGGGCCGCGGCCAGCGTGTGCAGCCCGGCGGCCGGTTCCCCACCGTCGGCCAGCAGCCCGGCCCGGCAGAGCGCCGCCAGCGCCGCCCCGCCCGGCTCCGCGCCGGCCGGACCGGCGAGCGCGAGCTGCGCCGCCGCCTCCGCCGGCCGGTCCCGGTGCCAGGCCACCAACGCCAACGCCAGGTACGCGTAGCCGCAGTCCAACCGCGACGACCAGCCCTGACAGGGCGGCATCGACAGGGCCGCCCGGGCGCGCTCCTCGGCGGTACGCAGCGCGCCCCGGGCCGCCTCCAGCAGCGCCGACCGGCTGGCGCAGAGCAGCTCGACGCGGGGCCGACCGGCCCGACGCGCCGCGACGAGCGCCGCGGAGAACCGTCCGCCCGCCTCCCGCAGGTCCCCCTCGGCGAGCGCGACCAGCCCGTGCGCGGCCCCGGCCACCGCCCGCACGTCGTCGACGCCGGCGGCCCGGGTACCGGGATCGGCGTCGGGGTCGGCGGCGGCGGCGTGGACGACCCCCGCCCCGCCGTGGACCGGCTCACCGGGGCGCCGGCGCGCGGGCCGGTCGCCGTCCGGGCCGGCGGGGTCGTCGTGCGGGGCGGTGGCGAGCAGGCGGTCGGCGGCGGCGCGTACCTCCGCGTGGTCCCCGGCGAGCCGGGCCAGGCTCAGCTCGACCGCGGTGGCCAGCCGGCGGAACCGGTCGCGGCGCGGTGCCGGCAGGTCCGTCGCGTGCCCGACCGCGCGGCGCAGCAGCGCCTCGGCGGCGGCCGGATCCCCGGCGTACGCCCGTTCGGCCGCCGCGGCCAACGCCAGCTCCGGGTCCCGGCGTACCGCCTCGGCCGGGGGCTCGGGCGGCGCCGGCGGGGCGGGGCGGGCCGGCTCGTCCGGGGCCAGTTCCGGCCAGCGGGTGACCAGCAGCTCGGTGGCGTCCGCCCACTCGCCGGCCGCCAGCGCGTGCCGCAGCGCCTCGGCCGGCCGGTCGTGCGCGGCGAGCCAGTCGGCCGCCCGCCGGTGCAGTTCGCCCAGCTCGCCGGCGGGCAGCCGGGCCAACTCGTCGCGGAGCAGGTCGGCCAGCAGCGGGTGCGGCCGGTACCAGGGCGGGCTGCCCCCGTCCTGCTGGACGAAGCCGCCCTCCCGGGCCGCCTCGGCCAGCAGGCGCCCGGCGTCGGCCCGCCCGGTCACCGCCGCGGCCAGGTCGGCGCGGACCGCGACCGCCACCGCGCTCCGGCGCAGGACGTCAACCACCGCCGGGTCCAGCGGCGCGAGCACCTCGTCCCGCAGGTACGCGGCGATGTCCGGCTGGTCGCCGGCGACGTGCGCCACGGCCCGCGCCGGGTCGGCGCCCAACGCCAGGGTGGCGAGGCGCAGCCCGGCCGGCCAGCCGGCGGTCCGCTCGGCGAGCCGGGGCACCGCCTCGGCCGGCACCGGCACGCCGTACGCGACCAGCAGGTCGGCCACCTCGTCGGCGGTGAACGCCAGCGCGTCCGGGCCGAGCACGGTCAGCTCACCGGCCAACCGCCACCGGTGCAGGGCCAGCGGCGGTTCCCGGCGTGCGCCGGCCACCAGCCGGAGCCGCCCGTCGCTGTGCCGGAGCAGGAACTCCAGCCCGGCCAACGCCTGCGCGTCGGTCACCCGGTGCAGGTCGTCCAGGACCAGCAGCACCGGGTGCTCGCGGGCGGCCAGCGCGGCGGCGAGCGCTTCGAGCTGCGCCGGCCGGGGCGGATCCACCGGGACCGGCGGGTCCGCCCCCGGGTCACCGGCGACGGCGGTGCGCAACGCCGCGGCCAGGTACGCCCACAGCCGTTCGGTGGTGTCGCCCTCCGCCACGGAGACCCAGACCGGCGCCGGACGCGCCCGTTCCGCCCGCGCCCAGTCGGACAGCAGCGTCGTCTTGCCCCACCCGGCCGGGGCGAGAAGCAACGTGACAGGTCCCGCCCCCGCGCCCCGCTCCAGCCGGTCCCGCAGCCGGGGACGCCGCAGCAGCGGCTCGGGCGGCGCGGGCGGCGCCAGCCGGGACGCCAGCAACGGCGGCCCCGGCCGCCGCGGCGGACCGGCGTCGGCGGTGAGCGGTTCCGGCGTCCCGACGGCCGTCGGCGCGTCCGCGTCGGTCGGCGCGGCGGCGGTGAGCCGTTCCGGCGTCCCGACGGCCGGCCGCGCGTCCGCGTCGGTCGGCGCGGCGGCGAACCGGACCGGGTCGACCTGCTCCGGCATGCGTTCCTCCCCCGTCGGTGCGGGGGGCGGTTACCCGGACCGGGCCGGTTCACCCCTTCCGGGCGAACCCGCGTCACCCGGACCGCCGCCACGCTGGGGACACGCGGACGGCCGGCCGCGCACCGCCGGCCGCCCGGGTGACCGCGACCTCGGGAGGGCCTGTGACCCGGACCGGACGGCTGGCCGACAGCGTACGCGCCCTGGCGGCCGGCGCACTGGCGCTGGTGCGCCGACGGCGGGTCGCGACCGACCCCCGGCCTGGGCGCTGGCAGGTGGTGACCGTGACCGGGCGGCCCGAAGAGGTGCTCCCGGGCGGGCGGTGGCCCGAGCCGCTGCGCCGGCTCGACGGCGCGGTGGAGGTCTGGGCCCGCCCGGCGCCCGGCGGGCGCGGCACCGAGCTGGCGGTACGCCCGCTGGGCGGGACACCGGCGCTGGCCGGATTCGCCGCTCACCTGGTCGGTGACGATCCCGGCCGGTACCTGCGGCAGGTGCTCCGGCAGACCCGGCAGCTCCTGGAGACCGGCGAGGTGCTGCGGGCGGACCGCTCGCCGCTGGACCGCCCAGCGGCGCGGCGGACCCGCCGACCCGGACCGGAGGCGACCGGGTGAGGGCCCTGTGCTGGGAGGGCACCGACGCGCTCGCGGTGCGCCAGGTCCCCGACCCGGAGCTGCGCAACGCCCGGGACATCATCGTCCGGGTGCGACGCAGCGCCACCTGCGGCGGTGACCTGCCGCTGCTGGCCGGCCGGGTGCCCGAGGCGGCCACCGGTGAGGTGCTCGGGCACGAGTTCGTCGGCGAGGTGGTCGAGGTCGGTCCGGAGGTACGCCGGCACCGGGTCGCGGACCGGGTGGTGGTCGGCGCGGCGATCGCCTGCGGGGCCTGCTGGTTCTGCCGGCAGGGGCTGCTGGCCTGCTGCGACAACGGGACCAGCGACGCGGCCACCGAGCCGGAGTGGGGGTCGCCCGCCGCCGGGTGCTTCGGCCGGCCGGCCCGCCTCGGTGGTTTCGCCGGCGGCCACGCCGAGTTCGTCCGGGTGCCGTACGCCGACGTGGGCGCGTTCGCCGTACCGGAGGGGGTCGACGACGACCGGGCGGTCTTCGCCGCGGACGCCGCGCCGGCCGGCTGGCACGGCGTCGAGCTGGCCGGTGTCGCCCCCGGAGACGTGGTGGCGGTCTGGGGCGCGGGCGCGGTGGGACAGCTCACCGCGGCGGCGGCCGTGGCCCGCGGCGCGGCCCGGGTGATCGTGGTGGACGAGCACGCCGACCGGCTGCGGATGGCGGCCCGGCACGCCGGCGCCGAGCCACTCGACCACCGGTCCGTCGACGTCCTCGCCGAGCTGCGGGAACGCAGCGGCGGCCGGGGGCCGGACGTGTGCGTGGACGCGGCCGGCCCGCCGACCGGTCCGACCCGCTGGCCGGCCGCCGGCCCGGACGCCGGGGTGGCGCTGCGCGAGGCGGTGCACGCCTGCCGCAAGGGCGGCACGGTGGTGGTGCTCGCCGGCGGGGCGACGTTCGTGGACCGGTTCCCGCTCGGCGCGGTCACCGAGAAGGGGCTGGCGGTACGCGGCGGCGCCCGGGTCGGCCCGGACGCCATCCCGGCGCTGCTGGACCGGATGGCCCGGGACGAGCTGGTCACCGAACACCTCGCCACCCACCGGCTGCCGCTGGACCGGGCCGCCGAGGGGTACGCGTTGTTCCGGGACCGGGCGGACGGCTGCGTCCGGGCGGTCTTCACGCCGTGAGTCCGGCCGGCGGGTGGCACACTCGGCGGATGCCCGCAGACCGCGCGTACGACCTCGTCCTGTTCGGCGCCACCGGCTTCACCGGCGGCCTCACCGCCGAGTACCTGGCCCGGCACGCGCCGGACCGGCTGCGCTGGGCACTCGCCGGCCGCAACCCGGCCAAGCTGGCGGCCGTCCGCGACCGGCTGGCCGCCATCGATCCCGGCCTGGCCGAGCTGCCCCTGCTCACCGCCGACGTCACCGACGCGGCATCGCTGCGGGCCGTGGCGGAGAGCGCCCGGGTGGTCGCCTCCACCGTCGGCCCGTACGTGCACCACGGCGAGCCGCTGGTGGCCGCGTGCGCCGCCGCCGGCACCGACTACCTGGACATCACCGGGGAGCCGGAGTTCGTCGACCTGATGTACGTGCGGCACCACGCCGAGGCGGTGCGCACCGGGGCGCGTCTGGTGCACGCGTGCGGCTTCGACTCGATCCCGCACGACCTCGGTGTCTGGTACACCGTCAAGCAGCTCCCCACGGACGGGCCGGTCACCGTGGACGGCTACGTACGGGCCGGCGGCCGGTTCTCCGCCGGGACGTACCACTCGGCGCTGACCGCGTTCTCCCGTACCGGTGAGACGAGCCGGGCGGCGAAGGCCCGGCGGGCGGTCGAGCCCCGACCGGACGGGCGGCGGGTGCGGGCGGTGCCCGGCCGGGTCGGTCGGATCCGCGAGTTCGGCCAGTGGGCGGTGCCGCTGCCCACCATCGACCCGCAGATCGTCCGCCGGTCGGCGGCGGCCCGCCCCGAGTACGGCCAGGACTTCCGGTACCGGCACTTCGCCGCACTGAAGCGGCTGCCCACCGTGCTGGTCGCCGGCGTGGGCCTGGCCGGCGTGGTCGGGCTGGTGAAGGTGCCGCCGACCCGGCGCTGGCTGCTCGGCCGGCTCGCCTCCGGTCAGGGGCCGAGCGCCGCGCAGCGGGCGAAGTCCTGGTTCCGGGTGCGGTTCGTGGGCGCCGGTGGCGGCCGGCGGGTGGTCACCGAGGTGGCCGGCGGCGACCCCGGCTACGACGAGACCGCCAAGATGCTCGCCGAGTCGGCGCTCTGCCTGGCCTTCGACGAGCTGCCGGAGACCGCCGGCCAGCTCACCCCGGTGGCCGCGATGGGCGACGCGCTGCTGGACCGCCTGGTCCGCGCCGGCATCACCTTCCGCACGCTGAAGGCGTAAGGCGGGGCCCCCTCTCAACGCTTTCGGTAGCGGCGGGGCCCCTCTCAACAACCCCGGGGCGTTGACCCTCGACCCGGTGGAGGGCACAGGATGACGGCCGTGGAGAGCGAGCTTCGCAGCATCGGTGAGCTGGCCCGGGCCAGCGGGTTGACGGTCAGCGCGTTGCGGTTCTACGACCGCACCGGCGTGCTGACGCCGACCCGGGTGGACCCGGTGACCGGCTACCGCTGGTACGCCGACGACCAGGTGGGCCCGGCCCGCCTGGTCGCCGGCCTGCGCCGGGTGACGCCGCTGGCCGGCATCGCCGAGGCGCTGCGGCACCGGCGTCACCCGGCCGAGGTGCACCGCCTGCTGGACGCGCACCTGCGCCGGCTGGAGGACGGCCTCGCCGACGCGCGCCGTGAACTCTCCCGGATCCGTAGCCTGATCGACCCGGAGGAGACCACCGTGACCACCCGACTGCTGCTGTCCCGCACCGACCTCGCCGCCGCCGTGGACGCCGTACGCTTCGCCGTCGGCGCCGACCCGGACCTGCCGGTCCTGTCCGGCGTGCTGCTGGAGGTCGAGGCGGCCGGCGTACACCTGGTCGCCACCGACCGGCACCGGCTGGCGGTGGCCCGGGTCGACGCCACCGTCGACGGCCCGCCGGTACGCGCGCTGGTGCCGGTGGCGGCGGTCGACGAGCTGCGCGCGCTGCTCGACGGCGACGGGGCGAGCGCGGAGGTGGTCGTCGCCGCGGACCGGGTCACCGTCGCGGTGGCCGGGCGCACGCTGACCACCGCCCCGCTGCCGTACGACTTCCCGGACCACCGCCGGCTGCTGGGCGCGAAGCTCGGGGCCGCGCCCGCGTACCGGATCCCGGTGAACGGCGCGGCGCTGCGCGCGGCGCTCACCGCCGACGACGTGCGGGTGTGCCACCAGACGCACGACGGCGTCGAGCATCCGGTGGTCGCGCTCGGCCTGGACCACGGTGGCGAGCTGCGGCTGGTCGACCCGGCCGCCGTCGGGGACCCGGACGGTGGGCTGCGGGTCGGGTTGAACCGGGAGTACCTGCTCGACGCGCTGGACGCCGGCGGCAACCAGCTCGTGCTGGAGCTGGACGGCCCGATCACCCCGCTGGCGGTGCGCCGGACGGACGACGCGCACGCGTTCTCGGTCCTCATGCCGGTACGGCTCTGACCGCTTCGTCGCGCCCGGCGGCCGGTCCGGGCGGGAGAGCCCGGGCCGGGCCGGCGGGGCCGCGACGGTAGCATCTGTGGGTTCCACCTGACGGCCCGGACGAAAGGCGTACGAGCAGCATGCTCGACATGGAGTTGATCCGGAAGGATCGCGAGGCGGTGGCGACCGCGCTGGCGAAGCGTCTGGATCCCGCCGAGGTCACCCGGGCGCTGGACGGCATCCAGCGACTCGACCAGGAGCGGCGCGCCCTGATCACGGAGATCGATGCCGAGCGGCAGCGCCGCAAGGCCGAGGCGCGCGCGTACGCGGAGGCGAAGCGCTCCGGCGCCACGCCGCAGCCCACCGCGCCGGAGGCCGAGCGCAAGCAGCTCGCGGAGCTGGAGTCCCAGCTCGACGACGTGCAGTCCCGGCTGCGCTCGGCGATGAGCGAGCTGCCCAACCTGCCCGCCGACGACGTGGTCGCCGGTGGCAAGGAGGCCAACCGGGTGGTGCGGACGTTCGGCGAGGCGCCGGCCATCGAGCAGGTCCGCGACCACGTGGAGCTGAGCCGCGCGCTGGGTCTGGTCGACCACGAGCGGGGCGTGAAGCTGGGCGGCTCCGGCTTCTGGATGTACACCGGTCTGGGCGCCCGGTTGGAGTGGGCGCTTGTCAACTGGCTGATCGAGCGGAACATCGAGGCCGGCTACGAGTTCCTGCTCCCGCCGCACCTGCTGCTGGACACCGCCGGCTTCGCGTCCGGGCAGTTTCCGAAGTTCTACGACGACGTCTACCGCATGGACAAGCAGTCCGCCCCGCGCGGCCAGTTCCTGCTGCCCACCGCGGAGACGGCGATCCTCGGCGCCTACCAGGACGAGATCCTGGAGACGTCGAAGCTGCCGCTGAGGGCGTTCGCCTACACGCCGTGCTACCGGCGCGAGGCGGCCGGCTCACACTCCGACGAGCGTGGCACGGTGCGCGGCCACCAGTTCAACAAGGTGGAGATCTTCCAGTTCACGCTGCCGGAGCAGGCCGACGCCGCGCTCCAGGCGATGGTGGGCCACGTCGAGGGGCTGGTCGAGCAGCTCGGCCTGCACTTCCAGACCAGCCTGCTCGCCGCCGGCGACGCCAGCGCCTCGATGAAGAGGACGCTCGACATCGAGGTCTGGATGCCGAGCACCGGGAAGTACAAGGAGGTGTCGTCGGTCTCCTGGGCCGGCGACTACCAGGCCCGCCGCGCGGCCATCCGTTACCGGGAGCCGGGCGGCAAGCAGACCCGCTTCGTGCACACGCTCAACGGGTCGGCGCTGGCCACCAGCCGGCTGTTCCCGGCCATCCTGGAGCAGTGCCAGCAGCCCGACGGCTCGGTGGTGGTCCCCGAGGTGCTGCGCACCAAACTCGGCACCGACCGCCTCACCCCGACCCGCTGACCACTCCCGCCCCGCCCCCGCCCCCTCCCCCGCTCCCGCCCCCGCCCCCTCCCCCGCTCCCGCTCCCGCTCCCGCTCCCGCTCCCGCTCCCGCGATCTTGCACTTCCGGCCCGCGAGATGTCCGGCTTGCCGCTTCCGCCGGGGCCACAACTGCAAGATCGCGGGGGCGAGGGCGGGGGCGGGGGCGGGCCATGCGGGGTAGGAGGAGCAGGGTGAGGGCGAGGGCGGCGAGCAGGGCGGGGCCGGCGCCGTCCAGGGTGCGCACCAGGGTCTGCTGGACGCGGGCGGCGGCGGTCACCACCGGGTCGCCGAACGCGTCGTGGCGGCCCAGCGCCAGCCGCACCTCGTACCAGCCGTACCAGGCGACGTAGCCGCCGGCGACCAGCAGCACCAGGCCGCTGAGCCGGGACACCCACGCGCCGGCGCCGCGCAGCCCGGCCACCACCCGCCCGCGCAGCAGCGCCACGGCGAGCGCGGCCACGCCGACCACCAACGCCATGCCGAGCGCGTACGCGCCGAACAGCGCCAGCCCGCGCAGCGGCGAACCGGCCCGCAGGCTGGTCACCACGATCGCCAGGAACGGCGCGATCGCGCAGGTCAACGACGTGAGCGCGTACGCCGCGCCGAACAACGCCATGGACGGCCAGGTGCGTACGAGCCGGGGCGCGGTGCGCCACGGGCCGGGCGTGGGCAGCCGCCGGCCGGCGAGCAGCCACAGGCCGGCCAGCGCCAGCAGCACGCCGAGCGTCACGGTCAGCCAGGGCAGCCGGGGGCGCAGCCAGTCCGCCGCCGGCGCCACGGCCAGCCCGAACGCGCCGAAGACGGCCGCGTACCCGAGCGTCAGCCCGGCCGTCGCGGTGAGCGCGCGGCCGACCGCGCCGCGCCCGTCGCCGGGGCCGGCTACCAGCACCGACAGGTACGCGGGCAGCATCGCGAAGCCGCACGGGTTGACCGCGCCGAGCATGCCGGCGGTCAGCGCGAGCAGCAGCGCGCCGGTCATCCCCGGGCCAGCGTCTCGACCTGCCGGGTCAACGCCTCGCCGTCGAGGAAGCCCTGGTGGACCACCGTGCCGTCCCGGTCGACGATGACGAACGTGCTCTGCTCGGTCACCTTGAACCGGCGCCACAGGATGCCGGCGCGGTCGTCGAGCTGCGGCGTGCCGGCCAGGTCGAACTCGGTGACGAAGTCCGTCATGGCCCGTTGCTGGCCGAGGCCGGCGACGCCGACGATCGGCACGGTGTCCCGGTAGGCCGGGGCGATCTCGGCGACCGTCCACGCCTGGCTGGCGCAGGTGGCGCACCAGGGCGCCCAGAACCACAGCACGACCGGCCGCCCGGCGAGGGCGGCGGCGGAGAACGTCGTACCGTCGAGCGTCTTCGCGGTGAACGCCAGCGTCTGCGGCACCCGGGCCGGCGGCGTCGACGGCGCACCGGCGGACGCGGCCGGGGCGGACGCGGCCGGGGCGGACGAGGCCGGGGCGGACGCGGCCGGGGCGGTGGTCGCCCCGGCGGTCGCCGCGCCGGCCGGCGTGGCCCGCTCGGACCCGACCGCGCAGGCGGTCGAGCCGGCGAGCGTGGCGGCCAGCACGGCGGCGACACCGAGACGGTGGACGGTACGGGGTGGCATCGGCGCCTCCTGGGCGGGCCGGCTACTCGGCCTTGACCAGCCGGAGCGCGAGTTCGGGGCAGACCTTGACCGCCTTGAGCGCGCCCTCGCGCAGCCAGGTCGGCACCGGGGTGGGCGGGAAGGCCGGGTAGCCGTTGCCGTCGAGCCGGATGAAGTCCGGCACCACGTGCGCGCAGAGCCCGTGCCCGTCGCAGCGGGACCAGTCCAGGGTGAGTTTCTGCGGGTTGCCGTCGGGCGCGCCGGGCAGGCCCATGGTCCCCTTGACGCGTTTGCCGCAGCCCTCCCCGGTGGCGTGCAGCCGCAGGTCGTCGGCGAACACCTCCATCGCGGACAGCGCGAACCGGGCGGTGCCGTCCGGGTGGCTGCACGCGCCGCGTCCCTTCACGTCGCCGGCCGCGGCGCGGACCAGCTCGATCGGCGCGCTGCCGGCGACCGCGAGGTCGACGGAGCGGGCCAGGTCGGGCAGGCCCATCTTGCACGGGCCGCACTGGCCGGCGGACTCCCCGGCCAGGTAGCGGACCACCTGGGCGGCCTCGCCGAGCGGGCAGGTGTCGGTGCCGAGCGGCACGATGATGCCGGCGCCGAGCGTGCCGCCGACCGCGGCCAGCCCCTTGCGGGAGACCTCGGCCCGCTCCGCCGCCTCGGCGGTGATCCACTTGCCGTGGTAGCCGCCCATCAGGATGCCCGGTCCGGGGGGCACCTCGCACAGGTCGAGGATCTCGCGCAGCGGGGTGCCGGCGGCGCACTCCACCACGGCCGGTCGCTTCGCCGACCCGGTGACGGTGAGCAGCACGGTGCCCGGCTCGTCGTCGGTGCCGAGCGCCGCGTACTCGTACGGGCCGATCCGGGCGGCGACCGCGAGTTGGGCGTACGTCTCGGCGTTGGAGAGCAGGGTGGGCAGCCCGTTGACGCCGGAGTCGCTGGACCGCTTCTTGGTGCCGGGGGGGATGTGCGGCAGCCCGTTGATGCCGTTGACCAACGCGCCGCCCTCGCCGGAGATGAACCGGTGCGGCACGGTCACGATGGTGGTCGGCACCGGCATCCGCCGTTCCTGCAACGCCTCGGTCAGTGCGGGCCGGCCCACGTCGTCGTCGGCCACCCCGATCACGATCTCCTCGGCGTCCAGCGCGAACGCGGCGAGCGCGGCGCCGTCCAGGACGAGGTGCGGGGCCCGGGTGAGCAGCACCTTGTCCTTCCAACTCGCCGGCTCGCCCTCGGTGGCGTTGACCACCACCACGGTGGCGAGGTCCTGCCGTTCGGCGGACTCCAGCACGGCGCGCATCTTGCGGGCGAACGGGAAGCCCGCCCCGCCCTTGCCCTTGAGGTCGATCGCCTCGGCGAGCCGGAGCAACGCGGCCGGCTCCATCGGGCCGATCGGGCCGTGCACCTCCTCGTGGGCGAGCAGGTCGAGCCGGCCGAACTCGGCGAACCCGGCAGTGAGCCGGGGCTCCCCGACGCAGGCGACCGGGGGGACGGTCGTCCGCTTCACCGCGCCTCACCCCGCAGCCCGGCCCAGTACGCCCCGTCGACCGCGTCCGCGTCGGCCTTGCGCCGGCGACTGGGGCGGCTGTCCTTGGTGGCCCGCATCGCCCGGCGGGAGGCGAGGTCGACAAGCGTGGGCGTGTCGTCGACGAACGCGTCGTCCTCGGCGGTGTACCGGGCCGGCGGACGCCAGTAGTCGGGCTCCTCCGGCACGTCCTCCTCGTCCCGGTAGCGTCGCCCGGTCCCGCTGCGCGGCTCCGCCGAGAGCGGGGTGCCGGAGATCGGGCCGGCGGAGATCGGCTCACCGGAGACCGGCCGGCTCTCCCAGCGGCGCGGGCTGTCCCACGGCTCCTCGGCCTCGTCGGTCGGGCGCGGCGGGGCAGAGTAGCGGGCCACCTCGGCGGGCGTGGCGTACCGGCCGCTGTCCGGCGGCGCGGAGTGCCGACCCCCGGTGTCCGGCGGCGCGGAGTGCCGGCCGCCGGTCTCCGGCGGCGCGGAGTACGGGGCGGCGACCTCCTCGTCGACCCGGGACCGGCGACTGACCCGCTCCTCGGTGTCCCGGCGGCGCCGGCGGGACCGTTCCCCCTCGCGCCGGCCGGCGACCGGCTCCAGCTCCTCGTCCCGGCTCCGGCGCACCGGTTCGCCCGCGGAGTCCCGGACCCGGGTGGAGGTGGTCTCCCGCTCGGTGTCCCGGCTCCGGGTGGAACGCCGGGCGGCCGGCGCCTCCTGCGTGCGGGCGCGCCGTGCCGGCTCGGCCGGCTCCTCGGCGCGTCGCCGGGCGGCGGCGGCGCGGACCGGCTCCCGCAGCGAGCCGGGCTCCGGCACCACCGGTACGGCGAACCGCTCGGGGTCCCGCTGCCGGGCGGTGCCGGCGGGCGCGGTCCAGGTGGTGGTGGCCTCGGCCCAGCGCCCGCCCCGACCCCGGCCGGCGGCGCTCTCGTCCTTGTCCGCGGTCTTCTTGCGGGACAGCGCCGCGAACACGCCGGTACGTTCCTCGCCCCTGCCGGCCATCGCCTTGTTCAGGGCGGCGGCCTGGTGCTGCTCGCGGCTGCGCTTGCCGAGGTGGACGGAGAGGCGCACCAGCAGCGCCATCACCACGAGCAGCACGCAGGCGAGGTAGCTGAGCACCACCCAGCCCTTCGCGGTCCGGCCGGCGTTGAGGCCGTGGAACAGCGCGAACGGCCAGGACACGTACGCCATCGAGTGCAGCGCGCGCCAGAACCACCGGGGACCGACGCCGGCGAACCGGACCCGGATCAGCCCGGTCCAGAGCACGCCCACCATGAGCAGCGCGGCGACGGTGCCCAGCCCGACGTAGAGGCCGCTGCCGCCGAGGAACGGCACCACCGCGTCGGTCGGCCCGGCCCGACCGATGGCGATCTTGGTGATGACGTGGAAGACCAGCCCGACCACGCCGAGCACGCCGGTGGCGCGGTGCGCGGACTGGAGCAGCACCCGGTGCCGGATGAGCAGCACCAGCCGGTCGGTGGCGAGCAGCCCCAGCATCACGGTGAGGCTGAGCGAGACCAGGGTGACCACCCCGGCGAAGAACTCGGTGAAGAAGAATCCGTACGCGTACACGGCGCCGCCGGCGCCGGCCAGCTCCACACCCGCCCACGCGAGGCCGAGTGCGGAGGCGGTGAGTGCCACCATCGCGGACTTCGACACGGTCCGGACACCACGGCTGCTGGTGGTGGTCCGGACGGTCGTCGCCTTCTCGTTCTGCTGTGCCCGGGCCATCTGCTCCTCGATCGTCTCGCGGCGGCGCCCCCACCGGCCGACCCTGCTCCCCACTCAGGTACGGAGCGCCGGCCCGGGCGGATCACCTCCGGTGGCGAATTTCTCGACCGGTTCCTCGAACCGTCCCGGTCGGACGCGCGTGTAGCGGTGCACGCAACGACGGATGCCCATGCGTTGACATTTCTTGCAACATGCTCGTAACCTTGCGGAAAATTTCAGCACCGGCTGCAAGAAGCCGGCACTGAAGCCTCCCCAGGCTCCACTCCCCCACATCCCCCGTCCCGTAGGAGTCCTGATGCAACGACGTCGACGCCGCGCCGCGGCGCTCGTCCTCGGCCTCGCCGCCAGCCTGCTCGTCCCGACCACGGTGGCGGCACCCCCGGCCGCCGCCGCCACGCCCGGCAGCAAGAAGGTCATCGTCCAGCTCTTCGAGTGGAACTGGACGTCGGTGGCGAGCGAGTGCACCAGCACGCTCGGCCCGAAGGGCTACGGCTACGTCCAGGTGTCCCCGCCGCAGGAGCACGTCAACAACAGCCCCTGGTGGGTGTCCTACCAGCCGGTCAGCTACCGGATCGAGTCCCGCAAGGGCACCCGCGCCCAGTTCCAGTCCATGGTGAACACCTGCCACAACGCCGGCGTCAAGGTGATCGTCGACGCGGTGGTCAACCACATGTCCGGCCAGGAGAACGGCGGCACCGGTTGGGCCGGCACGTCGTACGGCCACTACAACTACCCGGGCACCTACTCCTCGGCGGACTTCCACTACTGCGGTCGCAACGGCAACAACGACATCGCCAACTACAACGACCGGTACGAGGTGCAGAACTGCGAGCTGGTCAACCTGGCCGACCTCAAGACCGAGTCGGACTACGTCCGCACCCGGCTCGCGACGTACCTCAACGACCTGCTTTCGCTCGGCGTGGACGGGTTCCGGCTGGACGGCAGCAAGCACATGCCGGCCGCCGACATCGCCGCGATCAAGGCCAAGCTGTCCCGGCCGGCGTACCTCGTGCAGGAGGTCATCTACGGCGCGGGTGAGCCGGTCCAGCCGACCGAGTACACCGGCAACGGCGACGTGCACGAGTTCCGGTACGGCAAGGACCTGGCCCGGATGTTCAACAACGAGCGGCTGGCGTACCTGAAGAACTTCGGCGAGTCCTGGGGTTACCTGCCGGGCGGCTCGGCGGTGGTCTTCACCGACAACCACGACACCCAGCGCGACGGCGGCGTGCTCACCTACCGCGACCGCGGCGAGTACGCGCTCGCCAACGCGTTCATGCTGGCCTGGCCGTACGGCACCCCGGCGGTGATGTCGAGCTTCACGTTCAGCAACAAGGACCAGGCCCCGCCCTCGGACGGCAGCAACAAGATCACCAACACCACCTGCTACTCGGGCTGGGAGTGCGAGCACCGCTGGCCGGTCATCGCCAACATGGTCGGCTTCCGCAACGCCACCGAGGGCGCCGCGGTCGCCAACTGGTACGACAACGGCTACCAGCACATCGCGTTCAGCCGGGCCGGCAAGGGCTACCTGACGATCAACGACGAGGACTTCGCGGTGAGCGGCCGGTCCTACTACACCGGGCTGCCGGCCGGCCGCTACTGCGACGTCATCCACGGCACGTTCAGCAACGGGTCGTGCAGCGGCCCGGTGCTCACCGTGGACTCGTCGGGTTGGTTCGCCGCGACCGTCAACGCGCACGACGCCATCGCCATCCATGTCGGAGCGAAGGTGAGCTGACCTCGCCGTACCCCCGGGTGAAGCCCCCGTGCCGGCAGTTCCCGGCGCGGGGGCTTCGTCTCGGTTAGAGTCGATTTCGTGCATTATGCCCATGTCACCGGGCGGCGGATTCCCGGCTGGCTGTTCGCCGCGCTCGGCGTACCGCTGCTGTTGGCCACCGCGCTGCTGGTCGGTCACGCGCTCACCGACACGCCGGCGCCCACCCCGGTCGGCGCCGGACCGGCGCCGACCGGGCCGGCGTCACCGCGGCCGTCGCCTGTGGAGTCCGTGCCGCCCGCCGCGCCCGCGCCCGCCGGCCTGCCGGTGGTCACCTACGACCCGGCACCGCGCGGCTTCCCCGCCGACCCGACGCCGACCGACACCCGGCAGCTCCGCGAGGGGGCGCGGCCGGACCGGAAGATCCCCGCGTACGACGCGCCCGGCGGCCGTCCCCGGGCCTTCCTCGCGCCGACGATCAACGACGTCCCGCTGACCGTGCCGATCGTCGAGCGCCGCGCCGGGTGGACCGCGGTGCTGCTCCCCTCCGCGAACCGCACCGTCGCCTGGCTGCCGGAAGGCGGCTGGACCACGGTCGCGCTGCGCGACCAGATCGTGGTGGAACGCCGCACGCACCGGCTCACCTGGCTGCGGGACGGGCGCGCGGTGCACACCTGGCCGGTCAGCCTCGGCATGCCCGGACAGCTCACCCCGCTCGGCCGCACGTTCATCCTGGGCCGCACCCCGCCGCCGCAGGACGTCTATGGCGGCGTCGACATCTTCGCGCTCGGCGCGATCCCCGACGACCCGGACGCGGTGCCGACCGGCCTGCGCGGCGCGCACATCGGGCTGCACACCTGGTACAACGACGACACGCTGGGCAAGAACGTCACCAACGGCTGCATCCGGCTGACCCGTGCCGCCCAACGCCAGCTCCTCGCCGAACTGTCCCCCGGCACCGCCCTCGTCGTCGTCGACCGCCTCCCCTGACCGCCCCGCCGCCCGCTTGCCCGCTTGTTAGGCGGGGCCCCCGCCTTTCACCCCAGCAGCCAACCGTTGGCTTCGGCCAGGCGGACCGCGTCGGCGCGGTTGCGGGCGCCGGTCTTGCCGATGGCGGACGAGAGATGGTTACGGACGGTGCCCTCGGACAGGTGCAGCGTCGCCGCCAGCTCGGCCACCGTGCCGCCGCCCCGGGCCGTGCGCAGCACCTCGGTCTCCCGCTCGGTGAGCGGGCTCGCGCCGGTGGCCAGCGTCTCGGCGGCCAGCGTCGGGTCGACCACCCGCAGGCCGGCGTGCACCCGGCGGACCGCGTCGGCGAGCTGGCGGGCCGGGGTGTCCTTGACCACGAAGCCGTTCGCGCCCGCCTCCATCGCCCGGCGCAGGTAGCCGGGGCGACCGAACGTGGTCACCACCAGCACCCGGCATCCGGGCACCGCCGCCCGCAGCGCCGCCGCGGCGGCCACCCCGTCCAGGCCGGGCATCTCCACGTCGAGCAGCGCCACGTCCGGGTGGCAGCGCAACGCCTCCGGCACCACCTCGTCACCGCGGCTCACCTCCGCCACCACGGTCAGGTCCGGTTCCAGCGACAGCAGCGCGGCCAGCGCGCCCCGGACCAGCGCCTGGTCGTCGGCGAGCAGCAGTCTGATCGGCGTGGTCATCCGGGCGTCCTTCCGTCGGGGTCCGGCACCGTGACGCGGAGCAGGAAACCACGCCCGCCGGGCACCCGGGCCACCGTCACGGTGGCCTCCAACCGGGCCGCCCGCTCCCGCAGCCCGACCAGCCCGTGCCCGGCCCCCGCCGACCCGCCGGCCGGTCCCCGGCCGTCGTCGCGGACCTCCACCCACGCCGGGCCCACCCGGATCACGCAGCGCCGCGCGCCGCTGTGGCGCACCACGTTCGTCACCCCTTCGCGGACCGCCCAGCCGAACAGCTCGTCCCGGTCCGCCGGCAGCTCCGGCACCGTCGTCGGCAGCTCCGCGACGATGCCCGCGGCGGCCAGCGCCGACCGGGCGCCGGCCACCTCGGACGCCAGATCCACCCCGCGGTACGCCCCCACGGTGCCCCGCACGTCGGCCAGCGCCTCCCGGGCCAGCCGCTCCACGTCGGCGATCTCGACGGCCGCCCGCGCCGGGTCCAGCTCCAGCAGCCGGCCGGCCAGCTCGGCCTTCACCGCCACCACGGTCAGCGAGTGACCGAGGATGTCGTGCAGGTCGCGGGCGGTGCGGGCGCGCTCCTCGGCCACCGCGAGCCGGCGGATCTCGGCCTGCGCGGCCTGGAGTTCGCCGTTGCGCTGAGCCAGCCGGCTCACCCCGAACATGGCGAACGAGGCGAGCAGCACCGCGAACACGACAGTGCTCTCTGACTCCCAGCCGGGCACCAGGCGTGACGTGACCGGCGGGGTCACCGCGGCCAGCACCACCACGACCAGCGCCTCCGCCGACGGCAGCAGGAACACCGCGGCGGCGGCCACGAAGACCAGTGTGGTCAGCCAGTCGCCGCCGGTGCCCGGGATGCCGGCCAGACCGAGCGCGAGCAGCACCGCGATCAGCAGCCGGGCCCGGTCCGCCGGGATCGGGCGGTGCTGCTGCCGGCGGGCCCGACCCCACTCGAAGATCAGCACGTACGCCACGGCGAACGCGATCACCGAGGCGAGCCCGAGCAGCCGCCGCCACAGCTCCGGCTGGTGCAGGGCGGTGACGAACGGGATGTTGAGGAAGAACAGCCAGACCGCCGCCAGCAGCCAGCCGGTGAACCGCCAGTGGCGGCGGTTCACCGGCCGGGCCGGTACGGTCGGCGACGTCACGCCCACCACGCTAGTGCTCGCCGCCCGGTCAGACCCGGGTGGTGTCGCGGCGGAACAGGCGGGCCGCGCCGAGACCGAAGAACGCGGTCCAGGCGGCCACGTTGCCGACCGCCGCCCAGTCCACCCCGGTGCCGGTCAGCGGCGCGCGAGCGAGCTGACCGACCCCGTACACCGGGGTGAACGTGGCGATCTGCCGCATCACGTCGGGCAGCAGATCGAGTGGAACGAACAGGCCGCCCAGCATGGCCAGGATGGCCAGCGCCGGGCCCATGAACTGCATGACGTTCTCGGCCGGGGCGAGGTAGCCGACGAAGAGGCCGAGCGCGGCGAAGACCAGCGAGCCGATCCACGCGGTCAGGCCGGACTCCAGCCACACGTGGGCCGGCAACCGCACCCCGGAGGCGGCGCCGACGCCGAACTCGACGAGCACGCCGAGCAGCCCGAGCACCATCGCGGTGGCCACCTTCGTCGCCACGTACGCGGCCGGGCGCAGCGGGGTCAGCCGCAACTGCCGGCTCCAGCCCAACGCACGCTCGGTGGCGACGGCCGCGCCGGCGCTGGTGGTGGCCACCATGGCCGCGTACACGGCCAGGCTGATCATGATCCAGCCGGTGACCGGCAGGCCGTTGTCGAGCGTGTCGCCGCGCGACGGCAGTCCGAACAGGAGGAAGAAGACCGCCGGCATGACCAGGATGAACATCAGCGTCCGACGGTTGCGCAGGACCCGGCGGATCTCGATGGCGAGCACGGCGGCGGAGAAGCCACCCAGGGCGGGCGGCCGGCGGTCGGCCGGGCGCGGGCCGGTGGTGGTGTCGGGTGAGGTGGTGGCGGTCATGCGAGGCTCCCGGGCAGGTCAGGCGGCGGTCAGGGCGAGGAACGCGTCCTCGAGGTTGCGTGCGGTGATCTCCAGGTCCCGGGCGTCGGTGCGGGTCAGCAGGTGCCGGGCGACGACGTCGGAGTCCTCGCTGTGCACGAGGATCGCGTCGCCGCGTACCTCGACGGAGCGGACACCGGGCAGCGCGGCGAGCGCGGCCTGGTCGGCGCCGGGCAGCGTGGCCCGGACCACCCGGCCGGCGGCCAGGTTCTTGATCTCGGCGGTGGTGCCGTCGGCAACCACCCGGCCGGCCCGGACCAGCACGATCCGGTCCGCGTACGCGTCGGCCTCGTCCAGGTAGTGGGTGGCGAACAGGACGGTCCGGCCGGAGCGGGCGTCGGCCCGGATCGCCTGCCAGAAGTCGCGCCGGCCCTCGACGTCCATGCCGGTGGTCGGCTCGTCCAGCACCATCAGGTCCGGGTCGGGCAGCAACGCCAGGGCGAAGCGCAGCCGCTGCTGCTGGCCGCCGGAGCATCTGCCCACCGGCCGGTCGGCGATCTCGGCGATGCCGGCGCGCTCCAGCACCTCGGCCACCGGCCGGGTGTGGCCGTAGAAGTGCGCGGTCATCCGTACCGTCTCGGCGACGGTGAGGTCCTTGAGCAGCCCGCCGGTCTGCATCACGGCGGCGACCCGGCCGTGCCGGACGGCGTCGGTCGGGCTGCCGCCGAAGAGCCGGACCGTGCCGGCGTCCGGCCGGGCCAGCCCGAGCAGCATGTCCACGGTGGTGGTCTTGCCGGCGCCGTTGGGGCCGAGGAAGGCCACCACCTCACCGGGAGCGATCCGCAGGCTGAGCCCGTCCACGGCGGTCACCGGGCCGTAGGTCTTGGTGAGTCCGGCCAGTTCCACGGCCGGTGCGGTGTCGGTCATGCCAAGAATGCTCCGACCCGCGACGTCCGGATCCCCGGAGCGGCCGTCACCTTCCGCCCGTGACATTTGTCAGGGCTGTATATCTCCGCCGGGCAAAGTTGATATCATCGTCAGGTCGTGAGGCGGACGAGGAGGCCCAGTGTCGCGCACCATTCTTGATGTGGACGACGAACTCCTCGCGGAGGCTGCCGAGATCCTCGGCACCGGCACCAAGAAGGCCACGGTCAACGCAGCTCTGCAAGCCGTGGTCAGTCGGGAGAGGCGTCGCGAGTTCGCCGACTGGCTCAAGAGTGGCGGCCTACCAGACCTCACCGACCCACAGTCGGCGTCCAAGCCCGAAGCGGCATGACTCGCGAGCGCTACCTCCTCGACAAGTCAGCATTGGCCAGGTGGCCGAAGGCCACCGTGGCGCCCGTCCTCGACGAGCTGTCCGACCGCGGACTGCTGGCGGTGTGCGGCGCGGTCGAAATCGAGGTCGTACACAGCGCTCTCTCGGCCGAGGATGCCCAGCGGGTCCGGTGGCTGCTTCGCTACTTCGATTGGCTTTCCATGCCGGACGAGGTCTGGGATCGCGCGATTGACGTGCAGGTGAAAGCGCTGCACAAGGGCAACCACCGGGCACTTTCGATGGCCGACCTGCTGATCGCGGCCACCGCCGAACGGCATGACCTCACTGTGCTGCATTACGACGGAGACTTCGACCTGATCACGTCGATCACCGGCCAGCCCACGACTTGGGTGGTTCCACCCGGCACCGCTGACTGAGCCGCTCGCAGGCGTTGGCCGCGAAGACGCTGACCGGGAGTGAGGGGCGCCGGGCCGGGTAAGCCGCGACATGGGCGTACCGACCGGACGCGTCGACACGATCGTGCTCATCCACGGGCTCTGGATGACGTCGCGAAGTTGGGAGCGCTGGGCCGACCGCTACACGGCGCGCGGCTTCCGGGTGCTCACCCCGGCCTGGCCCGGCATGGACCGCGAGGTCGAAGACCTGCGGGCCGACCCCACGCCGATCGCCGGCCAGCGGATCGCCACCATCGTCGACCACTACGCGACGGTCATCCGGGAGCTACCCCGACCGCCGATCGTCATGGGGCACTCGTTCGGCGGTCTGATCGCCCAACTGCTGCTGGACCGTCGGCTCGGCGCCGCCGTCGTCGGCGTACACCCCGCGCCGGTCAGGGGTGTGCTCAAGCTGCCGCTGAGCACGTTGCGCTCCGGGTTCTCCATCCTGCACAACCCGGCCAACCGGCACCGCGCGGTCCCGTTCACCGCCGAGGACTTCCGGTACGCCTTCGGCAACACGCTCACCCGGGCGGAGTCCGACGCCGCCTGGCAGCGGTACGCCGTACCCGGCGCCGGGCACGTGCTGTTCGAGGGCTCGTTCGCCAACCTGGACCCGGACTCGGCCACCGAGATCGACAAGAGGCGCAGTGACCGGGCACCGCTGCTGATCACCGCCGGTGGCGAGGACCATGTGATCCCGCCGTCGCTGGCCAGCAGTCTCGCCAACCTCTACCGCGGCTCCACCGCGATCACCGGCTACCGGGAGTTTCCCGGCCGGTCGCACTTCGTCGGCGGCGAGCCGGGCTGGGAGGAGGAGGCCGACCACGCGCTGGAGTGGGCGGTCGAGGCGGCCAACGAGTTCTCCCCGACCGTGGTCGGTGAGGCGCCCCGACGCAACCGGGCCGGGTAGCGGTCACCAGGTGGCCGCCACCCGGGGCAAGCTCGGGCCATGAGTCTTGATCGCTCCGGGTCCAGAATCGACCACCTCAACGTCGCCGTGCCCGACCTCGCCGCCGCGGTGGCCTTCTACGAGCCCGTGCTGGCCAGTATCGGGATCACCAAGATGCTCCAGATCCCGCCGAACGCCACCCCGAACCAGCCGACGGCGATGACCGGCTTCGGGCTGGCCGGGGTGAAGCCGTACTTCTGGCTGATCGACGGCGGCACGGTCGGCACGAACATGCACCTGGCCTTCACCGTCGACACCCGCGAGGACGTCGCCACCTTCCACCGCGCCGCGCTCGACGCCGGTGCCACGTCACTGCTGACGCCCGCCGTGCATCCCGAATACCACGACGACTACTACGGCGCCTTCGTGCGGGACCCGCACGGCATCAACCTGGAGGCGGTCTGCCACCGCTAGGACTCCCAGGAGTCGGAAATGTCGAGGAGTTCCAGGTCGGGTGGGGCCACCGCAGCCACCGTCGAGGCGTCCCGAGTCACCAGGTAACAGCGGTAGAGGACAGCGGTGGCGACGGCGTGGGCCACGTCGAGGGGCACCTTGCCGCTCGCCGCGATCCGGGCCACCCGCCGACTGGTCGGGCCGTCGTACACCGCGACCCGGATGTCCCGGTCGGCGTCGAGGAGCAGGTCGAGCAGGTCGGTGGCCGGCGTTCCGGCCAGTTGGAGCTGCGCCTGGCCCAGGCAGAGCGCCGGGATCCAGACCTCCTGCTCCGGGTCCTCCTGGGCGAGGGTCAGCAGCGCACCGGGCTCGACACTGTCCCCCGACGCGTACGCGAGCAGGGCGGAGGTGTCCAGGACGAGCCCGTTCACGCCGCCGCCGAGCCCTCGTCGTCGCCGAACTGGCGGAGCCACCGCATGTTCCGGTCGTGTTGCTCGTCGGTGATCGGCGGTCGCTCCGCCAACCGGCGGCGCGCGCGTTCGACGTCTTCGTCGGTGACCACGTATCCGTGCTCAGCCCAACGCGCCCGCAGCCCGTCCGCCCGCATCTTCCGCCGCAGGACGTCCGCGATGAAGCCGGACGTCGTGCCGTGTGAGCGCTCGACGTACTCGGCGACGTCGTCGGGAAGGCTGATGGTGATACGCCGCGTCATACTCTCAGCATAGTCGGCGCATACTCCGTTACCGGAGCGGCGCGCTGGGTAAGACGGAGCGATGAGGGCGAGTTTCCGGCTCGGCCGGGTCGCGGGCGTTCCCGTCGGCGTCAACTGGAGTGTCCTGGTCATCTTCGTGCTGATCGCCTGGACGCTCTCGGCCAGCCTGTTCCCGCGCTCGTACCCCGGCCACTCCACGATCGCCTACGTCGCGGCCGGCCTGGCCGCCGCGGTGGTCTTCTTCCTCGGGCTGCTCGCCCACGAGGTGTCGCACGCGGTGGTGGCCAAGCGCAACGGCATCGAGGTCGAGGGCATCACGCTCTGGCTCTTCGGCGGTGTCGCCGAGCTGAAGGGCGAGGCGAGGGATCCCGGCGCCGAGCTGCGGATCGCCGGCGTCGGGCCGCTGGTCAGCCTGATCATCGGTGTGGTGTTCGGCGCGATCGCGGTGGCCGTCGCGGTGGCCGGCGGGCACGGTCTGCTGCTCGGCGCGCTCTCCTGGCTGGCCGGCATCAACGTGCTGCTGGCGCTCTTCAACGTGCTGCCGGCCGCGCCGCTGGACGGTGGCCGGTTGCTGCGGGCGGCGGTGTGGAAGGCCACCGGCGACCGGACCCGCGCCTCGGTGGTGGCCGCCGGCGCCGGCCGGGTGCTGGGCATCGTGCTGATCGGGCTCGGGCTG
This sequence comes from Micromonospora sp. NPDC051141, assembly GCF_044455765.1. Lineage (NCBI taxonomy): Bacteria > Bacillati > Actinomycetota > Actinomycetes > Micromonosporales > Micromonosporaceae > Micromonospora > Micromonospora sp. NPDC051141. The sequence goes on from NZ_JBITFD010000011.1 coordinate 129,986, forward strand.
TGGCGGTTCCTCAGCGGCGCCGGGTTCGGCGGGCTCTGGCTGGCGCTTATCGGTTGGTTCCTGATCGGCGCGGCCGGGCAGGAGGAGCGGCAGGCGCGCGTCGGCGACGCGTTGCGCGGCGTCCGGGTCGGCGACGTCATGACGCCGCAGCCGCAGACCGCGTCCGGCGACCTGACCGTGGCCGACTTCGTCGACCACTACCTGTTCGCGTACCGGCACTCGGCGCTGCCGCTGACCGCCGACGGCCGGCCGGTCGGCCTGGTCACCCTCGACCGGGTACGCGGCACCGCGCCGGACCGCCGCGCGTCCACCACGCTGGCCGAGGTGTCCTGCCGGGCCGACGAGATGGTGCTCGCCCGCCCGGAGGAACAGCTCACCGACCTGCTCCCCCGGCTCAACGAGTGCACCGACGGCCGGGCGCTTGTGGTGATCGACGACCAGTTGGTCGGGATCGTCTCGCCCAGCGACATCAGCCGCGCGGTGCAGCGCGGCAGCCTGCGCCAGCAGACGTCCGCCGGTCGCTGACCGCCGCGCGGTGGGCCGTCAGTCGCGGGGGAAGTAGCGGTCCAGCTCCGCGGTGCGGAACTTCCCGGCCGGGTCGAACTCGCGCAGCAGCGCGACGAAGTCGGCGTGCCGGGGGTACGCGGCGGCCGGGTCCCGGTCGAACAGCTTGCCCCAGTGCGGGCGCGGCGCGAACGGGGCGAGCCGCTGCTCCACCTCGGTCAGCACCGGCGCGACCGCCGCCGGGTCGCCGATCCAGGTGAAGTGCAGCGCCAGCGTGTCCCGGCGGAAGTTCGGGCTCAGCCACAGCTCGTCGGCGGCCACCGTACGCAGCTCGCAGATCTGGAGCACGGCGGCGATCCGCTCGGCGACCGGGTCGAGCGCGGCGAGCGCCGCCGCCGCGTCGGCGCGGGCCACGTGCCACTCGGACTGCAACTCGTCGCCGCTGCTCGGGGTGAAGCCGAGCCGGAAGTGCGGCAGCCGCTCGTGCCACGGCCCGGGCTCGCCGAACTGGGCGGTGCAGTGCTCGGGTGACATGCCCGGCACCGGGTGCTGCGGTGTCTCGGCCGCCTCGGTGTCCAGCCAGTCGGCCGGCGGCGGCACCTGGTCGGCACGCTGCTTGACCCACACCTGGTCGAAGCGCGCCGACCGCCAGCCGGTGAAGACGCTGACGCTGTACGCGGCGTCCAGCGCCTCGTCGAGCGCGGCGCGGGGCAGGCCGAGCCGGACGTACTGCCGGATCGTGAAGGTGGGGACCACGTCGAGCGTGAGCCGGGTGACCACGCCCAGCGCGCCGAGGTTGACCACCAGGCCGGCGAACCGGCTGTCGGTCCGGTCGACGGTGAGCAGGTCACCGTCGGCGGTGACCAGTTCCACCGCGGCGACGGCGGCGGCCAGGTTGCGGTTGGCGACGCCGGAGCCGTGGGTGGCGGTGGCGACCGAGCCGGCCACCGAGATGTGCGGCAGCGAGGCGAGGTTCGCCAGCGCGTACCCCTGGGCGTGCAGGGTGGTGGCCAGGTCGCCGTGGCGCAGGCCGGCGGCGACCGTGACGGTGCCGCGGTCGGGGTCGAGCGCGACGGTGGGCGGCAACCCGTCCAGCGCGACCTGGACGCCCGTGGTGTCGCCGAGCCGGTTGAACGAGTGGCCGGTGCCGACGGCCCGAATCCGGTCCGCCCCGGCGACCAGCCGGCGCAGTTCGTCGAGGGAGGTCGGCCGGTGCCGGGTCCGGGCCGACCAACGGACGTTGCCGGCCCAGTTGGTGTCGGTCATGCGCTGCATCATCCGCCATCCGGCGCGGGCAGGGTTGCTTCGGGGTCGCAGCGGGAACCCTGGACGGATGAGCAGCTACCGCGACCCGAGCCTCCGCGGCGACGTGTACCCGTCGGAGGAGGAGATCGACCCGACCGGCGTCGGCCCCGACCTGACCGAGGCCGGACCGGGCCTGACCGCGCCGGCGCCGACGCCGGAACCCGAGCCGGACCCGGTGCCCCACCCGGGGCCGCCGCCGCGCGAGGGGCCGGGCCGGTCGATCGTGACCCGGCATCTGGACGGCTCCGTCGAGGTGGTCATCGACCTGGACGGCGACGGCGTGGCCGACGTGGTGCAGGTCGACCTGGACGGCGACGGCGTCCCGGACCTGACGTACCTGGACAGCGACCGTGACGGCCGGCTCGACACGATCCGGCGGGCGCCGACGGGCTGACCGCCCCCGGGCCCGGGTCGCGGGTCCCCGCTCAGAGCTGCGGCATCACCTCGGCGGCGACCAGTTCCAGGTGGTCCAGGTCGGCCAGGTCGAGCACCTGGAGGTAGATCCGGCTGCTGCCCACCTCGGCGTACCGGCCGAGCGTGTCGACCACCTCGGCGGGCGTGCCCGCGGCGCCGTTCGCGCGCAGTTCGGCGGGCTCCCGGCCGATCGCCTCGGCACGCCGGGCCACCTCGGCGTCGTTCCGGCCGCAGCAGAGCACCAGCGCGTTGGACCAGGTCATCGTGGCCGGGTCCCGGTCGATCTCGGCGCAGGCGTCCCGCACCCGCCGGAACTGGGCCGTCGTGTCGTCGACCGAGGCGAACGGCATGTTGAACTCGTCGGCGTACCGGGCGGCCAGGCCGGGCGTGCGCTTCGGGCCGCGACCGCCGAGCAGGACCGGTGGGCGGGGCCGCTGCACCGGCTTGGGCAGCGCCGGCGAGTCGGTGACCGGGTAGTACGTGCCGGGGAAGTCGAACGTCGCGCCGGCCGGGGTGGACCAGAGTCCGGTGATGACCGCGAGTTGCTCCTCCAGTCGGTCGAACCGCTCGCCCACCGGCGGGAACGGGATGCCGTACGCGGCGTGCTCCTCGGCGTACCAGCCGGCGCCGATGCCCAGCTCGACCCGGCCGCCGCTCATCTGGTCGACCTGCGCCACGGTGATGGCGAGCGGGCCGGGCAGCCGGAACGTGGCGGCGCTCATCAGCGTGCCGAGCCGGATCCGGGTGGTGTCCCGGGCCAGGCCGGCGAGCGTGGTCCAGGCGTCGGTCGGTCCGGGATCGCCGCTCACCGAGCCCATTTTCAGGTAGTGGTCGGAGCGGAAGAACGCGGCGAAGCCGGTCTCCTCCGCGCGTCGCGCCACGACGAGCAACCGGTCGTAGCTGGCCCCCTGCTGGGGTTCGGTGAAGATCCGCAGTTCCATGACCCGAGCATAGGGACACCCTTCATGCCCCCACAGACATATAACCGGTGTGGCATATTGGGTGGATGCCCGGGGACACCTTCGCCGTACTGGCCGAGCCCGCCCGCCGCCGCATCCTCGACCGGCTGCGCCGGGCGGAGAGCAGCGTCGGCGACCTGGTGGACGCGCTGGGCATGAGCCAGCCGACCGTCTCCAAACACCTCCGGGTGCTGCGCGAGGCGGGCCTGGTCACCTGCCGCAGCGCGGCCCAACGGCGGATCTACCGGGTCGACACCGGGCCGCTGCGAGCGGTGGACGACTGGCTCGGGCCGTACCGGCTGATGTGGACCGAACACCTCGACGCCCTGGAGCGCCATCTCGACCGTCAGGAGTGACGATGCAGCGTGACAGCTTCCGCCCCGGCCCGCTCGCCGACGTCGACCGGGTGCCGGTCGACGACCGGTGGGACCTGGTCCTCGTCCGCGGCCTGCGGCACCCGCCCGAGCGGGTCTGGGCCGCGCTGACCGACCCGGCGCAGCTCGCCGAGTGGGCCCCGTTCCTGGCCGACCGCGATCTGGGCAGCCCCGGCGAGACCACGCTCCGCACGGTCGACGGCGACCGGGCGCACCCGGCGCCGGCCACGATCCTGCGCGCGGACCGCCCGCACGTGCTGGAGTACACCTGGGGCACCGCCCTGCTCCGCTGGGAGCTGACCCCGACCGACGCCGGCACCACGCTCACGCTGCGGCACCGGATCGACCGACCCGACCTGGCCCCGATGGTGGCCGCCGGCTGGCACCTCTGCCTGGACGTCGCCGGGCACCTGCTCGACGGCGACCCGGTCGGCCCGATCCGCGGGGCGGAGGCGAAGGAGTTCGACTGGGCGGCGCTGCGCGACGCGTACGCCGAGCGCCTGGACCGCCCCTGAGGCTCAGGCCGCGCGAGCGGCGTCGCCCACCACGTCGAAGGTCCGCCGGGCCGCCTCGGCGGCGTCCCGCAGCTCCGCTGCCGCCCACTCCCGCCCGGCCAGCGCGCGCCGGAAGTCCCGCCAGTCGCGCCCCGGCGAGCCACCGCTGCGGCGGAAGAACCGGGTCGCCTCCCCCTCGGCCAGCCCCAGCCGGCGCTCCACCTCCGGCGCGATGACGCTGCCGCCCAGGGCGCTGCCGAGCAGGACGTACCGGCCGCCGACCGCCCGGGCGAGGGTGTCGAAGCGGAGGCCCGACGAACCGGCGACCGGCCGGTCCGGCGCGACGCCGAGGGCGGTCAGGTCGGCGCGGAGCAGCGCGATGGCCGCGCCCAACCGGGGGTCGAGCGGGAGCCCGGACCAGTCGGCGGCGGCGAGCTCCCGCTCCAGCGGCGACCAGGCGGCGAGCAGCCCGACCAGCGCGGCGGCCAGATCACTTCGAGTGCGGATCCGGTCGGGCAGGCCGAGCCGCCGTTCCACCGCGGCGTGGTGGTCGCGGGTGCCGTCGCGCAGCGCGGCCAGCATCGGCGACGCCGCCGGGCGTCGCGACTGATCGGACATCCGGCGAGTATGCCCAGTCGGGCCGGGCGGCGCACATCGCCACCGTCACCGGGTCGGCCGTTCACCGGTCCAGGTGGTCGGCGGGTATGGTCTGCAACAGCCAGGCCAGCGGCATCCGGGCGTGTTCGGCGTACCGGCCGTCGCCGGTCAGCTCGTGGAGCGTGACGGTCTGCGGGCCGTCCCGTTCGACCACCCAGTAGCGCGGGATGCCGGCCGAGGCGTACTCCCGGACCTTGGTCACCGAATCCATCGCCTCCGAGCCGGGCGAGACGATCTCCACCGCCAGCACGAGGTCGGTCACGGGTGACCAGATGCCACGGCCGGGCGGCTTCCGCCACACCGTCAGGTCGGGAATTCGGCCGCCGTCCCCGTTCGGCCCGGGAACCCGGACGCCGACCGCCTGAAGCACCTGCTCGGCGGGCCAGCCGGCCATGATCAGCCAGGCGAAGAGGCGGCTCGCGATGATCGCGTGCTCCGAGTCGGACGGCGGCATGACCGACAGGACCCCCTCGGGGCTGGTCTCGTAGCGGTGACCGTTCGGGTCGGCGGCGTTCATCGACGCCACGTCGTCGAGCGTCACGACGGCGGGCATGTGCATGCCGACAGCCTCAGCGCTCATGCCGCCATCCTAGGCGAGCGAGCGCCTCCTGGCGGTCGGCGGCGCGGTGTGCGTACCGGTGTCAGCGTCGTGTGCGCGCGCTGCCAGCGACGCCCGCCATGGTCGGTGCCATGAGTTACGCATTCGAGGCGGAGGGCCTGGTCAAGCGGTTCGGTTCGACGACCGCGCTGGCCGGGATCGACCTCGCCGCACGACGGGGGACCGTGCTGGGGGTGCTGGGGCCGAACGGCGCCGGCAAGACCACCGCGGTACGCATCCTCGCCACGCTGCTGCGCCCGGACGGGGGGCGGGCCACCGTCGGCGGCCACGACGTGGTCGCCGACGCCGCCCGGGTCCGGCGGCTGATCGGGCTGACCGGGCAGTACGCGTCGGTCGACGAGGACCTGACCGGTACGCAGAACCTGGTGCTGATCGGCCGACTGCTGGACCTGAGCCGGCGCGACGCCCGGGCGCGGGCGGCCGAACTGCTCGCCTGGTTCGACCTGACCGCCGCCGCCGGACGGCCGGCCAAGACGTACTCCGGTGGCATGCGCCGCCGGCTGGACCTGGCCGCGAGCCTGGTCGGCCGGCCGGAGGTGATCTACCTGGACGAGCCGACGACCGGCCTGGACCCGGCCAAGCGCGAGGAGATGTGGGGGGTGGTCCGCTCGCTCGTCGACGACGGCTCGACGGTGCTGCTCACCACGCAGTACCTGGACGAGGCGGACGCGCTGGCCGACGAGATCTCGGTGATCGACCACGGCCGGGTGATCGCCCACGGCACACCGGCCGAGCTGAAGCGCATCGCCGGCAGCCAGACCATCGTGGTCCGGCCGACCGAGCCGGAGCGGATCGGCGAGGTCGCCGACATCCTGCGCGCCGGCACCGGCGCCGAACCCGAACTCCCCCGGCCCGGCCTGCTCACCGTGCCGGTGGAGGGCGACGCGGCGTTCACCGCGGTGGTGCGCCGGCTCGACGACGCCGGCATCGGGGTGGTCGAGCTGGCGCTCCGGCTGCCCAGCCTGGACGAGGTGTTCTTCACGTTGACCGGCCACGGCGCCGAACAGCCCACGGAGGTGGCGGCATGACCACGACCACGCACCCGGCGGCGACGCCGCCCCGGACCCGTGCGCCCCGGCCCGGCGCCCGCCCGTTCGGGCTGGTCCGGCACAGCCTCGCGCTCGCCGGCCGCAGCCTGATCAAGACGCTCCGCACGCCGGAGCAACTCCTCGACGTGACGCTGCAACCGATCGTCTTCGTGCTGATCTTCGTCTACCTGTTGGGCGGCGCGATCTCCGGCTCGCAGCACGCGTACCTGGAGTTCCTGCTCCCGGCGATCATGGTGCAGACCGTGCTGTTCGCGTCCGTCGCGACCGGCGTCAGCCTCAACACCGACATCGAGAAGGGCGTCTTCGACAGGTTCCGCAGCCTGCCCATCGCCCGGTCCGCGCCGCTCGTCGGCTCGGTGGTCGGCGACCTGGTGCGGTTCGTGGTCTCGATCGTGGTGCTGTTCACGTTCGGCTACGCCATCGGCTTCCGGATCGGCACCGATCCGCTGTCCACGCTGGCGGCGTGCCTGCTGACCATCGCGTTCGCGTTCGCGGTGAGCTGGGTCGGGGTGCTGCTCGGCGTGCTGATGCGCAGCCCGAGCGCGGTGCAGGGGACCGCGTTCCTGGTGATGTTCCCGCTGACGTTCGGCACCAACATGATGGCGCCGGCCGACACGATGCCCGGCTGGTTGCAGTGGTGGGTCGGCGTGAACCCGGTGGCCGACGTGATGACCGCGGCGCGGGGCCTGATCCTCGGTGGTCCGGTCGCCGGGCCGGTGACCCGGTCACTGATCTGGACCGTGGCGATCATCGCGGTCTGCGCGCCGCTGGCCGTGCGGGCCTACCGACGCCGCGCCTGACCGGCCGCGCCGGGTCGGGCCGCCGTCCCACGGGTCGGGGCCCGACCGGCCACACCGAGTCGGGTCGCCGCCCCGCGAACGCCGGGGCGGCGGCCGTCTCACCGAGCCGGGTCGCCGCTCACCGGGGCGGCGGCCGGCTCAGGCCGTCCGGGCCGGGTCGCCGCTCACGGACGCCAGGGCGGCGGCCCGGCTCAGGCCGTGCCCCCGGGCGTACGCGGCGGCGTACCCGTCGTCGCCCAGCTCGGCGCGCAGCCGCTCGGCGAGCCGCTGCGCGTCCGGGTTGGACCGGTCCGGCCAGCCGCGCAGCGAGTCGGACGTGCCGAGCAGTTCGGCGGCCCGCTCGTACCGGCCCTCCGCCGCGGCGACCGCCACCCAGCCGACCGCGATGATCGCGACCACCGGCATGTCCCGGGCGGCGAGCCCTCGGGCGGTGGCCTCGGACAGGCAGCGACGCGCACCCGGCACGTCGCCCCGGGCGAGCGCGAGGTTCGCCATCGCGGCCAACAGCAGCCCCCGGAACTGCGGCGCGACGAGCGGCGCCTCGTCCTGGCGGCGCATCGCCTCCGCGAAACACTGCGCCGCCTCGTCGAGGGAACCCTCGATCCGGGCGATGTCGCCGAGCATCATCAACGCGAACGCGGCGTCCCGGCCCTCCCGGTCGGCCTCCCGGTCGGCCACGAACCGGCGCAGTTCCGCCTTGGCGCCGGCCACGTCCCCGGACCGGGCCCGGATGGCGGCCAGCCAGATCAACTGGAAGCCCGGCTCGGCGCTCGGGTTCAGTTCGCGGACCAGCCGCGCCGACTCCTCCAGCGCGGCCGTGGCCGCCGGGAAGTCACCGCGCTTGGTCAGCGCGTCGGCGTACTGGCTCAGCACCATCGACAGGCTCCAGCGTTCGCCGACCACCCGCAGCTCCGCGACCGCCCCGGTCAGGTCGCGCAGCATGCCCTCGGCGTCGCCGTCGTTCTCCCGGATCTGGCCGCGCATGGTGAGCAGCGTGCCGTCGGTCCACGGGTCGGGGTGCCCACGGGCGCGGTCCACCGCCGCGATCCCGGCGGCGGTGTCGTCGGTGAACATCGACAGGGCCGGTTCGAGCAGCGCCACCAGCGGATGCCCGGTCCCCTGCGCGGCACGGACCGCGTCGGTCAGCTCCGCGATCCGCTCCGGCGTGGGCTCACGGGCGCTGTGGAACATCTCCGTGATCATGCGGATGGCGAGCACCACGGCCCGCTCCGCCGCCGGCGCCGGGCCGGGCAGCGCGAGCGCGCGGGCCAGCACGTCGCCGCCGATCCCGCCGTCGTCACCCCAGATGATCAGCGGCAGCGCCAGCCCGGCGCCGATCCGCAGCGCGGTGTCGGCGTCCCCGGCGTCGCAGGCGAAGTGCAGCGCGCCGACGATGTTCTCCCGCTCCGCCGCCAGCATCCGCAGCCAGGGGAGCTGGCCGGCGGTGCGCAGGTGCGGCTCCGCGGTCACCACCAGGTCCCGGAAGTACGCGGCGTGCGCGGCCCGCGCCTCGGCGGCGCCGCCGGCCGCGACGAGCCGCTCCAGGCCGTACTCCCGGATGGTCTCCAGCATCCGGAACCGCCCGTCGCCGACCACCTGGAGCAGCGACTTGTCGACGAGCGCGTCGAGCAGCGCGGCGGCGGCCGGGCCGGCGACGCCGGCCGCCGACTCGGCGGTGACCGAGGCCGGGAACACGGCGAGCCGTTCGGCGAGCCGGCGCTCGTCGCCGGTGAGCAACCCCCAGCTCCAGTCCACCACCGCACGCAGCGTCCGGTGCCGGGGCAGCGCGGTCCGGCTGCCGCCGGTCAGCAGCCGGAACCGGTCGTCCAGGCCGGCGGCGACCTGCCGCGGCGACAGCGTCCGCAGCCGCGCCGCGGCCAGTTCGATGGCGAGCGGCAGGCCGTCCAGGCGGCGGCAGATCTCCACCACGTCGGCGACGTTGTCGTCGGTCACCGTGAACCCGGCCCGCACGGCCCCGGCCCGGTCCCGCAGCAACTGCACCGAGGGGTACGCGACCGCGTCGGCCGGCGACACGTCCGCCGGCGGCAGGCGCAGCGGCGGTACGGGATCCAGCGCCTCGCCGACGATGCCGAGCGGCTCGCGGGACGTGGCCAGCACACGCAGCCCCGGGCAGCGGCCGAGCAGCTCCTCGGCGAGCCGGGCGGCGGCCTCGACGACGTGCTCGCAGTTGTCCAGCACGATCAGCGTCTCGTCGGCGGCGAGCGCGTCGACCAGCCGGCCGAGCGTGTCGCGGATCGGGGTCCGGGCCGGTTCCAGCGCCCGCTCCCGGCGACCCAGCGTGTCGAGCACGGCGCGGGGCACGTCCGCCGGGTCGGTGATCGGGGCCAGCTCGACCAGCCAGGCCCCACCCGGTACGCGGTCCGCCAGCCGGCCGGCCGCCACGCTCGCCAGCCGGGTCTTGCCGGCGCCGCCCGGCCCGAGCAGCGTGACCAGCCGGTTGCCGGCGAGCAGCCCGGTGAGCCGACGCAGGTCGTCGTCCCGCCCGACGAACGTGGTGAGCGCGGCGCGCAGGTTCCCCCGCCGCCCGGCGGGCGCCGGTGGTGGGGCCGCCTCGCCCCGCAACAACGCCAGGTGCGCGGCCCGCAGCTCGGGCGAGGGGTCCACCCCCAACTCCTCGGCGAGCCGCTCCCGGATCCGCTCGTACGCGGCCAGCGCCTCGGCCGGCCGACCGGCGGCGGCCAACGCCCGCAGGCGCAGCGCGGCCAGCCGCTCCCGCAGCGGGTGCGCGGCGGTCAGCTCGTCCAGCTCGGCCACCAGCAGTTCCGGCCGGCCGATCCGCAGCTCCGCCTCGATCCGGTCCTCCTGGGCGGTGAGCCGCAGCTCCGCCAGGCGCGCCACGGCGGCGTCCGCGTACGGGGCGTCCGCGACCTCGGCCAGCGCGGGGCCGCGCCACAGTCCCAGCGCGTCCCGCAGTGACCCGAGCGCCCGCTGCGGGTCGCCGTCGCGCAGCGCCTCCCGACCCTGGCGGGCCAGCCGCGCGAACCGCTCCGCGTCCACGTCGTCCGGGGCCAGGTCGAGCCGGTACCCGGTCGGGCCGCTGCGTACCCCGAGCCCGGGCACCGCGCGGCGCAGCCGGGACACCAGCGTCTGCACGGCGTTCGCGGTGTCGGCGGGCGGCGCGTCCGCCCAGAGCGCCTCGGCCAGCGCCGGCACGCTCACCGGGCGGCCCGGGTCCAGGGCGAGACGGATCAGCAGCGCCCGCAGCCGGGCACCGGCGACGTCGACGGTCTGTTCGCCGTCGCGGACCTCCAGCGGCCCGAGGATCCCCACCCGCACGCCGTCACTCTCTCATCCACGCGACCAGCCGAGCGCGGCACGCCCGTGGCAGCCTCTGTCCGGCTCGACTACGCGTCGCCGCGGACGCGGGCGTGCAGGTGCATGTCGTGCCGTCCGTCCGGGTGGACGGCCGCGTTGCGCCTGGTGCCCTCGGCCCGGAATCCGGCCTTGTCGGCGACCCGGCAGGACGCCTGGTTGCGGGTCGAGTGGTCGAGTTCGAGACGGTGGAAGCCGGCGCCGAGCGCCCAGTCACCCACCGCCCGCAACGACCGGGAGGCCACGCCCGCGCCGCGGGCGGCCGGCACCACCCAGTACGCGCACACCGCCACCCCGTCCGCGAGGTCCATGGCGCCCAGCACCATGCGCCCCAGCGGCTCTCCGCCGCCGTACGTCATCGCCCAGCTCGCCGCCGTCTCCTGACGCCACGCCTGGCGGTAGTACGCGAACCACTCGCGGACCTGCTCCTCGGAGTCGGGTCGGCGGGTGTGCCAGCGGCGGATCTCGGGATCCTGGTAGGCGGCGAGGAACGCCGACGCGTCGGACGCCTGCCAGGGCCGCAGGACGAGGTCGTCGCCGACGGTGAGCGTCGGCTGCGGACCTGACGCGAGCGTGCCGGCCGGAATGGCGGGCGGCGTCGAGAGGGGAAATCTCACCCGCCCATCCTCCACTCGGCCGGCTCCTAGAATCGAGTGGTGAGCAGGATCGATCGGGCGCGCAGGACGATCGCCGCGACGCCGGCGACGGTCTACGACGCGCTTCTGCACCGGGAGGCGCTGGAGGCGTGGCTGCCGCCGGACGGCATGCGCGGGCGGATCGAGCGGTGGGACCCCCGCCCCGGTGGCGGCTTCCGGATGGCGCTCACCTACCTCGACCCGACCGGCAGCCCGGGCAAGACGTCGGACGCGACGGACGTCGTCGACGTCGGGTTCGCCGACCTGGTCCGGTCGGAACGGGTGGTGCAGACCGCGGTGTTCGAGGCCGACGACCCGGCGTACGCGGGGACCATGACCCTGACCTGGCACCTGGCCGCGGTCGGCGACGCGACCGAGGTGACCGTCACCGCGACCGGCGTGCCACCCGGCATCGACCAGGCGGTGCACGAGGAGGGCATCGCGTCCTCGCTGGCCAACCTGGCCGCGTACGTCGAGTCGGCACGCTGACGTGCCGGCCGGGCACCGGTTTCGGCGTCCGGCCGGCACTACCGGCCGAACTACAGGTACGGGCGGGTGATCAGCTCGATGGCGTGGCCTCCGGGGTCCTTGAAGTAGACACCCCGGCCGCCGTGCTCGTTGTTGGTCTCACCGGGCCGACGCATCTGCGGATCGGCCCAGTGCTCGACGCCCTGGTCGCACAGCCGCTGGTACGCCCGATCGAACAGGTCGTCGTCGATCAGGAACGCGTAGTGCTGCATCTGGATCTCCACCGGCGGCTCGGCGAACTGGAGCAGCACGCCGTCGGAAAGCTGCACGTTGGTGAACGGACCCCAGGACGGCGCCTCCGGCAGCTCCAGCAGCTCCCGGAAGAACCGGGCCGACGCGTGGCGGTCCCGGGCGGCGACGATGGTGTGGTTGAACGAAACTGTCATCTGACTGGCCTCACGGTGCTCGACACGAATGGGAACCATCGGTGCGCGAGCGGCGGGGAGGTCCGCGGGCCCGACCTGGCGGGTGCCCGTGGCGCACCCGTGGCGCGGTCAGACCTCCACCGGATCACCAATCCGTGCATGGCCTCGGGCCGGTCCGGTGTTCACGAACGCTGACGCTAGTCGGCCCGGTCGGCTGTCGCAATCGTCACGCCGGCCGGGCCCGCCGGCCGGGAGACGCCGCGGCGTCGTACGACTCGCGTGCGTCGAGCAGCTCGTCCCAGTGCCGTTCGGTCCAGGCGCACGCCACCGCGATCGGTTCGAGCATGCTGCGGCCCACCGGCGTCAGCTCGTACTCGACGGCGCGTCCGGCGTGGACGGTGCGCGTCACCAGACCGTCGCGTTCCAGGGCGCGCAGCGAGCCGGTGAGCACCTTCGGGGTGACGCGGCGCAGCGGCACCCGCAGCTCGGAGAAGCGCCGGGGGCCGCCTTCGAGGCAGCGGATGATGAGCGCCGCCCACTTGTCACCGAACCGGATCGGGTTGAGCGAGGACGGGCACAGCTCGTCGAACATGTCGGCGGGCAACGGTTGCCTCATGCGGCTCACGATAGCCGGTATCCCCGAGGTAACCAGGCCCGTCGATACCGTCGGCGCACCGGCCGGGCACAGGGCTCCGGCCCTGGTGAGAGGTGTCTTCTCATGAACATCGTGATCTTCGGCGCCGGCGGTCGCGCCGGACGCCGGGCCGTGGCCGAGGCGCGGCGGCGCGGCCACCAGGTCACGGCGGTGGTACGCGACCCCGCCCGCCACCGCGACCCGATCGACGCGCCGCTGGTGGCCGGCGACGTCACCGACCCGGCCAGCGTGGCGCGGGCCGCCGCCGGCCAGGACGCGGCGATCAGCGCGGCGGCGGACCTGACCGTGCCACCACAGGACTTCTTCCCCGCGTCGTCGCGCGCACTGGCCGCCGGGCTGACCGAGGCGGGCGTACGCCGCCTGGTGGTGGTCGGTCTCGCCCCGATCCTGCCCGGACCGTCCGGCGCGCCCCTGATGGACGAGCCCGGCTACCCGGGCGAGTACCGCCCGTTCTTCCTCGGCCACGCGGCCGGCCTCGCCGAGTTGCGACGCTGCGACCTCGACTGGTCGTACGTGGCGCCCGCCGGCGACTTCGACCACGACGGCGCCCGCACCGGCCGCTACGCGTTCGCCGCGCACGGCGATCCGGCCAGCCGGATCAGCTACCCGGACTTCGCGATCGCGCTGCTCGACGAGATCGAGGCGCCCCGCCACGCTCGGGGCACCGCGAGCGTCCGGGAGGCGTGACGCCCGAGCCGGCCGGCTCCGTCCGGTCCCCCTCGAAGAGTACGTGGACGGCACGGTTCGCGCGGTGTCGAAGGGGATCGGCATCCACGCCGGCGGGTCGTCGGCAGCGTCGTGTACGAGGACGTCGTCCGCCGAACGGATGCCGGGTGGCGGGTCGCGCACCGGACGGTGACACCCCGCCGCAAGCCCCGGCGACCCTGAGTCAGTCCCCCTCGACGCCGGCGGCCTCCCGCGCGTTCCGCTCCACCATGTCCCGATGCTCAGCCATGGCCGCCGGGTCCAGGTCCGGCACGTTCGTCACGGTGGGGAGCAGACCGACCATGCCGTCGATCAGTTCCCGGACGATGTCGGCGTGGCCGGCATGGCGCTGCGTCTCGGCGGTCACGTGCACCAGGACGTGGTGCAGCGTCACCTCGCCGCCGTCGCCCCACCACGGCACCCGGCCCACCGCGTCCAGCGGCAACGCCTCGATCGTGGCGTCCGCGTGCGCCCAGGAGCGTCGGTACAGCTCGATGACGGACTCGCGCGACTCGGTCGGCAGGGCCCACGCCTGCCACGTCTCCTCGCCCGCCGGCCACTGTGGAACGGCGTCACTCGGCCGACCGAAGGTCTCACCGAAGTAGCCGAACTCGCCTCGGGCCGAGTGCTTGACCAGGCCCAGCAGGTTCGTGCGGGTGGGCGTCAGCGGGCGGCGGATGTCGTACTCGCCCAGCCCGTCGAGCTTCCACACCAGCACGCTGCGCGCCCCGCGCAGGTAGTCGAGCAGGTCGGCCTTGGGGTCGACGATCGCCATGGCGCACAGCATGCGACATCCACCCTGGCGGCGCAGCCCTGCCCCGACGATCGGCGCTATGGTGGGTCGGTGGCGGAGCTGCTGGCGATCGTGCTGGTCGTCGGTGTCCTGGCGGCCGTCCTGGGCTCTCTCGCGTGGCTGGCGGCCCGGGTCCGCCGCCGGGGTGTCGGCGACAACGTGATGGGGCCGTTCGAGGAGATCTGGCATCCGGCCGCGCACCGCTTCCGAGCCGAGATCCAGGTGTACGAGGAACGCATGGCGCCACTGCCGCCGGCAGAGGGCCCGGGACGGCAGGATGGCAGGTCTGAGCGCCCCCGTCCGGCTGACCGCTGACGCCCGTCTCCTCCCGCCGGAAGGATCGGCATGTGGGTGCATCTGTTGTCGTCCCCGCGACCACAAACGCACCCAGAGCCCTCCCTCACCGCGCTTCGAGCGGGGCAGTGCGGCCCGCCCGCTGTCGGTAGCATCTCCGTGTTTTGTCTACAACGGGGAGGACCATCCACGTGCGATGGAAGTTGTCGGCCGGCGTCCTGGTGGCGCTGGCTTTTCTGATTCCAGCGGCGCCGGCGGCGGCTCAGGCTCAGGTGTCCGGGTTGGATCCGGCCTGCCAGACGGTGGAGCGCAAGGTCTACAAGGACTTCCGCGAGCTCATCACCATAGATCTGAACACCGCCACCAACGCCGAGTTGCGGTTGCTGGCCTACCGGCTTCTGGCCGAGGCCCAAGCCGAATCGTTGCCCGTGCTGCCCAAGGCCATCGAGGACCGGCTGAACGGCACCGCGGATGATCTGCGCGCGTTCCTCAAGTCGGGCGTGCGAAATGCCTGGCAGACGGACCTGCGGGTCAAGACGGTCCAAACCTTGACCGGCGCCGGCCCCAACGTGCGGGCCGCGACGCAGAGGGCCCTCGAAGACGGGTCCGTCGACGTTCTCCTGGCCTTCCTGAACACCGGCCTGTACGACGCCCGTGCGCTCGACTGCGCGGCGCAGCCGACAGCGACTCCGACGGCGACGGCGACGGCTCAGCCCACGCCGACGGCGAGCGCCACGCCCAGCGCCTCGACGACGGTCGTGCCGACCGCTGCCCCCTCCGTCAGCCCGGGTGCCCCCGGTGGAGAGGGCGGCGAGGGCGGCGGGCTGCCGGTAACCGGTTCCGACACCGCGACCGTGGCCGGCATCGGCGGCACGCTGCTGCTCCTCGGTGGCGTGGGCTACGTGATCGGGCGCCGGCGCCGCGCCCGCTTCGTGGCATAGCTCATGGGCACGCCCGGCCCGGCACCTCGTCGGGCCGGGCGCGACCAGCGTCAGCGTCATTGACCTGGGGTTCGGCGTGGTGGGGCGGGCGGGGTTCGAACCCGCGACCGAGGGATTATGAGTCCCCTGCTCTAACCGGCTGAGCTACCGCCCCGTCACCGCGCGTCGGATCGTAACCTGCCGATCGATCACCGGCCATGGCGGCGTACGCCGCCGCCATGCCCACGACGAGCAACGTGAGGATAACAGCGCGCAGCGGAGCGCCGAATCAACCCCGCAACTCGTCGAGCACCGCGCCGGCGGTGCGCCACCCGCTGGCCAACGCGCCCTGGATGGACGGGCTGTCGCGGTGGTCGCCGGCCACGAACAGGCCGTCGCCGAGCGCCACCGGCTTGCGCAGCCGGCCCTGCGGCGGTGGAGCGGCCGGCAGCGCGTCGGGCACCGAGACGGTGGTGAGGTGGGTCCAGTCGGCGGTGGAGCGGCCGTAGAGGCGGTCCAGCTCGCGGCGGATCACCGGCTCGGGCGGGGGCTGCGGGCCGACCACCGACGTGGCCACCAGGTGCTGGCCGGCCGGCGCGTACGTGGGGGCGGCGTTGCTGATCACCACCGTGTTGACGACAAGTTCCCGGCGGTCGCCGTCGAGCAGCAGGATCGGCTCGGCCAGCGGCGGCGCGTCGGTGCGGTGGTAGTAGGTGGTGTACGCGTGCATGCGTACCCGCTCGACGGCCGGCAGCAGCGTGGCCGCCGCCGGCGGGTCGGCGGTGACCACGACGGCGCGGCAGGTGATCTCGCCGGCCTCGGTGCGAACCCGGCCGGGCGCGACTGCGGTGACCGGCGCGCGCAGCGTGATCTGCTCGGCGGGCAGCGGCGCGGCGACGGCTCGGGGCAGCGCGCCCATCCCCCGCGCGGGCAGGCCGATCCGGCCCCTGGCGAACGAGCGCAGGATGACCGCGAACACGTGGCTGGAGGTGGCCAGCTCGCGGTCGAGCAGCACGCCGGCCAGGAACGGCCGGACCAGTTCCTCGATGATCGCGTCGGAGAGCCCGGCCCGGCGTAGCGCCGTCTCGGTGCTGGTCTCCGCGGCGGCGAGCAGCCGCCCGACGGGCAGCGTGGCGCAGCCGGCGGCGAGCGCGGCCAGGCGCAGCCGGTCGCGCAGCGACCCGACGCCGGCGGTCAGCGCGCCGGGCGCGCCGGTGGGCTCGCGCAGCGGGTTGACCAGCCGGGCCAGCCGGTCGCCGCGGCGTACCAGCACGCCGGAGGTGAACCAGCCCAGGTCGAGCGCGTCGAGGTCGAGCAGCGTGCCGAGCCGGGGGTAGGCGGTGTTGAGCACCTGGAAGCCGCGGTCCAGCAGGAAGCCGTCGACCTCGTCGGTGGCGACCCGGCCACCGAGCCGGTCGCCGGCCTCCAGCAGTCGCCACGACACGCCGGCGCGGTGCAGCCGGCGGGCGGCGGCGAGACCGGCCAGGCCGCCGCCGATGATCACCACGTCGGTGTCAGGCACGGTCCACCCCCGCTCCGGCCCGGTCGCCGTCGCGGTGCGACCGGGACAGGCGGCTGGGCCACCAGACTTTCGGCCCGATGTCGTACGCGAGCGCGGGCACCAGCAGTGAGCGGACCACGATGGTGTCGAGCAGCACCCCGACGGCGACCGCCACGCCCAGCTCCACCAGCACGACGAGTGGCAGCACGGCGAGCGCGGAGAACGTGGCGGCGAGCACGATGCCGGCGGAGGTGATGACGCCACCGGTGACCGCCAGGCCGGCCAGCACCCCGGCGCGGGTGCCGCGTCGTACCGACTCCTCGCGGACGCGGCTCATCAGGAAGATGTTGTAGTCGATGCCGAGCGCGACCAGGAACACGAAGGCGAAGAGCGGGAAGGACTGGTCGACGCCGGGGAAGTCGAAGACGTACGTGAACAGCAGGGCGCAGAGGCCGAGCGTGGCCAGGAACGACAGCACCACGGTGGCGATCAGCAGCACCGGGGCGACCAGGGCGCGCAGCAGCAGCGCCAGGATGATCGCGATGACCAGCAGCACCACCGGGATGATCACGTTGCGGTCCCGGACGGAGGCGTCGGCGGTGTCCACGTTGATGGCGGTGAAGCCGCCGACCACGGCGTCCGCGCCGGGCACCGCGTGCACGGCCTCGCGCAGGTCCCGGATGGTCTGTTCGGCGCCGTTGCTGTCGGGCGGGTCGGCGAGCGTCACGTTGAGCTGCACCCGGCCGTCGACCACCTTGGGCGGGGCGTTCGGATCGGGCGGCGCGTTCTGGCCCTGCTGGCCGAGCGGCAGCACCGAGGCGACGCCCTTGACGCCCTGGGCCACCTGGGCGACCCGCTGCGCGGCGGCCTGCTCGGTGAAGATGGTGGCCGGGCTGCCGGTGCCGGCCGGGAAGTGCCTGTCGATGACCTCCTGGCCGGCCACCGAGTCGGTGCGCTGGGTGAAGAGCTGGGACTGGCCGAGCGTGGTGGCGCCGAGCTGGGTCACCCCGATCGCGAGGGCCGCCAGCACCACGGCGGTGACGATCCAGACGGTACGCGCGCGGCGTGCCACGAAGCCGGCGATCCGCCCCCAGAGACCGTGCTCGGTACGCGGGTCGGCGTCGTCGTGCCGGGGTCGCCGGGGCCAGAACGCCCACCGGCCGCCGAGCACCAGCAGGGCGGGCAGGAACGTCAGCATCACCAGCAGCGTGGCGGCGATGCCGACGGCGCTGACCGGGCCGAGCGCCCGGTTGGAGTTGAGGCTGGACAGCAGCAGGCAGAGCAGGCTGACGATGACGGTTGCGCCGGAGGCGATGATGGCCGGGGCGGCCCCCTTCCAGGCGGCCTTCATCGCGTCCCAGGGTCGTTCGTGCCGGTGCAGTTCCTCCCGGTAGCGGGCGATGAGCAGCAGCGCGTAGTCGGTGCCGGCGCCGAAGACGAGCACGGTGAGGATGCCCTGCGCCTGCCCGTTGAGCTTCACCACGTCGTGCTTGGCGAGCTGGTAGACGGCCACGGCGGCCAGCGAGTACGACATCCCGGCGGCCAGCAGCGGGAAGACCCAGAGCACCGGGCTGCGGTAGACGATCAGCAGGATGATCAGCACCACGACCAGGGTGACCAGCAGCAGTGGCCCGTCGATGGCGGAGAACACCTCGATCAGGTCGCCGAGCAGGCCGGCCGGGCCGGCCACGTCGACGGAGAGCCCGTCGCGGTCCGGGCCGGTGATGGCCCGCAACTGGTCGACCACGCTGCGGATCTGCTCGCCCTCGGCGCTGTCGATCGGGACGATCACCTGGGCGGCCTGCTTGTCCTGGCTGACGACCGGCGGTGGCAGTGGGCCGACCACGCCGGGCACCTGGGCGAAGCGGGCCGCGTCGGCCTGGATGCGCTGCTGGTCGGCGGCGGTGATGCCGCTGGTGCGCTCGTAGACGACCAGGGCCGGGGTGGTCTCCCGGTCGACGAAGCCGGCGGCGAGGTCCTGGGCGCGGGTGGCCTCGGCGTCGGCCGGGAGGAAGGACGCGTTGTCGTTGGTGGCGACGTCGCCGAGCTTGCCGGCGTACGGGCCGGCGATGCCGCCGACGATCAGCCAGCCGAGCACCACCGCCACCGCGACCAGCGTCGCGGTCCAGCGGCTGCGTCCTGCGGCCATCTCCACCACCCTCGGATCGACGCAACAATCGACGCAGCGGGAGTCTAAGTCGACCCCGACCATCCTGCCGTCCGAAGCGGCGTTCACGGGCGAAAACCGGGCGGCCGTACGGAAGCCGGCAATGAGAAACGCCCGTCGGCGTGGCCGACGGGCGTGAGGTGGAGCGAAGCTCCCCCGATTGGACTCGAACCAATAACCTGCCGGTTAACAGCCGGCTGCTCTGCCAATTGAGCTACAGGGGACCGTGCACCGCGCGGCTCGGATCTTCCCCGCGCCGTGCGACGGGAAAAGAATACAGGACATCGGGGGGTGGCGCGCCAGGGGGTTTGCCGGCGGCGCAGAATCGGGACAAATCGTCATCTCGGCACAGGCAGGCATGAGCAGCGAGCAGGATGGGTAGTTAGCCACCAACAGAGTTCAGGGACGGAAGGAGCCGCCATGCGCGGAAAGATCATGTTTCTTGGCGGGCTGGCAGCGGGGTTCGTCCTGGGCGCCCGTGCCGGCCGGGAGAAGTACGAGGAGCTGGTGGTCCGCGGGCGTAAGGTGCTCGACCACCCGACCGTCCAGGAGGCGGCCGGCGTCGCGCAGGCTCAGGCGACCCGGCTCTACTCCGAGGGCAAGGACAAGCTCGGCCAGACCAAGATCGGCGAGAAGATCTCGACCGGCAACGGCAGCAAGCCGGGGCTGAGCGACGCCGACAAGCCGTTCGCCGGCACGCCGGCCGCGGTGGGCAGCAAGGCCGGCACCACCGGTACGGGCTCGACCGGCGTGACCGGTTCGACCACGACCGGCACGAGCACCAAGCCCAACGGCACGAGCAGCAACCTCTGACACAGACGGACAGCGGGCCGGCTCACCCTCGGGTGACCGGCCCGCTCCCGTGTGTCCTCCCCCCGCACGTCACGCCGCCGTGACGCCGGTGTGGCACATTCTCCGGTGGGGAGGTGGACGATCACATGACGATGGTCGGACCGGAGACCGCGGATCAGGCGCGGCTGCTGCGACTGCTGCGCGACGACGGCCCCCGGTCCCGGGTCGAACTGGTCGACGTCCTCGGCCTGCCCCGGGCACGGTTCGCCGCCGAGGCGGACCGGCTGGCCGCGCAGGGCCTGGTGGAGACCGCCGGGCCGGCCGCATCCCGGGGTGGGCGCCGCTCGTCGCTGCTGCGGGTCGGCGCGCAGGTGCGCTTCGGCGCGGTGCTCGTCGGCGACGGCCGGCTGCGGGTCGCACTCACCGACGGTGAGCTGAACCCGCTCACCCGGATCGACGAGCCCGTCGACGTGCGGCTCGGCCCCGAGGTGGTGGTCGGCCGGGCGGTCGAGCTGCTCGGTAAGCTGCGGGCCGAGGCGGGGCTGACCCGGCTGACCGGCGTCGGGGTGGCGCTGCCCGCGCCGGTGGCGGTCAGCGACGGCACGCCCGTCTCCCCGCCCGCGCTACCGGGCTGGCACCGGTTCCCGGTACGCGACACGCTCGCCGCCGAGCTGGGCTGCCCGGTGCACGTCGACAATGACGCGAACGCGATGGCGCTCGGCGAGTCGCACGCCGGCACCGGCCGCCCGTTCGACGACTTCCTGTACGTCAAGCTCGGCGACGCGATCGGCTGCGGGCTGATGCTCGGCGGCTCGCTCCACCGGGGCGCGACGAGCGGCGCCGGCGACATCGGGCACCTCCAGCTGACCGAGGACGGGCCGCTCTGCGGCTGCGGCAACACCGGCTGCGTCGAGGCGTACTGCGGGGACGCCGCCCTGGTCCGGGAGGCGGTGACGGCCGCGCGGGCCGGGCGCTCGACGGTGCTGGCGGAGCGGCTCGCGACGGCCGGCGCGCTGACGGTGGCGGACGTGGCCGCGGCGGCGACCGAGGGCGATCCGGCGGCGCAGACGCTGGTCCGGGACGCCGGCCGCCGGCTCGGGCAGGTGCTGGTCGGGCTGGTCAGCTTCGTCAACCCGGCCATCGTCATCATCGGCGGCGCGGCGCCCGGCATCGGGCCGGTCCTGCTCGCCGAGATCCGGGGCGTGGTCTACCGGCGCTCCACGCCGCTGGCCACCGGCAGCATGCCGATCGTCCTGTCCGACCTCGACGACCGCGCCGCCCTGGTCGGCGCCGCCCGCCTGATCAGCGACCAGGTCTTCACCACCCGTTGACCCCGAGCGCCACCATGCCTGCCCCGCCCGCGCTTGTCGCCGCCCTACCTCAGCTCCCGACCTGACCAGCGGCACGTTGCGGCAGCCTCTCCCCTGCGTCGGCCCGCTGGCGCGAACAGTGGCGCGACGCCGTTCGTTTGCCTCTCGCGTCCTACGAACTTGATGGCGCAGGTGGGTCACGACGACAGGGCATGGCCGGGGGCAACGGCAGCGGCTGGACCAGCAAGACCGGGGCGGCCAGCGGACCAGCGGGACCAGCCGGCCAGCGGACCAGCCGGGGCCACCGGGCCAGCCAGGCCAACGGACCAACCAGGCCAACGGACCAACCAGGCCAACGGACCAACCAGGCCAACGGACCAACGGGCCAACGGACCAACCAGGCCAACGGACCAACCAGGCCAACGGGCCAACGGGCCAACGGGCCAACGAGGCAATGGGGCAACGGGGCAACGAGGCAACGGGGCAACGGGCCAACGGGCCAACGGGCCAACGGGCCAACGAGGCAATGGGGCAACGGGGCAATGGGGCAATGGGGCAACGGGGCAACGGGGCAATCACCGAATCATGGAGTTACGGCAACCGCCGGGCGGGTGGGCACAGGGCGGCGGGCGGGTAGGGCGTGGCGGTTGGCGACTCGTCTGTGCCATCAAGTTTGTAGGCGCCGCGAGGAATGCCCCGAGGGCCGCGCCCGGACTGCCGCGGCCGACGTGCCGGAGGGGCACGTCGGCCCGGCCCAGGGTGTCAGTCGCGGCTGCTGAAGGCGGCGTCGAAGGCGGCGGACGGTGCGTCGAAGGCGAGGCGGCGGACGAACTGGAGCGCCTCCGGCGCGCCGACCAGGCGGTCCATGCCGGCGTCCTCCCACTCGATCGAGATCGGGCCGTCGTAGCCGATCGCGTTCAACGCCCGGAAGCAGTCCTCCCACGGGACGTCGCCGTGGCCGGTGGAGACGAAGTCCCAGCCGCGGCGCAGGTCGGCCCAGGGCAGGTGGGAGGCGAGCCGGCCACGTCGGCCGTCGCCGGTGCGGACCTTCGCGTCCTTGCAGTCCACGTGGTAGATCCGGTCGGCGAAGTCGAAGATGAAGTTCACCGGGTCCAGTTCCTGCCAGACGAAGTGCGACGGGTCCCAGTTGAGCCCGAACGCCGGCCGGTGCCCGATCGCCTCCAGCGTGCGCTTCGTGGTCCAGTAGTCGTACGCGATCTCGCTGGGGTGCACCTCGTGCGCGAAGCGCACGCCCACCTCGTCGAAGACGTCCAGGATCGGGTTCCACCGGTCGGCGAAGTCCTGGTAGCCGCGCTCGATCATGGCGGGCGGCACCGGCGGGAACATCGCCAGCGTGTGCCAGATGGACGAGCCGGTGAAGCCGACCACGGTGCGTACGCCGAGCTTCGCCGCGGCCCGCGCGGTGTCCTTCATCTCCTCGGCGGCGCGCTGCCGCACCCCTTCCGGCTCGCCGTCGCCCCAGATCCGGGCCGGCAGGATGTCCTGGTGCCGCTCGTCGATCGGGTGGTCGCAGACCGCCTGCCCGACCAGGTGGTTGGAGATGGTGAAGACCTGGAGGTTGTGCTTGGCGAGCGTGTCCCGCTTCCGCTCGACGTACGAGTCGTCGGCGAGCGCCTTGTCGACCTCGAAGTGGTCACCCCAGCAGGCGATCTCCAGGCCGTCGTAGCCCCACTCGGCGGCGAGCCGGCAGACCTCGTCGAACGGAAGGTCGGCCCACTGGCCGGTGAAGAGCGTGATGGGTCGCGCCATTGTCGTTCTCCCCTGTCGTGATGGGGGATTCCGTTGCGGGCCGGGGCGAGGGCGACCGGGGACGGCGACGGCCGGCACCGGTGGACGCGGGAGCGTCTGCGCCCGACGGGTTTGCGCCTCCCGACGAGCCACCGGCCACCTCGCGGTCGCCGTCCCCACTCTATGGCCTACCTCACGGCAGGGTCCAGCGCTGGTTGGCGGCCCCGGTGCAGGTCCACAGGTGCACCGGCGTGCCGTCGGCCGAGTTGTTGCCGGACACGTCCAGGCACTTGCCGGACTGCGGGTTGCGGACCGTGCCGTCGGCCTGCGCCGACCAGTTCTGCGCGCCGCTGCCGTTGCACGTGTAGAGCTGGATCTTCGTGCCGTCGGCGCTGCCGCCGCCGGAGACGTCCAGGCACTTGCCCAACGCCTTCACCGGCCCGTTCGGGGTCACCGTCCACGTCTGGGCCGTGGACCCGTTGCAGGTGTAGAGCTGGATCTGGGTGCCGTCGGCGGTGGCCGCGTTGCGCACGTCGAGGCACTTGCCGGCCAGGCCCTTCACCGGGCCGGTGCCGGCCGTGCCGCCGCCCCGCACCAGCGTGAAGTCGTCCACGTCGAACAGCCCGGACCCGCTGCCGGTGAACGTCAGGTACACCGTTCGGGTCCCCGACGGCACGCCGCTCAACGCGGTGGTGACGTCGGCGAACGTGGTCCAGCTCCCGGTGTTCGGCACCGCCACCTGGCCGAGCAACGTGCCGGTCGGCGAGCCGGTGCGCACGCCGATGGTGCCGCCGGGCCCGCCGGAGACCACCCGGGCCCGCAGCGACGTCACGCCGGTCAGGTCCAGGTTCTGGTACGCGGCCCAGTCGCCCGGGTCGACGTACCCCAGGGTCTGCCCGCCGTTGGCGCCGGCCTTGGCGAACGCGCTGACGCCGCTGGCCGAGCTGAACGCCTCGGCCGGCACGGTGGTGTTGCCGGTCGGCGGCGGGGTGCCGCCCAGTTCCTTGATCCGGATGTTGCGGAACGACGCGTCGTCGCCGGTGCCGTGGTTCTGGATGCCGATGTGCCCGGCGAGCGACCGGACCGGGTCGGTGTTGGTGAAGTCGTTGACGCGCACGCCGTTGAGGAAGACCTGCAACCGCTCGCCCTCGACCAGGATCTCGTAGGTGTTCCACTCCCCCGCCGGGTTCAGCGCCGCGTCCCGGGCGGCCAGGTCGGCGGACTTGAAGCCGTAGATCGCGCCGGTGGTCTTGTCCGCCGAGTCGGTGGGGTCGATCTGCACCTCGTAGCCGTTGTTCACCGCCGAGTTCGGGTCGCTCGACGGCGGGAAGCCGACGAACACCCCGGAGTTGTCGTCGCCGGCCAGCCGCCAGTCCAGCTTGAGCGAGTAGTTGGTGAACTGCTTCGCGCTGTACCAGTAGAGGCCCATCCCGCCGACCGAGGTGAGCGTGGCGTCGCTGTTGGTGAAGCTGCCCGGCCCGGCCTGCGACCAGCCGGTGGTGCCGCCGTCGTAGAGCGCGGTGTAGCCGGTCTCCGGGCGGCAGTCGGCCTTCGTGCGGCCGGCGGCGTAGCGGATGCCGCCGAGCAGGTGGGCGCGGAACGCGGGCTCGGCGTACGACGCCTGGGTGTGCCCGCCGCCGGTGTAGAACGACCGGCCGCCGCTGTACGTCTTGCACCAGGCGTGCGGGTGGTCGCCGCCCATCGAGCCGCCGCTGTACGTGGACTCGTCGAGGCTGGCCAGCACGTGCGCGGTGGAGCGGGCGTTGGTGCGGTAGTCGTACCACTCGTCGGTGCGGTTCCACCGCTGCGGCAGGTGCGCGGTGGCGGCGTGCGCCCGGTCCTCCACCTTGACGGTGGCCGGCTGGATCGCCGGGTGGGACGCGAACCAGGCGCCGACCAGGTTGCCGTAGAACGGCCAGTCGTACTCGGTGTCGGCGGCGGAGTGCACACCGACGTACCCGCCGCCACCGCCGATGTACGACTCGAACGCGGCCTGCTGGGTCGCGTTGAGCACGTCGCCGGTGGTGTTGAGGAAGATCACCGCCTCGAAGCGGGCCAGGTTGGCGGTGGTGAACTGAGTGGCGTCCTCGGTCGCGGTGACCGTGAAGTTGTTCGCCGCGCCCAGGTCGCGGACGGTCTGCGTGCCGACCGCGATGGAGTCGTGCCGGAAGCCGGCGGTCTTGGAGAAGACCAGCACGTCGTAGGGGGCGTCGGCGGCGCTCGCCGGGGTGCCGGCGACGGTGGCGGCGATGGCGGTCACCGCCACCAGCGCGGTACGGAGGAGTCTCATCGGTGTTCTCCTTGCCATCCTCACGGCAGCGTCCACTTCTGGTTGGCGGCCCCGGTGCAGGTCCACAGGTGCACCGGCGTGCTGTCGGCCGAGTTGTTGCCGGACACGTCCAGGCACTTGCCGGACTGCGGGTTGCGGACCGTGCCGTCGGCCTGCGCCGACCAGTTCTGCGCGCCGCTGCCGTTGCACGTGTAGAGCTGGATCTTCGTGCCGTCGGCGCTGGCGCCGCCGGAGACGTCCAGGCACTTGCCGTACGCCTTGACCGTCGAGTTCGGCGTGACGGTCCAGGACTGCGCGGCGGTGCCGTTGCAGGTGTAGATCTGGATCTGGGTGCCGTCGGCGGTGGCCGCGTTGCGCACGTCGAGGCACTTGCCGGCCAGGCCCTTCACCGGACCGGTGCGCACGCTCGACGTGGTGAGCGTGAACGCGTCCAGGTCGTAGAGCGCCCCGGTGCCGCCGGCGAACGTGAGGTAGAGCGTGGTGGTGCCGGCCGGCGGGTTGGTGATGGTGCCGGTGACGGTGGTGAACGAGTCCCAGGCGCCGGTGACCGGGACGGTGGCCGAGCCGAGCACGGTGCCGGTGGCGGAGCCGGCCCGCACCTGGAGCGTGCCGCCCGCGCCGGCCGAGGAGACCCGGGCGGTGAAGCCCGTGGCGTCGGCGAGCAGGTACGGCTGGAACGCGATCCAGTCGCCGTTGTTGATGTCGCCGACGGTCTTGCCGCCCTCGGCGGTGCCCTTGTCGAACGTGTTGATCCCGGACGAGGTCTTGAAGTGCTCGGCCTGCCGGTGCCGGGGCTGGAGCGTGTGCTGGGTGTGCGTGGTGAGGCCGCCGGCGTCGGTGTACTCGGCGTCGAAGATGGCGAAGATGTTCGCCGCGTCGTCGTGCTCGCCGTCGACCGGGATGGCGATCGTGCCGGTGCAGCCGGTGGCCGAGGTGATCTGGTGGCCGTGCTGGTCGTGCCCGAGCACGTAGGTCATCTTGACCTTGGCGCAGTCGATCGTGCCGTCCTCCGGGTCGGTGACGGTGATCCGGAACGGCACCGTGTCGCCGAAGGAGAACAGCTTGCCGTTGCCGGGCGTCTCGATGACCACTGTCGGCGCGGTGTTGCCGACGGTGATCGTGACGCTGGCGGTGCCGGTGGCGCCCTGCGGGTCGCGGACGGTCAGCGTGGCGGTGTAACGGCCGTTGGCGGTGTAGGTGTGCGACGGGTTGGACGCCGTGGAGGTGCCGCCGTCACCGAACGCCCAGGCGTACGTCAGCGCGCCGCTCTCCGGGTCGGACGAGCCGGCCGAGGAGAACGCCACGGTCAGCGGCGCGGCGCCGGAGGTCTTGTCGGCGGCGGCGCGGGCCACCGGGGCGCGGTTGCCGCCGCCCAGGTAGTCGAAGCGGTACAACGCCGAGTTGGCGTCCCCGTTGAAGTAGCCGGTGCCGTAGTCGAGCACGTAGTAGGCGCCGTCCGGGCCGAACGCGGAGTCCATCACCTGCTTGCCGGTCCACGGGAACGCGTCGATGGTGCCGGGTGAGCCGTCCGCGTTGACGTGGATCGGCTTGATCCAGCCGCGGCCGAACTCGGTGGCGAAGAACTGCCCGTCGAAGGACTGCGGGAACTTGGTGGTGGACGGGTTCGCCGCGTCGTACCGGTAGACCGGGCCGCCCATCGGCGACTCGGAGCCGCCGCCGAACTCGGGCGGGCTGCCCGCGTCACCGGCGTAGCGGATCCAGGCCGGCTTGGCGGCCGGCAGCGTGGTCAGGCCGGTGTTGCGGAACGAGTTGTTGGTCGGGCCGCCGGTGCAGTTGAACTTCGCGCCGGCGGTGCCGGTGGCGAAGTCCCACTCGGCGTACGTCTCGGTGGCCGTGTTGGTGCCGGTGCAGTACGGCCAGCCGTAGTTGCCCGGCCCGGTGACCCGGTCGAACTCGACCTGCCCGGACGGGCCGCGCGCCGAGGTGGTGCCGGCGTCCGGCCCGTAGTCGCCGACGTAGACGACGCCGGTGGCCTTGTCGACGCTCATCCGGAACGGGTTGCGGAAGCCCATGGCGTAGATCTCCGGGCGGGTCTTCGCGGTGCCGGGCGCGAAGAGGTTGCCGCTCGGGATCGAGTACGTGCCGTTGGCGTTGACCTTGATGCGGAGGATCTTGCCGCGCAGGTCGTTGGTGTTGCCGGCGCTGCGTTGCGCGTCGTACCCGGGGTTGCGGTTGGTCCGCTCGTCGATCGGGGCGTAGCCGGCGGAGTCGAACGGGTTGGTGTCGTCACCGGTGGAGAGGTAGAGGTTGCCGGCGGCGTCGAAGTCGATGTCGCCGCCGACGTGGCAGCAGAGGCCGCGGTCGGCCGGCACGTCGAGCACGTCGACCTTGCTGGCCTGGTTGAGCGTGAAGTCGGCGTTGAGCGTGAACCGGGAGAGCCGGTTGACCCCCTGCCAGGCGGAGAAGTCGGTGCCGGTGGCCGGCGCGTCCCCGGCCGGGGTGGACAGCGGCGGCGCGTAGTAGAGGTAGATGTGCCGGTTCGAGGTGAAGCCGGGGTCGACGCCGACGCCCTGCAACCCCTCCTCGTCATGGGTGTAGACCGGCAGCGTGCCGATGACGGTGGTGGCGCCGGCCGCGTCGGTGCGGCGCAGCGTGCCGTTGCGGGCGGTGTGCAGGACCGACCGGTCGGGCAGCACCGCGAGGGAGATCGGCTCGCCGGTCTCGGCGACGCCGCGGGCGAGTTCGACCTGTTGGAAGTCGCTCGCCGAGATGGGGTGGGCGGACGCCGGGACGGGCGTCGTGGCCAGCGTGACGGTGCCGGCGGTGACCGCGAGCAGCAGCGCCGCGCCGGCGGCGAGCCGTCGCCGGGCCGGAGGGTGGGGGTGGTGGTGGGGGTGGCTGGACATGCCGTGCTGTCCTTCCTGACGCGCGCAGCCAGGACCGGGCGCGCGTCGCGCCGGATGCCGAAAGGGGGGAGCGTTGTGCTGGCCCCGACATTAGGACCTTTCGATCGACCTGTCCATAGCTTCTGATCGATCAGCTTTGACTTTTGACGCGCGACGACAAAAGTCGGGTCAGGCGCGGCGCTCGACGGCGTGTTCCGCGAGCGTGGCCAACGCCCGCCGCGCCGACGCCGCCAGCGGCAGCGCGTCCAGCGCGACGAGCGCCGCGTCCGCCCGCGTGCGGATCATCCGCTCCACCGTGTCCCGCGCCCCCGACGCCTCGATGAGCGCGCGGACCTCGGCGGCCCCCGCCTGGTCCAGGGCCGGATCGCCGACCAGCGCCCGCAGCCGGACCGCGCCGGCCGGACCGACCGCCGCCCGGGCCAGCGCCAGCAACACCGTCGGCTTGCCCTCCCGCAGGTCGTCCAGGGTGGACTTGCCGGTCACCGCCGGGTCCCCGAACACGCCGAGCAGGTCGTCGCGGAGCTGGAACGCGTCCCCCAGCGGATCACCGAAGCCGGCCAGCGCGGCCACCACCTCCGGCGTCGCGCCGGCCAGCGCGGCCCCCACCTGGACCGGCCGGGTCACCGTGTAACGGGCCGTCTTCAGCCGCACCACGGTGAGCGCGCTCGCCACCGAGCCGTCACCGGTGCCCGCCACCACGTCCAGGTACTCCCCCGCGATCACCTCGGTCCGCATCCGGGCCAGCAACGGATGCCCCCGGCGCAGCCGCCCGGCCGGCAACCCGCAGCCGTGGAACATCTGCGCCGACCAGGTGGCGCAGAGGTCGCCGCAGAGCAACGCCGCCGCCCGCCCGTACGCCGCCGGGTCGCCCGGCCAGCCCGCGCCGGCGTGCAGCCCGGCGAAGTGCCGGTGCAGCGTCGGCTCGCCGCGCCGCCGGTCGCTGCGGTCCAGGATGTCGTCGTGGATCAACGCGAACGCGTGGAACAGCTCCAGCGCCGACGCGGCGACCACGATCGGCCGCCCGTCCGGGCCGCCGAAGCCCCGCCAGCCCCAGTAGCAGAACAGCGGGCGCAGCCGCTTGCCGCCGGCCAGGACGAAGCGGCGCAACGCGGTGTGGACGGCCCCCGTACCGTCGTCCGGCCGACCCGGCCGCCGCGCGTCCAGGAACGCGGCGAGCGCGGCGTCGAAGCGGCCCCGCAGCAGGGCCGGGTCGGTCCGGTCGACGGTGCCGGTCATGGCGCCTCCCGGGCCAGTCCGGCGAGCTGGAGCAGCAACGCCTTGACGTCGGTCGCCGCGACCCGGGAGCGGGCCGCGGCCGGGTCGGAGCAGAGCAGCACCGGCCCGTCCGCCGGGTCGGCGGGCAGCCGGCCGTGCGAGCCGCGCACCGCCCGCGCCCCGGCGTCCAGCCCGACCACGCTCATCAGGTAGCGCATCCCCAGCTTCTTGCGGGCCAGCGCCACCGCCGCCCGGCGCTTCGCGGCACCCGGGGCGGCCGGGTCGAAGAACAGCTCCGCCGGGTCGTAGCCGGGCTTGCGGTGGATCTCGACCAGCCGGGCGAAGTCGGGCGCCCGCGCGTCGTCCAGCCAGTAGTAGTAGGTGAACCAGGCGTCCGGCTCGGCCACCAGCACCAGCTCACCGGCACGGGGATGGGCCAACCCGTACCCGGCCTGCCCGGCCGCGTCGAGCACCTCGGCGACGCCGGGCAGCGCGGCGCAGCGCTTCGCCACCGCCGGCACGTCCGCCGGGTCCCGCACGTAGACGTGCGCCACCTGGTGGTCGGCCACCGCGAAGGCCCGGGACGTCCACGGGTCGAGGTATTCCATGCCGGCCTGCGTGTAGACGCGCAGCAGCCCCTCGGCGCGCAGCATCCGGTTGACGTCCACCGGGCGGGAGACGTCGGTGATGCCGTACTCGGAGAGCGCCACCACTGTCGCGTCGCGCTCCCGCGCCGCGTCCAGCAGCGGCCCGAGCACCGCGTCCAGCTCCGCCGCCGCGGCGGCGGCCCGCGGCGCGGACGGCCCGAAGCGTTGCAGGTCGTAGTCGAGGTGCGGCAGGTAGACCAGGGTCAGGTCGGGGGCGTGATCGGCCAGGATCCGCTGCGCGGCCCGGCTGATCCACGCCGACGACGGCAGCCCCGCGCCCGGCCCCCAGTAGCTGAACAGCGGGAACGTGCCGAGCGCGTCGGTCAGCGTGTCGTGCAGCTCCGGCGGGTCGGTCCAGCAGTCCGGCTCCTTGCGCCCGTCGGCGTGGTAGACCGGGCGCGGCGTGACCGTCCAGTCGACGTCCGCGCCCATGGCGTACCACCAGCAGACGTTGGCGACCCGGTAGCCCGGCTCGACCCGGCGCGCGGCCTGCCACACCTTCTCGCCGCCGACCAGCGCGTGGTGCTGCCGCCAGAGCAGCACCTCGCCGAGGTCCCGGAAATACCAGCCGTTGCCCACCACGCCGTGCCCGGCGGGCGGCTCACCGGTCAGGAACGTGGCCTGCGCCGAACAGGTCACCGCCGGCAGCACGGTGCCCAGCTCGGCGACGAAGCCGGCCTGGGCCACCGCGCGCAGCCGGGGCATGTGCGCCAGCAGGCGCGGCGTCAACCCGACCACGTCGAGCACCACCAGCCGCCGACTCACGAGGGCACCCCCGCCGCCGTGGCCAGCCCCAGGCCGGTCAGCTCGTCGCGGGCGAAGGCCAGTTCGGCGGCGATGCCGGCGGCCAGCTCCGCGTCGCCGCGCGGCCGACGTGCCGCCGGCAGCACCCCCCAGGTGTACGTCTCCACGTCGAGGTGGTCGCAGCCGGCGGCCGGGCCGGCGAACAGCGCGGCGAGCGCGGCCCGCAGCACCGGCACCGTGGAGCGCAGTGGCGGCTCGGGTGGGGCGTGCAGCGGCACGTGGTAGTGCACCCGCCACGCCCCGGGCAGCCGCGCGTCGAGTGCCGCGTCCAGGTCGTCGGCGGCGTACGCCGGGTCGGCCGGATCGGTGGCGCCGGCGCAGCCCGCCGCGCGGGTCTGGTGCAGGAACCGTGGCTCGACGAAGCGGCGCAGCGCACCGGTCGCGCCGGCCGGGTCGGGGGCCTCGACGGCGGCGGAGACCTGCACCTTGACCACCGGCAGGCCGGCGTCGCGCAGCCGGGCCAGCGCGTCGGCCGGCGCCTCCCAGGCGCACGCCAGGTGCGCCAGGTCCAGGCAGATCCCGAGCCGCTCGGTATCCATGGCTGACAATACCGCGCGGGCCTGTCCGGTGGACTCCACCAGACACCCCGGTTCCGGCTCGAAGCCGACCCGGACCACCCGGCCGGTGTCCCGCTGCACGTCGGCCAGCCCGGCGGCGAGCGCGTCGAGCATCCGCCGCGCCGACTCGGCCCGGCCGGCGTCCCACGGCGTCCGCCAGGCCACCGGCAGCGTGGAGACCGAGCCGCGGGCCGCGTCGTCGGGCAGCAGGTCGGCCAGCACCCGGGCCAGGTCCAGCGTGTACGCCAGCCGGGCCGGCGTGGTCCAGTCCGGCTGGTACACCGCGCCCTTGACCACCGGGGCCTGGAACGCCGCGTACGGGAAACCGTTGAGCGTGACCACCTCCAGCCCGCGTACGGTCAGCTCGTGACGCAGCCGGCGGCGGGCGGCCGGGTCGGCGGCGAGCGCGGCGGCGGCCGGGGCGGCCAGCCACAGTCCCAGCCCGAGCAGGTCGGCGGCGAGGCGGCGACGTACCGCGACCGCGTACGTGTCGAGCTGGGCGAGGATGCCCGGCAGGTCCTCGGCGGGGTGCACGTTGGTGCAGTAGCCGAGATGGACGGTGCTGCCGTCGGCGTGCCGCAGCCGCATCACTCGCCCCCACGCAGGATGGAGTTGCCGGCGAACGTGGGCGCGGGCGCGTCGACGTCGCTGAGGTCGAGCCGGCCGGACTGGCCGTAGAACTCCACCGGGTTGCGCCACAGCACCCGGTCCACGTCGTCGGCGTCGAACCCGGCGGCCAGCATCGCCTCCCCGGTGTCCCGGGTGAGCAGCGGGTCGGAACGCCCCCAGTCGGCGGCGGAGTTGACGAGCATCCGCTCCGTCCCGTACGTCTTCAGCAGCTCGACCATCCGCGGCGGCGACATCTTCGTCTCCGGGTAGATCGAGAAGCCCAGCCAGCAGCCCGTGTCCCGGACCAGCTTCACGGTCACCTCGTTGAGGTGGTCGATCAGCACCCGCCCCGGCGCGATGCCCGACTCGGCGACCACCGCGAGCGTGCGTGCGACGCCGCGGGCCTTGTCCCGGTGCGGGGTGTGCACCAGCGCGGGCAGGTCGTGCGCGACGGCCAGCGCGAGCTGACCGGCGAACGCGGCGTCCTCGGCCGGAGTCATCGCGTCGTAGCCGATCTCGCCGACCGCGACCACGCCGTCCTTGTCCAGGTAGCGCGGCAGCACGTCGAGCACCGGCCGGCAGCGCGGATCGTTGGCCTCCTTCGGGTTCAGCGCCACGGTGGCGTGGTGCCGGACGCCGAACTGCCCGGCCCGGAACGGCTCCCAGCCGACCAGCGAGTCGAAGTAGTCGACGAAACTGTCCACGCTGGTACGCGGCTGGCCCAGCCAGAACGCCGGCTCGACCACCGCGCGCACCCCGGCGGCGGCCATCCGCTCGTAGTCGTCGGTGGTCCGGGACGTCATGTGGATGTGCGGGTCGAAGATGCGCATGTCACGCCTCCGTGGTGGGGATGGTGAGCCGGTCCAGCAGGTCGGCGGCGTCGGCGGGCATGCTCCGGCCGGCGGCGTGCCGCTCGGCGGCGTACCCGGCCAGCATCTGCGCCAGCTCGCCGTCGGCCCGGTCGGTCAGGCTGTCGACCACGGCCAGCGGCACGCCGGTGAACACGCACTTGAGCACCGCCTGCCGCCAGGCCGGCTGTTCCAGGTGCCGGGCGTAGGGGCCGAGCGCGGCGGCGACCAGCCGGGTGTCGTTGGTGCGGATCGCGTCGTGCAGCAGCGGCACGCACTCCGCCCCGATCGGCAGCAGCGGCAGCGCCCGCAGCACGGCCCGTTTCTCGGCCGCGTCGCCCTCCCGGTAGAGCGTCTCGGCCACGCCGGCGTGCCCGGTGGGCAACGCGGTGAGCAGCAACGCGCGGGCCGCCTCGTCGACCGTCCAGCCGGGCGGGTCGGGCACCGGCCCGCGCCCGCACCGCCGGGCGGCGGCGGCGAAGTAGCGCGGGATCGCCGCGGGTTCGGTCGCGACGCGGCGCAGCGCCGCGTCCAGCCACTGCGGATCGGGTACGCCCCGCAGCGCGGCGCGCAGTCGGTCGGGTGTCATGCCGTCTCCCCTCTGCCGGGTGGTGGATGGTGGTCGCCTCACCGCCCCTCGCCGCGCCGGGCGGCGGCGCGCAGGAAGTCGAGTGAGCGGGCGGCGACGGTCGGGGCGGCGTGCGAGTGCCGGGGCAGTTCCACCGCGACCAGCCCTCGGTAGTCGGCGTCGGCCAGCGCGGCCAGCACCGGCGGGAAGTCGATCTCCCCGGTGCCGAACTCCAGGTGTTCGTGCACGCCCCGGCGCATGTCGTCGATCTGCACGTTGACCAGGTGCTCGGCGACCGCCGCCACGCAGTCGGGCACCGGCAGCGGCTCCAGGCAGCGGCAGTGCCCGATGTCGAGCGTGAGGCCGAAGCCGGGCGGCGCGTCGAGCGCATCGCGCAGCCGCCGCCAGCCGGCGATGTCCTCGACCAGCATGCCCGGCTCGGGTTCGAAGCCGAGCGGCACGCCGGCCGCCGCCGCCTCGGCGCAGACCGTGGCGCAGCCGGCGACCAGGCGTTCCCACGCGACCGGTGGCGGCACCTCGGGCGGGCGTACGCCGGCCCAGTAGGAGACCGCCTCCGCGCCCAGGTCGGCGCCGATCCGGACCGCCCGGCGGAGGAACTCGACGCGGCGGGCCGGCTCGTCGTGCAGCAGCGTCGGGGCGTGCTTGTGCCACGGGTCGAGCAGGTAGCGGGCGCCGGTCTCGACCACCACGGCCAACCCCAGCGCGTCCAGCCGGCGGCGCACGGCGGCGACCCGGCCGGCCAGCCCGGGGGCGAACGGGTCCAGGTGGTCGTGGTCCAGGGTGAGCGCCACTCCCTCGTACCCGAGGTCGGCGAGCACCGCGAGCGCGTCGTCGAGCCGGTGGTTGGCGAAGCCGTTGGTGCCGTACCCGAGGCGCAGCCGACCCGGCTCGGGCGGTGACCGGCGGGGCGGCAGGCCGGCCGACGGGTCGCAGGCGGCGGGGGTGGCCGGCGCGGCGGACGGCGTCCCGGTGGTCATGTCGGGGCGATCAGTCGGGCCAGCCGGCGGCCGAGCGGGGCGGCGCCGGCCACGGCGAGGCCGAGCAGCCGGGCCCCGGCGCGGGCGGTCAGCGCGCCCTGCAACGCGGGCAGCCCGGTGATGCCGGCGCCGACGGCGGCGCGGACCCGGGCCGGCGACGGGTCGGCGAGCATCCGGGCCTGCGCCCGGCCGTAGCGGGCGGCGTAGCCGGCGGCGAGCACCGCCGGCACCAGGTCCCCGAACCGAAGGAGGGGCCCCCTCTTAACGCATTCGGTGGAGGAGGGGGCCCCGCTCAACACGGTCGGCCGGCCCGGGGCGGCGAGCGCGATCAGCGCGGTGCCGGCGAGCGTGCGGCCGGACAACCGCCGGTCGGGCACGCCGGTCACCTCGCGGCGGGACAGCGCGGTGACGGTCCAGGTGTGCGCGGCGACGGTAAGCGCCGCCGGCAACGCCCGTAGCAACGCCGGTCCGACGCTCCCGCCCGACCCGCCGGCACCCCGGCCGCAGCCGGTGCCGGGCCACCGGTCGCCGCCTGCGGCGCATCCCCGGGCGGTCGTGGTCGTGGTCGCGCCGAGCAGCACGTCCAGCCCTCGGCAGGCGGCCATCACGGCGGGACCGGCGGCGGTGTCCTTGGCGCTTAGGTCGTACCCCCAGATGGTGGCCGCGAGCGGGACCGCGACGGCCGCCGCGCGGGCGCCCCCGGCGGCGGTGGCGACGGCGAGGCCGGCGGCGGTCAGGCCGCCGGCCAGGCCGAGCGCGACGGCGGGGCGGACCCGGCCGGACGGGATCGGCCGCTCCGGGCGCTCCACCGCGTCGAGCCGCCGGTCCGCCCAGTCGTTGGCGGCCATCCCGGCCCAGTAGAGCAGCACCGACGCGCCGGCCAACGCGGGCGTACGCCGGCCGAGCGTCCCGGCCGACGCGGCGCCGGCCAGCACGTCCCCGGGCACGGAGAGCGCGGCCGGCGCGCGGACCAGCTCGGCCAGGTCGGCGAGCCGGGTCACCGGGCCGCCTCCGCGTGCAGGCCGGCCACGAAGTCGCACAGCACCGCCCACTGCTCACCGAGCGCGTGGCCGGTGTCGCCGAGCGGGTCCTTGAAGAAGAACGCCAGCTCGGCGAGGGGGCCTTGGCGGCCGGCGGCGTGCGCGGCGGCGGTCAGCCGGGCCAGGTCCAGCACCAGCGGGGCGGCCAGCGCCGAGTCGCAGCCGTGCCAGGTGAACTCCATCCGCATCCCGGTGCCCAGGAAGCCGGCGAACGTGACCAGGTCCCAGGCGGTCTTGAAGTCGCCCAGCTCCTCGACATAGTCGATCCGGGTGCTGCCCTGCGGCAGGTAGCCGAGCGTCTCCGCGAGCACCCGCTGCTTGCTGCCTACCTTGGCGGCGTTGGCGGCCGGCTCGGCGAGCGTCGCGCCGTCGCCGCCGCCGAGCAGGTTCGTCCCGGACCAGGACCGCACCGCCAGGTGCCGCATCGCGAACATCGGCGCGAGCACCGACTTGAGCAGCGTCTCGCCGGTCTTGCCGTCGTGCCCGGCGTACGGCAGGCCGCGCTCGTCGGCCAACGCGGCCAGCGCCGGCAGCCGGGCCCCGGTGGACGGGGTGAAGTCGACGTACGGGCAGCCGGCGGTGAACGCCGCGTACGCGTACCGGGAGCTGGCCGGCAGCACGTCGAGCGCGGCGCGCAGCGCGGTCAGGTCGTGGTGGGCCGGGTGCGGGGCGGGTGCCGGCTCGGTGGCGGCCACGTTGACCACCACCACCCGGTCCAGGTCGTACCGGCGGCGGAAGTCGGTCAGGTCGTCGACCACGGCGGCGATCCGCGTGGCCGGGTCGCCCTCGGTCGGCGCGGGTCGCAGCGCCGCCTCGACGTCGGCCAGCTCCGGCGCGACCGCGTCGGCGAGCCGGCCGGGCAGCACGCCGGCGGCGGCGAGCGCCTCGGCGCGTTTGGTCAGCGGGGTGGCGACCACGTCGTGGCCGCCGAAGACGAGATCGGCGAGCCCTGGCAGCGCGGGACCCCGCAGGTCGGGCAGTTCGGTGACGCAGCCGGTCGGCGCGGTGAGCCCGGCCCGCAGGGCGAGCGCCCCGACCACGCTTGTGGTCGCGACCGAACCACGTGCTCCCACCAGCCAGACACCCGTACGCATCGCGTTACCTCCCCAGGTCGGTGCCGGTCCACCGGTGCGGCCGGGGAATCCCGGTCCGGCCGCACCGGAGGGCCGTGCTGGTCGTGCCCTCCGGAGGACTCCGGCGGCACGCTCCCCGACGCCGGCCTCGTGCCCGCCGCGGGGCGCAACCGCGGTGGGCCCTCGCCGGCCGGCGCCGGAAGGGTGTCGGCGGCGCTCCCGCGCCGCACGGGGTGTTAGGCCGGGCCCCCTCCTCCACCGGAGGCGTTAAGCGGGGCCCCTTCCTTCGCCACCTCCGTGAAGGCGGCGTCGGCGGCGGACCGCTCCACCGCGTCCAGCACGAGTTGCACCTGCAACGCGTCGGCGAACGACGGCGTCGGGTCGGCGCCGGTGGCGACCGCCTCGACGAAGTCGCGCATCTGGTGCGTGAAGGAGTGCTCGTAGCCGATGATGTGGCCGGGCGGCCACCACGCGTCCAGGTACGGATGCTCCGGCTCGGTCACCAGGATCCGGCTGAACCCCTGCTCGGCGGCGGGCCGGGTGGCGTCCAGGAACTCCAGTTCGTTGAGGCGTTCCAGGTCGAACACCACGCTGCCACGGGAGCCGTTGACCTCGACCCGCAGCGCGTTCTTGCGACCGGTGGCGAAGCGGGTCGCCTCGTACGTGGCGAGCGCGCCGCCGTCGAGCCGGGCCACGAAGACCGCCGCGTCGTCCACGGTGACCTCGCCCATGCCCCGGCCGTTGCCGTCGGCCTGCGCGGCCAGGCCGCTCGACCCGGCCGGCAACGGCCGCTGCCTGACGAACGTCTCGGTGAGCGCGCTGACGCCGGTGACGAGCTGCCCGGTGACGTACTGGGTGAGGTCGATGATGTGCGCGCCGATGTCGCCCAGCGCGCCGGAGCCCGCCCGGTCCTTCTGCAACCGCCACACCAGCGGGAACTGCGGGTCGACGATCCAGTCCTGGAGGTAGACCGCCCGGACGTGCCGGATCTCGCCGAGCCGCCCGTCGGCGACGAGCTGCCGCATCAGGGCGACCGCGGGCACCCGCCGGTAGTTGAAGCCGCACATCGCGCGGACCCCGGACGCCCGGGCCCGGGCCGCGGCGGCGGTCATCTCCCGCGCCTCGGCGACGGTGTTGGCCAGCGGCTTCTCGCACAGCACGTGCTTGCCCGCGGCCAACGCGGCGAGGGCGATCTCGCCGTGGCTGTCCCCCGGCGTGCAGATGTCCACCACGTCGATCTCGTCGGACTCGACGAGTCGCCGCCAGTCGGTGGTGTACCCGTCCCAGCCGAGCCGGTCGGCGGCCTCGGCCACCTTCGGTTCGTCCCGGCCGCAGACGAGCGCCATCCGCACCCGCGCCGGCAGGTCGAACACGCGGTTCACGGTGCGCCACGCCTGCGAGTGCGCGGCGCCCATGAACGCGTAGCCGACCATGCCGACCCGCAGGATGCTGTCGTGACTGGACAAGCTGGGTCTCCCCCCCGTGTGTGTCAGAACCCGAGCTTCAGGTAGTCGCCCGAGTTCTCCTTGGTGATCGTCTCGGAGGAGAGCACGATCTCCTTCGGTACCTGGAGTTCCACCAGGTCGGACATGCCCTTGCCCTGCCCGATCAGCCGGGCCAGGGAGATGGCCGAGGAGGCCATCGACGGGCTGTAGGTGACGGTGGCCTTCAGCACCGTGTTGTCGGCGGCGATGTCCTCCATGGCCTTCTTCGAGCCGGCGCCGCCGACCATGAAGAACTCCTTGCGGTTGGCCTGGGTGACGGCGGCGAGCACGCCGATGCCCTGGTCGTCGTCGTGGTTCCAGACCGCGTCGATCTTCGGCAGCGCCTGGAACAGCCCGGTGGCGGCCTGCTGGCCGGAGTCCACGGTGAACTCGGCCGGCCGGCGGTTGGCCACCTTCAGCCCGTACGAGGCGAGCGTGTCGGCGAAGCCCTTGGAGCGTTCCTGGGTCAGCTCCAGCGACTCGATGCCGGGGATCTCGCCGATCACCGGGTTGCTGACGCCCTTCGCCTTGAGCTGCTCGGCGATGTAGGTGGCGGCGGCCACCCCCATGCCGTAGTTGTCGCCCTTGATCTGGAGCCGGTAGGCCCGCGCGTCGGGGAACGCCCGGTCCAGGTTGACCACCGGGATGCCGGCCTTCATCGCCTCCAGGCCGAACGCGTTGAGTTCCTTGCCGTCGTGCGGCAGCAGCACGATGACGTCCGGCTTCTGGGAGATCAGCGTGGACAGCGCCGCCCGCTGGGCCGCCGCGTCCGCGCCGGCCTCCACCGACTTCAGCTCCACGTCGGAGTACGCCCCGGCCTGCGCCTTGGCGTTGTTCGTGATGGCGGCGATCCAGCCGTGGTCGGCGGCCGGGGCGGAGAAGCCGATGGTCACCTTCTTGCCCGGTTCGGCGGCGCCGCCGGTCGAGGCGGCCTTGGTCTGCGCCTCGGTCGGGGACTGCTCGTTGCTCGTGCAGCCGGCGAGCAGCACCCCGGCGGAGACGGCGGCCCCGCCGAAGAGCAACCGACGGCGTGACAGGTCACTGGGCATGACGGCCTCCTGATGAGGTGGTGGGAGTGGTTTCGGGTGTGGTGGGCCGGGCCACCGTCTGCGCGACGGCGGCCTGGCGGTGCGGTGGGTCAGGTGGTGGTGGCCCGGTTGCGGGCGAGGAACTGGGTCAGGCTGCGGAACTGCACCTGCTGGACCAGGACGGCGGCGACGATGATGCCGCCCTTGACCATGTTCTGGGCCTCGGCGGAGAGGTTGTTGATGGCGAACAGGTTGGTGATCGTGGAGAAGATGACCACCCCGAGCAGGGAGCCGATGATGGTGCCCCGCCCGCCGCTGAGCAGCGTGCCGCCGATGATCGCGGCGGCGATCGCGTCCAGCTCGTAGAGGTTGGCCATCGCCGCCTGGGCGGAGGTGGCCTGCGCGGTCAGCATCACCGCGGCGATGCCGCAGCAGAGGCCGGAGAGCGCGTAGAGCAGCACGGTGTGCCGGCGTACGTTGATGCCGGCGAGCCGGGCCGCCTCCGGGTTGCCGCCGACCGCCACCGTGCGGCGGCCGAACGTGGTCCGGTTGAGCAGCACCCACCCGGCTGCCACCACCGCGATCAGGATGTAGACCAGCAGCGGGATGCCGAGCACGTTGGTGGTGGCGATGCCGTTGATGAACGAGCTGGTGGAGACCTGGGTCTGCTTGTCGGAGATCTCCGCCGCCAGCCCTCGGGCGGCCACCAGCATGGCCAGCGTGGCGATGAACGGCACCAGCCGCCCGTACGAGATGAGCAGGCCGTTGACCACGCCGACGGCCAGCCCGACGGTGAGCGCGCTGAAGATCATGCCGCCGGCGCCGTAGCTCTGGGTGGCGAGCGTGGTGGACCAGACGCCGGCCAGCGCCACGATCGCGCCGACCGACAGGTCGATGCCGCCGCCGATGATCACGAAGGTCATGCCGACGGTGACCACGCCGACCACCGAGGCGAGCTTGAGGATGGTGAGCGTGTTGCCCCACACCCAGTTCGGGTCGCCGTACAGGTCGGGGCGGGTCAGGATGCCGATGACCACCAGCACCACGAGCGTGGCCAGCAGGCCGAGATTGCGCTTCGCGCCCTCCCCGCCGTCGCCGCGCCACCAGGAGAGCCGGGCCGGCGCGTCGACCTTGGCGGTCTCCGCCCGGTCCACCGGCGGCGACTGCGCGGGGAGCGTGGTGTGGGTATCGCTCATGCCGGTGCGCCTTCCATGAGGGACCCCGCCATCACGAGGTCGAGCACGGTGTTCTCGTCGAGTTCGCCGGCCGGGGCCTCGCGGACCACCCGGCCCTCCCGCATCACCAGCACCCGGTCGGCCAGGCCCAGCACCTCGGGCACCTCGCTGGAGACCAGCAGCACCCCGACGCCCCGGGCGGCCAGGTCGCGGATCACCTGGTACAGCTCGGCGCGGGCGCCCACGTCCACGCCCCGGGTCGGTTCGTCGAGCAGCAGCAGCCGGGTGTCCCCGAGCAGCCACCGGCCGACCACCACCTTCTGCTGGTTGCCGCCGGACAGCGTGCGCACCGGCCGGCGGACGTTCCGGGGGCGCAGCTCCAGCGCGGCGGCGATCCGGTCCGCCTCGGCCCGTTCCCGCCCGGCGTCGGTGAAGCCCAGGCGGGCGTACCTGCCGAACGTGGCGAGCGTGACGTTGCGGTAGATCGGCTCGCCGAGCAGCAGCGCCTGACTCTTGCGCTCCTCGGGCGCCATGCCCATGCCGGCCCGGACCGCCGCGCCCACGCTGCCCGGGCGCAGCGTCCGACCGCCCAGCCGGACCGTCCCGGCGTGCGCCCGGCGAGCCCCGAAGATGGTCTCCAGCAGCTCGGAGCGGCCGGAGCCGACCAGCCCGGCGATCCCGACGATCTCCCCGGCGCGGACGCCGAGCGAGACGTCGGCGAACTCGCCGTGCCGGGTCAGCCCGTCCACCCGGAGCAGCTCCGCGCCGGCCCCGTCGTCGGCCGGGCGCTGCGGGAAGACGTACTCGATGGTCCGCCCGGTCATCCGGGCGACCAGGTCGCGGGTCGGGGTGTCACGCGCCGGCAGGCTCGCCGCCGTGGTCCGGCCGTCCTTGAGTACGGTCACCCGGTCGCCGATCTCGCGGATCTCCTCCATCCGGTGCGAGATGTAGATGACCGCGATGCCCTGCGCGGTGAGTTCCCGGATGATCCGGAACAGGTTGCCCACCTCGTCGTGGGCCAGCACCGCGCTCGGCTCGTCCATGATGATCAGCCGGGCCTCGTGGGACAGCGCCCGGGCCATGCTGACGATCTGCTTGCCGGCCGCCGGCAGGTGCCGCACCAGCCGCCCGGGCGGGATCTCCGGGTGGCCGAGCCGGGCCAGGATCTGCCGGGTACGCCGGGCCATCTGCCCGCGCCGGACGAAGCCGAGCCGGCGCGGTTCGTGGCCGAGGAACGCGTTCTCCGCCACCGACAGGTCGTCGACCAGGTCGAGTTCCTGGTAGATGGTGGCGATGCCGGCGCGCATGGCGGCCTGCGGGTTGGCGAACGCGGCCGGTTCGCCGCGCCACACCACCTCGCCGGAGTCCGGCCGGTGCACGCCGGCGAGCACCTTGATCAGGGTGGACTTGCCGGCGCCGTTCTGCCCCAGCAGGCAGTGCACCTCGCCGGCCCGCACCTCCAACTGCACGCCGTCCAGCGCGCGTACGCCGGGGAACGTCTTCACCACGTCGGTGAGGCGCAGCACCACCTCGCCCGCGACGGCGTCGGCGGGCGCCTCGACCAGCGGTTCCTTCCCGGACATCTTCACCCCCTCGGTCATGCGGTGCTGGCTGGGCATGCCCTCACGGCCCTCGCTCCGCTCGGTGCGTTCGCTCATGCGGCTTCCCCGAACGCGACGTCGCTGGCGAGCACGGCCGCGCCGGCGACGCCGGCGCGCGGGCCCAGCTCGGAGAGGACGACCGGCAGGTTGCCGGTGGCCAGCGGCAGCGAGCGGCGGTAGACCACGCTGCGGATCTCGGCGAGCAGGATGTGGCCGAGCTGGGCGAGCCCGCCACCGATGACGATCATGGACGGGTTGGTGAAACTGACCAGCCCGGCCAGCACGCTGCCGACCCGCCGGCCGCCGTCGCGGATGAGCTGGATGCAGGTGACGTCGCCCTCGATCGCGCCCTGCGCCACGTCCAGCGCGGTGACCGCGCCCCGGGCGGTGAGCCGCTCGACCAGGGCCGGTGAGACCTCGGCGCGGGCCGCGGCGGTCGCCTCCCGGGCCAGCGCCGCGCCGCTGAACACCGCCTCCAGGCAGCCGAGGTTGCCGCAGGAGCACATCGGGCCGTTCGGGTCGACCTGGATGTGGCCGATGTCGCCGGCGCAGCCGTCGGTGCCCCGGTAGACCTCGCCGTGCAGGTAGATGCCGCAGCCGATGCCGGTGCCGATCTTGATGAAGAGGAAGTCGTCGACGGAGTGGGCGACGCCGCCGTGCCGCTCGCCGATCGCCATGATGTTGACGTCGTTGTCGACCACGGCCGGGCAGCCGTGCTCGCGGGTCAGCAGCTCGCGGACCGGGAAGCGGTCCCAGCCCGGCATGATCGGTGGCGAGACCGGCACCCCGTCGCGGAAGCTCACCGGGCCGGGCACGCCGATGCCGATCGCGTCGAGCCGCTCGTACGCGCCGTCCACCTTGGCCTTGTGCAGCAGGTCGTTGACCCGTTGCAGGGTCACCTTGGGGCCGGAGCGGATGTCGGCCGGTTCGGTGTACGCGGTCACCGGCTCCAGCCGGCCGTTGACCACCTCGACGTCGATCGAGCTGGCGCCCAGGTCGACCGAGGCGAAGCGCAGGTGCGGGCTCAGCTCGACCAGGGTGGAGCGGCGTCCGCCCCGGGAGGCGGCCAACCCGGCCTCGGCCACGTAGCCGAGGGAGACCAGCCGCTCCAGCTCGGCGAGCAGCCGCGGGCGGGGCATCTGGAGGCGGTCACCGAGCTCGGCGCGGGAGATCGCGCCCTGGTCCCGGAGCAGTCGCAGGAGCCGTACGTGCAGGGGATCGACCGTCCGCACCGGCAGTCACCTCCGCATCGGAGTCGTTCACATCGACGCAATGCCGAGGTGTTGTGTCCGACACAGTAGGAGCCTTCCGGGTCGCGTGTCCATAGCTTCAGCGCATTTGGCGAAAACTTCTGTCCGTATGAACAAAAGCGCCTTCCGGATCATGAAAACGCGCCGCCCCGCCCGGTTCGACCGGGCGGGGCGGCGGCGTTCGAGGTCAGCGTGGTGCGGGCGCGTTGCGCTTCTTCCGCAGCTTGCGGTCGTCGCGCAGCTCGACGTAGGGCTCCTTGTCCTCGGGGAGGCCGGCGGCGATGGCACGGCTGCGCTCCAGCTCGGCGTCGAACTCGGCGCCGAGCAGGATGGCCACGTTGCTCAGCCAAAGCCAGACCAGGAAGATAATCACGCCGGCCACCGCGCCGTACGTCTTGTTGTACGAGCCGAAGTTGCTCACGTAGAGCGCGAACAGACCGGACACCACCAGCCAGAGCACCACGGCGAGGATTCCGCCCGGGCTGACCCAGCGGAAGCCGCCGTGCCGGGCGTTGGGCGAGGCCCAGTAGAGGATCGCGAACATCAGGCTGACCAGCAGCAACAGCACCGGCCACTTGGCGATGTTCCACACCGTGACCGCGGTGGAGCC
The DNA here is from genome assembly GCF_044455765.1 of Micromonospora sp. NPDC051141. Taxonomy (NCBI): domain Bacteria; kingdom Bacillati; phylum Actinomycetota; class Actinomycetes; order Micromonosporales; family Micromonosporaceae; genus Micromonospora; species Micromonospora sp. NPDC051141. The sequence goes on from NZ_JBITFD010000011.1 coordinate 173,572, forward strand.
GAGCCCGATGGCGTTGCCGGCCTGCTCGGCCAGCCCGCCGGTGAACACCACGATCACGGCGCTGATCAGCAGCATCACGCCGATCACCGCGGTCACCCCGAGCCGGATCGGCAGCGTCTTCCAGATCGGCCGGCCCTCCGGCACGTCGTAGATGCTGTTCGAGGCGCGCATGAACGCGGCGACGTAGCCGGACGCCGACCAGAACGCGGCGACCAGACCGATCACCGCCGCGATGCTCGCCAGCCCGCCGGACTGGCCGGCCTGGTCGATCGCGCTCTCGATGATCTTCCGAATGTTCTCCTCCGGCACCGCCTGGCCGACCGTGTCCCGGACGCCGTTGGTGGCCCGCTCGCCGAGCAGGCCGAGCACGGAGATCAGCACCAGCACGCCGGGGAAGATCGAGAGCACCCCGTAGTAGGTGAGCGCGGCGGCCCAGTCGGTCAGGCTGTCGTCCTGGAACTCCCGGACGGTCCGCTTGAGCGTCGCCACCCAGCCCGGACCCGGCAGGTCGGTCGGGCTGTCCGGACCGTCGTCCGGCCCCACCGGCCCGGTGCGCTCGCGCCCCTCGCGGGCGGAAGACTCGTCGCTGGCCATCGCACCTCCCTCGTCGTCATGTCGTCACTGCACGACTTGCCCCGAGGTCGGGTCGGATAACCAGCCACCTCCCAGACAACCTGCCGGTCCGCCGGAACGGGCGGGGCCGCACGAGCGGGGCGGCCGGGCCGGGGTCAGCCCCGTCACACCGGCCCCGGCTTCGGGTCAGCGGGCGGGGAGCCGGTCGACGAACGCGCGCCAGGCGTCGGGCGCGAAGGCCAGCACCGGGCCGGCGGGGTCCTTGGAGTCGCGCACCGCGACCCCACCGGGCCGGGCATCCGCCACCTCCACGCAGTTGCCACCCTGGCCGTTGCTCCGGCTGCTCGTGCGCCACCGGGCGTTGCTCAGGTCCATGTCTCCGCCACCTCCGTCAGGAATTCGAGGGACTGCTGGTGCGATAGTGCCTCACCGCGGACCGACTCCCACACCTCGACCATCCGCCGCACGTGCTCGGCGCGGTCGATCACCTGCGCGTGGAGCTGGCCCTCCTGGTAGACGACGTCCTCGCCGTGCGGCGGGGTGGCGATCACGAACGGGCCGTTGACGCCGACGTAGCCCCCGGCGGTGAGCGGCACGACGTGGATGCGCACCCGGGGCAGCCCCGAGCCGACCTTCACCAGGTGGCGCACCTGCTCGCGCATCACCTCCGGCCCGCCGACGCGCCGGCGCAGCACGTGCTCGTCGACGACGAAGGTGAGCAGCGGCGGCCGTTCCCGGGTGAGCAGCGGTTGGCGGTCCAGCCGCGTCGTCACCTGCTGCTCCACCTCGTCCGGCGCGAACAGCCCGCTGCCGGAGAGCAGCGCGCGGGCGTACCCCTCGGTCTGGAGCAGGCCCGGCACGCAGATCGGCTCGAACGAGCGCAGCGCGGTGGCCTCCGCCTCGATGCCGGGCCAGTCGCGGAACCACGGCACCACGGCCTCCCGGCCGATCCGCCGCTGGATGCGTTCGAAGCGCCCGTCGGTGCCGAGCACCGTGTCGCAGCGGCGGGCGAAGTCCAGGCTCGGGCGGCGCTCACAGGTCTCCACCTTGGCCACCAGCGCGCCGGAATACGTCAGCGCCTCGGCCAACGACGTCTGGGACATGCCGTTGGCCGCGCGGGCGAGCCGTAACTCCTCCGCGAAGTGCTCCAGCATGGACGACAGTTCCACGGACAGCCTCCGTACATCCTCGACACACCCGGGCCCGGCCGCCGGACGCGCTGGTCGTCGCCGTGCCGGACGCCCCACCGTAGTCGCCCCGTCACCAAACTGTCACGCAGCGGAACCGCTCACGGGATCGGACGGCGGGCGGAACCAGGCCGGGGGCGTCGGCGCACGACGAGGTCCGTCGACGCCCCCTCCCCACCGCGACGGAGGTTCACAGATGCCCCGGTACCGCCCGCACGTCGCGGCCCGCCCGTCCTGGCGTTGCCGGATCTGCGGTGCGGCGTGGCCGTGCTCGCCGGCCCGGCTGGCGCTGCTCGGTGCGTACCGCGAGGACCGGATCGCGCTGCTGGTGCATCTCGGCACGCTGCTGTGCGAGGCCACCGCCGACCTGGCCGCCGACCGGGACGGCACCACCGCTCAGGGCCTGTGGCAGCGCTTCGTCGGCTGGGCGCGGGCCCGTTGACAACGACATGGGACGGCACAGTCTGATTATCAGATACACTGACGCCATGCGTACCATCTCGGCCACCGAAGCCTCGCGGAGATTCTCCGACCTCCTCGATGCGATCGAGCGCGGCGAGAGCGTCATCGTCACGCGCGGAAACCGCCCGATCGCGGAGATCCATCCAGCCCACCGTCGCACCGGTCGAGACCTTCGAGCCGCGCTGACGGACGTCCCGTCGCCCGATGATCACTTCGAGCGGGACATCGCCGACGCCCTCGGCTACGTGACGAGCGAACGGACGGATCCATGGGCCGACGCCTGATCCTCGACACCAACGTCCTCATCGCATACGAACGCGGCACACTCGACCGCGACTCCCTCGACCAGGACGAACTCGCGATCGCCGCCGTCACCGTCGCCGAATACCGGGTCGGTATCGAACTGGCCGACACCGTCACACGCGCGGCCGACCGGGCGCGAGCCCTGGCGGCGATCGTCAGCGCGGTTGACGTCCTCGACTACACCGAGGCGACGGCCGCTCACCACGCCCGACTCATCGCGCACGTACGCCGCTCCGGGACACCACGCGGCGCCCACGATCTGATCATCGCCGCTCATGCGGCCGAAAGCGGACGGACCGTGCTGAGCCGAGACGCGAAAGCCCGCTTCGGCGACCTGCCCAACGTCTCGGCAGCGGAGGTCTGAGCGGCCGGCGCTGACAGCGCCCGTCGTCGCGGGACCACGCGTACGACGTTACGGCGTCCAGTCGCGCCGGAGCAGGCCGTAGAACACCAGGTCCGAGAAGCCGTCGCCGTCGTACGCGCGCTCCCGCTGGGTGCCCTCGTGGACGAAGCCGCACGCCTCGGCGGTGCGCCGCATGGCGGTGTTGCCGGCCAGCGTCTCCAACTCCAGCCGGCGAAGGTTCCGGCTGCGGAAGCCGTACCGGCAGAGCAGTCGGATGACCTCGGTCCCGTAGCCCTGGCCACGCGCCTCGGGCACCAGCGAGATGCCGAGGTGGGCGAACCGCTCGAACGCGCTGATCCCCCACAGCGAGCAGCCGCCGAGGTACGTGCCGTCGGCGACCGTCTCGGCCAGGAACGACACCGAGGTGTGGCCCTCGGGCGGCTCGGTGACCTGCTTCTCCAGCCGGGCCCGGACCTGGCCGACGTGGCGCGGCAGGAACGGCGCGTCGTCGGTGAGCAGGTGCAGCTCGGGGTCGGCGTCGAGCCGGAAGATGTTCGGCGCGTCGTCGGGCGTGGGCGGGCGCAACCGGACCCGGTCGGTGGCGAACATCCCGCGACGCTAACAGCCAGTTTCGAACCCCACGACCGGATTACCGGTGACCCGCTCCCGCCACGAATGCGGCGCTCATGCGGCTGAGCAGGCTAAACTAGCTCCTTAGCTAAGCCAGGAGGTTGCGCCATGTCGGCTGAGGCCGTGCACTACAACATGCATGATGCCAAGACCCACCTGTCGCGCATCATCGAACGGGTGGAACACGGCGAGGAGATCATCATCGACCGGGCGGGCACCCCGGTGGCGAAGGTGGTACCGCTGGTTCGGCGGGCCAACCGCACCGCGGTCGGCTCTCTCGCCGGCCAACTGGACCTCTCCGGTGACTGGGACTCGCCGCAGACAAACGCCGAGATCGCCGACGACTTCGGCATCGGCGCATGAATCTGCTGCTGGACACTCACGTCGCGCTCTGGGCCATCACCGGCGACCCGACCCTCGGCACCGAGTTGCTCGACCAACTACGCCACGAGCCGGACATCTTCCTCTCCCCGGTCACCCTGTGGGAGATCACCATCAAACAGAGCATCGGCAAGCTCGCCGGCCCTCCTGACCTTGCCGCGCGGGTAAGAGACATGGGTTTCCGGGAACTCCCGGTGACCCACGCCCACGCCATCGCCGCCGGCCGGCTGCCATCGCATCACCGCGATCCCTTCGACCGCATGCTGGTGGCCCAGGCAATCACCGAAGGGCTGACCCTCGCCTCCCGCGACGCGTCGATAGCGCTGTACGACGTGGACGTCCTCAAGGTGTGAGCGGACGCTTCGGTCCACACGTGATGCCCGAAAGAGGCTCAGGCCCATCCACGCGAACCGCGCCGGTCGCGGTCAGGCGTCGGCGGGCGTGGTGGCGGCGCGGGCCTCGGCCACCAGGCGGCCGGTCTCGACGACCACCGCCTCGTCGTCGGCCGGCGTCCCCGGGTCGTAGCGGACCGTCCAGGTCAGACCATCCACGCCGGGCACCCGCCGGGCCGCGATCCGCCCCGCGCCGCCGGGCACCGGGTGGTGCGCGGTGTACGCCACCGAGCCGGTGACCCGGGTACGCACCTGGTGCGGCAGCTCCCCGGGATCGAGCAGCAAATACGTCTCGGCCGGGGCGTCGGCGACCACGAGGTAGCCGTCCCGCTCGGTGACCGGCTCGGCCGGCGTGACGGTGAGTTCCCGGCCGGACCACACCGCCTTGAGGACGTCGTGCCAGCCGAGGCGCTCGCCCCGGCCGGGCAGCCAGAGCCCCCGGTTGCTGGCGACCACCACGCCGTCGCCCTCCCCGTTGCCGGCCGCGGCCCAGGCAAGCACCCGCTCGTCGGCGGCGAGCGGCGGACGGTCGGCCGGCGGCAGCTTCGAGCGGCGGCGGAAGAGTCCCATCACAGTCCTCCGGCGGCCTGCTCGCGCAGGGCCCGCGCGTGTTGTTCGAGCGAGAGCAACTCCCCGAACAGGGCGAAGTATTCGTCCTTGTTGCTCACCGGGTTGACCCGCTGGATCTTCGACTTGAGATCGCGGATCCGGCCGGTGACCGAACTCCACTGCAACCGGGCCATGGTCACCGAGACGTACCTCGGGTCGGGCTCGCCGTCGATGCGCAACGGCTCCACCGCCAGCTCCCCCACCAGGGCCTGGGCCGCCAGGTCGGCGCAGGCGTCGCGGACCCGCTCGATCCAGACCGCGCCGCCGGTGGCGCCGGCCGCACCGCCGGCCTCGGCGACGGCGACGCGCACCGCGGCGTGCACCGGATGTTGGTAGTCGCCGGCCTCGACCGCGTCGAACATCGGGCCGGCCAGCACCGGCTCCTGCAACGCCAGCTTCAGCGCCTCCCGCTCCACCATGGAACGGGGACTGTCCACGGCCGGCGTGGCGGGGCCGGGGCGGGTCGGCGCGGGCCGACCGTTCGCCGGCTGCGCGTTGCCGGCGGTCAGCACGGCGCGCTGTACCGGCTCGATCTCCATGCCGAGGTCACCGGCGAGCTTGCGGACGTACTCCGGGCGTTTCTCCCGGTCCTTGATTTTCGCGACCAGCGGCGCGGCGCGGCGCATCGCCTCGACCCGGCCGTCGACGGTGTCGAGGTCGAACCGGTTGATGACGTGCCGGAGCGCGAAGTCGACGAGTGGCTCGCGGCGGGCCACCAGGTCGCGGACGGCCAGGTCGCCCTTGGCCAGCCGCAGGTCGCACGGGTCCATGTTGTCCGGGCTGACCGCGATGAACGTGCGCCCGACGAAGCGTTGGTCGTCCTCGAACGCGCGCAGCGCGGCCTTCTGGCCGGCGGCGTCGCCGTCGAACGTGAAGATGATCTCCCCGGCCCGCTCGTCGCTGTCGAAGAGCACCCGGCGCAGCACCGAGATGTGGTCGCCGCCGAACGCCGTGCCGCACGTCGCCACCGCGGTCGGGACGTCGGCGAGGTGGCAGGCCATCACGTCGGTGTAGCCCTCGACCACCACCACCTTGCCCTGCTTGGCGATCTCCCGTTTGGCCTGGTCGATGCCGTAGAGGACGTGCGACTTCTTGTAGATCGGCGTCTCGGGGGTGTTGAGGTATTTCGGGCCGTCGTCGTCGTCGAACAGCTTGCGGGCGCCGAAGCCGATCACGTCGCCGGTGATGTCCCGGATCGGCCACATCAGCCGGCGGCGGAACCTGTCGATCAGCGAGCCCGACCGGGCCGGGCGGGAGAGGCCGCCGGTGACCAGCTCGTCGTGGCTGAAGCCCTGCTGGCGCAGGTGCCGGGTGAGCAGGTCCCACCCGTCGGGGGCGAAGCCGCAGCCGTAGCGCTCGGCGGCGGCCCGGTCGAAGCCCCGCCGGGCCAGGAACTCGCGGGCCGGGCGGGCGCCGGCGGTGGTGAGCTGGGCCCGGTAGAACTCGACGGCGGCGGCGTGCGCGGCCACCAGGCGCTGCCGCTGCCCCTGCTGCGGCCGGGCGCGTGGGGTGGACCGGTCGTCCTCGACGTAGCGGAGCTGGATGCCGGCGCGGGCGGCGAGGCTCTCGACCGACTCGATGAAGCCGAGGTGCTCGGCGTCCATCAGGAACTTGATCGCGTCACCGCCGACCCCGCAGCCGAAGCAGTAGAACACGTTGCGGGCGGGCGACACGTTGAACGAGGGACTCTTCTCGTCGTGGAACGGGCAGAGCCCCTTGAGGTTGCCACCGCCGGCCGACTTGAGCGTCACCACCTCGGAGATGACGTCCGCGATAGCGGTGCGCTCGCGGACCAACGCGATGTCCTCGTCCCGGATCCGCCCCGCCATGACCGCCACCTCCTCGGCGTACATCCTGCCCTGCCGGACCGACGATCCGGCGGCCGGGGGGACGGACATGTGGCGGACGCCGCCCGTCCCGCCGGCTCACGCCGAACGGCCGGCCCCGGCCGCGGCGTCGCCGATCCGCGGGAACGGTTCGATGGAGAAGACCACCTCGACCGGCACCTCGAAGTACGCGGCGATGCGCAGCGCCAGGTGCAGGCTGGGCCGGAACTCACCGCGTTCCAGGTAGCCGACGGTCTGGTAGTGCACCCCGAGCGCGTCGGCGAGCTGCCGTCGGGAGACGCCCCGTTCGGCGCGCAGCACCGCGATCCGGTTGTGCACGGTCTCGCTCATCGCCGCCCTCTCATCCGACCCGCTGCATGGCCCGCTCCCGCCGGGCCGCGACCCGCGAGCCGGACTCCCGGCGGGCCATCCGGCGCAGCACCACCGGGGCCAGCACCAGCCCGAGCACCGCCCAGGCGCCGAGCACGCCCAGCGTCTCCAGGTGCCGCCAGGAGCCGCCCAGCTCGACCGCCGCCAGGTCGGCCGGGAGCAGCGCCGAGCGCATGCCCAAGCCTAGCCAGTAGAGCGGGAAGACCTGGGCGACGCCCTGGAGCCAGCCGGGCAGGCCGTTGATCGGGTAGAAGATGCCGGAGAGCGCGATCAGGCCGAAGATCGGCAGGACCACCAGGCCCATGTTGCGCGGGTTCTCGATCACCGAGCCGATCACCGCGCCCAGCGGCAGCGTCGCCACCAGCCCGAGCGGCACCACCCAGGCCAGGGTGAGCCAGGCGCCGGGGTCGCCGAGCCGCAGCCCGTCCAGGAAGAACAGACCGGGCACGAGCTGGATGACCACACCGATCAGCGAGATCGCCGAGATCAGCACCAGCTTGCCGACGAGGTAGCCGAGCATCCCGTTGGGGATCGCCTTGGCCCGCAGCAGCGTGCCGTCCTCCCGGTCGACGATGAGCTGCTGGGCCAGCCCGAGCAGGCCGCCGAAGAGCAGGCCCATGCCGAGCGCGCTGGGCAGTGTCCGGGCGCCGAGCGAGAAGTCGGTGCCGGGCACGGTCGAGCCGCGCATGAAGAACATGGCGACCAGCAGCACCGCCGTGGGGAAGAAGTAGTTCCACAGGTCCTGGCCGTTGGTGAACGTGGCGCGCAGCTCGATCAGGCCGCGCCGCAGCCCGGCCCGGAGCGCGCTGGTGGTCGGGGTCATCGCGTCGCCTCCTGCTGCCACACCTGCTCGGCCCGGCCGGTGCGGATGCCGGTCTCCTCCTCGTGCACCAACGCCAGGTACGCGTCCTCCAGGCTGGCCCGGCGCACCTCCAGCTCCCGGACCCGGTCGCCGTGCTCGCGGAGCAGGTCGCGCAGGAACGCGGTGGCGTCGGCGGTGGCGTGCACGTACCGCTCGCCGTCGCGGGTCCAGCGGATCTCGGCGTCGGAGGCGACGCGGCGGGCCAACTGGTCCGGTGACCCCTCGGCGACGATCCGGCCGCCGGCCAGGATGAGGATGCGGTCGGCCAGCTTCTCCGCCTCGGCCAGGTCGTGCGTGGTCAGCACGATGGTGGTCTCGTCGAGGTCGGTGAGGCGGTGCACCAGCTCGTGGAACTCGCGCCGGGCCGCCGGGTCGAAGCCGACCGTCGGCTCGTCCAGGAACAGCAGCTCCGGCCGGCCGACGATGCCGACCGCCACGTCGAGCCGGCGGCGCTGCCCGCCGGAGAGCCGGGCCACCCGGGTGTCGGCGTGCCCGGTCAGCCCCACGGTGGCCAGCAGGTCGTCGACCGGCCAGGGCCGCGGCGTCCGGTCGGTCGCGTACGGCGCGTAGAAGTCGCCGAGGTGGGTGAGCAGCTCCCGGACCCGCCACTTGCCGTGGTCGCGCCAGGACTGGAGCACCACGCCGAGCCGGGCACGCCAGCGCTCGTCGCCGCGGGCCGGGTCGACGCCGAGCACCCGGACCGTGCCGGCGGAGGGCAGCCGGAAGCCCTCCAGGATCTCGATGGTGGTGGTCTTGCCGGCGCCGTTGGGCCCGAGCAGCGCGACCACCTCGCCGCGCCGGGCGGTGAGGTCGACGCCGTGCAGCACGTCGACGGCGCCGTACCGCATGCGCAGGTCGCGGACGTCGAGGACCAGATCCTCGTCGGGAGGCCGGGGGGCCGCAACCGCCCCCGGGAGTTCGACCGCAGTCATGCCTCGGAATGTAGCACTCCTACTACATTCCGAGGGAGACCCACTCACTCGCGGGGGCGATGGAGCCGCTGGCGGTGGAACGTGCAGGAAGCCCGGTCAGGCGGGGACGGCGGCCTCCTCGGCCTCGACCTCGGCGTTCCAGGCCGACTTGGTGGAGCGCCAGCCCTCGTCGTCCAGGCCGCGCCGCCAGTAGCCGGAGATGGACAGGTCGGCCCGGGGCACGCCGCGCTCGACCCGCAGCAGCCGGCGCAGCTCCTTGACCGCGCCGGCTTCGCCGTGCACGAACGCGTGCACCCGGCCGGGCGGGAAGACCAGCGCCCGGACCGCCTCGACCAGCGCCTCCCCGGCCGGGCGGCCGGCCCGGTGCAGCCAGCGCAACTCGACCGCGCCGGCGCCGGCCAGCGGCAGTTCGTCGGCCGGCCCCTCGACCTCGACGAAGACCCGGGCCGGCGCGCCGGCCGGCAGCCGTTCCAGCGCGGCGGCGATGGCCGGCAGCGCGCTCTCGTCACCGGCCAGCAGGTGCCAGTCGGCGGTCGGGTCCGGCGCGTACGCGCCGCCGGGCCGGGTGAACAGCACCCGGTCGCCGGGGCGCAGCCCGGCCGCCCACGGGCCGGCCAGCCCCTCCTCGCCGTGGTGGACCACGTCCACGGTCAGCTCACCGGCGACCGGGTCGAACGCCCGCACCGTGTACGCGCGCAGCCGCGGCCACTGCGCCGCCGGGAACTCGCGTTTGATGGCGGCCAGGTCGGTGGGGTGCGGGTAGGTCACCCCGGCCGGCGGGAAGACGAACTTCACGTAGTGGTCGGTGTACGCGCCCACCGGCAGGCCGGTCAGCTCGTCACCGCCGAACACGAGCCGGATCAGGTGCGGGGTGGGCCGCGTGGTCCGGACGACCGTGGCGGCGGTGAGCGTCTTCGGGCGATCCGTCATACCGCTTAGGCTACCCTCACCTGCCCGCCGGGCCGGGCGGGCGGTCAGCTCGCCGACACCAACCGGGCGTGCCAGGCCAGCGCGGCCGGATCGGTGAGCGAGGCGACCTGGTCGATCACCACACGCAGCCGCGCGGCGTCGTCCGGGGCGGCCCGCCAGAGCGGCGCGAAAACCTCGTCGAGCGCGTCCGGCGCCCGGTCGAGCAACGCGGCGACCAGCTCGGCGAGGAGTTCCCGCTGCCGGTCGTAGCGGCCACTGGCGCCCGGCCGGCGCATCACGTACCGCAACGCGATGCCCTTGAGCAGCGCGCACTGCGCCCGGATCCGGCGCGGCACCACCAGGTCGGCGGCGTAGCGGCGGTGCGGGCCGGGGCCGTGACGCGCCTCGGTGGCGGCCACCACGCTCGACACGAACCGGCCGGTGAGCACGCTGGTGGTGGCCTTCAACGCGGCGAGCGCCCGGTGGCTGCCGTCGTACGCGGCGAGCGGGGCGAGCACCGGATCGGCGAGCAGCTCGGCCAGCACCCCACCCAGGTCCTCCGGGGCCTCGCCGGAGTAGGCCGTCGCCACGTCGGCGCAGAGCGCCCGCCGCTCGTCCTCCTCGGCCAGCAGCGGGCGCAGGTCGACGTACCCGCCGTGGATGCCGTCCTCGACGTCGTGCACCGAGTACGCCACGTCGTCGGCCCAGTCCATCACCTGGGCCTCCAGGCAGCGCCGGTCGCCGGGCGGGGCGCCGGCGCGCAGCCAGTCGAAGACCGGGCGGTCGTCGGCGTACACGCCGAACTTGCGCTGGCCGGGGCGGCGCGGCCACGGGTACTTGCCGACCGCGTCGAGCGCGGCCCGGGTCAGGTTCAGCCCGGCGGACCGCCCGTCCGGGGTGAGCACCTTCGCCTCCAGCCGGGTGAGCACCCGCAACGTCTGCGCGTTGCCCTCGAAGCCGCCGCAGCCGGCGGCCAGCGCGTCGAGCGCGTCCTCGCCGTTGTGCCCGAACGGCGGGTGCCCCAGGTCGTGGGCCAGCCCGGCGGTGTCCACCACGTCCGGGTCGCAGCCGAGCCGGGCGCCCATCTCGCGGGCGATCTGCGCGACCTCCAGCGAGTGGGTCAGCCGGGTACGCAGGAAGTCGTCGGTGCCGGCGGCGTGCACCTGGGTCTTCGCGGCGAGCCGGCGGAACGCCGCGCAGTGCAGCACCCGGGCCCGGTCCCGCTCGAACGGCGACCGACCGTACCCGGTGTCCTTCGGCGCCTCGGCGACCAGCCGCGCCGCGTCGTCGGTCAACGCGGTGGGAGAACGCAGAACTCGTTGCCCTCCGGATCGGCGAGCACCGTCCACCCCGCCTCGCCCTGCCCGACGTCGACGTGCCGCGCGCCCATGTCGACGAGCCGTTCCACCTCGGCCTCCAGGTCGGTCGGGCGCAGGTCGACGTGCAGCCGGTTCTTGCCCTGCTTCGGCCCGGAGACCGGGACGAAGACGAGGCCGGGGAGCGTGTCGGGCGTGCGGCGGATCTCCACCTCGTCCGGCTTGTCGGCGATCACCTGGTAGCCGAGCGCCTCGGCCCACCAGCGGGCGAGCCGGGACGGATCCCGGGCGTCGACGGTCAGGTTCTCCCAGACGGCGGTCATGCGGCCACCCCTCCTGATCGACACGTGGCGGAAGCTCAGGTTACGCCCGGGTGGCCGGAACGGCGCGCCGGGCGGGGCCGCCGGTGGTCATCGGCGGGCCCGCCCGGGACGTGTTCAGCGGGAGTCGGAACCGGTGGTGCTGACGGCCGCGCGGCCGGCCTCCAACCGGGCCACCGGCACCCGGAACGGCGAGCAGGAGACGTAGTCCAGTCCCACCTCGTGGAAGAAGTGCACCGAGTCCGGGTCGCCGCCGTGCTCGCCGCAGACGCCGAGCTTCAGCCCGGGGCGGGCCGCCCGGCCCTCCTCGGCGGCGATCCGGACCAGCCGGCCGACGCCGTCGGCGTCGATCGACTCGAACGGGGAGATGCCGAAGATGCCCAGTTCCAGGTAGCGCCAGAAGAATGCGCCCTCCACGTCGTCGCGGGAGAAGCCCCAGCCCATCTGCGTCAGGTCGTTCGTGCCGAAGGAGAAGAACTCGGCCGCCTCGGCGATCTGCCCGGCGGTCAGCGCCGCCCGGGGCACCTCGATCATGGTGCCGATCAGCACCTCGACGCCGCTGTCGCCGACCACCTCGGCGATGATCTTCTCGGCCTCCGCGCGTACCGTCTCCAGCTCCTGGACCGCGCCGACCAGCGGCACCATGATCTCCGGACAGGCCGTGCCGCCGTCGCGGGTGACCGCGACGGCGGCCTCCGCGATCGCGCGGACCTGCATCGCGAACAGGCCGGGGATGACCAGGCCGAGCCGGACGCCGCGCAGGCCCAGCATCGGGTTCTCCTCGTGCATCCGCCGGACGGCGGAGAGCAGCGCCTCCTCCTTGGCCACGTCCTCGCCGCGTTCCTGGGCGACCGCGACGTTGACCGCGAGCTGCTCCAGCGGGGGCAGGAACTCGTGCAGCGGCGGGTCGATCAGCCGCACCGTGACCGGCAGGCCGTCCATCTCCCGGAAGATCTCCACGAAGTCGGCCCGCTGGAGCGGCAGCAGCGCGGCGAGCGCGTCCTCCCGCTCCCGCTCGCCGGCGGCGAGGATGAGCCGCTCGACCAGCTCCCGGCGGTCGCCGAGGAACATGTGCTCGGTGCGGCACAGGCCGATGCCCTCGGCGCCGAAGCGCCGGGCCCGCGCCGCGTCCGCGCCGGTGTCGGCGTTCGTCCGCACGCGCAGCCGCCGCGCCGCGTCGGCGTGCGTCATGATCCGGTGTACGGCGCGGACCAGCGGGTTGTCGACGTGCTCCGGGTCGAGGCTGCCTTCGAAGTACTGCACCACCTCGGACGGCATGACCGGCACCTCGCCGAGGTAGACCTTGCCGGTGGTGCCGTCGATCGAGACCACGTCGCCCTCGCCGACGGTGTGCCCGCCGACGGTGAACTTCTTCGCCGGGACGTTCACCTCCAGCTCGTCGGCGCCGGAGACACAGGTCTTGCCCATGCCCCGGGCCACCACCGCGGCGTGGCTGGTCTTGCCGCCGCGCGAGGTGAGGATGCCCTTGGCGGCGATCATGCCGTTGAGGTCGTCCGGGTTGGTCTCCCGGCGGACCAGGATCACCGACTCCCCCTCGGCGGCCAGCTCGACCGCGCGGGCCGAGGTGAAGACGACCTTGCCGGAGGCGGCGCCCGGGGACGCGCCGATGCCCTTGGCGACCGGCGGGAAGTCGTGGTCGAGCTGGAAGCGCGGGAACATCAACTGGGCGAGCTGCGCGCCGTTGACCCGGTGCAGCGCCTCGTCCAGGTCGATCAGGCCCTCGTCGACGAGCTGCCCGGCGATGACGAACGCGGCGGCGGCGGTGCGCTTGCCGACCCGGGTCTGGAGCATCCAGAGCTTGCCGCGCTCGATGGTGAACTCGATGTCGCAGAGGTCCTTGTAGTGCTCCTCCAGCCGGGCCATGATGCCGAGCAGCTCGTCGTAGGAGCGCTTGTCGAGCTGCTCCAGCTCCTGCAACGGCACGGTGTTGCGGATGCCGGCCACCACGTCCTCACCCTGGGCGTTGGCCAGGTAGTCGCCGTAGATGCCCTGCGCGCCGCTGCCCGGGTCGCGGGTGAACGCGACGCCGGTGCCGGAGTCGGGGCCGAGGTTGCCGAACACCATGCTCACCACGTTGACCGCGGTGCCCAGGTCGGCCGGGATGCGCTCCTGCCGGCGGTAGAGGATGGCCCGCTCCGCGTTCCACGAGTCGAAGACCGCCCGGATGGCCAGGTCGAGCTGCTCGCGCGGCTCCTGCGGGAACTCCCGCCCGGTGTGCTTGGCGAAGATCTTCTTGTACGCGTCGACCAGCCCGCGCAGGTCGTCGGCGTCCAGGTCGAGGTCGTTCCGGGTGCCCTTGGCGTGCTTGGCCTCGTCCAGCGCGTGCTCGAACTCCTCGCCCGGCACCTCGCAGACGGTCTTGCCGAACATCTGGATCAGCCGACGGTAGGAGTCCCAGGCGAACCTGTCCGCGCCGCCGGAGGCGGCCCGGTCGGCACTGCCGCCGGCCTGTCGGGCGAGTCCTTCGACGCTGCGGTCGTTGAGGCCGACGTTGAGGACGGTCTCCATCATGCCGGGCATGGAGAACTTGGCGCCGGAGCGTACCGAGACCAGCAGCGGGTCGTCCGGGTCGCCGAGGCGGCGGCCCATCTCGCGTTCCAGGGACTCCAGGTGCGCCTCGATCTGGCCGGCCAGCCCGTCCGGCTCGCGCCCGGTCGTCAGGTACGCCTGGCAGGCCTCGGTGGTGATGGTGAAGCCGGGTGGGACGGGCAGGCCGAGGTTGGTCATCTCGGCCAGGTTGGCGCCCTTGCCACCGAGCAGGTCCTTGAGGTCCTTGTTGCCCTCGGCGAAATCGTAGACGTACTTGTGTTCGACCGTTTCCTGCGTTGCCACCAGAGCCTCCCACGCGCGCCATTGACACTTAACGAAGGTTCAGTTCGGACATACCCCGGGAGCCACCACCGGCAATCCCGGCTCGTCAGCGATCGGTGGGCGAAGGTTAAGCGAACTTCGCAGGACCTGGGACCGTTCGGTGACGATCGGCACAAGAGTCACCACTGCCCACGTCCGTACCGGTTTTTGGGAACGCTTCCACGCGCACGATCACGCAATTCCGATTCCCCTCGTACCCTTGACGGCACCGGATATCGCCGAACCTGACCTTTGCCATATCCCACGCGAATACACCCCTCGGAGCCGTCGCCGTGTCGACCACCCCCACAGCACCCGAGACCGGGCCGCAGCCACGCGCCGACGCGCCCGTCCCGCCGCCCGGCGTCGGCCTGCCCGCCGCGCCGGCCACCGCCGCCGAACTGGCCCGCGTCGCCGCCGACCGGGCCGCCGGGCAGCTCGCCCCGCCCGCGCCGGTCCGCCTCCACGACGTGGTGCCGGCGCCCGCGCAGGTGCGGCCCGATCCGACCGGCGACTTCACGCTGCCGCCGGACGCCGTGCTGCGGGTCAGCGCCGCCGGTCGGCACGTGGCCGAGCAACTCGCCGCCTGGCTGCGCCCGGCCACCGGCTTCCCGCTCCCGGTGACCGACCACGCCGAGCCGGGGCCGGACGCCCCGCTGACGCTCACCCTGTCGCCGGCCCCACCCGCGCGGGCCGGGGACGCACCGGCCGACGGCTCGCCGGCCGGGGACGCCGGGCCGGCCGACCGCGTGGCGCTCGGGGAGGAGGGCTACCGGCTCGACGTCACCGCCACCGGAGTCCGGATCACGGCCGACACGCCGGCCGGGCTGTTCCACGGCGCGCAGACGCTGCGGCAGCTCCTGCCCCCGGCGATCGAGAGCGTCACCCCGGTCGCCGAACGCTGGGCGGTGCCCGGCGGCATCATCGTCGACCGGCCGCGCTTCCCCTACCGGGGCGCCATGCTCGACGTCGCCCGGCACTTCTTCGGCGTCGAGGAGGTGCTGCGGGTGGTCGACCACCTGGCCCGGTACAAGCTCAACCACCTGCACCTGCACCTCACCGACGACCAGGGGTGGCGGATCGCCGTCGACTCCTGGCCCCGACTCGCCGAGGTCGGCGGCGCCACCGGCGTCGGCGGCGGCCCCGGCGGCTGGTACACCCCCGACGACTACCGGCGGATCGTCGCGTACGCCGCCCGCCGGCACGTGACGGTGGTGCCCGAGATCGACCTGCCGGGGCACACCAACGCGGCGCTCGTCGCGTACCCCGAACTGGCCCCGGGCAAGACCGCGCCACCGCCGTACACCGGCACCGACGTCGGGTTCAGCTTCGTCGACCCCACCGACGAGCGGACGTACGCCTTCGTCGCCGACGTGTTCGGCGAGCTGGCCGCGCTGACCCCCGGCCCGTGGCTGCACCTCGGCGGCGACGAGGCGTTCAAGGTGCCGGCGGAGCGCTACCGCGCCTTCGTCGAGCGGGCCCAGACCCTGGTCGCGGCCACCGGCAAGACGGTCGTCGGCTGGCACCAGCTCGCCCCGGCCGCACACGTCGACGGGCGCGTCCTCCAGTGGTGGGGCACGAACGGCGACGACCCCGGGACCGCCGACGCGGTACGCCGTGGCGCGCGGCTGATCCTCTCCCCCGGCAACCACGCCTACCTGGACATGAAGTACGCCCCGGACACCCCGATCGGGCACGACTGGGCGGGCCTCGTCGACGTGCGGCGCGCGTACGACTGGGACCCCGGCAGCCACGTCCACGGCGTACCGGTCGAGGCCGTGCTGGGGGTGGAGGCGCCGCTGTGGACCGAGTCGGTCACCACCCGCGCCGAGATCGAGTTCATGATGTTCCCCCGCCTGCCCGCCGTCGCCGAGCTGGGCTGGTCACCCCGGTCGACGCACGACTGGGCCGGGTTCCGGGAACGGCTCGCCGGCCACGGCCCGCGCTGGACCGCCGCCGGCATCACCTTCCACCCCTCCCCGGAGATCCCCTGGCCGCACTCCGCGACCGCCGGCATCCCGCGCCAGCCCGCGCACGGCCACACCGACACCGTGGCGTGATCTTCCCGAAACCCGACATACCGGTCATCGGCGCTCCGGGCGGGGCCACGGGTGCGGTCCCGACGGCCTGTCAACCTGATGGCGTGAATGACTCACCCGGGTCTGACCCGTCCACGCCATCAGGTTCGTAGGCACGCGCCCGACCACCCGGGCCGTACCCCGTCACGTTCCGGTGCTCCGCCGGCGACATGTCCGTTCCGGGTGGGTGGCGGACGCCACCGCCACCGTGGAATCGACCCCGGGGCGGGGGCGTTATACCTGGCTGACCGCGCCGCACCCGCCCGCCGACCCCGCCGCGAACGCCGGGGAATGGCCCCGGGCCGCCGGTCGTTACACCCCCGAGCCGCCGGAGCAGGCCCCTGGCCGCCCGCGCCGGCCACCACACTTCCGCGGCATCCCCCGATCGCCGCGCACCCCCCGACAGAGAGGCAACTGATCATGGCTACCACTCTGCTGCGCAAGACCGTGCTGACCGCCGCCGGTATCGCCGCCACCGCCGGTGGCATCGCCGGCCCCGCCATCGCCGCCCAGGCCACCCCCGCCGAGCGCGCCGCCGCGGTGGTCGCCGACCGCAAGAGCGGTGAGCGTGAGCTGGGCGTGCGCTACGAGGCCCAGCCCAACTTCTACTTCTGCGGCCCGGCCGCGGCCCGCAACGCGCTCAGCGTGCAGGGCAAGAACATCGACGTGGCCGCCATGGCCAAGGAGATGGGCACCACCGAGGCCGGCACCAACTCCATCAACGACATCACCCCGGTGCTGAACAAGGAGACCGGCAAGGACGTCTACAAGTCCACCGAGATCCCGGTCGACAAGGCCGGTGAGAAGGCCGACAAGCTGCGTGCCGACGTCGTGCGCGCGGTGGACGACGGCCGGGCCGTGGTGGCCAACATCGCCGGGACCGCCACCGACACCGACGGCACCGCGCACTCCTTCGAGGGTGGCCACTACATCAGCGTGGTGGGCTACCGCGACGGCGGGAAGGTCGTGACGATCGCCGACTCGGCGAACCCGGACCAGGCCTCCTACCGGATGGACGTGGACGCCCTGGCGCACTGGATCGCCAGCCGCGGCTACAGCTCCTGATCGCAGGACATGACGAAGGGCCCGACCCCGTCCGGGGTCGGGCCCTTCGGCGTACCGGGATCAGCCGCCGGAGTCGTCCAGCTCGGCGCCCTCCGGCGGGGTGTCGTCGTCGCGGCTGGCCAGCCAGCCGTCGGGCAGGAAGACCTTGCCCGGGGAGTTGGTCCGGCCACGTGGCTGGCCGAGCGTCTCGACCGGGAAGGGGACCTCCGGGTCGAGCTTGCCGAGCAGGTCGTCGAGCTGGGCCAAGCTCTCGATCATGGCGAGCGAGCGGCGCAGCTCACCGCCGATCGGGAAGCCCTTCAGGTACCAGGCCACGTGCTTGCGGAAGTCGGTGCAGCCGTCCCGTTCACCGCGGGCCGGGTTGCGGGCCCCGGCGACGAACTGCTCCACCAGCAGCTCGGCATGCCGCCGCATGGTCACCGCCACCTCGCCGAGCGTCGGCAGCCGCCGGTCGGTGCGCCCCTCGAACGCGGCCTCCAGGTCGGCGAAGAGCCACGGCCGGCCCAGACAGCCACGCCCCACCACCACGCCGTCCACGCCGGTGTGGGCGACCATCCGCAACGCGTCGTCGCCCTCCCAGATGTCGCCGTTGCCGAGCACCGGCACATCAAGCGCCGCCTTGAGCGTGGCGATCGCGTCCCAGTCGGCGGTGCCCGAGTAGCGCTGCGCCGCCGTACGCCCGTGCAGGGCGACCGCCGCGACACCCGCGTCCTGGGCGGCGAGCCCGGCCTCGACGTACGTCAGGTGGTCGTCGTCGATGCCCTTGCGCATCTTGACCGTGACCGGCACCCCGGCGGGTGACGCGGCGTCCACCGCGGCCCTGACCAGCCGGGCGAAGAGCCGGCGCCGCCACGGCAGGGCCGAGCCGCCGCCCCGGCGGGTGACCTTCGGGACCGGGCAGCCGAAGTTCAGGTCGATGTGGTCGGCGAGGTCCCGCTCGACCACGATCCGCACGGCGGCGGCGGTGATCTCCGGGTCGGTGCCGTAGAGCTGGAGGCTGCGCGGGTGCTCGTCGGCGCCGAAGGCGATCATGCGCAGCGTCTTCGGGTTCCGCTCGACCAGCGCGCGGGTGGTGATCATCTCGCAGACGTAGATGCCACCGCCCTGCTCGCGGCAGAGCCGCCGGAAGCCGGCGTTGGTGATCCCGGCCATCGGCGCGAGCACCACCGGCGGCCACACCGCATACGGCCCGATCTTCAGCTCACTCACCGCCCAAGTGTAAGGAGGTGCCCCCGCCTACACCGTCAGCAGCCGGGGAGGCGCTCGATCAGGTAGCGCTCCACCTGGTCCAGGGCGACGCGCTCCTGGGCCATGGTGTCCCGGTTCCGGACCGTCACCGCGTTGTCGTCGAGCGTGTCGAAGTCGACGGTGACGCAGAACGGCGTGCCGATCTCGTCCTGGCGGCGGTAGCGGCGGCCGATCGCCTGCGAGTCGTCGAACTCGACCACCCAGCGCTTACGCAGGTCGGCGGCGAGCTGCTTGGCCTTGGGCGAGAGCGCCTCGTTGCGGGACAGCGGCAGCACCGCCACCTTCACCGGGGCCAGTCGCGGGTCGAACCGCATCACGGTGCGCTTGTCCACGCCGCCCTTGGTGTTCGGGGCCTCGTCCTCGTCGTACGCCTCCAGCAGGAACGCCAGCACCGCGCGGGTGAGGCCGGCGGCCGGCTCGATCACGTACGGCATCCAGCGTTCCTGCTTCGTCTGGTCGAAGTACGACAGGTCGACGCCGGAGTGCTTGCTGTGCGTGGAGAGGTCGAAGTCGGTGCGGTTGGCGATGCCCTCCAGCTCCGCGAACTCGGTGCCGCCGAAACGGAACTTGTACTCGATGTCGACGGTGCGCTTCGAGTAGTGGGAGAGCTTGTCCTTGGGGTGCTCGTAGAAGCGCAGGTTCTCCTCGGACAGGCCGAGGTCGAGGTACCAGTTCCAGCGCTCGGAGAGCCAGTATTCGTGCCACTGCTCGTCGGTGCCCGGCTCGACGAAGAACTCCATCTCCATCTGCTCGAACTCGCGGGTGCGGAAGATGAAGTTGCCCGGGGTGATCTCGTTGCGGAACGACTTGCCGGTCTGCGCGATGCCGAACGGCGGCTTCTTGCGGGCGACCGTCTCCACGTTCTTGTAGTTGACGAAGATGCCCTGGGCGGTCTCCGGGCGCAGGTAGTGCAGGCCCTCGTCGCTCTCCACCGGGCCCAGGTAGGTCTTCATCAGGCCGTTGAACATCTTCGGCTCGGTGAAGGTGCCCTTGTTGCCGCAGTTGGGGCAGTTCAGCTCCGTCAGCGAGGTCAGCGGCTTGCCGTGCTTGGCCTCGTACGCCTCTTCCAGGTGGTCGGCCCGGAACCGCTTGTGACAGGACTGACACTCGGTCAGCGGGTCGACGAACTCGGCGATGTGGCCGCTGGCCTCCCAGACCTTGCGGGCCAGGATGACCGCCGAGTCGAGGCCGACCACGTCGTCGCGCTGCTGGACCATGGTCCGCCACCACTGCCGGCGGACGTTCTCCTTCAGCTCGACGCCGAGCGGACCGTAGTCCCACGCCGACCGGGTGCCCCCGTAGATCTCACTGGAGGGGAAGACGAAGCCCCGGCGCTTGGCGAGGCTGACGACGGCGTCGATACGGTCGGCTGGCATGTTTCCTCCTACGCCGGCTGGCGGTCGGCGCGGTCGAGATGGATGGAACCGGGCTGTTCGGGACCACGGTACGACCGCCGCTGCCCCGAGCCCAGCAGAATACCGGGGGCCGGTCAGCTCACCCCGCAGACCTCCATGCCGCCGGTCTGCCGGTCGGGCGCCAGCGTGACGGTCTGCGCCTCGCGCCGCCCACCGGCCAGCGTGACGTCCACCGGCACGGTCAGCGTGGCGGTGTCGACCTTGCCCACCCGGTAGCCGGAGATCTGCGGCTCGGTGGCGGCCCGCCGGGCGAACTCCGGCCGGGACTCGCGTCGCCGGGCGTCGTCACAGAGCCGGTCGTACGCCTTGGACCACTCCCGGGCGACAAGCGCCTGGTAGTAGTCGTCGGTGACGGCCCGGCCCTGCTCGCCGACCGCCTGCACGTTGCTCACCGCCAGCCCGACCACTGCCGCGCCGCCCCCGCCGCAGCAGAGCACCACGGCCAGCGCGCCGACGCCGAGGCCGAGCCAGAGCCGGGCCCGCCCGCCCTCGGTGGGCGGGGCGGCGAACGGCGGCGCGACGCCGGGACCGGGCGGCGGCGCGGGCACGCCCGGCTCCGCCGGGGCGGCCGGCGGCGTGCCGGGCGGCACGGGTGGCGGGGGCGGCGCGGCCGGTCCGGGAGCGGTCATACGCGCCAGGGTAGTGCCCCCGGACTCAGCGGTACGGGCCTGCGGCACGATCACTGGCGACGACGACGATCTCGCCCTGCGGGGCGGCGTTGGCGAGCGTCTCGTACGCCGACGGCTCGTCCACCGACCGGGCGAGCAGCGGCACGGCGGTGACCTTGACGTCGAACCCGCCCAGCGCCCGCCGGTACGCCCCGACCGACTCCCACTCGGTGAGCAGGCACCAGTGGGCCGGGTCATCCAGCGCTCGGAGCAGTTCGCCGCGCAGGTAGCCGGGGCGGGCGGCGAGCGCGGCCAGCGCGGCGTGCGCCTCCCGGGTGAACTCGTCAGCCGTTTCGGCGTCCACCACGAACCGGTTGGTGACCAGCACGGCGTTCCTCCTCGTAGAGTTTGTGGCATGCAGCGTACGCAGAGTCCCGTGCTGTCCCGGTTGGCCCGGCTCAACCCGACGACGGTGTTCCTCGCCGCGCTGGTGCTGGTGCTGGTCGGCCTCTTCGCGCCCGGCCCGGCCGGCGGCGTCCTGCTGTTGGTGCTGGCGGCCGGGCTGGTCGGGTTGATGTCGGTCACCTGGCCGGTGCAGCGGCCGGCGACCCGGGTGCTGCGGCTGCTGATGCTCACCCTGTTGATCGCGGTGGCGCTGGCGAAGCTGACGGTCGGCTGAGCCGTTCCGGGTCGGGCCGACCCGCGCTGACATGCAAGCATGCGTTTTTGACAATAATTTTCGTTATCGCGGACAGTTGCTCCATGACCGCCCGTGCCACCCCCCGCGTCCTGACCGCCGCCACCGCCGCCCTGCTCGCCCTGGGCGGGCTCAGCGCCTGCTCGGACGGCGACGGCGGCGGCGGCAAGGACCCGGGCCGGGTCGACGTGGTGGCCGCGTTCTACCCGCTCCAGTTCCTGACCGAGCGCATCGGCGGCGACCGGGTCGTGGTCGGCAACCTGACCAAGCCCGGCGCGGAGCCGCACGACCTGGAGCTGAATCCCCGCCAGGTCGGCCAGGTGGTCGACGCCGAGCTGATCGTCTACCTGACCGGCTTCCAGCCGGCGGTGGACGAGGCGGTCGAGCAGAACGGCGGCGACCGCGCGTTCGACGTGGCCGGTGTCGCCCCGCTGCTCGACGCCGCCGCCGGCGACCACGAGCACGAGGGCGAGGCGGGGCACGAGGGCGAGGCCGGCCACGAGGAGGGCGGCGGCAAGGACCCGCACCTCTGGCTCGACCCGACCCGGCTGGCCACCGTCGGCGACCGGCTCGCCGAACGCCTCGGCGCGGTCGACCCGGGCCACGCCGCCGACTACACCGCCCGGGCCGGCGCGCTGCGCGCCGAGCTGACGAAGCTCGACACCGAGTACGCCGAGGGCCTGCGCACCTGCCAGCGCCGCGAGATCGTGACCAGCCACACCGCGTTCGGCTACCTGGCCGAGCACTACAAGCTGGAGCAGATCGGCATCACCGGCCTCACCCCGGAGTCCGAGCCCTCCCCGCAGCGGCTCGCCGAGGTCGCGCGGGAGGCCCGGGAGCACCAGGCCGGTACGATCTTCTTCGAGACGCTGGTCAGCCCGAAGGTCGCCGAGACGATCGCCCGGGAGGTCGGGGCGAAGACCGCGGTCCTGGATCCGATCGAGGGCCCGCCCGCTGAGGGCGACTACCTGTCGGCCATGCGCGCCAACCTCCAGACCCTGCGAACCGCCCTGGACTGCTCATGACCTCATCACCCGTGATCGACATCGCGCACGCCACCGTCGGCTACGACGGCCGGCCGGTGCTGCGGGACGTCTCGCTGACGCTGACCGCCGGCGAGGTGGTCGCCGTGCTCGGCGCCAACGGCTCCGGCAAGTCGACGCTGGTCCGCGCCGCGCTCGGCCTGGTGCCGCTCGGCGCCGGGTCGGTCACCCTGTTCGGCACGCCGCAGCGCCGCTTCCGGCAGTGGCACCGCATCGGGTACGTCCCGCAACGGCTCGGCGCCGGCGGCGGGGTGCCCGCCACGGTGGCCGAGGTGGTGGCGTCCGGGCGGCTGGCCCGCCGGGGCGTGCTCCGGCCGGCGGGGCGGGCCGACCGGGAGGCGGTGACGGCGGCGCTGCGCGCGGTCGGGCTCGCCGACCGGGCCGGCGACCCGGTCGCCACGCTCTCCGGCGGCCAGCAGCAGCGCGCCCTGATCGCCCGCGCGCTCGCCGGCGGCCCGGAGCTGCTGGTGCTGGACGAGCCGACCGCCGGCGTGGACGCGGCCAGCCAGGAGGCGTTCGCCGGGGCGCTGCGCGGCTTCCGCGACGGCGGCGGCACGGTGCTGCTGGTCGCCCACGAGCTGGGGCCGCTGCGCCCGCTGATCAGCCGGGCCGTGGTGGTGCACCAGGGCGGGATCGCCCACGACGGCGCGGTGCCCGAGCCGGCCGGCCACCACGCCGACCCGGACCACGAGCACGTGCACCCGCACTGCGACGAGGAGCCCGCCGGGCTCTGGAGGAGCATCTGAGATGGACCTCTTCCAGTACGACTTCATGCTCCGTGCCCTGGTCGGCGCGCTGGTCATCGGCCTGGCCGCGCCGGCGCTCGGCATCTACCTGGTGCAGCGCCGGCTGGCGTTGATCGGCGACGGCATCGGGCACGTGGCGCTCACCGGCGTCGGCGCCGGGCTGCTGCTCAACCGCTCCCCGGTGCTGGTGGCGGTGCTCGCCGCCACGCTCGGCGCGGTCGTCATCGAGCTGGTCCGCGCGTACGGGCGCACCTCCGGCGACCTCGCGCTGGCGTTGCTGTTCTACGGCGGCATCGCCGGCGGCGTGATGCTCGTCGGCCTCTCCGACGCCAGCAGCGGGTCGCTCAACGCGTACCTCTTCGGGTCGCTGACCACCACGTCGCAGGGCGACCTGGTCACCATCGGCGTGCTCGGCGCGGTGCTGCTGGTGACCATGCTGGTGCTGCGCCCGGCGCTGTTCGCGGTCTGCCACGACGAGGAGTACGCCCGCGTCTCCGGCCTGCCGGTGCGGGCGCTGAACCTGCTCGTCGCGGTGGGCACCGCGGTGACCGTGACCATCGCCATGCGGGCGGTCGGCGTGCTGCTGATCAGCGCGTTGATGGTGGTGCCGGTGGCCACCGCCCAGCAGGTGACCCGCGGTTTCCGGTCCACCATGACGGCGGCCATGGCGTTGGGCCTGTTCGCGGCCGGGGCCGGGGTGTGGGTGGCCGCCACGGCCGACACCGCGCCGGGCGCCTCGGTGGTGCTGGTGGCGATCGGCTCGTTCCTGGTGGTGGCGCTGCTGGCGGCCGGCGGGCGGGCGCTGCGGCGGCGCCGGGGCCGGTCGACGCCGACTCCCGCGCCGGTCGAGCCGGCCGAGCACGAGGTGCTGCTCGGTTGAGAGCGCCCCAACCGGCAGTGGTTATCGTTACGGGGTGACCGGGACCAACGGGTACGACGCCTTCGAGGGCGCGGGCGAGCTGCTCCGTGCCCTCTCGGCCCCGATCCGGCTCGCCATCGTCAGCGAGCTGGCCGAGGGCGAGCGCTGCGTGCACGAGCTGGTCGAGACGCTCGGCGCCCCGCAGCCGCTGGTCTCCCAGCACCTGCGCGTGTTGCGCGGCGCCGGGGTGGTGCGCGGCTCGCGACGCGGTCGGGAGATCGCGTACGCGCTCGTCGACGAGCACGTCGCGCACATCGTGGCGGACGCGGTCAGCCACGCCGGGGAGGGACCGGCATGAGCACCGGCACGCCGCGTACCACCCGGCAGCGCAGCGCGGTGAGCGCGCTGCTGGACGAGGTCGAGGGCTTCCACAGCGCCCAGGACCTGCACGCCATGCTGCGCCGACGGGGCGACCGGATCGGGCTGACCACGGTCTACCGGACGTTGCAGGTGCTCGCCGACGCCGGCGAGATCGACGTGATGCGCCCGCCGGGTGGCGAGCACCTCTACCGGCGGTGCAGCGACGACGGGCACCACCACCACCTGGTCTGCCGGGGCTGCGGTCGTACCGTCGAGGTGGCCGGGCCGGCGGTGGAGAAGTGGGCGGACCGCATCTCCGCCGAGCACGGCTTCACCGAGGTCAGCCACACCCTGGAGATCTTCGGGACCTGCCCGGCCTGCGCCGGCCGGTAATTCCGACCGGTGCCGCCGGGGCCACGCCGTGGCAGGCTGTCCGGCGTGAAGATCTACGCCGACCGTTTTCCGACCGCCCTCCGCCAGCTCCTGACCGACCTGCTCGTGGTCGTCTGGGTGTACGCGGCGATCCGCTTCGCACGCTGGCTGCACGACCTGGTCGAGAAGCTCGCCGTACCCGGGCAGAAGCTGGAGGGCGCCGGCGGCGGCCTCGCCGACAACCTGGCCGACGCCGGCGGCAAGGTGGGCCGGGTGCCGCTGGTCGGCGACGAGCTGACCGCGCCCTTCACCCGGGCCGCCGACGCCGCCCGCGCGATGGCCGAGGCCGGCCGGGACCAGCAGGAGCTGGTCGGCCAGTTGGCGCTCGCGTTGACCGTGGCGGTGCTGGTGTTCCCGCTCGGCCTGGTGCTGTTCGGCTGGCTGCCGCTGCGGGTGCGCTGGATGCGCCGGGCCGGCGCGGCGAAGGCCATGTCCGCCGCGCCCGCCGGCCGGGACCTGCTGGCGTTGCGCGCGCTCGCCGGTCAGCCGCTGTCGAAGCTCCAGCGGATCGCACCGGACGTGGCCGAGGCGTGGCGGCGCGGCGACGACGCCACCGTCGACGCGCTCGCCGCGCTGGAGCTGCGCGGACTGGGGTTGCGCACCGGCCGGTAGGGTGTCCCGGTGCTGTACTTCCTGATCGTCGTGGCCGTGCTGCTGCTGGCCTACGCGGGCGTGCTGGTGAGTTTCGTCCGCAAGGGCCGCAAGATCCCGCCGGCGGCCTACCTGGTGCTGGCCGCCCTCAACGGGCTGATCCTCGCCGCGGTGATCGCCTGGGCCATCGCCCGCCGCTGAGCGGCTGTCAAAAGGGGGCCCCTCCTCTACCGGAGGCGTTGACCCGGGGGCCCTCCTTTCACAGGCGGCGGCGGACGTCGTCGGCGGTGGAGGGGCCCGGCGTCCAGGGGGCCACCCAGGGGAGGTCAGCCGGTGGGGTGACCACGCCGGCCTCCACGGAGGCGTACCGGCCGGCCACGATCCGCTTCGCGGCGGCCACGTCGACCGAGTCGGTGTTCGACCAGAGGCCGGTGAACAGGTCGTCGACGCGCAGTCGCGCCTGGCGGCAGAACAGGTCGGCCAGCTCGATGTTCTCCGGGTGTTCGAGCCGCTCGGCGTACGCCCGGACGCAGACCGCGGACATCGCGAACAGCTCCGCGCCGATGTCCACCACCCGGCCGAGGAACGCCTGCTTGCGCTCCATCTTCCCCTGCCAGCGGGACATCGCGTAGAACGTCGACCGGGCCAGCTTGCGGGAGGTCCGCTCGACGTGCCGCAGGTGCCCGGCCAGCGGCCCGAACTCCTGGTACGCCCCGGGCGCCTGCCCCTTGCCGACCGCGAGCGTGGGCAGCCACTTCGCGTAGAAGGCGCCGGCCCGCGCACCGGCGGCGGCCTTGCGGCCCAGCCCGGCGTCCGGGTCGATGATGTCGCCGGCCACCGAGAGGTGCGCGTCGACCGCCTCGCGGGCGATCAGCAGGTGCATGATCTCGGTGGACCCCTCGAAGATCCGGTTGATCCGCAGGTCCCGCAGGAGCTGCTCCACCGCGGCCGGTCGTTCGCCCCGGGCTTCGAGCGAGTCGGCCGTCTCGTAGCCGCGCCCGCCCCGGATCTGGATCAGCTCGTCGGCGATCCGCCACGCCATCTCGCTGGCGTAGAGCTTGACCAGCGCCGCCTCGATCCGGATGTCGTTGCGGTCGTCGTCGGCGAGCAGGCAGGACAGGTCCAGCATGGACTCCATGCCGTACGTGGTGGCGGCGATGAACGACAGCTTCTTCGCCACCGCCTCGTGCTCGCCGACCGGCCGGCCCCACTGGACCCGGTCGGCGGCCCACTCCCGGGCCACGTTCAGCGCCCACTTGCCGGCGCCCACGCACATCGCCGGCAGCGACAGCCGGCCGGTGTTCAGCGTGGTGAGCGCGATCTTCAGGCCCTTACCCTCGCCGCCGATCACGTTCTCGGCCGGCACGAACACGTCGTGGAACCGGGTGAGGCTGTTCTCCAGGCCGCGCAGCCCGACGAAGGAGTTGCGCCGTTCCACCGTGATGCCCTCGCTGTCGCCCTCGACCACGAACGCGGTGATCCCGCCGCGCCGCCCCTCGGTGGCCGGCACCCGGGCCATCACCACCAGCAGGGTGGCGACCGTGCCGTTGGTGGCCCAGAGCTTCACCCCGTTGAGCCGGTAGCCGGCGCCGTCGGAGGTGGGCTCGGCGGTGGTGGCCAGCCGCGCCGGGTCGGAGCCGACGTCCGGCTCGGTGAGCAGGAACGCGGAGACCTCGCCGGCGGCCAGCCGGGGCAGGAAGCGGTCCTTCTGCTCGGGCGTGCCGAACATCTTCAGCGGCTGCGGCACGCCGATCGACTGGTGCGCGGAGAGCAGCGCGCCGATCGCCGGGCTCACCGAACCGGCGAGCATCAACGCCCGGCAGTAGTGCAGGTTGCTGAGCCCGAGGCCGCCGTACTTCCGGTCGATCTTCATGCCGAACGCGCCGAGCCGGGCCATGCCGTGGAACACGTCGTCCGGGATCCGCGCGTCGCGCTCGATCGCCGCGCCGTCCACCTCGGCGCCCAGGTACGCCCCGAACGCGTCGAGGAACTCCTGCGCGCGGGCCACGTCGGCCGGGTCGGACCGGGGCCACGGGTTGATCAGGTCGAGCCGGAACCGGCCGAGGAAGAGTTCCTTGCCGAAACTGGGCCGGTCCCAGGACGCCTCGCGGGCCGCCTCGGCGACCTGGCGGGCCTCCTTCTCGGAGACCTGGCCGGCCTCGGTGGGCAGCGGTCCCACCCCGTCGGCGTTGTTCTGTGTCGTGGTCACGGCTGCCTCCTGGATGGTCGGTCCGGCTGCGGTCGACGCGCTCGACGAAAACGACGCTACCCCCGGGTGTTACCCAGGGGTAGCGTCGCGTGCACGTCCGATTTGGCGGACCGTCAGTCGCCGGCCAGCGTCTGCGGGTCGTCGTCATCGTCGTCGATGTCGTCCTCACCCCAGTTGCGCCGCGCGAACGGCAGGATCGCCCAGAACGTCAGGAACCAGAGCGCGGTGACGGCGCTGAGCACGAACGCGATCGGCCGGGGCAGCACGAAGTCGGTGATCAGCAGCACGGCGCTGACCATCGCGATCAGCATGAAGAACAGCCCGCCGGTGGCCATCCGGTGGGCGAAGCGGACCAACTCCGGCTTGCGGCCCTGGCGGAACAGCGCCCGGTGGAACGCGACCGGCGAGATGATCATCGCGGTGGCCGCGGCGGCGGCCAGCAACGCCACGATGTAGACGTCACGCTGGAACTCGGTGGTCCGGGTGAACCCGTTGCTGAACGGCAGGGTCAGCAAGAAGGCGAAGAGGATCTGCACGCCGGTCTGCGCCACGCGCAACTCCTGCAACAGATCGGCGAAGTTGCGCTGCCAGCGCTGCTTCTCGGATTCCTTGGACACTCGCGAACCTCCGGTGAAGACGGCACGGCCGGCGGGTGAACACCCGCCGGCAGCAGCGCCTGTGCCCGATTCGGGCGCTCGCGAAACCGGCTCACGATCCCCGGCGGATCCGCCCTGCGTACCGGGCCTCCAGCTCGGCGTTGTGCTCGTCGCCGCCGGTGATGTTGGCGGACAGGTAGACCGGCGGTCGCTCCCCCGCCGTCACCAGCCGGGCCACCACCTCGACGGTGATCTGCTGGGCCAGCAGCGCGGCGGTGATCGACGAGACCGCGCCGACCGCGCCGCCGCCGGGCAACGGCAGCGTGGCGTCGCCGTACGGGGCGCCGTTGTCCAGCACCACGTCGGCGAAGTCGGCCAGCTTCCGCCCGGACGGGTGCCGCGAGGTCATCCGCGCCGAGTGCCGCGCCGAGGTGATCGCCACCAGCCCGTGCCCGCGCTCCTTCACGATCGACGCGAACTCGACCATCGCCCCGTTCACGCCCGAGTTGGAGGCGAGCACGAACACGTCCGGCGGCCGGACCGGGGCCAGCTCGTAGAGCCGGTGCGCCACCGCCGGCTCGCGTTCCAGCTTCGGGCCGAGCACGTCGGCCGGCTCGCCACCGTGCAGGACCAGGTCGCGCAGCGCGATGCGGTTGGTGGGCACCAGCCCGCCGGCACGGCCGGCGATCTCCATGGCGAGCGCCTCGGAGTGCCCGGTGCCGAACGCGTGCACCACCCCGTCGGCACGCAGCGCCGCCACGATCAGATCGGCCGCCTCCGCCACGTTCGCCCGCTGCTCGGTGGCCACCCGCCGCATCGTCGACGTGACCGTCTCCAGGTACGCCTCGGCGCTCACCGTCATGCCTCCTCCGTCCCTCGGATCCGGGCCAGGACCGCCTCGGCCAGCGGGCCCGGAGCCTCGTCGGGAATCCAGTGGCTGACGCCGGACAGGGTCACGAACCGGTAGTCACCGGTGACGTGTCCCGCGCACGCCTCGGCGGCGGTCCGGCCGATCGCCACGTCCTTGTCGCTCCAGACGTACGTGGTCGGCACCGCCACCGGGCCGACCGCCTTCATGTCCGACCCGCTCATCGCGCGGTACCAGTTCAGCGCCGCGGTGAGCGCTCCCGGCTCCCGCATCGGGTCGGCGTACCGGGCGACGGTTGCCGCGTCGCCGACGCCGCGCAGCATCCGGCGCAGCACGGCGCCGTGCAGCGCCAGCAGCACCTTCTCCGCCTTGCCCGGCATCCGGAACAGCGCCATGTAGGCGGACTTGGCCTTCTGCCGGGGATCGTTGGCGAGCGCGTGGCCCATCGCGGCCGGGTGCGGCACCGACACCGCGGTCAGCGTCCGCACCCGATCCGGGTGCGCCGCCGCCAGGCCCCAGGCCACGATCGCGCCCCAGTCGTGGCCGACCAGGTGCGCGGCGGTCACCCCGAGCGCGTCCAGCACGGCCGCCGCGTCGGCCACCAGCTCCGGGATCCGGTACGCCTCGACCGCCGCCGGCCGCGCGCCGGGCGAGTAGCCGCGCTGGTCGAGCGCGTACGTGCGCAGCCCGGCGGCGTGCAGCGCGGGCGTCACCGCGTCCCACTCGCCGGCGTGCTGCGGAAAGCCGTGCAGCAGCAGGACGGGGTCGCCGCCCTCGGGGCCGCCGGTGCGTACCTCGAACGTCAGATTTCGCGTCTCGACCCGCATGATCGCCAGCCTACCGACAGTCGCCCTGCTGGGCCCGGCCCCGACGTCGGTGCTAGCGTCTGCGACGAGACAACTTCACATCCGACAGGGGAGCGCACAGCGCTGAGAGTGCGGGCCGGTGCCCGCAGACCCTCGAACCTGATCTGGGTAATGCCAGCGCAGGGAGTTCGGTCGACCTCCAGCCGCGTCGACGTCCGGCATTCCGGGCGCGGCGTGCGTCTTCTCCTGGTTCCTCACCACGAACTGGGAGCCACCGTGAACCACACCGACAGCAACCGCTGGCGTACCGTCGACATCGTCGTCGCCTCGGTCATCGCCGTCGCCTTCGGCGTCGTCTTCTGGGCCTGGGGCCTGCTCTGGAGCGCCACCGACGCGGCGTTCGCGTTCTTTCCGCCCGCGCAGGCGGTGCTCTACGGCGTGTGGCTGATCCCGGCGGTGCTCGCCGGCCTGATCATCCGCAAGCCGGGCGCCGCGCTCTACTGCGAGACGGTGGCCGCGATCGTCTCCGCGCTGCTGGGCAGCCAGTGGGCGGGCATCGTGATCCTCCAGGGCCTGATGCAGGGCATCGGCGCGGAGTTGGCGTTCGCCGCGTTCCGCTACCGCTCGTTCAAGCTGCCGGTGGCGGTGCTGGCCGGCGCGCTGACCGGCCTGGGCGCGGCGATCTTCGACTTCGTCTACTGGAACAAGGCGTACGAGCTGACCTCCTACCGCCTCCCGTACGCGCTCATCACGATCGTCAGCGCCACGATCGTCGCCGGCTTCGGCGCGTGGGTGCTCACCCGCGCCCTGGCCAACACCGGCGTCCTGGACCGCTTCCCCGCCGGCCGCGACCGCGCCCTGGTCTGACGGCCCCCTCCCCCTGTTGATCAAGGAGTTTGCGTCAACCATGGGCGGGTTTTCCTGACGCAAACTCCTTGATCAACGAGGCTGGGGAGGGGGTGGCGCGGTGAGCGGGGTGGTTCTGCGGGGGTTCGGGTGGCGGCACGGGGGACGCCGGGCGTGGGCGGTGCGCGGGGTTGATCTGCGTGTCGAGGGCGGGGAGCGGGTGCTGCTGCTGGGGGCGTCAGGGGCGGGGAAGAGCACGCTGCTGGCGGCGCTGGCCGGGCTGCTGCCGGAGGACTCCGGCGAGCAGGAGGGCACCGTCGAGATCGACGGGCTGGACCCGCGCAAGGCCCGCGAACGCGTCGGCGTGCTGTTCCAGGACCCGGAGACCCAGCTCGTGATGGCCCGCTCCGGCGACGACGTCGCGTTCGGGCTGGAGAACCGCGGCGTGCCGGCCGAGGAGATCTGGCCCCGGGTCGACGAGGCGTTGCGCCGGGTCGGCTTCCCCTACCACCGGGACCGCCCGACCGCCGCGCTCAGCGGCGGCGAGCAGCAACGGCTGGCCCTCGCCGGGGCGCTCGCGCTGCGTCCCGGCCTGCTGCTGCTCGACGAGCCGACCGCCAACCTCGACCCGGCCGGCGCCGCGCTGATCCGCCGGGCGGTCGCGGACGCGCTCGACCCGGACACCACGCTGATCCTGGTGGAGCACCGGGTCGCCGAGGCGCTGCCGCTCGTCGACCGGGTGGTGGTGCTGGAACCGGGTGGCGGGGTGCGCGCCGACGGGCCGCCCGACGCGGTCTTCGCCGCGCACGGCGAGGCGCTGGCCGCCGCCGGGGTCTGGGTGCCCGGGCACACCGTGCCGCCGCGACCCGCCACCGCGCCGGCCGGCGACGTGCTGCTCACCGCCGACCGGCTCGGCCTGCCGCCCCGGCTGGCCCCCACCGACCTCCGGGTACGCGCCGGCGAGGCGCTCGCCGTCCTCGGCCCGAACGGCGCCGGCAAGTCCACGCTGGCGCTGCTCCTCGGCGGCCTGCTGCGCCCCGACACCGGCACGGTCACCGCGGCCACGGAACTGGCCGGGCGGGACGCGCGCACTCCCCCGCACCGCTGGCGGGCGCCGGCGCTGGCCCGCCGGATCGGCTCGGTCTTCCAGGACCCGGAGCACCAGTTCGTCACCGGCACGGTCCGCGACGAACTGGCGCTCGGCCCGCGCCGGACCGGGCAGTCCGAGGCGGCGGTCACCGCCACCGTGGACGCGCTGCTGCACCGGCTGCGACTGGACCGGCTGGCCGGCGCCAACCCGTACACCCTCTCCGGCGGCGAGGCGCGGCGGCTGAGCGTGGCGACCGCCCTGGCCACCGCGCCCCGCCTGCTGATCTGCGACGAGCCCACGTTCGGCCAGGACCGGCGCACCTGGCGGGAACTGGTCGACCTGCTCGCCGAGCTGCGCGACGCCGGCCACGGCGTGGTCACGGTGACCCACGACGCCGACTTCGTCGCCGCGCTGGCCGACCGGACGCTCACCCTGGACCGCCCGGCCGGGTCCGACGAACCGGTCCGGCCCGGTTCTCCGCGGCGTCCGTCACCGCCGGGCGGTCCCGCTTCGGAGCGGCGGCCGTCACCGCCGGGCGGTCCCGCTTCGGAGCGGCGGCCGTCACCGCCGGGCCGTCCCGGTTCGGAGCGGCGTCCGTCACCGCCCGACCCAGGGGCGGGTGCGCCGTGATCGACATGGAGCCGGTGGCGACGCCGGGCGCCCCGCTGGCCCGGCGCAACCCGGTGGCGAAGCTGGCCGCCGCGATGGTGTTCACCCTCGTGCTGGTGGCGACGCTGGACCCGGTCGCGCCGGCCATCGCCATCGCGGTCGAGCTGGCCGTGCTGCCGTTGTTCGGGGTCCGCTACCGGGTGCTGGCCCGCCGGGCGTGGCCGCTGCTGGCCGCCGCCGTCGGCATCCTGGTCACGCTGGTGCTCTTCGCCGCCGACCGGTCCGGGCCGGTGCTGGTCGAGGCCGGGCCGGTGCTGGTCACCCAGGGCGTCCTGGTCACCGCGCTGGGGCTGGTGCTGCGCATGCTCGCGGTGGCGCTGCCCGGCATCATCGTGTTCGCCACCACGGACCCGACCGAACTGGCCGACGCGCTGATCCAGAACGCGAAGGCGCCAGCCCGGTTCGCCATCGGCGCGCTGGCCGCGTTCCGGCTGGTGCCGCTCCTGGAACAGGAGTGGCGGATGATCAGCATGGCCCGCCGGGCCCGGGGCGTGGACGCCGGCCGCAACCCGGTGGCCAAGCTGCGGCTCTTCGCGTCCACCGCGTTCACGCTGCTGGTCGGCGCGATCCGGCGCGGCACTCGGCTGGCCGTGGCGATGGACGCCCGCGGCTTCGACGCGGGCACCCCGCGTACGGTCGCCCGCCGACAGCGCTTCACCCGCGCGGACGCCCTGCTCGTGCTCGCCGCCGCGCTGCTGGCCGGCGCCGCCCTGACCACCAGCGTCCTCCTCGGCACCTTCCGCCCCCTGATCGGCTGACCCCCGCCCCTGCCCTCCTCCGCCCCCCTCCCGCCCCGGCCCCGGCCCCGGCCCCGGCCCGGCGATCATGAAGCTGGCGGCATTTCCTGTCCGTTCTGTCGCCGCCAACCTCATGATCGACGCGTTGCGGGGCGATCTTGGAAGGAAAGGGCCCTTGGAGGGCCGGGAGCTTCCACGATCTATCGCGGCCTCTGCGCACCCCGTGACAGGGTGCGCAGAGACCGGAAACGGGTGAGGATCAGCCGCGCCGGTAGGCGTAGAACCGGTTCTGGCCGGCTCGCTGGCTTCGGCCGGCCAACCGGGCGTCGCGGCCGGCGGACGGGCCGGCCTTCGGTGCCGAGCGAGCCGACGTCGAACCAACCGACGTCGAACCAACCGACGTCGAACCAGCCGGCTCCGGCTCGATCGGCGCTGAACCAGCCGACACCGGATCGACAAACGCCGAACCGGGCGTCGCAACGGGCAGGATCACCGGTGTCGACGGGGACGCGGAGAGCGCGTCGAGATCCGTCGGCGTCAGCCCCAGCGGGGACGACGACGGCTTGCGGGACTTCTTCGGGTTGCGCTTCGCGGGCATCCGCGGGCCTCCTGTCTGTCGGGCGCGCCGACCACGGTCGCGCCGGGGGCACGCCGTACGGGGGCGCGCCGAGCGGGTGCGATCCGGTGCGATCCGACCGCGACAGACACCACGAACAACGGCGGCGGGACGGGATGCGGGACGCCCGGAGCAGGACGGGTCCGCGGCAGCTACGGCGGCGGACCGGCTCGGAGGAAGGGCGTCAGTTGCGCATGCCGACACGCTAACCCGACGCCACCGACACCCGCACCCGAATTGCTGACACCATCGTCGGCATGCTTGTCGCGTTCTCCATCACCCCGCTCGGCGTGGGTGAGTCCGTGGGCGACCCGGTCGCCGACGCCGTCCGGGTGGTCCGCGAGTCCGGCCTGCCGAACCGGACCGATGCCATGTTCACCACCGTCGAGGGTGAGTGGGACGAGGTGATGGCGGTGGTGAAGCGGGCCGTCGACACCGTCGCGGCCCAGGCGCCCCGGGTCAGCCTGGTGCTCAAGGCCGACCTGCGCCCCGGCGTGACCGACGCGTTGACCGCGAAGGTGGCGCACATCGAGGCGCGTCTCGCCGAGGGATGAGACGCGCCGCCACCGCCTCCTCACCCCTCGTCGCGGTGTGATCCCCTCACGCCACGACCGCGATACGGTCGCAGGACGGTAACGAGGACGGCCGCGGTCAGCGGCGCGGACGAGAGGTGGCGGTACGCATGGCAGAGCAGGCGACGGCGCAGATCGGGGTCACCGGTCTGGCCGTGATGGGTCGCAACCTGGCCCGGAACCTGGCCCGCAACGGCTTCGCCGTGGCGGTGCACAACCGGTCGCCGGAGCGCACCCGCAGCCTGGTCGCCGAGCACGGTGACGAGGGCACGTTCGTGCCGTCCGAGTCGCTCGCCGACTTCGTCGCCTCGCTGGAGCGGCCCCGCGCGGTGATCGTGATGGTGAAGGCCGGCGCGCCGACCGACGCCGTGATCGACGAGCTGATCCCGCTGCTGGAGGAGGGGGACATCGTCGTCGACTGCGGCAACGCGCACTTCGCCGACACCCGCCGCCGCGAGGAGGCGCTGCGCGAGCACGGGCTGCACTTCGTCGGCACCGGCGTCTCCGGCGGCGAGGAGGGCGCGCTGCGCGGCCCGAGCATCATGCCGGGCGGCTCGGCGGAGTCCTACCAGAAACTCGGGCCGATCTTCGAGAAGATCGCCGCGCAGGTCGAGGGCGCGCCCTGCTGCCGGCACGTCGGCCCGGACGGCGCCGGCCACTTCGTGAAGATGGTGCACAACGGCATCGAGTACGCCGACATGCAGCTCATCGCCGAGGCGTACGACCTGTTGCGGGCCGGCCTGTCGGCGAGCCCGGCGGAGATCGCGGACATCTTCCGGGAGTGGAACGGCGGCGAGCTGGAGTCGTTCCTGATCGAGATCACCGCGGAGGTGCTCGGGCACACCGACGCGGCGACCGGCCACGCGTTCGTGGACGTGGTGCTCGACCAGGCCGAGCAGAAGGGCACCGGCCGCTGGACCGTGCAGAGCGCGCTGGACCTGGGCATCCCGATCACCGGCATCGCCGAGGCCACGTTCGCCCGCTCGCTGTCCGGCCACGCGGACCAGCGTGAGGCGGCCCGCCGCGTGTTCGCCGACGCCGGCGAGAAGTGGCAGGTGGAGGACCGGGACACGTTCGTCGAGGACGTGCGCCGCGCGCTGCTGGCCAGCAAGATCGTCGCGTACGCGCAGGGCTTCGACCACATCCGGGCCGGCAGCCGGGAGTACGACTGGAACATCGACCTGGGCGGCACGGCCACCATCTGGCGGGGCGGCTGCATCATCCGGGCCCGCTTCCTGGACCGCATCCGGGAGGCGTACGACGGCGAGCCGGAGCTGGCGACGCTGCTCGTCGCGCCGTGGTTCGCCGACCGGGTCAGCGCCGGTGTCCCGGCCTGGCGACGGGTGGTGGCCGACGCGGCCCGGGCGGGCGTGCCGACCCCGGCCTTCGCGTCGTCGCTGGCCTACTTCGACGCGCTGCGGGCGCAGCGGCTGCCGGCCGCGCTGATCCAGGGGCTGCGGGACAACTTCGGCGCGCACACCTACCACCGGGTGGACCGGGACGGCGCGTTCCACACCCGCTGGGCCGGGGACCGCTCCGAAGTGGAGGACTGAGCCCCACCACGCTCACCCGGCGGGCGGCCCGGGTCCACGGCGCGGCGTCGATCGCGTCGGGTCGGGGCCGTCGCCGGGTCACCGGGCCCAGTCCGCCGCCGGCTCACCGGCGGCCAGCTCGCCGATCTCGCCGGACCGGACGGTGGGGGTGTGCCCGAGGTCGGCGCACCACCGCTCCGCGACGCCGGCGCACAGCTCGGCGACGGACTCCCGGCGGCTCGGCTCCACCAGGTCGGCGGCGGCCAGGGCGGCCGTCATCTCGTACCGGAGATCGCGCATCTTCCACCCCCGTGGCGGCGCGTCCCGGCGGCGCGCCCTGCGCCGATGGTAAGGCGGAACGCCTTACGGATGCGGGGCGTTCCGCCGATGGCCGGCCGACGCCGGCCGGCAGGTCAGAAGAACCGACGCCGCTTGGCCTTCTGCGGCCGGAGCAGGTCCGCGCCCTTGGTCAGCAGGCGGCTCACCCCGGTCGGCCCGCGACGGGCCTCCAGCGTGTGGCTGAGCCGGCGGGCGCCGGCCGCCGCCAGCGGCACGGCGACCGCCATGACCGCCCACTGCCCGATCCGCTTCTGAATCATGTGGTTCACCTCCGCGTTTGCTGTTGTCCCTACCGGTACCCAGCGCGTCGCGTCGGTAAGCGTGAGCTCAGACTCCCGGGGCCACCGGGTTGGGCAGCGCGCCGCCGAAGCGGCGGTCCCGCTGGGCGTACAGCTCGCAGGCGTACCAGAGATGACGGCGGTCGAAGTCGGGCCAGAGCGTGTCCAGGTAGACCAGCTCCGCGTACGCGGTCTGCCAGAGCAGGAAGTTCGAGATGCGCTGCTCGCCGGAGGGACGCAGGAACATGTCCACCTCGGGCACCTCGGGGTGGTAGAGGTAACGCGCCACCGTCTTCTCGGTGACCTTGTCCGGATGCAGCCTGCCGGCGGCGACGTCCCGGGCGATCGCGGCGGCGGCGTCGGCGATCTCCGCCTGGCCGCCGTAGTTGACGCAGAACTGGAGCGTCAGCGTCGAGTTGTCCCGCGACATCTCCTCGGCGGTCTGCAACTCGGAGATGACGCTCTTCCAGAGCCGCCCGGCCCGGCCCGACCACACCACCCGGACGCCCAGGTCGACGAGCTGGTCCCGGCGACGGCGGATGACGTCGCGGTTGAAGCCCATCAGGAAGCGGACCTCGTCCGGCGAACGACGCCAGTTCTCGGTGGAGAACGCGTACGCGGACAGGTAGGGGATGCCCATCTCGATCGCGCCCTCGACGGTGTCGAACAGGCTGTGCTCGCCCTGCTCGTGCCC
Organism: Micromonospora sp. NPDC051141; assembly: GCF_044455765.1. Lineage (NCBI taxonomy): Bacteria > Bacillati > Actinomycetota > Actinomycetes > Micromonosporales > Micromonosporaceae > Micromonospora > Micromonospora sp. NPDC051141. Next base: position 210,872 of record NZ_JBITFD010000011.1, read on the forward strand.
CTTGGTGCGGGGCAGCCCCCGTTCCTTGGCCCAGCGGCCGTTGCCGTCCATCACGATGGCGACGTGCCGGGGCACCGCGGCGGGCGGCAACGCCGGCGGCCGGGCACCGGACGGGTGCGGGGTCGGCGGCACCGGCTCACGGCGGTGCGCCCTCGTCGATCGGATCACTCGGTCATCTCCCTGTTCACACCAGCGACGGCGGGCCCGGCGCCGGTGCGCGGCGGGACCACACCCGGGCCCGCGCCGCCGGGCGGCGGGACCGCGCCGGGCGCCGGGGCACCCCGGTCGACCAGCGGCAGCGAGCGTAGCGCGCGCTCCAGATGCCACTGGAGGTGCGCCGCGACCAGCCCACTGCACTCCCGGCGTACGCCGTTCTCGGCGGCGTCGGCGTACGCCCAGTCGCCGGTGGTCAGCGCGGACATCAGCACGAACGTGGCCGGCGCGGGATGGGCAGCGCCGGGCGGCCGGCAGTCCGGGCAGACGGCGCCGCCGGCCGGCACCGAGAACGCGCGGTGCGGACCCGGCTCGCCGCAGACCGCGCAGGCGGCCAGCGCCGGCGCCCAGCCGGCGAACGCCATGCCGCGCAGCAGGTACGCGTCGAGCACCAGCGTGGTGGCGTGGTCGCCGCGGGCCAGGGACTTCATCGCGCCGAGGGTGAGCTGGAACAGCCGCAGCGACGGCTCCCGCTCGATCGGGGTCAGCCGTTCGGCGGTCTCGGCGATCGCGCTGGCCGCCGTGTAGCGGGGGTAGTCGCCGAGGAACCGCTTGCCGTACAGCTCGATCGCCTCGACCTGGCTCACGGTGTGCAGCGAGCTGCCCTGGTTGCCCTTGGGGTCGCCGGCGAGTTGGAGGTCGACGTGGCCGAACGGCTCCAGCCGGGCGCCGAACCTGCTGGTGGTGCGCCGGACGCCCCGAGCCACCGCGCGCAACCGGCCGTGCCGGCGGGTGAACAGCGTGATGATCCGGTCGGACTCGCCCAGTTTCTGCACGCGCAGCACCACCGCGTCGTCGCGGTAGAGCTGTCGGCGGTACCCGGCCATCGGTCCATTCTCTCTCGGGGTGCGATCTCAGGGTCGGCTCGGGGTGGACCGGCGGGCGATCCCGGATGTGGCGGTCACCCGGCCGGCCCTAGTGTGCTGGCCATGGCTTCGCTCCGAACGGCGCTCCGGCCGCGTGCGGTGGTGGCGGCGACCGCGACCGCCGCGCTCATCGTGCTCGCCGGGTGTGACACCCTCTCGTTCCGCCGGCTCGACTACGACCAGACCGAACGCGCGAAGATCACCCGGATCACCGTGGACGGCGACGGCGACGGCTCCGGGGACGTGGTGGTGCGCGGCACCGGCCCGGTCGACCAGGTGCAGATCAAGCGCGTGGTCCGCTACCAGGGCGGCGAGCCGGACAGCCGGTACGAGATCAGGGGCGACGAGTTGGTGCTGCCCACCGACTGCGGGCAGCGGTGCAGCATCTCCTGGGAGGTGACCGCGCCGCCCGGCGTGGCGGTCCGGGGCGGCACCGGCTCGGGCAACGTCGACCTCACCGAGGTCGGGGCGGTGGAGTTCACGCTCAGCTCCGGCGACCTGACCGTCAGCGGAGCCGGCGGCGAGGTCCGCGCCTCCACCGCCTCGGGCAACATCCGGCTGACCGAGGTGGCTGGTCCGGTCCGGCTACGGACCGGCTCGGGCGACATCGAGGCCCGCCGGCTCGCCTCCGCGGTCGACGCGGAAGCGGCCCCGGGCAACCTGACCGTCGAGCTGGACCAGCCGGCCCCGGTCCGACTGCACGTCACCAGCGGGAACATCGACCTCGCCGTGCCGGCCGGCCGGTACCGCGTACGGGCCGACGCGAAGTCCGGCGACGCCGACGTGCGGGTGCCGAACGACCCCGGCGCGTCCCTGCTGCTCGACGTGACGGCCACCAGCGGCGACGTCACCGTCAGCAGCCGCTGAGCCGGCCGCCGCTCAGTCGGCGGCGCGGACGCCGCTCAGTCGGCGGCGCGGACGCCGCTCAGTCGGCGGCGCGGACGCCGCTCAGTCGGCGGCGCGGACGCCGGATGATCCGGCGGCGCGGCCCGGGGACGACCCGGCGGCCCGGTCCCGGGGCGCGTCGGCGTCGGCGGGCGGCCCGTCGGATCGGCCGGTCGTCGGTCCGGGAGCACGGCGGGGCGCCGGCACCCGGGCCCCGGCGCCGACCAGTCGGCCGGCCGCGCCGGCCGGGGCCGGGCTGGCCGGGGCGTCCGCCGCCCGCGCCGACACGGTCCGCCGTGGCCGGCCGGGCACCAGTTCGGGGGTACGCCGGGCAGCCACGTCCTCGACCCAGCCGACCAGCAACGTCACCACGCCGACGAGCACGAAGACCAACCCCACCCGCAGCCACAGGCCGACCGGGTCCCGTGGCGACCAACCGACCAGGCCGACCAGCGGGGTGAGCGCCACCACGAACGGCATGTGCCAGAGGTAGACGGTGAGCGCCCGCCGGTTCACCACGGTCACCGCCCGGCCGAACACAGGGAACCGGTCGACCCACGCCGCGCCCGCGGGCGCCCGGCCGATCGCCACCAGGATGAACGCGGTCGCCCAGAGCGCGTTGCCCAGCGGGATGTCGTTGATGTCGTAGCCGCGCGGCCCGGGATGGGTGACGATCCAGGCCAGACCGGCCGCGCCGAGCACACCGGCGACCGGCAGCAGCACCCGGTTGCGCATCCGGCGCAGCAGGCCGTCGTGGTGGGCGAAGCCGAGCAGCCACGCGCCGAAGTAGAGGCCGAACTCGCGCAGCACCGTCGGCGGGTTCAGCAGGATGCCGAACTCGATGGCGGCGAGCAGCGCGTACGGGGCGACAAGCGTGGGCAGCGGCGCGCGGCGGAACAGCCACAGCGCCACCGGCGAGGCGAGCACGAACCAGAGGTAGTCCCGCAGGTACCAGATCGGGCTGAGCGCCAGCCCGCCCCAGTAGTTGGCCGGCGGGTCACTGATCGGGAAGAGCCAGAGCAGCACCTTCGGCTCGAACGCCAGCCCGGTGAGCAGCATCGCCGGCACGAAGACCGCCGCCGCCACCCAGAGCGAGGGCAGCAGCCGACGCAGCCGGCGCCCCACGGCGGACACCCCGCCGCGGTCCAGCGACGCGGCCATCAGCGACCCGGCCAGGGCGAACATCACCGCCATCGCCGGGAACACCAGCGTGAGCGTGGCGTAGCCGGTGACGTGGTAGGTGACGACGCGCAGGATGGCCAGGAAGCGGAGCAGGTCGAGGTAGCGGTTTCGCATCAGCTCGCAGCGGGGTCCGGGGGCAGGGACAGAAGTCCCTACCCTGCTCCCGCCGCCGGTGAAACGTGTAAGAACGCCCACGCAACGTGAGATGCCCCATAAGACTGACTGATCCGGCCCTCAGAAGCCGAGCTTGCGCAACTGCTTCGGGTCGCGCTGCCAGTCCTTCGCCACCCGCACGTGCAGGTCCAGGTAGACCCGGGTGCCCAGCAGCTCCTCGATCTGCCGGCGCGCGGTGGTGCCGACGTGCTTGAGCCGGCTGCCCCGGTGACCGATGACGATCGCCTTCTGGCTGGACCGCTCCACGTAGAGATCCGCGTAGATCTTCGTGAGGTTGCCCTCCGGGATCATCTCCTCCACCACCACGGCGATGGAGTGCGGCAGCTCGTCCCGGACCCCCTCCAGCGCCGCCTCCCGGACCAGCTCGGCGACGAGCACCTGTTCCGGGTCCTCGGTGAGCATGTCGTCCGGGTAGAGCTGGGGCGACTCCGGCAGGTAGCCGGTCATCACGTCGACGAGCGTGTCGACCTGATGGCCGGAGACCGCGCTCACCGGCACCACGGCAGCGAACTCACCCAGCTCGCTCACCGCGAGCAGTTGCTCGGCCAGGCGCTTCTTGTCCACCAGGTCGGTCTTGGTGACCACGGCCAGCACGGTCGCCTTGAGACTGGCCAGCTCGCCGGTGATGAACCGGTCGCCCCGGCCGACCGGCTCGTTCGCCGGCACGCAGAGCCCGATCACGTCGACCTCGCTCCAGGTCTCCCGGACCAGGTCGTTGAGGCGCTCGCCGAGCAGCGTGCGGGGACGGTGCAGGCCGGGCGTGTCGACCAGCACGAGCTGCGACTCCGGCCGGTGCAGCACCGCCCGGATGACGTGCCGCGTGGTCTGCGGCTTGCTCGACGTGATGGCGATCTTGGTGCCGACGATCGCGTTGGTGAGCGTCGACTTGCCGGCGTTCGGCCGGCCGACGAAACAGGCGAAACCCGCCCGGTACGGGCGGTCCTCGGGGGTCGTCACTCGACCACCGTGCCGAGCACCGAGCCGTCCGGCGCGGCCACGTGGATCGGCGCGTCGGCGGAGAGGTCACGCACCGCGGCGTGGCCGGCCCCGTCCAGCGTCGACGCCTCGGTCACCACCACCGCGGCCTCCAGCCGGCTCGCGCCCGCGGCCACCGCCGAGGCGACCGCCAACTGGAGCGCGGTCAGGGTCAGCGACGGCAGCGCCACGCTGGCCGCCGCGTACGTCCGGCCGTCCTGGTCGCGGACCGCCGCGCCCTCCACGGCGCCCACCCGACCCCGGGCGCCCCGGGCCAGCACGACCAGCTTGCCGTCCTCGGCGCTCAGCTCGGCCGGATCGGCGGGGGTGGGCCGGGCGGCCGGCACGGCGGGTGACTCAGGCATCGGCGGGTTGCCTCTCCTCGGAACGGTTGTGGTTGCCACGGGACTCGGTCGGATCGGGCCGCCCCGCGCCGTCCGGCGCGGAACCCGGCTCGGACCGGCTCACCAGCACGGTGTCGATCCGGTTCCGTCGGCCGGTGGTGCCCTCGGCGATCAGCCGCAGGCCGGCCACCTCGGCCTCGGCGCCCGGGATGGGCACCCGGCCGAGCGCCTGGGCGAGCAGGCCACCGACCGTCTCCACCTCGTCGGTGGGCAGGTCGGTGTCGAACAGCTCGCCCAGATTCTCCACCGGCAACCGGGCGGTCACCCGCACGGCCCCGTCCGGCAGATGCTCCACCGGTGGGCGCTCGACATCGTACTCGTCGGTGATCTCACCGACGATCTCCTCCAGGATGTCCTCGATGGTGACCAGCCCGCCGGTGCCGCCGTACTCGTCGACCACGATGACCAGGTGGTTCCGGGCCGCCTGCATCTCGGAGAGCAGGTCGTCCACCGGCTTGGACTCCGGCACGAACGTCGCCGGGCGCATCAGCTCGGCCACCGGCATCTGCCGCGCCCCCCGGTCACCCTGGGTCCGCCGGATCAGATCCTTCAGGTAGAGCACGCCGAGCACGTCGTCGACGTTCTCGCCGATCACCGGGATGCGGGAGAACCCGGACCGCAGGAAGAGCGCCAACGCCTGCGCGAGCGTCTTACGTTCCTCTATCCACACCATCTCGGTACGCGGCACCATCACCTCACGGGCGATCGTGTCGCCGAGCGCGAAGACCGAGTGGATCATCTGACGCTCGCCGTGCTCCACCACGCCGCGCTGCTCGGCCAGGTCGACCAGCTCACGCAGCTCCACCTGGGTGGCGAACGGCCCCTCGCGGAAGCCCTTGCCCGGAGTCACCGCGTTGCCGATCAGGATCAGCAGCGACGCCAGTGGGTTGAGCGCCCGCCCCAACCAGCGCACCAGCGGCGCGACCGCCCGACCGACCGCGTAGGCGTGCTGCCGGCCCAGCGTGCGCGGCGCGACACCGACCACCACGAAGCTGACCACCGTCATCGCCCCGGCGGTGACCAGGGCCGCCCGCCAGCCGGCGCCGAACGTGTCCACCGCCACCAGCGCGACGAGCGTGGTGGCGGTCAACTCGGCCAGCAGGCGGAGCAGGAGCAGCAGGTTGAGATGGCGGACCACGTCGCCGGCGACCGCCTGGAGGGCACGCGCGCCGCGCGCCCCGTCGCGGGCCAGCTCGGCCGCACGCGCCGGGGAGACCGCCGCCAGCGCCGCCTCGGTCATCGCGATCAGACCGGCGAGCACCACCAGCCCGGCCCCGAAGAACAGGAGCTGAAGATCGGGCAGGCCGGCCGGGTCCGCCGCCGCGAGAGTGACCATCACCGGGGCCGGGTCGACCGCCAGCTGGCCAGCAGCCGGGCCTGGAGACCGAACATCTCCCGCTCCTCCTCGGGCTCGGCGTGGTCGTAGCCGAGCAGGTGCAGCACGCCGTGCACGGTGAGCAGGTGCAGCTCGTCGGCGGCGGAGTGCCCGGCGGTGGCCGCCTGCTTGGCGGCCACCTCCGGGCAGAGCACGATGTCGCCGAGCAGGGCCGGCTCGCCGCCGGCCGGGCTGCTCTCGCCCGGGCCGTGGTCGACGCTTCCCTCGTCCATCGGGAACGCGAGCACGTCGGTCGGGCCGTCACCGCCCATCCAGCGGTGGTTCAGCTCCGACATGTATTCGATGTCGACCAGCAGCACGGACAGCTCGGCGAGCGGGTTGACCCCCATCTCGTCGAGGGCGTGCCGGGCGACGGCGAGCACGGCGTCGGTGTCGACGTCGACACCCGACTCGTTGGCGATCTCGATGGACAACTGTCTTCCTCTGGTGGTTAGCGGCGCCGACCGGCCCGGCCGCCCTGGGCGGTCCGCCCCGGCACGGCGTGCACGCTCTGCGCCTGCTGGTTCTCCCGCTCGGCGTCCCAGCGGGCGTACGCGTCGACGATCTCACCGACCAACTTGTGGCGGACCACGTCGGAGCTGGAGAGCTGGGCGAAGTGCACGTCCTCGACGTTGTTCAGGATCTCCCGGACCACCCGCAGGCCGCTGCTCGTCCCGCCGGGAAGGTCCACCTGGGTGATGTCGCCGGTGACCACGATCTTGGAGTTGAAGCCGAGCCGGGTGAGGAACATCTTCATCTGCTCGGGCGTGGTGTTCTGCGCCTCGTCCAAGATGATGAACGCGTCGTTGAGCGTGTTGTGGGTGACCAGGAAGTCGTCGGTGACGTAAAGCGAGTCCTCTGCCGCGACCTGGATGCACATCGTCTCCTGCACCCCGGCCGGGATGATCGAGTCGATGAACCGCATCGGCCGGCCACCGCCGTGCTCGTCGTACAGCCTGCGCTTGCGCGACAGGCGGAACGGCGCGACACCGGCCGGAAGACGGATCTCCACGACATAGGCGTCGGACCGGTAGGGAACCGGGCGGCCGTTCGCCAGGCCGGGCTTACGACCCTCGGCCGGACGGACCCGCGCCGTGGCCACCCCGCCGAGTGACTCGACCAGGTGGACCACGTCGTCCGCCAACTGTGCGGACGTGGTCGTGTACTGCACCCGGCAGGTGCGCCCGGACTGGACCACCGGCCCACCGTCGGTGTCCAGCAGCCCCTGGAGCACCGCCAGCCGGACACCGACGCTGTTGTTCAGGTAGTCCTCGGGGACGAACTTCGTGCCCGACTTCGCTCCGGCGAGGCCCAGCTCGCGGAGCGCCGCCGTCACCGGGTTGACCACGATCACCCCACCTCGACGCCCGTTGACGTGCCGGAGGACGTAGTCGTAGTCGTTCTTGCGGACCAGCTCGATGTCGACAAGCGCCTCCTCCAGCGCGACCGCCAACTCGGGGTCGGCGGTGCAGAAGGCCGGCGTCGCATGAGTGGAGAAAGCGCCGTCGCCGAGCAACAGCCCGACCGCGTACGGGTCGAGCGGAACCGCACGCGACGCCATCTGCACCGGTTCGACAAGCGGCAGCTCGTAGCGGCGGGTGCGGCCCCGCCACTCCTTGCCGATCATCTCCTGCGTCTCGATGGTGCGCCGCCGGCCACGCCGCTTGTCGTCCGGCGTGGCGACGGTCCACAGGTGCTCGCCGCAGCAGAGCGTGGACGCCCCGTCCTGCGTGGTGACCCGATAGACCTGCTTCGGGCCCTGCGGGTAGATGCCGATCACCGGCGTGGGCGTCCCGTTCGACCCGATTACCAGGTCACCGACCTGGAGCGAGCCGAACGGCCGGAACCCCTCCGGGGTCAGCACCCGGGCGTGGTGCGGCTGCGCCCGGCCCCTCATGTATGCCAGCGGCGCGACCTCGATCGTGCCGGCGGCCATCAGCTTCGGGATGGACTCCGGGTCGAGCATGTCGTGCAGCGCGTCGTAGAGCGGGCGCAGGTAGGGGTCGATCTTCTCGTTCAGCGTGCCGGGCAGGAACCCCAGCCGTTCGCCCGCCTCGACCGCCGGCCGGGTCAGGATGATCCGGTTGACCTGCTTGGCCTGGAGCGCCTGGACCGCCTTCGCCATGGCCAGGTAGGTCTTGCCGGTGCCGGCCGGGCCGATGCCGAACACGATGGTGTGCGAGTCGATCGCGTCGACGTAGCGCTTCTGCCCGAGCGTCTTGGGACGGATGGTGCGACCGCGCCGGGAGAGGATGTTGAGCGTCAGGACCTCGGCGGGCCGCTCGGCGCCGCCCTGCTCGAGCATGCCGACGGTACGCCGAACGGCGTCTGTGGTCAGGGTCTCGCCTTTCTCGATCAGTTCGAGGAGCTCACTGAAGAGACGCTCGGCGAGGGCGTTGTCGGCGGGCGCACCGGTGATGGTGATCTCGTTGCCGCGCACGTGGACGTCGCTGCTGACCGAGCGTTCGACGAGACGCAGGATCTCGTCGCCCGCGCCGAGCAGGTTCACCATGATCTTCTGGTCTCCGACCGTGATCCTGGTCTGCACCCGGGGCGGGTCGGGAGGTGGGGTGCCGGTCATAGGTCGGGCCCGTCGGGCCCTGCGCCACCTGCTCTCCGATCTCGGCGCCGGGCCCTGCTGGCGCGGCGTACGGTGGCCTCCATCGTATCGGGTCGGCACCGTACGCACCGCGCCCATTTCCGGTGCCCGGCGGTCAGCCGCCGGCGCGGAAGTCGTACCCGTCGAACGCCTCCTGCCGCCGGGTGAAGCGGTAGGTCGCCCAGTGCATCCGGACCACCGCGCCCCGCTCGTCCCGGGTGAGCCGGAGCAGCTCACCCGCCTCCCGGCCGGAGACCGTGCGGAACACGTCCGGCCGGTCCGGCAGCGGCGCGAACACCGACGGCGGCTTGCCGGCCGGGTCGTCCGCGCCCCGGGCCCGCAGCGCGCCGTCGTGCCAGGAGAAGACGGACTCGAACCCCTCGCCCCACCAGCGGCCCAGCATGCCGCGCAGGTGTTCCGGGGCGGGCGGGCCGGGACGCCACGGCTTGATCTCCGCCGGGTCGTGCTCGGCGGCGGCGGCGAGCAGCTCGTGCGTCAGGTCGAGCACCTCGACGCCGGTGCCGGACGAGCCGAGCACCGCGCAGCCCATCGCTCCGGCGGTGCCCTCGCCGCCACGGCGACCGTAGACGGCGGCCAGGAAGCCCGGCATCGCGCCGTCGTGCCCGACGTGGGTCACCCGGCCCGGTCGGGGCACCAGGATCAGCCCGAGCCCGAAACCGGCCGTCCAGAGCGACTCGTCGGTGGTGGTGAGCGGCCAGCGCATCTCCTCGACGGTGGCCGGGGCGAGCACCGCGCCGGCCGGGTCCAGCGCGGCCGGGTCGGCCAGGAACGCCGCCCAGCGGGCCATGTCCGGCGCGGTGCTCCAGAGCTGGGCGGCCGGCGCCACCGCGCCGAAGTCGACGGGCGGCTCCGGGTGCGCCTCGTCGGAGTACGCGTCCACCAGGAAACCGGTGACGGCCCGCTCCCCCGGCGTGACGCCGGTGGCGGTCAACCCCAGCGGGGCGAGCACCCGCTCGGCGAGCACCTCGGCCCAGGTGCCGCCGCGCCGCCGGGCGACCGCCTCGCCGAGCAGCGCCAGACCGAGGTTGGAGTAGTGGAAGCGACGGCCGGTGGGCAGCACCCGCTCCACCCGGGCCAGGTCGGCCAGCAGCTCGTCGACGGACGGGGCACGCAGCGTGTCCCACACGTCGCCGTACGGCTCGCGTTGCAGGCCGGCGGTGTGCGACAGCAGCCGACGGACGGTCAGCTCGCGGTGCGCGGGCAGGTCAAGGTGCCGCCCGATCGGGTCGTCCAGGTCGAGCAGCCCGTCGTCGCGGCACTGCATGACCAGCACCGCGGTGAACGTCTTGGTGACCGAGCCGATCCGGAAGACGCTCTCCGGATCGAGCACGGTGTCGTTGCCGGTGCCGCCCACCGCGCAGGCCCAGAGCGGCCGGTCGGCCCGGTGCAACGCCGCCGACAGCGCCGGGACCCGCCCGTTCGCCTGGGCCCGCCGGGCCATCCGGTCGAGCCGGTCGGAGATCGAGGTCATGCCTCAGCGGCAGAGCATCGGGCCGAGTGGCGCGCCACCCAGCAGGTGGGCGTGCACGTGGAAGACCTCCTGGCCGCCGTACGGGCCGGTGTTGAACATGAGGCGGAAGCCGTCCACGGTCAGGCCCTCCTCCTCGGCCACCAGGGCGGCGGTGTGGAGCACCTCACCGGCCAACGTGGGATCGCCCTGGGCGAGGGTGGCCACGTCCGCGTAGTGCTCCTTCGGGATCACCAGCACGTGGGTGGGGGCCTTCGGGTCGATGTCCCGGAAGGCGAGGGTGGTGGCGGTCTCGCGGACGATGGTGGCGGGGATCTCCCCGGCGACGATCCGGCAGAACAGACAGTCCATCGCAGCAGTGTAGGGAACGTCCGGCAGGATGGCCGACATGGCGGGACGGGCGGTACTGGTGACGGGAGCCTCGCGGGGCATCGGGCGGGCGGTGGCGCGGGCGTTCGCGGCCGGCGGCGACCGGGTGGCGGTCCACCACCGGGACTCGGGCGGGCTGGCCGAGGCGTTGCGCGCCGAACTGCCCGGCGACGGCCACGTGGTGGTCCGCGCCGACCTGGCGGACCCGGACGCCGTACGGGCCATGGTGGACGAGGCGGCCCGGCTGCTCGGCGGTCTCGACGTGCTGGTCAACAACGCCGGGGTGTTCGGGCCGGCCGACCCGCCGCACCCGGTCTTCGAGAGCAGCTACGAGCAGTGGCGGGCGCGCTGGCGCGAGGTGCTGGACACCAACCTCGTCGGCGCCGCCAACGCCGCCTGGTGCGCCGCCCAGCACATGCGGGAGCGGGGCGGTCGGATCGTGAACGTCTCCTCCCGGGGCGCGTTCCGGGGCGAACCTGCCAATCCGGCGTACGGGGCCAGCAAGGCGGGGATGAACGCGATGGCGCAGTCGCTCGCGGTGGCGCTGGCGCCGTACGGCATCGGGGTGGCCTGCGTGGCCCCGGGCTTCGTCGAGACCGACATGACCAACGAGCACCTGAAGAGCGAGCGCGGCGAGGCGGTCCGGGCGCAGTCGCCGTTCCACCGGGTGGCCCGCCCCGAGGAGATCGCCGCCGCCGTCCACTGGCTGGCCAGCCCCGACGCGGAGTGGGCGTCCGGCACCATCGTCGACCTGAACGGCGCCTCCTACCTCCGCACCTGACGCCACCCACCCCGCCCCTCCCCCACCCCCACCCCCGCCCCCACCGCGCGCAGTTTCACGGAAAGAGTGCCTGTCCAGCCGCGAATAGCCCCTCTTTCCGTGAAACTGCGCGGCAAGAGGGGTGAGGGGGCGGGGGTGGGGGTTACCAGCGGGGGAGGCGGGTGGAGAGGACGGCGAGGGCGGCCACGCCGGCGGTGGAGGTGCGCAGGACCGAGGGGCCCAGGCGGACCGGGCGGGCACCGGCCTCGCGGAACGCGGCCAGCTCCGGCTCGGCGATGCCGCCCTCGGGGCCGACCACCAGGACGATCTCGCCGGTCGACGGCAGCGCGACGGTGGTCAGCCGCTCGTCGGCCTCCTCGTGCAGCACGAAGGCGGCGTCGGCGCCGGCGATCCGGCGGGCCACCGTGGCGGTGGACTCGTCCGGGGCGCCGGCCACCACCGGCAGCCACGGGCGGCGGGCCTGCTTGGCGGCCTCCCGGGCGGTGGCCACCCACTTTTCCCGGGCCCGGACGCCCCGGTCGCCGCGCCACTGGGCGACCGAACGGGACGCCGCCCAGGGCACGATCTCGTCCACCCCGACCTCGGTCATCGCCTGCACGGCCAGCTCACCCCGCTCGCCCTTGGCGATCCCCTGCACCACCACCAGCCGGGGGACGCACGCGTCGGCGTACCCCCGGGAGGTGATCCGCAGGTCGAGCGCGCCCCGGCCGACGGCGGTGACCACGGCGGCGGCGGTGCCGCCCCGGCCGTCGGCGAGCAGCAGCTCCTCGCCGACGCGCAGCCGCTGCACGGTGGCCGCGTGGTGGCCCTCCGGGCCGTCCAGCGTCACCGTGTCACCGGCGGGCAGCGCCTCGACCAGGAACAGCGGCGCCGACACCTCAGGCGTGCCCGTTGAACGCGTCGCGCATCCGGGAGAAGAAGCCGCCCTGCTTGGTCAGCTCGGCGACCTCCTCGCCGCGGGTCTTGGCGAAGTCGCGCAGCATCCGCTCCTGGTCGGCGTCGAGCTTGGTCGGGGTCCGCACGTCCAGGTGGACGTAGAGGTCGCCCCGGCCGGTGCCGCGCAGGTGCGGCACGCCGCGGGCGCGCAACCGCATCGTGCTGCCGGGCTGGGTGCCGGCCTTGACGTCGACGATCTCCTCGCTGTCCAGCGTCTTGATGGTCAGCCGGGTGCCGAGCGCGGCGGCGGTCATCGGCACCGTCACCCGGCAGTGCAGGTCGTCGCCCTTGCGCGAGTAGACGTCGTGGGTCCGCTCGTGGATCTCGACGTAGAGGTCGCCGGCGGTGCCGCCACCCGGGCCGACCTCGCCCTGCTGGGCCAGCCGGATCCGCATGCCGTCCTCGACGCCGGCCGGGATCTTGACGGTCAGCGAGCGGCGGGTCCGCACCCGCCCGTCGCCGGCGCAGGTCGGGCAGGGGTGCGGGATCGTGGTGCCGTAGCCCTGGCAGACGGTGCACGGCCGGGCGGAGACCACCTGGCCGAGGAACGTCCGCTGCACCGACTGCACCTCGCCCCGGCCGCCGCACGCCTCGCAGGTGGCCAGGTGGGTGCCGGCGGCGGTGCCGGCGCCGGAGCAGGTGGTGCAGAGCACCGCGGTGTCGACCGTGATCGGCGCCTCGACGCCGAACGCGGTCTCGTTGAGGTCCAGCTCCAGCCGCAGGATCGCGTCCGCGCCCGGCCGGGTACGCGGCCGGGGACCCCGGCTGCCGCCCGCCGCGCCGCCGAAGAACGCGTCCATGATGTCCTGGAAGCCGACGAACGGGCCGGCGCCGCCCGGGCCACCCGCGCCCGCGCCGCCGCCACCCGGGGCGAGCGGGTCGCCACCCAGGTCGACGATCTGCCGTTTCCGGTCGTCCGAGAGGACCTCGTACGCGGCGTTGATGTCCTTGAACTTCTCCTGTGCCTCCGGGTCCGGATTGACGTCCGGGTGGTACTGCCGCGCCAACTTCCGGTAGGCACGCTTGATGTCGTCGTCGGAGGCGTCCCGGCTCACGCCGAGAATTCCGTAGTAGTCCCTGGCCACTGCGTCTGGTGTCCTCATGTTCGTCTCGCGTCGCCGGTCGCCGGCCGTTTCCGGCCGTCGGCCCTGACTGGTCAGTTCTGGGCCAGCAGTTCGCCCACGTAGCGTGCCACGGCCCTCACCATGGCGATATTGCCGGGGTAGTCCATCCGGGTGGGCCCGAGCACGCCGAGCCCACCGACGATCGTGGCACCCGGGCCGTAACCGGTGCTGACCACCGAGGCGGCCCGCAGATTGTCGATCTCGTTCTCGTCGCCGATGAGCACCCGGGTGGTGTTGCTCGGCTCGGTCTCGCCGATCAGCTTGAGCAGCACGACCTCCTCTTCGAGCGCCTCCAGGATGGGGCGCAGCGAGCCCTGGAAGTCGAGCAGGCCACCCCGGGTGAGGTTGGCGGTGCCGGCCAGCGCGATCCGTTCCTCGTGCCGCTCGACGAGCGTCTCCAGCAGCACGGTGGAGAGCGTGGTCATGGCCGGGCGCAGGTGCGGCGCGGACTCCTCGACCAGCGCCTGCACCAGCGGGGGCGTCTCGGCGAGCTGGCTGCCGACCAGTTTCTCGTTGACCAGCCGGCGCAGGTCGGTCACGTGTTCGGCGGGGACCGGGGCGGGCAGCTCGACCAGCCGCTGCTCGACCCGCCCGGTGTCGGCGATCATGACGACCATCAGCCGGGTGGTGGAGATCGGCACCAGTTCCAGGTGGCGCACCTTGGAGCGGGCCAGGCTCGGGTACTGCACCACGGCCACCTGCCGGGTGAGCTGGGCCAGCAGCCGGACCGTGCGGTGCACCACGTCGTCGAGGTCGACGGCGCCGACCAGGAAGCGCTCGATCGCCCGGCGCTCGGCCGGGCTGAGCGGCTTGACCCGGGAGAGCCGGTCGACGAAGAGGCGGTAGCCGCGGTCGGTGGGCACCCGGCCGGCGCTGGTGTGCGGCTGCCGGATGTAGCCCTCCTCCTCCAGCACCGCCATGTCGTTGCGCACGGTCGCCGGTGAGACGCCGAGCTGGTGCCGCTCGACCAGGGCCTTGCTGCCCACCGGCTCCTGCGTGGCCACGTAGTCCTCGACGATGGCGCGCAGCACGGCGAGCTTGCGGTCGTCGAGACCCATCTCCCCACCTCCTGACGCACCTCGGCCGGGCGACGCGCGGCATCCGCCGGGCAACTGGCACTCGACTGTAGCGAGTGCCAGTCTACGTCGGCACCCCCGTCGGCGCGATGATCAGCGCCGCACCCCGGGTGCGGTCCGGCGCACAGTACGGCGCGTCGAGGCCGAACAGCCCTGGTGCCGCTTGCCCCCGGGACCTACCGTGACGTCCATGACTGAACCTCCTCGCCCTCCCGGAGCGGGGGACCCCGGCCCCCAGCCCGACCCGTTCCCGCCGTCGGCGCCGTACGGCTCCTCGCCGGCCGACGAGCCCCCCACCGCACCACTGTCCGGGGCGCCGGGCGGCGGCGGCTATCCCCCGCCCGGCGGTTATCCGCCCCCGGGCGGCCAGCCTCCGCCGGGTGGCTACCCCCCGCCGGGCGGCTATCCCCCGCCCGGTGGTGACACGCCGGGCTACGGCGCGCCGGGCGGCGGCTACCCCGCCGGTGGCTCCTACGGCCCGCCGGCCGGCTACGCCAACAACGACGACAAGACCTGGGCCCTGGTGGCGCACTTCGGCGGCGCGGCCGGGATGCTGATCGGCGGCGGCGTGCTGGGCTGGGTCGCGCCGCTGGTGGCGCTGCTGGCCCGGGGCAACCAGTCCCCGACCGTACGGGCGCACGCGGTCGCCGCGCTGAACTTCCAGCTCATCTGGTCGATCATCGCGCTGGTCGGCTGGATCCTCACCTGCATCCTGATCGGCCTGGTGGTCGGCTTCGGCGCCATGATCGTCGGCATCATCTTCGGCATCCTGGGCGGCGTGAAGGCCAACGAGGGACAGCTCTACCGCTACCCGATGTCGGCCAGCCTGATCAAGTGACAGCCGCCGGCCGGTCCCGCGCGGCGGGGCCGGCCGGACCGGTCAGGGCAGCAGGTCGCGGACCACGCCGTCGGCCAGCAGTCGACCGCGCAGCGTGAGCACGGCACGTCCGCCCGCGTACGCCGCGTCGTCGAGCAGACCGCCGGCCCGGGCCCGCTCGGCGCCGGCCCGGCCGGCCTCGTCCAGCACGTCCAGCGGCAGCCCGGAGTCGAGCCGCAGCCGCAGCATCACGTCCTCCATGTGCTGTTCGTCAGCGGTGAGCCGTTCCCGGGCCAGCGCCGGCGAGGCGCCGCCGGCCAGCCGTTCCGCGTACCCGGCCGGGTGCTTGACGTTCCACCAGCGCACGCCGCCGACGTGGCTGTGCGCCCCCGGGCCCAGGCCCCACCAGTCCGCGCCGGTCCAGTAGAGCAGGTTGTGCCGGCACCGGGCCGCCTCCGAGCGGGCCCAGTTGGAGACCTCGTACCAGGAGAAACCGGCCGCGTGCAGCGCCGCCTCCGCGGCCAGGTAGCGGTCCGCCGCCACGTCGTCGGAGGGGTACGGCAGCTCGCCCCGGCGCATCCGCGCGGCCAGCCGGGTGCCGTCCTCCACGATCAGGGCGTACGCGCTGACGTGGTCCACGCCGGCGTCGACCACCTGGGCCAGCGAGGCGGCGAAGTCGTCCGCGGTCTCCCCCGGCGTGCCGTAGATCAGGTCCAGGTTGACGTGGTCGAACCCGGCGTCGCGGGCCTCGGCGGCGGCGGCGGTGGCCCGACCCGCGCTGTGCCGCCGGTCGAGCACGGCGAGCACGCCCGGCGCGGCGGACTGCATGCCCAGCGAGATCCGGGTGTAGCCGGCCGCCCGCAGCGTCTTCAGCGACTCCGGGGTGACCGACTCGGGGTTGGCCTCGGTGGTCACCTCGGCGTCGGCGGCCAGCCCCCAGGTGCGGTCGACGGCGTCCAGGATCCGGGCCAGGTCGTCGGCGGGCAGCAGGGTGGGTGTGCCGCCGCCGACGAAGACGGTGTCCACCCGGGGCGGCGGGGCGTCGCCGAGCACCCGGCCGGCGAGCGCCAGCTCGGCCAGCACGCTGTCGGCGTACGTCTCCCGGTTCACCCCGCCGCCCAGCTCCGCGGCGGTGTACGTGTTGAAGTCGCAGTAACCGCACCGGCTGGCGCAGAACGGGACGTGCACGTACACGCCGAAGCCGTGGGCGCCGACGGCGCGGCGGGCGGTGGCGGGCAGCGACCCGTCGCGCGGGACGGGTTCGCCTTCTGGAAGGACGCCGGGCATGGCCACTAGTGTGCCCGGCATGACCTCTCCGGACGCTCTCGTGCGGGTCGCCACGGCCCGTGGGGTGACCACCCTCACCCTGGACAGCCCGCACAACCGCAACGCGCTCTCCACGCCGCTGATGACCGAGCTGCTGGCCGGGCTGGCCGCGGCGGTCGCCGACGACTCGGTCCGGGCGATCGTGCTGGACCACACCGGCCCGGTCTTCTGCTCCGGCGCCGACCTGAAGGAGACCGCCGCCGCGTACGCCAGCGGGAGCGTGCCGGCCGGCATGCTCGGCGACGTGCTGGTCGCCGTGCGGGAGTGCCCGAAGCCGGTGCTGGCGAAGGTGGCCGGGCCGGCCCGGGCCGGCGGGTTGGGCCTGATCACCGCCGCCGACCTGGTGGTCTGCGCCGAGGAGGCGACGTTCGCGTTCACCGAGGTCCGGATCGGCGTGATCCCGGCGGTGATCTCGGCGACCGTGCTGCCCCGGCTGAGCCCGCGGGCCGCCGCCGAGCTGTACCTGACCGGGGAGACGTTCGACGGCCGGCGGGCCGCCGAGATCGGTTTGGTCACCGCCGCCGTGCCGGCGGACGGGCTGGACGCCGCCGTGGAGCGCTACCGCGCGGCGCTGGTGAAGGGCGCGCCGAAGGCCCTCGCCGGGGCGAAGGAGCTGCTGCGCCGCCCGGCCGCCACCGACCTGCGGGCGGAGATCGCCGCGTTGGCGGCGCTCTCCACCGGGTACTTCCTCTCCGAGGAGGGACGGGAGGGGGTGCTCGCGTTCCGCGAGAAGCGTCCGGCGGCGTGGGTGCCCGCCGGCGAATAGCAGGAGGGCCCCCGGTTGACGCCTCCGGCATAGGTATGGCCCCCGCTTGACGGCTACCCGTCACGGGGCGGTGACGCGGCGGCGAGCAGGCCGGTCGGCCGAGCCGGAAAGTGGGACGGGCGACGTACGCTGGGCGGACTGTCAGGACAGGGGGTGCGGGTGCGGACGCGACCGGCGATCGTGGCATCTGGTGTGGTGGTGTGCGTGCTGGCCCTGCTCGCGATCTGGTTCGTGACCAAACAGTTCGGTCACCACCTGCGGCTGCCGCTGGCCAGCCGGACCTGCACCGTCCAGGCCGACGGCGAGGTGGTGCTGGGCGCCGACCAGATGGCCAACGCGGCCACCATCGCCGCCATCGGCGTCCAGCGCCGGATGCCCGAGCGCGCGGTGGTGGTGGCGCTGGCGACCGCCTACCAGGAGTCGCACCTGCGCAACATCGCGCACGGCGACCGGGACTCGCTCGGCCTGTTCCAGCAGCGCCCGAGCCAGGGCTGGGGCACCCCGGAGGAGATCCAGGACCCGCGCTACGCGACCCGGAAGTTCTACGCCGCGCTGAAGAAGGTCAAGGGCTGGGAGCGGATGCGGGTCACCGAGGCCGCCCAGCGGGTGCAGCGGTCGGCCTACCCCGAGGCGTACCAGAAGTGGGCGGACGAGTCGGAGGTCCTCACCCGCGCGCTGCTCGGCCAGGCGACCGGCGCGGTGGCCTGCACGGTCGGGTCGACTCCGACGCTACGGGGCCCGGCCGCCGCCAGCGCGGTGCTGGAGGGTCTCACCCTGGACTGGGGCCTGCCCCGCCTGACCGCGGCGACGACGCTGACCGGCCTGACCGTGCCGGCCGGTGACGACCGCGACGGCTGGCGCTACGCCCACTGGTTGGTCTCCCACGCCGACGACAACGGCGTGAAGCGGGTCCGCTTCGGCAGCCTGGAGTGGACCGCGGAGCAGGGCACCTGGGGGCGGGTGAAGGGCGACCCGGCGACGCAGGTGCTGGCCGAGGTCTTCGCCGACACCTGAGCACGGTGCCTGAGCCGAATGCCTGCGCCCGTGCCTGCGCCGAACACCTGAGCCCGGTGCCTGGGCCGGCGACGGGCCGCCGGCGTCCCAGCCGGCGGCCCGTCATCGAGGTCGACCGGGGATCAGCCCTTCACCGCGCCGGCGACCAGCCCGGAGACCATCCGGCGCTGGACCAGCAGGAAGAAGATGATCACCGGCAGCGTGAACAGCGTGGACGCGGCCATCACCGAGCCCCACGCGGTGTCGTCCCGGCCGAAGAAGAACGTCATCGCCACCGGCAGCGTGTACCGCTCCTGGTCGTTGATGAACGTCAACGCGAAGATCAGCTCGTTCCAGGCGGTGATGAAGGAGAAGATGCTGGTCGCCACCAGGCCGGGCGCGACCAACGGGAACAGCACCTTGCGGAACGTCTGGGCCCGGCTGGCCCCGTCGATCGCGGCGGCCTCCTCCAACTCCTTCGGCACCGCCGCGACGAAGCCGCGCAGCATCCAGACCGCGAACGGCAGCGAGAAGCCGAGGTAGGTGAGGATCAGGCTGGGCAGCGTGTTGTAGAGGCCGAGCCGCTGGATCATCAGGAACAGCGGGATGACCAGCGCCTCCAGCGGGATCATCTGCACCACCAGGAGCAGGATCAGGAAGCTGGTGCGCAGCTTGAACCGGAACCGGGCCACCGCGGTCGCGGCGAGCAGCGCGACCAGCCCGCTCAGCAGCACGGTGGCCACCGCGACCAGCACGCTGTTGAGGAAGAAGTCGAGGAACGTCACGCCGGGGATCAGGTTGCCGGTGAGGATCTCCCGGTAGTGCTCCAGGGTGGGCTCCGCCGGCACCGGGCGCGGCGTGGCCGAGAAGATCTCCCGGTTGGGCTTCAGCGACGTCGCGACCATCCAGTAGACGGGGAACGCGGCGAAGAGCGCGACCAGCAGGCCGGCGCCGTTGAGCGCGATCTTCTTCACGACTCGTCCTCCTGCTTGAGCACCATGCGGACGTACAGTGCGGTCACCGCGAGCAGGATCACGGTGAGGATGACGGCGATCGCCGAGCCGAGGCCGTACTTGGGCGGCGGCGAGAACGCCTCCGCGTACGAGTAGATCGACAGCATGAACGTCGACCGGTCCTGGGTGCCGCCGGCCAGCACGAACTGCTGGGTGAAGACCTTGAAGTCCCAGATCGTGGAGAGCACCACCAGGATGCCGAAGACCGGCCGGAGCATCGGGAACGTGACCGACCAGAAAACGCGCCACGGCCCGGCGCCGTCGACGCGGGCCGCCTCCTGCAACTCGGTGGGCACGCTCTTGAGCCCGGCCAACACGCTCACCGCGATGAACGGGAACGAGTGCCAGACCACCACCAGCGTCAGGATGCCGAAGAACAGCAGCGGGTCGTTGAACCAGCCGTAGCCGGTCCAGTCGCTACGCCCGAACAGCGTCGTGGAGAGGCCGTCCGGCAGCTTGTTGAACAGCCAGGTGACCAGGCCGC
Organism: Micromonospora sp. NPDC051141; assembly: GCF_044455765.1. Classification (NCBI taxonomy): domain Bacteria; kingdom Bacillati; phylum Actinomycetota; class Actinomycetes; order Micromonosporales; family Micromonosporaceae; genus Micromonospora; species Micromonospora sp. NPDC051141. Next base: position 230,719 of record NZ_JBITFD010000011.1, read on the forward strand.
TCGTGTCGTCGAAGATCCACTTCCAGACGATGGTGCCGGTCAGCGCCGGGGTGGCCCAGGCGAGCATCACGCAGCTCGCCACGAACGTGGCCATCTTCTTGCCGAGCCGGTTGAGCAGCAGCCCGACCAGCGTGCCGAGCACCATGGTGAGCGCCACGTTGGCGACCGCGAAGAGCACGGTGTTGCGCAGCACGGTCCGGAAGAACGGGTCGCCGAGGATCTGCGCGTAGTTGGCCAGGCCGACCCAGGGCCACTCGCGGTCCCCCCGGAGCTGCCGGACGCTGTCCAGCTTGTAGAAGGACATCATCACGACCTGGCCGAGCGGCCAGAGCAAGAGCACGGCGATGATCGCCAGACAGGGCAGGAGCAACAGGTACGGGAGGCGGTCCACCTTTCGGCGGCGCCGCCGCGCGGGGTGCTCCCGCGCGGCGGCCTCGCCGGTGGCCTTGGTCAGCGTTGTCACTTGGCGTTGAGAATGCTTTCCATCTCGGTGGCCGCGTCGGCGGTTGCCTTCTCGACCGTCTTCTGACCCTTGATGACCGAGCTGTTCATCGCCTGGGTCACCGTCTTGGTGCGGCTGACCTCGACCCACTTCGGGGTGAGCGGGGTCAGCTTGGTGTTCTGGATGGCGGTCGCGAACGCGGCCATCACCTTGTCGTTGGCGTAGTTCCCGCCGCTGACCAGGTCCTGGTAGACCGGGAAGAAGCCGAGGCTGTTGGCGAACTCCTGGTCCTTCTGCTTGCTCAGCAGCACGGTCATGTAGTCCCAGGCCAGCGCCTGCCGCTCGCTGTCCTTCCAGACCGCGATGTCGGAACCGCCGGCGAACGCCGGGGCGGCCTTGCCGTCCGGGCCGGGGATCGGGAACGTGCCCCAGACCTTCTCGATGTCGGGGTTGTCCTTCTTCATCGCGCCGCCCTGCCAGCTACCGGCGAACGCCATGGCGGCCTTGCCGGTGGCGAACTGGGTCCGGGCGTCGACCTCGTTCCAGCCGGCGGCGGCCGGCGGGGCGACCTTGTGCACGGTCACCAGGTCGGTCCAGAACTTGACCGCCTTCTGCGCCTCGGGCGTGTTGTAGCCGGACTTCCAGCTGTCGCCGTCCTTGGTGGCGATCTCGCCGCCGGCACCCCAGAGGAAGGAGTAGAACGGCAGCTCGGAGTTGCCGGGCAGGGCGATGCCGTAGGTGCCGGGCTTCTTGGCCTGGACGGCCTTGGCGGCGGCGACCATCTCGTCCCAGTTCGTCGGCGGCTTCACACCCGCCTCGGCGAACCAGTCGGTGCGGTAGTAGACGGCACGTACGCCGGCGTACCACGGCACGCCGTACTGCTTGCCGTCGAGCTGGGCGTTCTTCACCAGGTCGGGCAGGATGTCCTTGCCCTCGGACCAGCCGTTGAACTTGTCCGTCACGTCGGCCAGGGCTTCCTGGGCGGCCCACCCCTGGGTCTCGGTGTTGCCCAGCTCGGTGACGTCCGGGCCCTCGCCGCCGGCGAGCGCGGCCTGGAACTTCTTCGGCGCCTCGAGCCAGGGAATGTACTGCACCACGACGTCGGTCTCGGGGTGCTTCTTCTTGAACTCCGCCTCGACCGTGTCGAGGAACGTGGTCTGGGCGTCGCCGCCCTCGCCCATCATCCAGACCGTCAGCTTGCTGTTGTCGGCGGCCTTGTCATCGTCGCCGGAGCCACCGCAACCGGTCAGCACCAGCGCGGCCGACGCCACGATGGCGGTGACCGGAGCCAGCCGCTTCCACCTGTTCACGCCATATCTCCCTCAGGGCCGTTTGGCACTAACCTTCTCCGCCGCACCTTAGTAGGAAAATTTCCTTTACAACAGGGGGTGGGCCCGGCGGCCGACCGAGGCGACCGTATCGCAGCCGAAGGCCCGGCCGGCAGGGGTGCCGTCCGGGCAGGTCAGAGCGGGAGTACGCGGACGGGCGCCCGGCCGGTGGCCGGGCGCCCGTCGAGCGTCGTGGTGGGGTCAGTAGCGCGAGACGCCCCGCCGACGGCCGACACCGGCCACCAGGGCGACGCCGATGGCGGCGAAGAGCACCTGCAGCAGCAGCTCGCGCCAGTCGATGCCGGCGGTCTCGGCGAAGCCGGAGGCCCGGGCGACGATCGTGCCCAGCAGCGCGGCGCCCACACCGATCAGCATGTGCAGCCACATCGGCATGTTCTGCCGGCCCGGCACGACCAGGCGGCCCAGCGCGCCGACGATCAGACCAACGACCAGCGCCGTGATGATGCCCCAAACGGTGAGCTCCATGGTCGCCCTCCTCCTTCAGATCGAGTCACACGATGTCGTGTGGTTTCTGTCGTGACCGCTAAGTTCCCGACCCGCGAAAAATCCAAACCGACTCCGGTGACGAATTGTTCATCCCTACCCTGAGCTGGGGTTTCCCGCCCAAATCCCGGCCTGGGCCGCCGTCGCCCCCACCGTCGGCGAACCGATCGGCTTCAATGCGAAACGGCGACGGGCGCCCGGCCGGTCGGCCGGGCGCCCGTCGCGGCGCGTTGGTACGCGGTCAGTGGTGGGTGACGCCCCGCCGACGACCGACCCCGGCCACCAGGGCCACGGCGATGGCGGCGAAGAGCACCTGCAGCAGCAGCTCGCGCCAGTCGATGCCGGCGGTGTCGGCGAAGCCGGACGCCCGGGCGACGATCGTGCCCAGCAGCGCGGCGCCCACACCGATCAGCATGTGCAGCCACATCGGCATGTTCTGCCGGCCCGGCACGACCAGCCGGCCCAGCGCGCCGACGATCAGACCAACGACCAGCGCGGTGATGATGCCCCAGACGGTGAACTCCACGGTCGGTCCTCCTATAAGCGGTTTCGCACGTTCTGTGCGGTTGCTGTCGTGACCGGTAAGTTCCCGACCGATCAAAAACCGAAACCGACCGAATCCGCGACACGCCGGAAGTCGCCCGACCGCCGAGCCAAAACCGCAGGTGGGAGCGGTTCCGGAAGCTGAAAATTTCCTGGGTACGCGAACCGGCCGGCACCCTCGACGGAGGGCGCCGGCCGGTTTCGTGGGCCGCTCGGCTACTTCTTGCCGGCGGGCTTGCCGTCGCCGGAGTCGGACGAGAGCGCCGCGATGAAGGCCTCCTGGGGAACCTCCACCCGGCCCACCATCTTCATCCGCTTCTTGCCCTCCTTCTGCTTCTCCAGCAGCTTGCGCTTCCGGCTGATGTCACCGCCGTAGCACTTGGCGAGCACGTCCTTGCGGATCGCGCGGATCGTCTCCCGGGCGATCACCCGGCTGCCGATGGCCGCCTGGATCGGCACCTCGAACTGCTGACGGGGGATCAGCGAGCGCAGCTTCGCCGCGATCGTGGTGCCGTAGTTGTACGCCTTGTCCTTGTGCACGATGGCGCTGAACGCGTCCACCGGCTCACCGTGCAGCAGGATGTCCACCTTCACCAGGTCGGACGCCTGCTCGCCGGAGGTCTCGTAGTCGAGCGAGGCGTACCCCTTGGTGCGGCTCTTGAGCTGGTCGAAGAAGTCGTAGATGATCTCGGCCAGCGGCAGCGTGTAGCGCAGCTCCACCCGGTCGGCGGAGAGGTAGTCCATGCCGAGCAGGTTGCCCCGGCGGCCCTGGCACAGCTCCATCACCGCGCCGACGTAGTCGTTCGGCGTCAGCACGGTGGCCCGCACGGTCGGCTCGTACACCTCGGCGATCTTGCCGGTCGGGTACTCGCTCGGGTTGGTCACCACGATCTCCTGGGCGTCCTCCGTGATGGCCCGGTAGACCACGTTCGGCGCGGTGGAGATCAGGTCGAGGTTGAACTCCCGCTCCAGCCGCTCCCGGATGATCTCCAGGTGCAGCAGGCCGAGGAAGCCGCAGCGGAAGCCGAACCCCAGCGCGCCGGACGTCTCCGGCTCGTAGACCAGCGCCGCGTCGTTGAGCTTGAGCTTGTCCAGCGCCTCGCGCAGGTTCGGGTAGTCCGAGCCGTCGATCGGGTAGAGACCCGAGTAGACCATCGGCTTCGGGTCCTTGTAGCCGCCGAGCGCCTCCTTGGCCGGGTTGCCGTTGATGGTGACCGTGTCACCGACCCGCGACTGGCGGACGTCCTTCACGCCGGTGATGAGGTATCCCACCTCGCCGACGCCGAGCGCGTCGGCCTTCACCATCTCCGGCGAGATGACGCCGATCTCCAGCAGCTCGTGCACCGCGCCGGTGGACATCATCTTGATCCGGTCCCGGGCCGAGATGCGGCCGTCGATCACCCGGACGTACGTGACCACGCCGCGGTAGACGTCGTAGACCGAGTCGAAGATCATCGCGCGGGCCGGGTCGTCGGCCTCCCCGACCGGCGGCACGAACTGCCGGACGATCTCGTCGAGCAGGTACGGCACGCCCTCACCGGTCTTGCCGGAGACCCGGATGCAGTCCGCCGGGTCACCGCCGATCAGGTGCGCCAACTCCTCGGCGTACTTCTCCGGCTGGGCGGCCGGCAGGTCGATCTTGTTGAGCACCGGGATGATGCGCAGGTCGTTCTCGAGCGCCAGGTAGAGGTTCGCGAGAGTCTGCGCCTCGATGCCCTGCGCGGCGTCGACGAGCAGGACCGCGCCCTCGCAGGCGGCCAGCGAGCGGGACACCTCGTAGGTGAAGTCGACGTGGCCGGGGGTGTCGATCATGTTGAGCACGGCGGTCTCGCCGGCCCGGTCCCCCTCGCGGATCGTCCACGGCATCCGGACGGCCTGGCTCTTGATGGTGATGCCACGCTCGCGCTCGATGTCCATCCGGTCCAGGTACTGCGCGCGCATCTGCCGGGGGTCGACCACGCCGGTGAGCTGCAGCATCCGGTCGGCCAGGGTCGACTTCCCGTGGTCGATGTGGGCGATGATGCAGAAGTTCCGGATGCGCGCCGGGTCGGTGGCACCAGGAGCGTTCGCGCCGGGATCGAGCTTCGGTGGCACAGCGGTCCGTTCTGGTCGGCTGACGTGAGCGGGCCGGCGCGCCGCCGGCCCCCTCTATGCTCCCACGTCGTCCGGCGCGCGCCCGGGCTCCCCCGGCACTGCCCGGCCACCCGCCGCCGCGCGGGGCGTCACTCCGCCGCGACCGGTCGCCGCGTGACCCGCCGCGCGGGGGGTCACTCCGCCGGCGGTTCGACGAAGAGCGCGGCGAGCCGGGGCAGCCGGCGGCGGGCCTCCTCCTCGTCGTCGAAGTCCCAGAAGTCGTTCAGGTCCGGCACCTTCACCGGATCCCGGTCGGTCGGCAACTCGGACGCGGTGGCCTGCCGGTACGCCTCCCAGGGCACCGACAGCATCCGCTCGCACTCGAACTCCTCGCCGCTGAGCGCGGCGGAGCGGACCCGGGGCAGCTCGGCCAGCGAATCCGGCTCGGTCACCGCCCGCGCGAAGACGGCCCGGCCCTGCGTCATCAGCCAGCCCCGGAAGTATTCGAAGCCGTCGTCCGAGGCGCCGCCGTTGATCAGGTACGCCGCGCCCCACAGGTCGACCCGGTAGGAGGCGGCGAGCACCCGCCGCTGGTGGTGGGCGTATCCGACGATCTCCTCCGGATCGCGCTCGGCGAGCAGCGCGACCGCCCGCACGGCGACCGCGTCGGCCTCTCCCCCGGCCCCGGCCCGGGCCTGGTCGATCAACTGCCAGAAGTCCTCGGTCCTCATGGTCGGCAGTCTGGCAGAGCCCACCGACGCGCCGCCCGCACCCGGCGGTGGTGGCGGTGCGGCAGCATGGAGCGGTGCGTGCGATCTCGCTACCGCCCGTTCCGTACGGGGAGACGGCCGAACGACCCGGCTGGGCCGAACTGCCGGACGGGCTGCGCGACGCGCTGACAGCCCGGCTCGGCGGCCCACCGGCCGAGGTCCGGGTGGCCGGCGGCGGCTTCACGCGCGGCTTCGCCGCCGTCCTGACCGGCCCGGGCGGCGACCGGGTGTTCGTCAAGGCGGCGGCGCTGGCCGGGCAGCGGCACCTGGTCGACTGGTACGCCCACGAGGCCGCGATCCTGGCCCGGCTCCCCGCCGGCCTGCCGGTGCCCCGGCCGCGCTGGGCGTTGACCGGGTCCGGCTGGTACGCGCTCGCGCTCGACGCGATCGACGGGCACACTCCCCGGCTGCCCTGGGACCCGGCCGAGCTGGCGGCGGCCCTCGCCACGTACGCCGAGGTGGCCGCCGCGCTCGCCGAACCGCCCGGGGACCTCGTCGCGCTCGGGCTGCCGCGCCTGGCCGACCTGGCCCGGGACGACATCCTGTGGTGGGGCGAGGTGGCCGCCGGCCGCGAACCGCTGCCCGCGGCGGCGGCGGGCGTCCCGCTGGCGGAGCTGGTCGCGCTGGAGTCCCGCCTCCCCGGCTATGCCGACGCCGCCCCCGGGCTGGCCCACGGTGACCTGCGGGTGGACAACCTCCTGATCGACGCCGACGGCCGCGCCTGGCTCTGCGACTGGACCTGGCTCTGTCACGGGCCCGCCTGGTTCGACCTGGCCGCCCTGCTGCTCACCGGGTACGCCAGCGGCCTCGACGCGGACGCCGCCTTCGCCCGCCACCCGGCGACCGCCGCGGCGCCGCCGGACACGCTTGACGTGAGCCTCGCCGCACTCGCCGGCTACTTCCTCACCGGCGCCGCCGCCGGCCCGTCGACCGCCTCCCCACACCTGCGCTCCCACCAGCAGTGGAGCGGTGAGCAGGCCCTCACCTGGCTCACCGCCCGCCGCGGCTGGGCCCGGGGCGAAGGAGGGGCCCCCGCTTAACGTTTCCGGTAGAGAAGGGCCCCTTCTCACCCTGCTGACCGGTGCGTCCGGGAGGCGTTTTGGCTCGTCCGGGAACGACCTGGTAGCCTGACCATTCGCGCGGCGATGACGCATGCTCGTCGCGCACGCAAGCTGACCAACCCGAGCTATCAAGACGAGGCTGTCGCGTGGCGAACATCAAGTCCCAGATCAAGCGCAACCGGCAGAACGAGAAGCGCCGGCTGCGTAACAAGTCGGTCAAGTCGTCGCTGAAGACCGCCATCCGCAAGTTCCACGAGGCTGCCGAGGCGGGCGACACCGAGAAGGCCGCCGTGCTCATGCAGGAGGCCACCCGGAAGCTGGACAAGGCCGCCAGCAAGGGTGTCATCCACGCCAACCAGGCGGCGAACCGGAAGTCGGCGATCGCCAAGCGCGTCGCCTCGTTCTCGGCCTGACGAGACCGTAGACCTGACCGGAAGCCCCGGGGCCACCGCCCCGGGGCTTCCGGTTGTCCGCGTTTCTCCGCCGGGGCGAGGTCGGGCATGCGCACGCGGTCCGGCTGGCCAAGCTGCCTGGGCCGCGACCCGCACAGGACGCCGCCCGACCGGCTCGGCACGGCCGACCGGCTCGGCACGGCCGACCGGACCGGCACGGCCGGACCGCATCGGTCGTGGCCTGGCTGGGTGGCGCTGCTCACCGACTGGCGCGGCTGGGCGGAGCGGGCGGCGGTCAGCGGAAGGGATCGGGCCAGGTGATCTCGGAGGCGGTCCGCCGGCCCCGCTCCCCGGGCCGGTCGAGCGGCAGCGCCGAACGCCCCGCCGGGTGGTGGGGAGCCGCCGAGCGGGTGGCACTCCGATCGCCGGTCAGGCTCAGGCCACCGGGCACCGCCCGGACCGTGGCCGGCACCCGGGCCCGCCCGACAACCGGCTCCATCTGCCGGCGGAAGCGGTCCCGCTCCTGCTCGGGCACCTGAGCCGCAGTGCGGATCACGATCTCGGCCACCACGTCGTTGAGCTTGACCATGGCCGCCACGGCGGTCGGCAGCACCAGCACCGCCCACCAGCTCACCAACTCGGCGAGCGAGAGCAGCACGGCCAGCGCCACCGCGCCCTCGAAGAAGAGGAAGCAGAGCACCCCGCCCGGGTTGACGAAGCGCAGGCCGAGCACCCGGGCGTAGAGGGGCCGGTAACGGTCCTCGTCCGTCGGCACGGTCGACCACGCTCGGGTCACCGGCCGCCGCCCTGCCGGGCCGCGGCCACCGAGAAGACGGCCCGCTCCAACGCGTACGCCCGGTCGTCGGCACCGCCCTTGACCGCCGCGTTGCACTCGGCGGCGGCCCGCATCGCCGTGACCAGGCCCTCCGGCGTCCAGCCCCGAGCCTGGCGTTGGGCCCGCTCGATCTTCCACGCCGGCATGCCCAGGCTGCTGGCGAGCTGGTAGGCGCTGCCCCGTCCGGCCGAGGCGACCCGGGCCACGGTCCGCACGCCGTCGGCGAGCGCGTCCGCGATGGGCACCGGATCGACCCCGACGTGCAGCGCCCAGCGCAGCGCCTCCAGGGCGCCGGGCACGTCGCCGACCATCGTCGCGTCGGCCACGGTGAAGCCGGTCACCTCGACCCGGCCCCGGTAGTAGCGGGCGACCGTCTCGGCGTCGATCCGACCGTCGGTGTCGGCGACGAGCTGTGAGCAGGCGGCGGCCAGCTCACGCAGGTCGTTGCCGACGGCCGCGATCAGCGCCTCGGCCGCGTCCTCGGCACACTTTCCGCCATGGCGGCGGATCTCGTCCCGGACGAAGGCGACCCGCTCACGGTGCCCCTTGAGTTTGCCCGCCGGCACCACGGTGGCGCCCGCCGATCGCAGGCCGTCGGCGAACGCCTTGCCCTTGGCGCCGCCCACGTGCAGCACCACGAGTTGCACGTCCGGGTCGGGGTTCTTGGCGTACGCCAGCAGCGCGGCGGACAGGTCCTTGCGGGCGTCCTGGCCGGAGCGGAGCACCAGCACCCGGCGACCGCCGAACAGGGACGGGCTCAGCATCTCGTCGATCTCACCGACCGCCAGCGAGCCGGCCTGGTATTCCCGCACGTCCACGTCGGGGTCCACCGCGCGGGCCCGGGCGACCGCGTCGGAGACCGCGCGCGTGGCGAGCAGCTCCTCGTCGCCGAGGACGAGCAGAATGGGAGGCAGGCTGGCGGGGGTCACGTCGCACATACTCGCACGCCCTCGGGGCGGATCGTGCCTGCTCATCGCGGACTGTGACGGCCCGGCCCGCACTCAGCGCAAATCCAGACATTTCCCTTGATCCTGCATCTATAGCAACAGAACCCAACGCGCTCAGCGCGACCGTCCGGGCCCGGTACCACGCGCCGCCACCGCTGGGCTGGCTCCGACCTGGACGGCCTGCACAGCGGCGGCACCCGGCGGCGGATGGGGTACCGCTCGGCTCTGCCGCGCCCAGCAGCACCGCGCTCGTCCGGTCGACCAGCGCACGTGCCGACCGGGAAGTACCCCGGACCGTCGGCGACCAGGAGACCTCCGGTCCGGTCGTGGGCGTCGACACCGCACGCCTCACCGGAGGTCTCGCCTGGTCTCAGGCCGTCACGCCGTCGACGAGGCCCCTGGTCGCCACGACTAGCCGATGCAGATGGCGACGGCCCTGATGGTCTGGACCGTCGCGCCCCGGTTGCTGCCGCGCACCGCCCAGCCGTTGCCGGAGGCGAAGGAGTCGGTGATGAAGATGTCGAAGGCGGACGTCTGGCCGCCACCGCCGGTCACGATCGTGCCGGCCGGACAGGTGACGGTGGCGACCCCGTTGGCCCCCGGCGACACCGACACCGAGGTGCCGGTCCGCTGGGACGTCGGAGCCATCGCCGCCTGCGACTTGGCGGCCGCAGTGGAGCCGGGGTCGGCGGCGGCAGTCAGGGGCACGGCCAGCAGGAGGCCGCCGGCCAGTGCCGCCCCCGCGCCGGCGAGGATGAGCTTCTTGTTCTTCATGGCTGGAGTTCCCTTCGCTTGTCGAGACATGGTCGCCCGTACGGTGGCCCCAGGTTGACCCACTCTGGGGCATCAAATCCATAGATGACCGGCTAAATTGCAGATACGCCAAATCTATCGACATTCATCAGGTTTGACCTATGGCAGTATCCTCTGACCAGGGCTTTTGCCCCGCCTGACCGTCGTTGGCCGTCTGGCCGTCAGCAGGCCAAGCCGGCGGTTGGCGCTGCCAGCGACCGCGGCAGCGTGGCGGGCGGAGCGTCACCGCGACCGTCCGGGCCCGGTGCCACGCGCCACCACCGCCAGGCCGGCCCCGACCCTCACGACGGCCACGTCCCCGTCGGTGTCGGTACGCATCACCCGCGCGCCGCCCCTGCTCAACCGTCCCAGCAGACCGGGGTTGGGATGCCCGTAGTCGTTGTCGACACCGACGCAGACCAGCGCGACCGCCGGGCGCACCGTGGCGAGGAAGTCCGGGTCCTGGTAGGCGGACCCGTGATGCGCCACCTTCAGCACGTCGGCCCGGAACGCGCCGGCCGGCACCGTCTCCAGCAACGCCCGCTGCTCCTCGGTCTCGGCGTCCCCGGCCAGCAGGACCCGCACACCGGCCACCGTGGCGGTCAGCACCAGGGAGTTGTTGTTCGGGTCGGAGCGGCTGCCGCGCAACGGGTACGGCGGCCCGACCGCGACCAGCTCCACCGCGCCGGCCCGCCAGCGCCAACCCGCCGACGCCGGGGCGAGCGATGCGCCACCCCGACGGGCCGCCTCGCGCACCTGGGCCACCCCGTAGGGCGGCTCGGACCAGGGCGGACCCACCACCGCGCCGACCCGCCGGCCCCGGAACACCCCGGCCACCCCGCCCACGTGGTCGGCGTGGAAGTGGCTGACCACCAGCAACGACACCTCGCGTACGCGCAGGCGGCGCAGACAGGCATCCACGCCGGACGGCTCCGGGCCGGCGTCGACCACCACGACCCGCCCGGGCGTGACCGACAGCACGACGGCGTCGCCCTGGCCCACCGCGCACGCCACCACCAACCAGTCACGCGGCGGCCACCCCGAGGCGAGCAACCGGATCGGCAGCGCGCCCAGCACCACGGCGAGCGCCACGACCGCGACCAGCCGGCGGGCCCGACGTCGCCGGGTGGCGAGCAGCAGCGCCACGCTCACGGCGGTCAGCAGCAGGCCGCCGGTCACCCCGCCCGGCCAGGGCAGGTTCCCGGCCGGCAACCCGGACCCGTGGGTCGCCACCGCCACCAGCCAACGCGCCGGCCAGCTCGCCAGCCAGGCGAGAAACTCCGCGCCGGCCGGCCACACCGGCGACAACACCGCGGCGAGCACACCCAGCACCGTGGCCGGTGCAACGGCGGGCACCACCAGCAGGTTCGCCGGCACCGCCACCAGGCTGACGGTCGCCGACAGCCCGGCGATCACCGGGCCGCAGGCGAGCTGTGCGGCAGCCGGCACCGCCAACGCCTCCGCCAACCCCGGCGGTACGCCCCGACGACGCAGCGCGTCCCGCCAGCCCGGCGCGAGCAGCAGCAGCCCGCCGGTGGCACAGACCGACAGCGCGAAGCCCGGATCGCCGGCCAGATCCGGGTCCAGCAGCACCAGCCCGGCGACCGCCGCGGCCAGGGCGGGCAGCGCCGCCCGGGGCCGCCCGGCGGCCAGCGCGGCGAGCCCGATCGCACCCATCGCCGCGGCCCGCACCACGCTCGGCGAGGGCCGCACCAGGATGACGAAGCCGACAAGCGCCAGGCCGCAGAGCGCCACGGCGGTACGCGGACCGGCGCGCGCCCAACGGGCCAGCAGCAGCACCGCTCCCACCACGATGGCCACGTTGGACCCCGACACCGCGTTGAGGTGCGTCATCCCGGTGGCCCGGAAGTCCTCCTCCACCTCGGGCAACAGCCGGCTGGTGTCGCCCACCACCAGGCCGGGCAGCAGCCCGCCCGGGGCGTCCGGCAACGGCTCGCAGGCCCGCTGCAATCCGGCCCGCAACGCGCCGGCCGCCCGCTGCGGCCACGACGCGGGGCCGTGCCGGGTGGGCGGCCCGGTGGCCGAGAGCACCGCCGCGGTCAGGTCGCCGCCGCGCGACGCGCCGAGCCGTCCCCGGGTGGTGACCCGTTGCCCCGGCAGCAGCCCCCGCCAGCCGGGGTCGGTGGCGAGCACCAGACCGCGCAGTGGGCCGGTGACCTGACCGCCGTCGGCGCCGGTGAGGCGTACCAGATCGACCCGGACCAGCAGGGTGGCCGCGCGGCCGGGAGCGCCGCGCACCGGGCGGGGGTCGTCCCGGACCACCAGGTCGGCGGTGACAAGCGCGCGTTCGGCGACGAGCGCCCGGACCGGGGCGGCGTCGCGGACCGCGACCCGTGCCCCGGTGGCCGCCGCCCCGCAGAGCGCGCCGAGCAGGACGGTGACGGCGATCCAGCCGTACCGGCGCGCCGGGCGGACGGGGTGACCCAGCACGCCGCCGAGGTGTAGGCCCGCGACGAGCGCGAGCGCGGCGGCGACGGCGGCCAGCCCGACGGTCCACCGGACGGGGAGGTGCAGCCCGGCCAGCGCGGCGAGCCAGGCCGCCACCGCGAAGCCGGCCAGTCGCAGGTCCGGCCCGGCCTCCCCACCGTCGGCGCTCACACCGTCACCAGTTCCTTGAGCTGCTCGTAGCGGGCGTCCCCGATGCCGTCGACCTGACGCAGGTCGGCCACGGACCGGAACCCGCCGTGCTGGTCCCGGTGGTCGAGGATCCGCTGGGCGAGCACCGGGCCGACGCCGGGCAGCGCGTCGAGCTGGGCCAGCGTGGCGGTGTTCAGGTTGACCGGCCCCGCCGCCGGTCCACCCGGCGCGCCGCCGCCGGCCGCCGGACCCGGTGCGGGCTGTCCGGGCGGGGCGGTGACGCCGACCAGGATCAGCTCACCGTCGGTGACCTTGCGGGCGGGGTTGAGCAGTGCCACGTCGATCCCGGGCAGCGCTCCCCCGGCCGCCGTCAGGGCGTCGGCCAGCCGGGCGCCGGCCGGGAGCCGGACCAGCCCGGGGCGGCGGACCTTGCCGGCGACCGTGACGACCACCTGGCCGGACGGACCCGCCGGGTCGGTCGCTTCGGTCCCCGCACCGACCGGCGCCCGCGTCGCCGCGCCGGTCGGCGGCTCGCCGACCGGCGCGGACGGCCGGACCGGTTCGGCGCTCGGCCGGGATCGCCACGCCCAGACGGCGGCCACCAGGACGACGATCGCGGCCACCACGGCCAGGACGCGGACGCCCCGCCGACCCGGGTCGAACGCGCCCGGCCCGGGCAGCCGGACCGCCATGCCTCCTGCGGTCGCTCGGGACTCCTCGGGCGGATCTTCGGCAGACCTGTCGTCATCGCCGGTGGGCACCCGGTCCGCGCCGAACGGATGGTCCGGTCCGCGATCAGGCTCCCCATGGCCGGGTCGCCGCCCGGAACGGCCCGGCTCGCCCGGCTGAGCTTCGGGATCCCGGAGACCCCACGGCTCGGTAGGGGGATACGCGGGTGACGGCTTGAGGGCTATCGCTCGGACGACATCTCGCGCACTGCCGGCGGGAGTCTGGACGGCGACCGTCCTGCCCGCCGGCGCGAACAACCGGGCGAGCCGCCGCCGTACCGTCGCTTCCTCGTCGTCTGGCACGGCTCAGGACGCTACGACGACAGCGAGCCTGTCGATCGGTCCGCGACCTCTCGCCTGTGGACGGCGGTGCCCTTGTGGACAATCACCCGCTCATGCCGCCGGTGTGCTAACGATACGTCCGCCGCGGGTGCTGGGGACCGTTGACCGCGGGCTCCGCCCCAACGGGGCGGACGGCCGGGGCCCTGGCGCAAGCTACGCACGTGATGCTGAGAACGGTTCAGGAGATGACTCACTTACGCCATCAAGTGTGCAGGGACATCCCCCGCTACGCCTCCTCGTCGCGGGCCTCCGGGTCCAGCCCGAGCGCGGCCCGACCGCCGTCGACCGGCAGCGTCACACCGTTGACGAACGAGGCCGCCGCCGACAGCAGGAACGCGACCACGTCGGCCACCTCCCCGGTACGCCCCATCCGGCCCACCGGGTGCAGTCGGGCCAGCTCCGACTCGACGTGCTCCACCCCGGCCCGGTCCAGCCCGGCCAGGTAGGCGGCGTGCCGTTCGGTGTGGATCGAGCCGAGCGCGACCGCGTTGGTGCGGATGCCGTGCCGGCCGTAGTCGACCGCGAGCGCCCGGGTCAGCCCCTCCACGGCGGCCTTCGCGGTGGCGTACGGCAGGGCGCCCGGCACCGCCCGGCGGGCCTGGTGGGAGGAGACGTTGACGATCGCGCCGCCGCTCCCGGCGGCCAGGAACCGGCGTACCGCCGTGCCGGCCCCCACCACGGCGGGGCGCAGATTGGCCGCGATCAGGTCGAACACCTCGGTCGCGGGCACCCGGTGCAGGTCGCCGTCGCGGAAGACCGCGGCGTTGTTCACCCAGCCGGCCAGCGGCGCGGACGCCTCGGCGCGGTCGGCGGCCCGGCCGGCGACCGCCTCGTCGGCGGCGTCCCCGGTGACCGCGTGCAGCCGGTCGGCGGCCGGGTGCCCGGTCAGCCAGTCGAGCGCGCTGTCGTCCCGTTCGACCACGACCACCGCCCCACCGTCGGCGGCCAACCGTTCGACGACGGCCCGACCGACCCCCCGCCCGCCTCCGGTGACGACGTACGACCGCGCGTTCATCCGGCCAACGTAGCGTGCGGGCGACCGCGGCGTGCCCGGTGACCGTCCGCCACCGGAACCGTCACGGGCGGCGGTGGACGACCACGCAGGCCAGCCCGGGACCGGCGTGCGCGGCGACCACCGCACCGGCCTCGGTGACGTACGTGTCGTGCAGCCGGTCCCCCAGCCGCTCGGTCAGCGCCGCCAGCAACGCCTCGGCGCGCTGCGGGGCGGCGAGGTGGTGCACGCCGAGGTCGACGTCGTGGTCGCCGGCCGCCTCGACGGCCAGGCCGACCAGGCGCGCCACGCCCCGGCTGGCGGTGCGGACCTTGTCCCGCACCACGATCGCGCCGTCCGGCATGTGCATGATCGGCTTGACCGAGAGCGCGGTGCCGAGCAGCGCCTCGGCCGCGTTGATCCGGCCGCCCCGACGCATGAACTCCAGCGTGTCGACGTAGAAGAAAATGGTGGTCCGGTCGATCGCGTCCAGCGCCGCCGCGCGTACCCCGGTCAGGTCGGCGCCCCCGGCGGCGGCCGAGGCCGCGGCGAGCGCCGGGAAGCCGAGCCCCATGCCGGTGGAGCGGCTGTCCACCACCGCGACCCGGTCGTCGCCGACCTCGGCGGCGGCGAGCCGGGCGGCGTCGACGGTGCCGGACAGCTCGGCGGAGAGGTGCACGGAGACCACGCCGTCCGCGCCGTCGGCGAGCAACGCGCGGTAGACCTGCGCGAACTGTTCCGGCGCGGGCCGGGAGGTGCTCACCGAGACGCGCCGGGCACCCAGCGCGCGGGTGGCGTCCGCCGGGAAGGTCTCGATGCCCTCCAGCCCTTCGGCGCCGTTGAGCACGACGGTCAGCGGGACGACGGTGAGCCGGTGCGCGCGGACCAGATCGGGGGGCAGGTAGGCGGTGGAGTCGGTGACGACCGCTACGGGCATGACCGGCACGCTAGCCGATGTCGCGGCGCCGCGCCGGGGCCGACCGGCTCAGACCGCGTCGGTGAGCGCCGGCTGGGTGATCAGCCCGACATTGTGCGCGCGCAGGTGCCAGCCGCGGGCGTCGTCGTGGCGCAGCTCGGTCCAGTGGCAGTTGCCCAGCGACCCGACGCTGCGCAGCACCGCGTGATCCCAGCCGAGCAGGTGGCCCACGCCCTGTCGGGCTCCGCCGCCGTGGGTGGCGACCACCACGGTTCCGCCGGCGGCCAGGTCGGCCGCGTCGCGGAACGCGGCGCCGAGCCGCGTGCCCAGATCGTGCAGGCTCTCGATGCCGGCGCCGGGGTCGGGGTCGCCGGCCCGCCAGCGGGCGAACTCGTCGGGGAACCGCTCGGCGGCCTCGGTCAGGGCCAGGCCCTGCCACTCGCCGAAGTGCCGCTCGCGCAGCCGCGGGTCGGAACGGACCGGCAGCCCGGTCACCGCGGCCAGCGCGGCGGCGGTGTCGGCCGCGCGGCGCAGGTCGCTGGCGACGATGGCGTCCGGACGCAGCGCGGCCAGCACCGGCGCGGCGGCACGGGCCTGTTCCCGGCCGAGGTCGTTGAGCGGCACGTCGGTCTGGCCCTGGACGCGGCTCTGCGCGTTCCAGTCGGTGTTGCCGTGCCGCCAGATGATCAGGCGGGTCATTCGGCGGTGGCGGTGCCGGCGGCCGAGTCGGCGAGGTCGCGGTCCACGAACGGGATCTGCGGGCAGTCCTTCCAGAGCCGGTCGAGCGCGTAGAACTCGCGCTCCTCGGTGTGCTGGACGTGCACCACGATGTCGACGTAGTCGAGCAGCACCCAGCGACCGCCCCGCTCACCCTCGCGACGGACCGGCTTGGCCTTCTCCGGCAGCTCCAGCAGGCGCTCCTCGATGGCGTCGACGATGGCGAGGACCTGACGCTCGTTCGGAGCGGAGGCCACCAGGAACGCGTCGGTGATCGCGAGCTGGTCGCCCACGTCGATGATGACGATGTCCTGTGCCTTCTTGTCGGCCGCGGCCTGGGCAGCGGCCATCGCCAGCTCGTAGGCGCGTTCCGGAATGGTGGTCACCGTTCTCCTTCGATCAACCGTGCGACTCTCCAAGCCTCTCACACCGGGCGGCGTGACGACCTGTCAGTTCTGGCCGGTTATCGGCATGAACAGGGCGATAACGGGCGAGATCATCGCTGGTAGAGGCGCCGTTTGGCGATGTACTGCACCACACCGTCCGGTACCAGGTACCAGACCGGCTCGCCCCGGCCGACCCGGGCCCGACAGTCGGTCGAGGAGATGGCCATGGCGGGCACCTGCACCAGGCTGACCGAGTCGGCCGGCAGGTGCTTGTCGGTCAACTCGAAGCCGGGGCGGGTCACCCCGATGAAGTGGGCCAACTCCAGGACGTCGTCCAGATCCTTCCAGGAGAGGATCCGCTCCAGCGCGTCCGCGCCGGTGATGAAGAAGAGCTGCGCCTTCGGGCCGTACTCGGCGTGCAGGTCGCGCAGCGTGTCGACGGTGTAGGTGGGGCCGCCGCGGTCGATGTCGACGCGGCTCACCTGGAAGCGGGGGTTGGAGGCGGTCGCGATCACGGTCATCAGGTAACGGTCCTCGGCCGGGCTGACCGGTTCGTCCGCCTTTTGCCATGGTTGCCCGGTCGGCACGAAGACCACCTCGTCCAGCCCGAACCGGTCGGCCACCTCGCTCGCCGCCACCAGGTGACCGTGGTGGATCGGGTCGAACGTGCCACCCATGATGCCGATCCGCCGGATGTCTTCCTCCACCCCGCGATCCTAGGCCGCGCCCCGGTGTCGGTCGGCCGGGGTCGGTCGGCCGGGGTCGCCGGCTCGCGCCGGGCGGGCGGTCGGCCGCCCGGCGCGAGGCGTCGGTCAGGCGCCCACGGCGGCCACCGCCGTCCGGGCCACCAGCGCGCGGCGCAGGTCGTCGTCCAGGTCGACGACCCGCCGGCGCAGCCCCGGCGTCAGGTCGTCGCGGGCCAGCAACGCCGCGGCCAGTTCCCGGGTGGACTGCGTCACGGCGTAGCGCGGGAACGCCACGGCCGCCACCCGGTCGGCCACCCACGCGGTACGCAGACGCGCGGTCGCCGGCATCTCGGCGAAGTAACGCTCGACGTACCCGGCGGTCAGCTCGGCCTGCTCCGGCTGCCAGAACCCCTCGGCGGTGGCCTCCACCAACCGGTTCGACAGCTCGGTGTTGTCGACGATGATCTCCCAGGCCGCCCGCTTGGCGTCGGCGTCCGGCAGGGCCGCCCGGCAGTCGGCCGCCCGCTCGGCGCCGGTCGCGCTGCGGTCGGCGGCCGACTCGGCGGCGATCTCCGCCTCGCCGGCGCCACCCAGCACCACCAGCCGGTGCAGCAGCGCCCAGCGCAGGTCGGCGTCGACCGCCAGCCCCTCCGGCACGTCCGCGCCGGCCAGCCAACCGCGGAGCAGGTCGGCATCAGTGGTGGCGCCGATCAGGCCCCGCACGGCGGCGAGCTGGAGCGAACCGCCGGCGGGTGCGCCGACCAGCAGCGCCCGGCACGCCTCGGCGATCCGCAGCAGCGCCGCGTCCCGGGCCAGCGGCTCCAGGTAGCGGTCGACGAGGTTGCGGCTGAGCGCGAGCACGTCCTCCGCGATGATCACCTCGGTCTCGGCCGGCAGCGCGGCGGTGATCAGGGCGACCAGCTCGGCGACCGGCCGCTCGCCGTCGGTGGCGGCGTCCAGCGCCTCCCCCCAGAGCAGCGCCCGGGCCAGCGGGTCGTCGAGGCCGGGGAGCAGCATCGGCACCGCGTCGGCGGAGGCCGCGTCGAGCCGGATCTTGGCGAACGTGAGGTCGCCCGCGTTGGGCAGCAGCAGGCCGGTGGCGGGCTGACCGGTCAGCTCGGGCAGCGGCGTCCGGCCGCCGTCGGCGTCCGGGTCGAGGTCGACCTCGAACCGGCGCGTCGGGCCCTCGGCGGTGTGGTGGGCCACGCCGATGCGGTGCGGTCGCAGCACCGGATGGGTCGTCGGCGCGGTCTGCGTCACCGCCACCTCGGTCCACCGGCCGTCGGCGTCCACCGCGGTCTCCATCCGCAGCGTGTTGACCTGCGCCCGGCGCAGCCACCGCTCGGCCCAGCCGCCGAGGTCCCGGCCGGCGGCCGAGGCGAGGCTGTCGAGCAGGTCGGCGAGGGTGGCGTTGCCGAACCGGTGTGCGGCGAAGTGCGCGTTCAGACCGGCGAGGAACACGTCGTCACCGAGCCAGGCGACGAGCTGGCGCAGCACCCCGGCGCCCTTGGCGTACGAGATGCCGTCGAAGTTGAGCAGGCCCGCCGCCGCGTCGGCTACCTCCTCGGGCGCCACCGGGTGGGTGGAGGGGCGCTGGTCGGCGGCGTATCCCCACGCCTTGCGGCGCAGCGCGAAGGTGGTCCAGGCCTGGTCGAAGCGGGTGGCCTCGGCGGTGACCCGGGTGCCGAGGTACTCCGCGAACGACTCGTTCAGCCACAGGTCGTCCCACCAGCGCATGGTGACCAGGTCGCCGAACCACATGTGCGCCATCTCGTGGGCGATCACGGTGGCGCGGTACTCCCGCTGGCTGTCGGTGACCGCGGAGCGGAAGACGTAGTCGTCGCGCAGCGTCACCAGGCCCGGGTTCTCCATCGCGCCGGCGTTGAACTCGGGCACGAACGCCTGGTCGTACTTGCCGAACGGGTAGCGCTCGGCGAAGAGCTGGTGGAAGCGGTCGAGGCACCGCCGGGTGACGGTGAGGATCTCGTCCGCGTCGGCGTCGAGGTGCGCCGCGAGCGAACGCCGGCAGTAGAACCCGAGCGGAATGCCGTCGTGCTCGGCGCGCAGCACGTGCCAGGGCCCGGCGACCAGCGAGACGAGGTAGGTGGCCAGCGGTGCGGTCGGGGCGAACTCCCACCGGCCCGGCGCCGGCCGGTCGGCGAGCTGCCCGTTCGCGGCCACCGTCCACTCCGGTGGCGCGGTGACCGCCAGCGTGACCGGGGCCTTCAGGTCGGGCTGGTCGAAGGCGGCGAAGATGCGCGGCCCGTCGTCCAGGAAGGACATCGCGTACAGGTACGTCTCGCCGTCGGCCGGGTCGACGAAGCGGTGCAACCCCTCGCCGGTGTTGGAGTAGGCCATCTCGGCCTCGACGGTGATCTCGTTGGTGTCCACCAGCCCGGTGAGCGGCAGTCGCCCGTCGACCAGCAGGGCCGGATCGAGGTCCCGGTCGTTGAGGCGGACCCGCAGGAGTCGGCGGGGCTTGACGTCGACGAACGTCTCGGCGCCGGGGGTGGCCCGGAACCGGATGGTGGTGGTGGAGCGGAACCGCTCGACGTCGCCGGTCACGTCGAGGTCCACCTGATAGGACTCGACGGTGATCGACGCGCCACGCGCGGTCGCCTCTGCACGGGTCAGGCTCGGCATCCGCTTATCCTGCCCGATGAGGTCCGCACGGGCCTTCCCGTGACGCGTGGCGATGGAGGGAAAACGATGGGTCAACACCCCAAGGGCGATTTCGACCTTTCTCGGGCGGTTTGGCAGCGAGCGGAGGGCGACACGTCCGAGGGCGCCGTCGAGGTGGCTTTCGTCGACGACCTGATCGGGATGCGCAACTCGGCCGAGCCGGACGGCCCGGTCCTGGTCTTCACCCAGGCCGAGTGGGACGCGTTCGTGGCGGGCGCCCAGGACGGGGAGTTCGACCTGGACTGAGCCGGCCGGATCAGTCACCGTCGCCCCAGCCGAGGCCGCCCGGCCCGGGCGCATGGTGGAAGCCGGGATGGCCGGTCACGTCGGCGCACCGCTCGCCGTCGGGACCGGCCGCCCCGCAGAACAGCCGCTCGGCGCGGTGCCAGGCGTCGGCCGGGGACAGCGCCGCCGCGCCGAGCGCCAGCTCCGGGCGGAGCAGGTCGAGCGCTTCCGCGTACGCGACGGCCAGCTCCCGCGCGACGGCGGGGTCGGCGGCCACGAAGCCGAGGTGCACGGTGAAGAACCCCGGCGGGCGGGCCCCGGCCCGCCGGGGCCCGCCGGTCAGCGACTCCGCCCGGTCGCCGCCCCGCAGCCCGGCCGTCCCGTCGCGGTGATACCGCCGCGCCGCCCGGTTGTCGCGCATCCGTGCCTCCCCCGTCGCCGGTGACCGCCCGCCGGACGCCGGGCCCGGCGGGGGCCGGACCGGCCACCGCCGGTCCGGGTACGAGCCAACCAGCTTTTCCGCGCCCCGGGAGGGGCCAGCGCCTGGGTGGGTGGTCCGCCCTCCCCCGGGCGGGCGGATCTGCGGAAACGGAGGATTCGGCCGCCCCGGCCCGGGTAGGTAGCGCAGACCACGCAGGGTCCAGGAAGCGCAGATCGCGCAGGGTCGCCGAGCCGGGTCAGGAGCAACCGAGATGAGCACCATGCCGAGCGACCGCAGCCCGGACAGCACGCTGGCCTACTTCCGGGAGGGCTACCGCTTCGTCGGCGCCCGCTGCGACCGGCTGGGCTCCGACGTCGTGCAGATCCGGCTGATGCTGGAGCCGACCATCTGCCTACGCGGCCGGGAGGCCGCCGAGCTGTTCTACGACGAGGAGCGGTTCGTCAGGCGGGGCGCCACGCCGATGCGCGGCCAGCGCACGCTGACCGGGGTGGGTGGCGTCCAGGGCCTCGACGGGGCGGCGCACCGTGCCCGCAAGGCGATGTTCATGTCGATGATGACGCCGGCCGCGGTCCGGCGGCTCGGGCAGCTCTTCGACGACGAGTGGCGGGCCCGGATCCCGGTCTGGGCGGAACACGGGCCGGTGGTGCTCTACGACGAGATGGGTCGGCTGCTGACCCGCGCGGTCTGGGCCTGGGCCGGGGTGCCGCTGGCCGAGGCCGACGTGCGCCGTCGCACCGCCGAGATGCACGCCATGATCGAGGGACCGGCGGTGCTGGGCCCGAAGCACTGGCGCGGCCTGATCGGCCGCCGTCGGGCCGAACGCTGGGCCGGCGCGCTGGTCGAGCGGGTCCGCGCGGGCGCGCTGCCCGCGCCCGAGGGCAGCGCGCTGCGGATCGTCGCCGAACACCGGGACGAACGCGGCCAGCCGCTGCCCCGCCGGATCGCCGCGGTGGAGCTGCTCAACGTGCTGCGCCCCACGGTCGCGGTGGACCGGTACGTGGTCTTCGCCGCGCTGGCGCTGCACGACCACCCGCACTGGCGCGACCGGGTACGCGGCGACGACGACGCGACCGAGCAGTTCGTGCAGGAGGTCCGCCGCTACTACCCGTTCTTCCCGCTGGCCGCCGCGCGGGTGCGCCGCTCGTTCGAGTGGCGGGGGTACGCGTTCCCGCAGGGCCGCCGGGTGGTGCTCGACCTGTACGGCACCAACCACCACCCGGAGCTGTGGCCGGAGCCGGAGCGGTTCCGGCCGGAGCGGTTCGCCGGTTGGCGGGACGACCCGTTCGGCCTGGTCCCGCAGGGCGGCGGCGACCACTTCTCGGGTCACCGCTGCGCCGGCGAGTGGATCACGATCGACCTGATGAAGCGGGCGGTGGCCAACCTGACCGGCGCGATGAGCTACCGCGTCCCGCCGCAGGACCTGGCGCTCGACCTCACCCGGATGCCGACGCTGCCGCCCAGCCGGCTGGTCATCGACGGCGTACGGCCGGCCGGCTGAGTGTCGACGGGACCTCGGCCGGCCGGGTCGACGGCGTACGGCCGGCCGGTCAGGACGCCACCACCAGCGCCTGCGGCGCGGCCTGCTTCATCCGGGTACGCAGCCACTTGAGCTGGGTCGCGGTCTCCCGTTCGCACGAGTGCACCACGGCCAGCAGCTCCGCGTCCCGCGCGCCGTACGCGGCCTGCCCCACCACGGTCCAGCAGATGTCGCACTCGGCGGCCATCAGGTAGAGGTCCTGGAGGTCGCGCAGCAACCCCAGCGGCCCGGTGCGGGTGCCGGAGAACAGCTCGGAGTGCAGCCGGTCCGGTTCGGCGGGGGCGTCCTCGGCGTACCGGCGGGTGAACGGCGCCAGCGCCGCCGCGTGCGCGCGGGACCGGGCGGCCAGCCGCTCGCAGGTGTGGAAGACGTCCGGCTCGTCCCGGTGCGCGGCGCCCACCTCGGCGAACGCGTCGCCGAGGCGGTCCTGCGCCCGGTGCAGGAGCCCCAGGTAGTGCGCCAACTGCATCTCACTGCACCTCCGACGACGCCTCGGCGGCCGGCCCGCCCACGGTGGCCGGGATGCCGGAGCCCGCCGGCGGGGCGGACCCGCCGACCGTGGGTGCGGGCGAGGGCCGGCCGTCCGAGCCGGCCTCCCGGACCACCCGGACGGCGGCCACCTTGAAGATCGGTTGTTTGGACACCGGGTCCCAGGCGGTGATCGTCAGCTCGTTCGCCGCCCGGTCGTGCCGTCCCGCACCCGGGGCGGGGCCGTCGTCGGTGTCCCAGTAGCCGTAGTGGAACGGCAGGAAGACCAGGCCGGGGCGGACCCCGCAGAGCCGGGCCCGGGCCCGCACCAGGCCGCGCGGCGACTCGACCCGGACCAGGTCACCCTCGCCGACGCCGAGCCGAGACGCGTCGGCCGGGTTCAGCTCCAGCCAGGACTCCGGCGCGGCGTGGTCGAGCTGGGTGGACCGGCCGGTCTTGGTGCGGGTGTGGAACTGGTAGACGGTACGGCCGGTGGTCAGCAGCAGCGGATAGTCGTCGCCGGGCACCTCCGGCGACGGCTGGTACGGCGTGGCGTGTAGGAACGCCCGGCCGCCCGGCTCCTTCGCGCGGTACTCCTCCGCCAGCAGCTCCGCGCCGGTCGCCAGGTCGTGGCCGTACGTCTCGCAGTAGTCCGGGTCGGTGTGGAAGACGCCGTCGGTGTAGAGCCGTTCGGTGCCGTCCGGGTGCGCCTCGTCGCACGGCCACTGGATGCCCCCGGCACGCAGGCGGTCGTAGGTGATGCCGGTGTAGTCGCAGGGCCGGCCCCGGCTGCACTCCTGCCACGCCCGGAACACCTCCTCCGGCCCGGTCCAGGGGATCAACGGGTTCCCGTCGCGGTCGCGGAAGTCCATCCGGCGCGCGTAGTCGAGGAAGATGTCCAGGTCGGGGCGGGCCTCGCCGGGTGGCTCGACCGCCTTGTCGGAGATGTGCACGGTGCGGTCGACACTGGTGAACGTGCCGGTCTTCTCGCCCCAGGTGGCGGCCGGCAGCACCACGTCGGCCAGCTCCGCGGTCTCGGTCAGGAAGAGGTCCTGCACCACCACGAACAGCTCCGGCCGGGCCAGGATGCGGCGGATCCGGGCCAGGTCGGGCAGGGACACGGCCGGGTTGGTGGCCGAGATCCAGAGCAGCTTGACCGAGCCCTGCTCGGCGTACCGGAAGATCTGCATCGCGTGGGTGGGCGGCGACCAGTGCGGGATGGTGTCGATGTCGACGTTCCAGAGCCGGGCCAGCTCGGCGACGTGCGCGGGATTCTCCCAGTTGCGCAGCCCGGGCAGGTCGCCGTCGGCGCCGCACTCCCGGTTGTTCTGGGCGGTGGGCTGCCCGTTCATCTGGTAGAGGCCGGCGCCGGGGCGGCCGAGCATGCCGCCGATCAGGTGCAGGTTGTTGACCTGGCAGGCCGCGGCGGTGGCCTGGTTGGACTGGTAGAAGCCCTGGAGCACGGTGGACAGCAGCCGCTGCGACCCGCCGAGCAGCTCGGCGGCCCGCTCGATGTCCCGGGCCGGCAGGTCGCAGATCTCCGCGACCTTCGCGACCGGGTAGTCGTCCACCACCCGGCACAGCTCCTCGAAGCCGACGGTGTGCGCCGCGACGTACGCCTCGTCGTGCCAGCCGCGGTGGATCAGCTCCCGGAGCAGGCCGTTGAGCAACGCCATGTTGGTGCCGTTGCGCAGCGCCAGGTGCACGTCGGCCTCCCGGGCCACCGGGGTGGCCCGCGGGTCGACCGCGAGCATGGCCGGCGGGTTCGGCCCGCGCCGCCGGTCCAGCATCCGCATCCAGAGCACGGTCTGGGTCTCCGCGACGTTGTGCCCCCAGAGCGCGATCGCGTCGCAGTGGTCCACGTCGGTGTACGAGCCGGGCTGCCCGTCGGTGCCGAAGGACGCCTTCAGCGCCGCCGCGGCGGTGGCCGTGCAGAGCCGGGTGTTGCCGTCCATGTGCGGCGTGCCCAGCCCGGCCTTGCCGATCACGCCGAGCGTGTAGTACTCCTCCAGGAAGAGCTGGCCGCTGGTGTAGAAGCCGAAGTGCCCCCACCCGCCGGGGCCCTCCCGCAGCTCCTGGGAGCGGGCCACGATCCGCCCCATCGCGGTGTCCCAGTCCGTCTCCACCAGCCGGTCGCCGTCACGCACCAGCGGGCGGCGCAGCCGGTCCGGGCTGTGGTTGGCCTGCCAGCCGTACAGGTCCTTCGGGTCGACCCGGCCGTGGTTGACCCGGTCCCCGGCCCGGCCGCGCACGCCGACGATCCGGTCGTCGACCACCGCGATGTCCATCGCGTCGCCGTTGGAGTGCAGGATCGAGGCGGTCGGCACCCAGCGCTGCACGTCCGCCGCGGTGTGCCCGTCGGCGAGGAACGTGTCCACCCGCACCGGCCAGCGCTCCCCCGGCCCGTACGGCGTGCGCGGCCCCCACGGGTCGGCGATCCGGTCCACCATCGCTCATCCCTTCTTCGGCGCCGACCAGAGCGGCATCGGCCGTCCGGTGGCCCGGTTGAACAGCAGGTCCAGCGCGGTCACCAGCAGCACCGAGGCGAACGCGACGACGAGCTGGGCCGGGGTGTGCAGTAACCCGAGGCTCACGATCAGTGTGGTCGCGCCGGCCGGCGGGTGCGGGGCGTTCAGCAGCACCAGCGCCGCCGCGGTGACCGCGAGCGAGCCGGCGGCGGCGGCGATTCGGGCTCCGGACACCCCCTCCTGCACCGCCGACGGCTGGTCGGCGAGGCCGGTGACCAGCAGGAAGGCGTACCCGGCGAGCAACGCCACCAGATGCCCGACCACCGTGTTGCGGGGCGAGGACTCCGGCCGGTCGGGCCGCTCGACGTGCAGCATGATCGCCGGCCCGAGGCTGGGGAACAGCCAGGGCTGCCGGGTCAGCATCGCGATCGCGCCGGCCACGACCAGCGCCACCGCGCTGCCGGCGAAGGCGCGGGCGGCGGGCCGCAGCGGCGGTTCGGTATCGGCGGTCATCTCTTGGACCTACCCCGATCCACCGCCCCGAACCCGACGCCGGCCCGGTCAGACCGCCTGCGGGTGCAGCACGGTACGCAGGCAGCCGTCCTCCTTCTTCTCGAAGATCTCGTAGCCCCGGGCGCCCTGCTCCAGCGACATCGGGTGGGTGGCCAGGTAGCCGGGGTCGATCTCGCCGGCCGCGACGCGGTCCAGCAGCATCGGGATGTAGCGCTGGGCGTGCATCTGCCCCATCCGCAGCACGAGCGCCTTGTTCATGGCGGCGCCGAGCGGGAACTTGTCCACCAGGCCGCCGTACACGCCGACGATGCTGACCGTGCCGCCCTTGCGGCACGCCATGATCGCCTGCCGGACCGAGGTCGGCCGGTCGCTCTGCAACCGGACGCTCTGCTTCGCCCTGTCGTACGCGTAGGTCGGCCCGACGTCGTGCGACTCCATGCCGACCGCCTCGATGCAGGCGTCCGGGCCGCGCCCGGCGGTCAGTTCGCGCAGCGCCTCCAGCACGTCGGTCTCCGCGTAGTTGATCGTCTCCACGCCGAGCCGCTCGGCCGCGGTGGCGAGCCGGTCCGGCAGCCGGTCGATGACCACGACCCGCTCGGCGCCGAGGAGCTGCGCGGAGCGGGCGGCCATCTGCCCGACGCCACCGGCGCCCCAGACCGCCACCACCTCGCCGCCCTTCAGGGCGCAGAAGTCGGCCGCCATCCACCCGGTCGGCATCGCGTCGGAGGCGAACACCACCGAGTCGTCCGGCACGCCGTCCGGCACGGTGAACGCGCCGACGTCGCCGAACGGCACCCGGATGTACTCGGCGTGGCTGCCGGAGTAGCCGCCGGCCGCGTGCGAGTAGCCGAGGATGCCGGCCGGCGAGTGGCCCCACAGCTTCTCGGTGAAGACCGGCTGCGGGTTGGAGTTGTCGCAGAGCGAGAACTGCTCGGTGCGGCAGTACCAGCAGGAGCCGCAGGCCACCACCGAGCCGACCACCACCCGGTCGCCGACCGAGATCCGCCGGACGTCCGGGCCGGTCTCCACCACCTCGCCCATGAACTCGTGGCCGAGCACGTCCCCCTCGCGCATCGCCGGCAGATAGCCGTTGATCAGGTGCAGGTCGGAACCGCAGACGCTGCTCGCGCGTACCTTGACGATGATGTCGCCGGCCGACCTGATGGTCGGCTCCGGCACGTCGCGCACGGCGAGCTTGCCGACGCCCTCCCAGCACAACGCCCTCACGGCCGTCCTCCCACGATCAGCTTCTCGCGTACCTTGTCGGTGGCCCGTTCCTGGCGCGGGCTGCGGCCGGACGGGTCGTGCCGGGTGTCCAGCACCTGCCCGGTCTCGATCAGCGACTTGATCCGGCGCAGCGCGGTCCGCAGCGCCAGGTCCGGGTCGTCGCCGCCGGCCAGGCCGACCGCCCGGCGCAGCGGGCCGGAACGCCAGCGCAGCTCGGCGCGGATCTCGGTGCCCCGGCCCTGCGGCGCGGCGACCAGCTCGACGCGGCCCCGCTGGGCCACCGGCCCGTCGGTGGTGCGCCAGCTCAGCCGGCCCGGACCGTCGACGGTGATCTCGGCCCGCCATCCGGTGCCGCCGCCGGCCGGGTCGGCGGCCACGCAGCGCCACCGGTTGTCGTCGAGCTGTTCCAGCGTGGCCCACTCGGCCAGGCCCCGGTCGAGCCGCTCCCGGTCGGTCCAGAAGCCGATCACCGCGTCGACCGGCCGGTCCACGGTGATCCCGCGGTGCACCACGTACCAGCCGTCCTCCCGGTCGGGTTGGTGCCGGCGCCGGCGCCGGGCCACCGTGCGGGTGATCCCGAGCGCGGTCACCGCGGCGGCGCCGGCCAGCGCCCACCTCGTTCCGTTGCTGCTCATCACGTCTCCTCCAGCCGGACGGCTCGGCCCGTCCGTATTCGGCTGCGCTACCCGGGTCACGGCGGCCGAAACGGTTTCAGGGGCCGCATTCCGGGCAAGTCGCGGGACCCGAGCCGACCGGAGGCGACGTGACCCGAGCGACCGTTCCACCGCTGCCGCACCCCGGCCGGTCCGTCGCGGCGCCCGCGCCGGACCGGCTTCCGATGGCGTACGTCCTGCCGCTGCGCGCCGCCGACGACCACGGTCTCGACGAGCTGACCGGCTACCTGCGCGAGCTGCGCCGCTGGGTGGACGTGGTGGTGGTGGACGGCTCGCCGCCGGAGCTGTTCGCCCGGCACGCGGACGCCTGGCGGGGACTGGTCCGGCACGTCCCGCCGGATCCCGCGCTGCGCGGGCGCAACGGCAAGGTGCTCGGGGTGCTCACCGGCGTCGCGCTGGCGCGGCACGAGCACGTGGTGATCGCCGACGACGACGTCCGGTACGACCTGTCGGGGTTGCGCGCGGTGCACGAGCTGCTCGACCGGGTGGACCTGGTCCGGCCGCAGAACCACTTCGCCCCGCTGCCCTGGCACGCCTGGTGGGACACCGGACGGACGCTGCTCGCCCGGGTGTTCGGCGGGGACTGGCCGGGCACGCTGGCGCTGCGCCGGAGCACCTTCCTGGCGATGGGCGGCTACGACCCGGACGTGCTCTTCGAGAACCTGGAGCTGGTCCGGACCGTCCGCGCGTACGGCGGCAGCACGGCCACCCCGGCCTGGCTGTACGTGCGGCGACTGCCGCCCACCACCGGGCACTTCCTCGGGCAGCGGGTGCGCCAGGCGTACGACGAGACGGCCCGGCCGGCGTGGCTGCTGGCCGCGCTGGCGGTGCTACCGGCGACGGCGGTCGCGCTCGTCGCCCGCCGTCCGGGGCTGCTGGTGCGGGCCGGACTGGTCACGGTCGCGGTGGCGGAGCTGGGCCGGCGACGGGCCGGCGGGGCCCGGGTCTTCCCGGCGCACACCACGCTCGCGGCGCCCGCCTGGGTGCTGGAGCGCGGCGTGTGCGCCTGGCTGGCGGTGGGCCGGCGACTGCGCGGCGGGGTGCCGTACGCGGGCAGCCGCCTGCGGACGGCGGCCCACAGCACCCGTGCCCTGCGGCGGCTGGCCACCCGCCACCGCCCCGACGAGCTGACCCGCTGGGTCGAGACATGCGACGGCGGGGGCCCGTGCTGACGCCGGAGCGTTAGCAGCGGGCCCCCGCCTGACAGATCGCGGTCAGGAGCGCGCCTGGTGGGCGCTCTCCCGCACGTCCTGGGCGGCGCTGCGGCCGTCGTCCTTGACCGCGTGCACGGCGTCCTGCGCGGTGGAGCGCACCGACTCGGCGGCGTGCTGGGCCGGCTCGCGCAGCTCGTCCTTCAGCTCGTTCGCGACCTCGCCCAGCTTCTCCTTCACCACGCCGCTGTGCTCGGTCGCCTTCTCCTTGACCTGCGCGGCGAGTTCCTGCTCGCGGCGGGTGGCCGGGATCAGCGAGGAGACCAGCATGCCGACGCCGAACGCGATCACGCCGGCGGCGATCGGGTTGCCCTGGGACTTCTGCCGCACGACCTGCGGCGCCCGGTGCGCGGCGTCGCCCACGGTGGCGGCGGCGGAGTGCGCCTTGTCACTCACCGTGGACGCGGCCGAGGAGGCGTGGTCGCCCACCGAGTGCGCGGCGTGGCCGGTGCTGTGGCCGAGGTCGGAAGCGGTTCCCATCACCTTGTCCTTCACGTTGGTCAGCGCGCTGCGGACGCGCTGCTTGCGGTCGTCGACGATGCGGCTCGGGCTGACCTTGTACGCCAGGGCGTCCACGTCCGAGCTGAGGTTGTTGCGGGTGGCTTCGATCTCCCGGCGGATCTGGTCGGGATCGGTGCTCATCGGGTGACTCCCTCCGGGTGCGGCTTGAGTGCGTCCGGGATGCGCTGGACGCTGTCGTTGGTCTGCTTCAGGCCACGGATCTGCTCGGCGTTCTTCTTGGCCTTCGAGTAGAGGACCGCCGCGATCGCGGCCCACACCACCGCCACGATGAGCGCGGCCAGGCCGGAGTCCATGACGTTGTCGAGGAACTGCCACACCGCGACGGAGACGAAGAGCGCCACCATGTAGCCGCCGAAGCCGGCGCCGCCGTAGAGGCCGGCGGCCTTGCCCGCCTTCTTGCCCTCCTGGCGGATCTCGGCCTTGGCCAGCTCGACCTCCTGGCGCATCAGCGTGGAGAGGTCGCCGGTGACCTGGCTCATCAACTGCCCGATCGAGCTGCCGCGTACCTCGTCGGCGTGGTGCGGCGCGCCCGCGGCCTGGTAGCCGGGGTCCTGCGTCGGCACGGTCATGCCGTGGTCTCCCTTCTGCCGGTCCGGCCGCTCACGGGCGCGGAGCGCCGGTCGACGGCACGCCCGGCAGCGGGTCGGTCTGGCTCGGCGGCGGCAGCGGCTGGCCGGTGCCGCCGGCCGGGTCGGCCCAGGTGTTCGGGGCGCCGCCGGCCGGGTAGGTCGCGCCCGGCGCGGAGTAGCCCGGGTCCGGCTCGGCGTAGGTGCCCGGCGTCGGGTCGAGGTAGCCACCGGCCGGCTGGGTCGGCACCGCCGGCGTGGTCGGGATGACCGCGGTCCGGTCCGGGTCGTAGGCCGGGCGGACGCCGCTGTCGTCGTTGCCCACGGCGGCGATGTTCCGGGTCAGCCGGCCGGCGACCACGCCCAGCAGGGCGGCGCCGACCAGGAACGTGCCGGGGTTACGGCGGGCGTAGCTCTTCACCTCGTTGAGCAGGTCGCCCGGCTCGCGCTGCTCCAGCCAGCCGGCCACGCCGTGCACCCGCTCGGCCGCCTGGTGGGCCAGCTCGGTGACCGGCCCGGAGCCGCCACCCTGCTGCGCCATCGACCGCATCTCGTCGGCCAGCGACCGCAGGCCGCTGGCGGCCCGCTGCTGCTGCTGGCCGGCCTGCGCGGTGACCTGGTTGCGGGTCTCGCCGTAGAGGTCGCGGGCCTGCCGCTTGGCCTCGCCCACCACCTCCCGGCCCTGCTCCTTGGCGGTCTGCGCGACCGCGCCGCCCGCGCTTGCCGCGTCGGAGCCGACCTGGCGGGCCTGATCGCGTACGCCGCCGCCGTTCGTCGACTCGTACGTGGCGGTCGTGGAGGAAAAGTCCTGAGTCATGGTGTCCCTTCCGCTCGTGCGTTCCCAGCGGTTGTGTTCGGGGGGGTTCACGCGAATGCTTTCCGCGTGACAACTGCCCTACCCTCGGCCGTCGGGTCCATGCCTGATTCGTCATTTCTCTGCGGAAGCGGCCCGTCCCGATCACAGAATGGGGAGGCCGGCCCGCCCCGGGTGGGCTCCACGGGGGGTGACAGCGATGGCACGTGAGGTGCGCGGACGCCCGTCCGCCCGGCCCACGGTGCAGAAGGTCGCGCTCGCGGTCGCGGCCGTCTTCGTCCTGATCGGCGTGCTCGGCTTCGTCCCCGGTGTCACCACCCACTACGGCGAGCTGGCGTTCGCCGGGCACCACTCGGGGGCGAAGCTGCTCGGGGTGTTCCAGGTGTCGGTGCTGCACAACCTGGTGCACCTGCTCTTCGGGCTGGTCGGGCTGCTGGCCGCGCGGCGGCTGGCCGGCGCCCGGGTGTTCCTGGCCGGCGGCGGCGCGCTCTACCTGGTCCTCTGGCTGTACGGCTTCGCCATCGACCGGGAGAGCACGGCGAACTTCGTGCCGGTCAACGACGCCGACAACTGGCTGCACCTGTTCCTCGGCTTCGGCATGCTCGCCGCGGGCCTGCTGCTGAACAACGAGGTGGGCGCCGGCGGCCGACCGGACATCCCGATCGACCGGCCCTGACCAGCCACGACACGCCGGGCGGCGTTTGCCCCGGGGTGCCCGGGGGCAGGAGCCCTCGGTACGCACAGTGAACGGGGCGGGACGAGGAGGTCCGGCTATGTCACGGTTTTTGCGGGGCAACGCGCTCTCGGTCGCCATGCTCGGCGCGTTTCTGGTCTTCCTGCTGCTGCAGAGCGTGTTCGGCTGGCAGGTGCACAACGAGGAGCTCAGCCAGTACGGCGCCGCGCCGCTGAGCTGGTGGGCCTACCTGGGGACCGGGCACTTCGCCGAGGCGGTGTTCGAGAACTGGGAGTCCGAGTTCCTCCAGATGGGCGGCTATGTGCTGCTCACCGCGTACCTGGTGCAGAAGGGTTCGGCCGAGTCCAAGCCCGAGGGGGAGACGGACCGCCCCGACGACAACCGCGACCACGCCGGCCCGGACGCGCCCTGGCCGGTACGGGCCGGCGGGCTGCCGCTGGTGGTCTACCGCAACAGCCTCTCCATCGCGCTGCTGATGATCTTCGCCGGGTCGTTCCTGGGGCACCTCTTCGGCGGCGTCGCCGCCTACAACCAGGAGCAGGCGCTGGAGAGCGGCGCCGCCCCGATCAGCGCCTGGCAGTTCCTCGGCACCAGCGACTTCTGGTTCCAGTCCATGCAGAACTGGCAGAGCGAGTTCCTCGCCGTGGGCGTGCTGATCCTGCTCAGCATCGTGCTGCGCCAGCACGCCAGCCCCGAGTCCAAGCCGGTGACCGCCCCGCACGCGCAGACGAGCGCCTGAGCGGGGTGTGGTGAGAAGGGGCCCCTCCCTACGCTGCCACCGGGAGCTGTTTGGCGAAGCAGACGCTGTACGGATTGTCGACGTACTCGCCGTACACCGGGATCGGCTGGTAGCCGCTGGACCGGTAGAGCCCGATGGCGGCCGGCAGGTAGGTGCCGGTCTCCAGGCACACCGTCCGGTGCCCCTGCCGGAAGGCCAGTTCCTCAAGCGCGAGCAGCAACTGCCGGGCGATGCCGCGCCCCCGGTACGCCGGCCGGACGTACATCCGCTTCAGCTCGCCGGTGTCGGCGTCGAGCGCCTGGAGGCCGCCGCAGCCGACCGCCCGGCCGCCGACCACGGCCGCCAGGTAACGAATGTCGGAGTGGGTGACGGTGACCTGCCCGTCCAGCCCACCGTCGGCGTCCCGCAGCTCACGCTGCTGGGCCACGACGAGCGCGGCGACCTCCGGATCGGTGGCGGGCCGGCATTCGATCAGCATCCCGTCACGGTAGGTCGACCGGATTTCGCGAAGGTTTCCGGCCGAGGTCCCCGACACGGACACGACCGGACTAGTCGTCGTCCGTGTCCTCGGCCGTCGGACCCGCCTCGATCTCGTCCTCCGGGCGCTGCCGGCGGGCCTTGCGGGCCTCCAGCCGGTCGGCGGCGGAGGGGCGTGTCGACTTGTCCTCCAGCCGCACGTCGGTGCCCCGGTTGCCGGGCACGAAGTCGACGCCCGCATAGAGCGTCGGCTGCCAGTCGAACTCGCGCTCGCCGATCCGGACCAGGTCGCCGGCCTGCGCGCCGGCCTTGGCCAGCTTCTCCTCGACGCCCAGCCGGGCCAGCCGGTCGGCCAGGAAGCCCACCGCCTCGTCGTTGTCGAAGTTCGTCTGCTTCACCCAGCGCTCCGGTCGGCTGCCCCGGACGGTGTAGGACCCGTCCGGCTCGGCCTCGATGGTGAACCCGGCGTCGTCGACCGCCTTCGGGCGGAGCACGATCCGGGTCGGCTCCACCTCCGGCACGGCGCGGCGGCCCTCGTCGACCAACTGGGCCATCGCGTACGTCAGCTCGCGCAGGCCCTCGCGGGTGGCGCTGGAGACGTCGAAGACGCGGAAGCCACGGGCCTCCAGGTCGGGGCGGACGATGTCGGCGAGGTCCTTCCCGTCCGGCACGTCGACCTTGTTCAGCGCGACCAGCCGGGGCCGGTCGGCCAGCCCGCCGTACTGGGCCAGCTCCGACTCGATGGCGTCGATGTCGGCGAGCGGGTCGCGGCCCGGCTCCAGCGTCGCGGTGTCGACCACGTGCACCAGCACGGCACACCGCTCGACGTGGCGGAGGAACTCCAGGCCCAGCCCCTTGCCGGTGGCGGCGCCCGGGATCAGGCCGGGCACGTCCGCGACGGTGAAGGTGTGGTTGTCCACCCGGACCACGCCCAGGTTGGGCACCAGCGTGGTGAACGGGTAGTCGGCGATCTTCGGCTTGGCGGCCGAGATCACCGAGATCAGCGAGGACTTCCCGGCGGACGGGAACCCGACCAGGCCGACGTCGGCGACGCTCTTCAGCTCCAGCACCACGTCGAGCTTGTCGCCGGGCTCACCCAGTTCGGCGAAGCCGGGCGCCTTGCGGCGGGCGTTGGCCAGCGAGGCGTTGCCCCGACCGGCCCGGCCACCGCGGGCCGCCTCGAAGGTGGTGCCCACCCCGACCAGGTCGGCCAGCACCTCGCCGTCCAGGGTCTGCACCACGGTGCCGTTCGGCACCTTGATCACCAGGTCGCGACCGTTGGCGCCGTCCCGGTTCGAGCCGGCCCCGCCCTTGCCGTTCTCGGCCTTCAGGTGCGGCCGGAAGTGGAAGTCGAGCAGCGTGGTGACCTGCGGGTCGACCACCAGCGACACGCTGCCGCCATGGCCGCCGTTGCCGCCGTCCGGGCCACCGAAGGGCTTGAACTTCTCCCGGTGGATCGAGACACAGCCGTGCCCGCCGTCGCCGGCCTGCATGTGCAGGACGACCCGGTCAACGAACGTCGTCACGACGCCAATCCTTCCAGCGGGGTCCGCCCCGCACGTGGAAAGCCGAAGCGGGCCGGGACCCGAGGTCCGCGGCCCGCTTCGGCTTCGAACTACTGCTGAGGCACGATGCTGACGGTCTTGCGACCGCGCTTGGTGCCGAACTGCACCGAACCGGCGGACAGCGCGAACAGCGTGTCGTCGCCGCCACGGCCGACCAGGTCACCGGGGTGGAACTTGGTGCCACGCTGACGGATGAGGATCTCACCCGCGCTGACGACCTGACCACCGAAGCGCTTCACGCCGAGCCGCTGGGCCGCGGAGTCGCGACCGTTACGCGAGCTGGACGCACCCTTTTTGTGAGCCATTTCCGACGACCTACTTCCCGCTGTTGGAGATGCCGGTCACCTTGATCTGGGTCAGCGGCTGCCGGTGACCCTGACGCTTGTGGTAGCCGGTCTTGTTCTTGAACTTGTGGATCCGGATCTTCGGGCCCTTGGTGTGCGCGGCGATCTCGCCGGACACCGCGACCTTGGCGAGCTTCGCCGCGTCGGTCACCAGGTCGTCACCGTCGACGAGGAGCACCGCGGTGAGCTTCACCGCGTCACCGGGGGCACCGGTGAGCTTCTCGACCTCGATCACGTCGCCCTCGGCGACCTTGTACTGCTTGCCGCCGGTCTTGACGATCGCGTACATCGGAGGCGCACTCCCTGTCGTTGAGGCTGCTGGCGTCTTTCCCACCGTTGCCGGCGGGTCGTTCCCACGGCGTCTCGCCGGGAGCCGTGACACCGGCGGCGCGGGCGCGCGGGAACTAGGCACACCAAAGTGCGCCGCAGGCAAGAGTACGCCATACCCGGTCCGCCGCCCAAACCGGGCTGCCGGTCACGCCGGGCAGAGCTGGTCGAGCCGCTGCTGGAGCCGGTCGAACGCGGTCTCGTCGATCGCCCGCACGTCGGTGCCGAGCCCGCCCACCTCGGTGGCCAGGTCCGCCAGCAGCGTCCGCAGGCGCGGGTCGGTGGCCCGCCCGGACTGCTCCCGCAGCACGTCCCGCCAGCCCGCCAGCGCGGCCTCCGCGTCCCGCCGGGCGGCCTTCTCCGCGCCCCGGTCCCCCGTGCCGCCCGCCCGCAGCATCTCCGCCAGCTTCTGCACGTACGTCTGGACGGCCACGGATCCGGCCTGCTTCGCGCGGGCACAGACGCCCGCGTCGCCGGTGACGGTCGGGGCGGGCGTGGGCGACGTGGCCGCCGGGGCCGGTGAGGCGAAGCCCACCGAGAACGGGTCGGTCCGCTCGGCGCAGCCCGACCCGGCCAGCAGCAGTCCGGTCAACGCGGTGACCGCGAACACCCGGCGCATGTCTCCTCCCTCCGGGGCGCGGCCGGCCCGACCGGGGGTCGACGGGAAACGGCAGGGCCCCTGCTCCCGGCACTCTGTTGCCGGACCAGGGGCCCTGTCAAACGCCACGCAGGTCAGCGGCTCACGGCCGGGTACGCCGCCGGGCGCCGCCACGGCGGGACCGCCGCCGCGACGAGCCGCCGTCGGCGCCCTCGTCGTCGCCGTCGCCGATCGCGTCCGGGTCGTCGGCCGCGGCGAGTCGGGCCGAGTCGCCCTCCTGGCTGTCCGCGACCGCCGGGGCGGCCGGCGTCTCGGTCTCGAACCGGGAGAGGTCATAGCCCTGGGTGTCGTAGTAGTCGTCGGCGGACTCGGCCACCTCGACGACGGTCCGCTCCGGCGCGGCGGCCGGCGGCTCCGCCGCGGCCTCCACGGCGGGCTTCTCCGCCGCGGCCTTGCGACCCCGGCGACGGCTCTTCTCCTCGGCCGGCGCGACCGCCGAGGCGACCGCCTTGACCTTCTCCCCCGCGCCGCCGGCACGCGGCTTCTCCGGCACCGGCTCGGTGTGGATCACCACGCCCCGGCCCTTGCAGCACTCGCAGGTCTCGCTGAACGCCTCCAGCAGGCCCGCGCCGATCCGCTTGCGGGTCATCTGCACCAGGCCCAGCGAGGTGATCTCGGTGACCTGGTGCTTGGTGCGGTCCCGACCCAGGCACTCGGTGAGCCGGCGCAGCACCAGCTCCCGGTTCGACTCCAACACCATGTCGATGAAGTCGATCACCACGATGCCGCCGAGGTCGCGCAGCCGCAACTGGCGCACGATCTCCTCGGCCGCCTCCAGGTTGTTGCGGGTGACCGTCTCCTCCAGGTTGCCGCCGGAGCCGGTGTACTTGCCGGTGTTGACGTCGACGACGGTCATCGCCTCGGTCCGGTCGATCACCAGCGACCCGCCGGAGGGCAGGAAGACCTTCCGGTCCAGCCCCTTGAGGATCTGCTCGTCGATCCGGTACTCGGCGAACACGTCGGTGACGCCGGCGTGCCGGCGCAGCCGCGCCACCAGGTCCGGCGAGACGTGCGACAGGTACGACTCGACCACGTCGTACGCCGACTCGCCCTCGATGACCAGCTCGCGGAAGTCTTCGTTGAAGAGGTCCCGGACCACCCGGATAACCAGGTCCGGCTCCTCGTAGAGCAGCACCGGGGCACCGCCGGAGGCGGCCTTGGCCTGGATGTCGTCCCACTGCGCCTGGAGCCGCTTGACGTCCCGGGCCAGCTCGTCCTCGCTGGCGCCCTCCGCCGCGGTCCGGACGATCACCCCGGCGCCGTCCGGCACCAGCTTCTTGAGGATGTCCCGCAGCCGCTTGCGCTCGGTGTCCGGCAGCTTGCGGCTGATCCCGGAGGCGTTGCCGTTGGGCACGTAGACCAGGTGCCGGCCGGAGAGCGCGACGTGGCTGGTGAGCCGCGCGCCCTTGTGCCCGATCGGGTCCTTGGTGACCTGCACCAGCACCGGGTCGCCGGAGCGCAGCGCCTGCTCGATCGAGCGGGCCCGGCCCTCCAGCCCGGTGGCGTCCCAGTTGACCTCGCCGGCGTACAGGACGGCGTTGCGCCCGCGCCCGATGTCGACGAAGGCCGCCTCCATGCTCGGCAGGACGTTCTGCACCTTGCCGAGGTAGACGTTGCCGGCCATGGTGCCGGACGAGTTGCGGGTCACGTAGTGCTCGACCAGCACGCCGTCCTCGAGCACCGCGATCTGGGTACGGTCGCCGCGCTGGCGCACCACCATCGTCCGGTCGACCGCCTCGCGGCGGGCCAGGAACTCCGACTCGCTCAGGATCGGCGGCCGGGTGCGCCGCTGCTCGCGGCCGTCCCGGCGGCGCTGCCGCTTGGCCTCCAGCCGGGTCGATCCGGAGACGCCCTGCACCTCGTCGACCGCCTTGCGCGGCTCTCG
Source organism: Micromonospora sp. NPDC051141 (assembly GCF_044455765.1). Lineage (NCBI taxonomy): Bacteria > Bacillati > Actinomycetota > Actinomycetes > Micromonosporales > Micromonosporaceae > Micromonospora > Micromonospora sp. NPDC051141. The sequence continues at coordinate 267,808 of NZ_JBITFD010000011.1, forward strand.
GATCTTGACGACGGTGGGCACGCCGTCCTCGGCGGTGGTCTCCGCCTCACCCGCGCCCCGGCGACGACGCCGACGGCGGCGACGGGTCATCCCGTCGCCCTCGGCCTCCTCGTCGCTCTCCTCGGCCTCCGCGTCGGCCGGCTCGGCCGTACCGGTCTCGTCCTCGTCGGCCTCGTCCGCGCCGCCCTTGCCCCGGCCACGGCCCCGGCGACCACGACGGCGACGGCGACGGCCCTCGGCGGTGTCGTCGTCGTCCTCGGCGTCGGCGGACTCGTCCGCCTCGGCGGCCGGCTCCTCCTCCTCGACGGCCTCGGGCTCGACCTCGGTCGCCACCGGCTCGGCCTCCCGCCGGCCGCGACGGCGACGGCGGCCGGTCTCGACCGGCTCCTCCGCCGCCTCCTCGACGGCCGGGTAGGTGACCCGGACCGCCGGGGCCTCCTCGGGCTGCGGGGGCATGAACAGGACGGTGGGCGCGGAGAGCGCCGCGCGACGCCGGCGGCCGGTGGCCGGCCGCTCCTCGTCCGCCGGCTCGTCCGCCACACCCGGCACCGCGGCGCCGGTCGACACCACGCCGGTGGCGTCCGCCGGCCCACCGGCCCGGGCCAGGTCGACCTCGTCGGTACGCCGGGACGCGCGCCGCCCGCCGGCACGCGACCGCGCACCACCCTCGGCAGCGGTCCCGCGGGCACGGGAGCGGGTGGCGCCCTCGCCCGGGGTGGGCTCGTCCACGGCGTCCTCGCCGACCGCGTCCTCGTCGAGCGGGGCCCGACCCTCGGCGATCTCGCCCGCGCCGCCCGGAACCGAGACCGGTCCGTCGACCACGGCACCGCCCGACGGCACGGTCCCGGTCCCGGCGGCCGGCTCGCCCGACAGCCCGGTGGCCTCGACCGGCGCGGCCGACGGCCCGGTGGGCGCCTCGGTCGACGCGGTCGGCGGCCCGGCGGCCTCGGCGGGCGCCTCGGTCGGCGGCTCGGCGGCCGGCATCGGCTCGGCGGCGGGTGGGGTGGCCTTGCGGCGGCGGGTCCGGGTGACCTTGACCGGCGGCACCACCTCGTCCGAGGTGGCCTGCACCTCGGCAGCGGCCACCGGCTCCTCGACCGCCTTCGCCGGGGTCGCCTTCCGGCGCCGGCGGGTGGTCTTCGGCGCGGCCTCCAACTCACCGGCCACCGGCGCGAACACCTCGGCCTGCGGCGACTCGCCGCTGCCGGTGGCCGCGGCGGACGCCTCGACCGGCGCGTCGGTCTGCTCCGGCTGGTTGAGCGGCGCGGCCTTGCGCCGGCTGGCCCGCTTACGGGGCGGCGGCTTCACCTCGGCGACGCCGTCGGTGCTGGTGGCGGTCGCGTCGGCCGGCTCGGCGCCGGTCCGTTCGCCGCCCTCGGGCTCGTTCTCGAGCATGGACGTTCTCCAGTTCTGGCTGCCCCGGGCGCGGTTGAGCGCTGCCACGCAGGGTTGCCGCAAAGGTGTTTCCGCCGGGCGCGCAGGTGCGCGACCGCCGAAGTCTGCCTGCCAGAGCGCTGACCGTCGGTCAGTGCCCTCCGATGGCTGCCCCGTCGCGATCCGCGTCCAACGGATCGACGATCTCGCCCTGCGCGGTCAGCGTGCCCTGCGCCAGCCGGATCACCTTCGGGGTGACCGGCGGCTCCAGGTCGGCCACCACGCGGAGGCCGGAAAGGACGTCATCGGGTCGCACGGACGGGGTGACCTGCCGCACGACCAGTTCGAGTATCGCACACGGTACGGTCGCCGCTCCGGAAGGCGTCTCAGCCGGCACCAGCGCATCGATGGCGATCACGGCGGCACGGGCGTCGAACGTCCGCCGGCCCTGCTTGGTCATCCGCTCGACCTGGATCTCCTCGGCGGCGGTGAACGCCGCCACGGCGGCCCGGAGCACGGCCGGATCGACCTCGGGCAGCTCGATCCGCCAGTGCGACGCCTCGATCCGGTCGGCCAGGCTGCCGCCGGACGCCTCGACCGCGTCGAGCACGTCGAGCCCGGGCGAGAGCGCGGCGTCCAGAGCGGCGCGGAGGCGCTCCGGGTCGACCGGCTCACGCAGGCCGATCTCCAGGTACTCGGCCTCGCTGGCCACGCCGGTCGGCGCCGCGGAGGCGTAGGAGATCTTGGGGTGCGGGGTGAAGCCCTGGGAGAACGCGATCGGCACGCCGGCGCGGCGCAACGCGCGCTCGAAGGCCCGGGCGAAGTCCCGGTGCGAGGTGAACCGCAGCGGTCCACGCTTGGCGTACCGGATGCGGACCCGCTGGACGACGGGCGCCTGGCCGCCCTCGGGTTGAGGCTTTCTGGCGATCATGAACTCCTCGGCTGTGCCTGCGCGTGTCCGTCCCATCCTGGCGCAGCCCGCACCGCCTCCCACACCCGCCCCCACCACCCCCGCTACGGCGGGGTGGGTCAGGGGCGGCGGTCGCCGGCCGGGGAGGGGCCGCCCAACCGGTCGAGCGCGTCGTCCGGGAGCTGCGCCACCCGGGCCAGCTCACGTCGGTGCCGGCGCCGGTTCCAGATCAGGAACACCACGAGCGCCAGCAGCACCACCAGGGCCACCGCGATGCCGACCCCGATCACCAGCACCTGCTGGTCGGTGGGGCCGCCACGGTCGCCGTACCTCGTCACGTCGAAGTCGTCGTCCTCGGCCGCCCGCGGCGCAGCCGCGCTCGCCGAGGCCGGGTCGAGCAGCGGGTTCGCCGGGACCGACGGCACGTCCGCGGTGAGCGCCGCCACCGGGTCGATCAGGCCGAAGCCGAACTGCGGGTCCCGGCCGGACGGGCCGGCGTCCCGGGCGGTGCGGATGATCCGGTTGATCACGTCGGACGCGGAGAGCTGCGGATACTTCGCACGGATCAACGCCGCGACGCCGGAGACGATGGCGCTGGAGTCGGAGGTGCCGTCACCCCAGCCGTAGCCGTGGCCGCGGCCGGCGTTGTAGATCCCGTCCGCCGGCGCGGCGACGACCGCCTCCGGGCCCTGGGCGGAGCCGGACCAGAAGCCGCCGCCCCGGGTGGTGCCGGTCACCGCGAGCACGCCGGGGATCCGGGCCGGCGAGGCGATGTCCACGTCGCCCGCCTTGCGGTTGCCGCCGGCGGCGACCACGACGACGTCGCGCGCCAGCGCGTACCGGATCGCCTCCTCCTCGTCCGGGTCGGGCGCGCCGGCCCGGCCGAAGGAGAGGTTGAGCACCGTCGCGCCACCGTCGACCGCCATCCGGATGCCGAGGGCGGACGCGCCGTCGGGCACGGTTCCCGGGCCGGGCTCCTGCTTGATGGGCAGGATCCGGGCGTCCGGCGCGATGCCGTCCACGCCGTCGCCGACGTTCACCGCCGAGATGATGCCGGCCATGTGCGTGCCGTGACCGTCCGGGTCCTCCCGGCCGTCGCCCCGGGCGCCGTAGCTGCGGTCGCCGGGCAGCACGCGACCGCGCAGCGCCGGATGGGTGGCGTCGACGCCGGTGTCCACCACGCCGACCACCACCCCGCGCCCGGTGGAGATCCGATGCGCCCGGTCGATGCCCAGCTCGTCGAGGTACCACTGCTCGGCCCGGCGCGGCGCGGCCGGCGCCGGCTGGGCCGCGCCCAGCACCATCAGGCCGGCCAGCAGTCCGGCCGCCACCGGCCGGAGCGCGGCGACGTGCACCCTCATCCGTCCGTCCTCATCGCAGGACGCCCGGGGACGCACTGTCACCGGCGCCCCACGGATCGTCGTCCTCAGTCAACCACGACGAGTGCTCGGCACCGCCGCCGCCGTGCCCGGCGCCGCCGTGCCCGCCCATCATCCCGCCGCCCATCATGCCCCCGCCGGCACCCGCGCCGGTCGCGTTGCGGAGCGCGCTGGCGGCGCTGGTCAGCGGCGGGACCTTGCCGTTGCCGCCGCCGACCAGGCCGGGCAGCGCACCCACGCCCATCCCGCCGGCCGCGCCGAGACCACCGCCGCCGAGACCACCACCGGCGCCCAGGCCGCCGCCACCGCCGCCGAACCCGCCACCACCACCGACGGCGCCCGGTCCACCGCCGCCGCCACCGAACGCGCTGCCCGGACCGCCGGTCGTGATCGTGCCCGGCCCGCCCGCGCCGGCCAGGCCGGTGCCGTAGTCGTGGTCACCCGAGCCCGGGTAGCCGCCACCGGTGACCGGCGGGACGTACGACCCGCCGCCGGTGTGGCCGCCGCCGAGATCGACGCCGCCCGTGGTGGGCGGCGGTGAGAACGAACCGCCACCGTACGAGCCACCGCCGCCACCACCGATGCCGGTGCTGCCCAGCGAGGGCACCTTGCCACCGCCGCCACCACCACCGCCGGGCAACCCGGTGTCGGGCACACCGGACGGCGGGACCCGGTTGTCGGGCGTGTAGCCGTCACGCGTGTCAGTGGCCGAGGGCTGGGGCACGACCAGCTTCGGGCGTTCGGTCTCCACCGCGGCGGGCAGCGGCGACATCGCCCTGTTGGCCGCCTCCTGGTTGTCCCGGTACCAGTTGTCCAGGTGCGACTTGGTGTCCCACCAGCCGCCACGCTTCTGGTCTTCGGCGTTGCCGTCGACCCTCATCGTCGCCTCGAGGTCGTCGGCCTTGTCGCGGAACGCGCCGTCGGCGTAGAGCGACTGGTTCTGCTGGTAGTCGCTGCGCAGCGAGGCGAGGAAGCCGGACTGGCTCTCGCCGTCGCGGGCGTCGTCGAGCTCGGTGCCGCCGGGCAGGCTCCACTCGTTCCAGCCGAAGTCGTCCATCAGCGGGATCGGGATGCTGGCCACCGCCTTGCGGATGTCACCCTCGATCCGCGACAGCGCGCCGCTGACGTCGCTGGCGTGGATGATCAGCTCCTCGATGTCCTTGCCGATGCCGCTCAGGTGCTCGCGGTACGCGTCACCGCCGCTGCCCGTCCAGCCGGCCAGCAGCCCGGGGAGACCGCCGCTGTGCGGGCGTTCCTGACCGGACGCGATCGGGCCGACGAACGAGCGCCCGACAAGCGCGTCGCGCAGGTGGCCGAGCCCGGCGGAGAGGTTGCTCCAGCCGACGCCGACCGACCCGACCGTCTCCGGATCCGCGGCGAGCGTCACCTCCCGGACGCAGCGCTCCCAGGTGCCTCCAGCCATGATCGCCTCTCCCTCAGGCCGGGTACGGGTACGTGGGCTGCTGCCCCGTCTCGGGTGGCGGCGCCGCGGACTCCAGCAGCCGTTCGATCTGCTTGCCGTTGGCGGCGTTGCGGGCCTCGGCGTCGCGGAACGCCTTCGCGATGTCCTCGGTGCCCTTCTTCAGCCCGGCCAGCTTGCTGGAGATGGCCTTGAGGTGGGCCTCCATGTTGGCCGTCGACCGGGTCAGCGCCGCCCACTGCATCCGCGCGTCCTCGTACGCGCCGAACGGCGTGCCGTTGGGCACCGCCTGGGCGTTGTTGCTGTCGCCCTTCATCCGCTCCTTGATGCGTTCCATCTCGTAGCCGATGGTGTCGTCGACGTACTGCTTGAGGCGCTCGACGTAGTCGGCGGCGGCGTCCAGGTCCTCGACGCTGACGTGCAGGTCGCCGGTGTCCGGCGGCGTGATGCCCATGTTGCTGTCCTCCCCCGCTACCGGCCCGGCCGGTCCAATACGGACGCAGCGTATCGAGGAAACACCAGCCGGGGCAGCCCCGCCCCGACCACCCGACGGTCGACACCCGACACGACGGAGCGCGGGCGCCCCGAGGGGTTCCCGCGCTCCGGTACGTGTCGGTGGGCTCAGCCCTGGGCCGCCGCGGGCAACCGCATCCCGCCGACCGGCGTCAGCGGCAGCAGCTTGCGCCCGGTCGGGCCGATCTGGATCTCGGTGTCCATGGACGGGCACACGCCGCAGTCGAAGCAGGGCGTCCAGCGGCAGTCGTCCTGCTCGTACTCGGACAGCGAGTCCTGCCAGTCCTGCCAGAGCCAGTCCTTGTCCAGGCCGGAGTCGAGGTGGTCCCAGGGCAGGACCTCCAACTCCTCACGTTCCCGGGTGGTGTACCAGTCGAGGTCCACCCCGAACGCCGGCAGCGTCTCGGCCGCCGCGTCCACCCAGCGCTGGTACGAGAAGTGCTCGCTCCAGCCGTCGAACCGGCCGCCGTTCTCCCAGACCCTGCGGATCACCGCGCCGACCCGGCGGTCGCCCCGGGACAGCAGGCCCTCGATCAGCGACGGCTCGCCGTCGTGGTAGCGGAAGCCGATCGCCCGGCCCAGCGAACGGTCACTGTTGATCGCCTGCTTGAGCAGCTTGAGCCGGCCGTCGATGACCTCGGGCGTGGACATCGAGGCCCACTGGAACGGGGTGTGCGGCTTCGGCACGAAACCGCCGATGGAGACCGTGCAGCGGATGTCCTTGGACCCGGTGGCCGCACGGCCGGCCCGGATCACCTCGTGCGCCATGTCGGCGATCTCCAGGACGTCCTCGTCCGTCTCGGTGGGCAGGCCGCACATGAAGTAGAGCTTCACCTGCCGCCAGCCGTTGGTGTACGCGGTGACCACGGTGCGGATGAGGTCTTCCTTCGACACCATCTTGTTGATCACCTTGCGGATCCGCTCCGACCCGCCCTCCGGGGCGAAGGTCAGGCCGGTCCGCCGCCCGTTACGGGACAACTCCTGGGCGAGGTCGATGTTGAACGCGTCCACCCGGGTCGACGGCAGCGACAGCGAGACGTTGGTGCCGGCGTACTGCTCGGCCAGGCCGGAGCACATGTCACCGATCTCGGAGTGGTCGGCCGACGACAGCGACAGCAGGCCCACCTCGTGGAAGCCGGAGAACTCCAGCCCCTGCTGCACCATCTGGCCGACAGTGGTGATCGAGCGCTCCCGCACCGGCCGGGTGATCATGCCGGCCTGGCAGAACCGGCAACCGCGCGTGCAGCCCCGGAAGATCTCCACCGCGTACCGCTCGTGGACCGTCTCGGCGAGCGGGACCAGCGGCTTCTTCGGGTACGGCCACGCGTCCAGATCCATGGTGGTGCGCTTGTGCACCCGGAACGGCACGTCCGGGCGGTTCGGCACGACCCGCTGGATCCGGCCGTCGGGCAGGTAGTCGACGTCGTAGAAGCGCGGCACGTAGACGCTCTCGGTGCGGGCCAGCCGCAGCAGCAGCTCGTCCCGGCCACCCGGGGAGCCCTCGGCCTTCCACTCCCGGACGATGGCGGTGATCTCCAGCACCGCCTCCTCGCCGTCGCCGAGCACCGCGGCGTCGACGAAGTCGGCGATCGGCTCCGGGTTGAACGCGGCGTGCCCACCGGCCACGATCACCGGGTCGGCGTCGGTGCGGTCGGCGGCGAGCAGCGGAATGCCGGCCAGGTCGATCGCGGTGAGCAGGTTGGTGTAGCCCAGCTCGGTGGAGAACGAGACGCCGAACACGTCGAAGTCGCGTACCGCGCGGTGCGCGTCGACGGTGAACTGCGGGACGCCGTGGGCGCGCATCAGCGCCTCCAGGTCCGGCCAGACCGCGTACGTCCGCTCGGCGAGCACGTCGGGCAGCTCGTTGAGCACCTCGTAGAGGATCTGCACGCCCTGGTTGGGCAGGCCCACCTCGTAGGCGTCCGGGTACATCAGCGCCCAGCGGACGGTCGCCGCGTCCCAGTCCTTGACCACCGCGCCCAACTCGCCCCCGACGTACTGGATGGGCTTGGTCACCTGGGGCAGCAGCGGCTCCAGCCGGGGCCACACGGAATTGGCCGCGACCGGGCGCGGCGTCGTCGACGGGGCACTCATGATGCCCAAGGATACGCCGTGCCCCACCCCGCCCTCCCCCACCGGCACGGTTCCCCCGCCCCCACCCTGTTGATCAAGGAGTTTGCGCGCGAATCCGGGCCCCGGCCGACGCAAACTCCTTGATCAACGGGCTGGCGGGCGGAGGCGGGGATTCGTCGGGGGTGGCGGGGCGGTACTAACCTCGCAACGGGCGCGAGAGGAGATTGCCGCGATGTCGCAGCCGCAGCCGGAGGCGGGCCGGCCGGCCGACGGGGCCGATGGGCCAGCCGTCACCGAGCCGCCGACCGCCGTACCGACGCCGGCCGACGCCGAGGCCACCAGCCCGCCGTCCCCACCCGATGCGCCGGAGACCGTCGCGTCGGAGACCCGGGTGCCGGAGACCCGGGTGCCGGAGACCGGGCTGCCGGAGACCGGAGTGCCGCGGGTGGCGGCATCCGACGAGGCCCCCACCGACGAGGCCGGGGAGCCGGTCACCGCGGAAGCCACCCCGCAGGTCCCCGACCCGTCGGGCGCCTCGACGCCGTCGGAGGCATCGAGCGCCTCGGCAACCTCGGACGCCTCGGCCGACAACGACGCCGCCGGAACCAGCGCCGCCGGAACCAGCGCCGCCGGAACCAGCGTCGTCGGAACCAGCGTCGTCGGAACCAGCGCCGCCGGAACCAGCGTCGTCGGAACCAGCGCCGTCGGAACCAGCGCCGTCGGGACCGAGGTGGAGCCCGACGCGCCGCCGACCACCGACACCGACACCAGCGCCGACGCCACCCCGGTCGTACCGGTCGTACCGGTCGGCCGGGCCCGCGGCTCCGCGGCCGTGCCCGGCCGCGCCACCGCACCGCCCCCCACCCGGGTCGAGAACGGGCCGCATCCCACCCGCGTCGAGAGTGCGCCGGACGCCGTCCCCATGGAGACCGGCCCGAACGCCACCCGCATCGAGACCGGCCCGAACGCCACCCGCATCGAGACGGGGCCGAACGCGACCCGGGTCGAGAACGGGCTGGACGCCGCCCGCATGGAGACCGGCCCGAACGCCACCCGGATCGAGAACGGGCCACCGCCGACCCGCGTCGAGCCGCCCCCCGCGCCGCGCTGGAGCGGCTCCGCCGCTGTTCCGCCCCCGCAACCGCGCCGGCGCGGCTGGGGCGAGTCGGCCGAGCCGACCCCGGTACCGCCGGTCGCCTCCCCCGAGCACGCCACCCCGGTCGATCCGTGGGCGGGCGTGGACACCACCGGCTGGGACCTCCACTCGGCCGATCTGCCGGCACCGCCGGCGACCATGCCGTACACCGCGCCCTGGCCGGCGCACCCGGCGCCGCACCCCGCCCCGCCGCCGGGCGCGCGGCCGGTGTCACCGCCGGCGCCCGCCCCGCCGTACCCGGGGCCGCCGGCCGCCCGGCCGGTCTCGCCACCCGCGCACACGCCGCCGTACCCGGCGTCACCCGCCGCCCGCCCGGTGTCACCGCCGGCGCACACCCCGCCGCCGGCCCCGGTGGTCGCCCCCCGGGCGCCGAAGCAGGCCCGGCCGCCGAAGCAACGTCGGGGCGGGACTCCGCCGCCGGTCGCGCCGCCGCCCGGGTGGCAGGCGCCCAAGGGGTACGCTCCGCGACGCCGGCGGCGCCGCTGGCCCTGGGTGCTGCTGCTCTCCGTGGCCTGCTGCTGCGGCGTCCCGCTGTGGTGGGTCCAGCCGCTGTCCAGCCAGTATCCGGCCAGCGCCAGCCTCCCGGACCAGCTCGACTCGATGCAGTTGCGTCAGGACGAGCGCAGCCGGGCCGCCGCCGAGGAGCTGAAGAGCCAGGTACGCCAGGCGGACCTGCTCGCCGAGGACACGTTCGCCGGCATCTACACCACCGACGACGGCAAGCGGGTGACCCTCTTCGGCAGCACCGGCTTCCGGTTGACCCCGGAGTCCGACGCCGAGGCCGAGCTGAAGCGCCTGGCCGGCGACTACGCCCTGCAAGCCTCGGTCAGCGTGGACACCGGGGTGCGGGGCCGGTACGAGCGCTGCGCGGTCGGCCGGACGGACGACGACGCGGTGGTGGTGTGCACCTCGGTCGACTACGGCAGCCTGACCACGGGCGTGTTCACCCGCCTGTCGGTGGACGACAGCGGCCGGCTGCTGAACGAGCTGCGGGAGCGGGTGGTGGTCCCGAAGAAGTCCTGACCCGGAGGCCGGGTCAGGCGGGCGACTCGCCCGGCGTCTGCTCGGCGCGCTTCGGCGCGTAGCGCGGGACGTACTCCTGGCCGGTGAGCTTCTGGATCTCGGTCATCAACTCGTCGGTCATGGCCCGCAGCGACGTCCGGTCGTCGGGACGACCGGTGAAGTCCAACGGCTTGCCGAACTTGATGGTGATCTTGGCGCGACCCGGGCGGGGCACCCGCGTCCCGATCGGCTGGGCCTTGTCGGTGCCCGTCACGCCGACCGGGATGATCGGCACGCCGGCGGCCACCGCCAGCCGGGCCGCGCCGGTGCGCCCGCGGTAGAGGCGCCCGTCCGGCGAGCGGGTGCCCTCCGGATACACCGCGACCAGGTCACCGGCCTTGAGCACCGGGACGGCCGCGTCGAACGCGGACAGCGCCGCCCGGCCGCCGGCCCGCTCGACCGGGATCGCACCCAGCCCGGTGAGCACGAACTTGGAGAAGCCGCCCTTCACCCCGGTGCCGTTGAAGTACTCCGACTTGGCCCAGAAGGCCAGGTGGCGGGGCACCACGGTGCCGAGCAGCAGCTCGTCGGCGACGGAGAGGTGGTTGCCCGCGAAGATCGCACCGCCGGTCGCCGGGATGTGCTCCAACCCCTCCACGTGCGGACGGAAGGCCAACCGGAGCGTGGGCGCCACGGTGAGCTTGCCGATGGTGTAGAGCAGGGGCACGGGTCCTCCGGCGGTCGTACGCGGAACAGGCGCTGTCACGGTAGCCGACGCCGCCACCCCCGGCCGAGCGGGTGGCGGGCAGTCCACCCGCCGGTGCGTCGGGTGAGACGGGGCCCCTTCTCCACCGAAGGCGTTAACAAGGGGCCCCGCCTGACACCTCACACGCGGCGGACGGTGACCACCACGCGCTCGCCGTCGCCCACCTCGCCGGCGAAGCCGTCGAGTCCCTCGACGAAGTCGATGCTCTCCGCCAGCACCTCCCGCGCCACGAAGTCCGTGAACGCGGCGACCGCCGCGCGCACCTCCTCGGACGCCGACACCGCCACCGTGATCCGGTCCGAGATGTCCAGGTCGGCGTCCCGGCGGGCCTGCTGCACCACCCGGACCACGTCCCGGGCCAGCCCCTCGGCGGCCAGTTCCGGCGTGACCTCGGTGTCCAGCACCACCACGCCCTCACCGCCGGGCAGCGGCGCGGAGTGCTCGGCGTCGGCGGCGACCAGGCGCAGCTCGTACTCGCCCTCGGCCAGGGTGACCCCGGCGGCGACCGGGGCGCCGTCGACGAGTTCCCACTCCCCCGACTTGACCGCCTTGATCACCTGCTGGACCGCCTTGCCGACGCGCGGGCCGAGCGCCCGCGGCACCACGGTCAGCACCTGCTGGCAGTAGGCCGCCACCTCGCCGGTGAGCACGACCTCCTTCACGTTGACCTCGTCGGCGACCAGCTCGGCGAACGGCCGGAGCTGGTCGGCGACCGGCGAGGCCACGGTCAGCGTCGCCAGCGGCAGCCGGACCCGCAGGCCCTTCGCCTTGCGCAGCGACAGCGCCGCCGAGGCGACCGCCCGGACGTTGTCCATCGCGGAGACCAGCTCGTGGTCGGCCGGGAACTCGTCCGCCGACGGCCAGTCGGTCAGGTGCACCGACCGCTCGCCGGTCAACCCGCGCCAGATCTCCTCGGCGGTCAGCGGCGCCAGCGGCGCCACCACCCGGCAGAGCGTCTCCAGCACGGTCGAGAGCGTGTCGAACGCGTCCGCGTCGCCGGCCCAGAACCGGTCCCGCGAGCGACGCACGTACCAGTTGGTCAGCGCGTCCAGGTAGGACCGGACGGTGGCGCAGGCGCCGGAGATGTCGTACGCGTCCATCTGCGCGCCGACGGTCGCCACCAGCTCGTTCGTCTTCGCCAGCACGTACCGGTCGAGCACGTTCGTCGAGTCGGTGCGCCGACGCGCCTGGTAGCCGTCCGCGTTGGCGTAGAGCGTGAAGAAATACCACACGTTCCACAGCGGCAGCAGCACCTGACGCACCGCGTCCCGGATGCCCGACTCGGTGACCGCCATGTCCCCGCCGCGCAGCACCGGCGACGACATCAGCATCCACCGCATCGCGTCCGACCCGTACGCGTCGAAGACGTGGTAGACGTCCGGGTAGTTGCGCAGGCTCTTGGACATCTTGCGCCCGTCGGAGCCGAGCAGGATGCCGTGGCTCAGGCAGTTGCGGAACGCCGGCCTGTCGAAGAGCGCGGTGGCCAGCACGTGCATGGTGTAGAACCAGCCACGGGTCTGCCCGATGTACTCGACGATGAAGTCGCCCGGGTAGTGGTGCTCGAACCAGTCGCGGTTCTCGAACGGGTAGTGCACCTGGGCGAACGGCATCGAGCCGGACTCGAACCAGCAGTCCAGCACCTCCGGCACCCGGCGCATCATCGACCTGCCCGTCGGATCGTCCGGGTTGGGGCGGACCAGGTCGTCCACCGCCGGCCGGTGCAGGTCGGTCAGGCGTACGCCGAAGTCGCGCTCGATGTCGTCGAGCGACCCGTACACGTCGACGCGCGGATAGGTCGGGTCGTCGGAGCGCCACACCGGGATCGGTGAGCCCCAGAACCGGTTCCGGCTGATCGACCAGTCCCGGGCGTTGGCCAGCCACTTGCCGAACGAGCCGTCCTTGATGTGCCCCGGCGTCCAGTTGATCTGCTGGTTCAGCTCGACCATCCGGTCCCGGAACCGCGTCACCGCGACGAACCACGACGACACCGCCTTGTAGACGAGCGGCGTGTCGCAGCGCCAGCAGTGCGGGTACGAGTGGGTGTAGACGTCCTGCCGCAACACCACCCCCCGCTCCTTCAGCTCCCGGATCACCGGCTTGTTCACGTCGAAGACCTGCTCGCCCTGGTACGGCGGGACCAGCGCGGTGAACCGGGTGTGGTCGTCCACGGTGACCACGGTCGGGATGCCGGCCGCGTTGCAGGTGTTCTGGTCGTCCTCGCCGAACGCGGGCGCCAGGTGGACGATCCCGGTGCCGTCCTCGGTGGTCACGAACTCCGCGCCGAGCACCTGGTAGGCGTTCGGCCCGGCCGGCTCGACCAGGAAGTCGTAGAGCGGCGTGTAGCGACGACCGACCAGGTCCCGGCCGTGCACGGTGCCGACCTGCTGGTACCCCTCCAGCTCCTTGGCGTACGCGCCGAGCCGGGCCGCGCCGACGACGTACCGCTGGCCGTCGCGGTCCAGCACCGCGTACTCGATGTCGGGGCCGACGGCGAGCGCCAGGTTCGACGGCAGCGTCCACGGCGTGGTGGTCCAGACGCCCAGCTTGACCGGCCCGCGCAGCGGCTCCGGCGCGTTCTCGTCGGCGGTCAGCTCGAACCACACGGTCAGCGTCGGGTCGTGCCGGTCCCGGTAGACGTCGTCCATCCGGGTCTCGGTGTTCGACAGCGGGGTCTCGCACCGCCAGCAGTACGCCAGCACCCGGAAGCCCTCGTAGACCAGGCCCTTGTCGTGCAGCGTCTTGAAGGCCCACATGACGCTTTCCATGTAGTCCAGGTCGAGCGTCTTGTAGTCGTTGGCGAAGTCGACCCAGCGGGCCTGCCGGGTGACGTAGCGCTCCCAGTCCTGGGTGAACTCCAGCACGCTGGCCCGGCAGGCGTCGTTGAACCGGGCCACGCCGAGGTCGAGGATCTCCGCCTTGCTGGTGATGCCGAGCTGCTTCTCGGCCACCACCTCGGCCGGCAGCCCGTGGCAGTCCCAGCCGAACCGGCGCTCGACGTGCCGCCCGCGCATGGTCTGGTAGCGCGGCACCACGTCCTTGACGTAGCCGGTGAACAGGTGGCCGTAGTGCGGCAGGCCGTTGGCGAACGGCGGGCCGTCGTAGAAGACGTACTCGTTCTTGCCGTCGTCTCCGGCGGGGCGGGCTTCCAGGCTCGCCTCGAAGGTCTTGTCGGCGGTCCAGTGCTCCAGCACCCGACGCTCGACCGCGGGCAGGTCCGGGCTCGCCGGGACACCGGCGCCGGTCGGGTCGTGCAACGGATAGGCCATCGGGGGTCGCTCTCCTCGCGCAGCTCACTCGTCGGTGGGTCTGCGAGGACGAACCTTTCCGGGTACGCCTGGAACGACGCCCCCGGGTGGTCCGCGGTACCACCCCGCTTGGCGGTCGAGGTGCGACCGCCCGCTCGTTGGTCGGCTGTGACGGGCCGTCCCGTCCGGTTCTACTGAGCCGGTCGCCCGGCCGTTCTTCCGGAGGCTCGCCGGTGATGGCCGGGTCGACGCCTGTACGCCCCAGCGTACCCTCCCCGCCCACCCCGCCGCCTCCGAGTAAGGAGGGGCCCCTGTCAACGCATACGGATTGGCGGGGGCCCCGCCCAACACCCCGCATGACCGGCGTCACACCGTCGGGACGTCACACCGGCCGGGGTCGGATCCGTCGTGTGGGCGTACCGACGACACGAGGGAGAAGACGATGAGCCGGATCAACCTGGCGACGGTGGCGCCGGAGGCGTACCGGGCGGTGCTCGGGCTGGAGACCTACATCCGGGGCAACCTGGACCACACCGTGCTGGAGCTGGTGAAGGTGCGGGCGTCGATGCTCAACGGCTGCGCGTTCTGCGTGGACATGCACACCCGGGACGCGCTGGGCGCCGGCGAGGACAGCCGGCGGCTGTTCGCGGTGGCGGCCTGGCGGGAGGCGCCCTCGTTCTTCGACGAGCGGGAGCGGACCGCGCTGGCGCTGACCGACGCGGTCACCCGGCTCGGTGAGCACGGCGTGCCGGACGACGTGTGGGACGCCGCCGCGAAGGTCTGGTCGGAGAAGGAGCTTGCGGACCTCGTCGTCGCGATCGCCACAATCAACGTGTGGAACCGGATCGTGATCAGCAGTCGGACCCAGCCACCGCGCGAGGTGTGACCGTCACCGGAGCGGCGGAGTCGGCCGGTGCGCTCACCGCGCACCGGCCGATGCTGCTCGGGCTGGCCTACCGGCTGCTGGGCAGCCTGCACGACGCCGAGGACGTGCTCCAGGAGGCGTACCTGCGCTGGGTCGGCGTGGACCGGGAAACGGTCACCGAACCACGCCGCTACCTGTCCCGGGTGGTGACCCGGTTGGCGCTGGACCGGCTGCGCGCCCGGCAGGCCGCCCGGGAGACGTACGTCGGCCCGTGGCTGCCCGAGCCGGTGCCCACCGACCCGTCGCCGTTCGGGCCGCTGGAGACCGTCGAGCTTCGGGAGACGGTCTCCACCGCCCTGCTGCACCTGCTGGAACAGCTCACCCCGCCGGAGCGGGCGGTCTACGTGCTGCACACCGCGTTCGCGCTGCCGTACGCGGAGATCGGCGACATCCTGGACCGGTCGGCGGCGGACTGCCGCCAACTGCACCACCGCGCGGCGGCCCGGCTGACCGAGCAGCGGCGGCGCTTCACCGCCGGCCCGGCCGAGCAGCGCCGGCTGCTCGACGCGTTCCTCGCCGCGGCGCGTGACGGTGACCTGGCCCGGCTGACCGATCTGGTCGCGGCCGACGCCACCGCCTGGTCCGACGGCGGCGGGCGGATCCGCGCGGCCCGCAACCCGCTGTACGGCGCGGACCGAATCGCCCGCTTCTTCGCCGGGGTGTACGGCCGCCGGCGGCCCGGCGTGCGGATCGCGTCGGTCGAGCTCAACGGCGCGCCGGCGCTGGTGCTGAGCTGGCCGGACGGCGCCCGCTACACGCTCGGGGTCGCCGCGGCCGGTGGCCGGATCACCGGCGTCTACCTGGTCGGCAACCCCGACAAGCTCACCCGGGTCGCCGGCTGAACCGGGCGGGCCGGCGCCGGCCGGGCTGCGGTCAGTCCAGCTCGGGGAACCAGAGCGCGATCTCGCTCTTGGCGCTGTCCGTCGAGTCGGAGGCGTGCACCAGGTTCTCCCGGTTCGACAACGACAGGTCGCCACGGATGGTGCCGGCGGCGGCCTTGCGGCCGTCGGTGCTGCCGATCATGCCGCGCACCACCTCGATCACCTGGTCGCCGGAGAGCACCAACGCCACCAGCGGGCCGCTGGTCATGAACGTCTTCAGCGGCGGGTAGAACGGCTTGTCGACGTGCTCGGCGTAGTGCTGGTCGGCGAAGTCGCCGTCGACGGTCCGGCTCACCAGCGCGTCGATCCGCAGGCCCTTGCGCTCGAAACGGGACAGGATCTCACCCACCAGACCGCGGCGCACCGCGTCGGGCTTGATCAGTACGAGCGTCCGCTCTGCCGGGCTGCTGCTGGACACGCTGGTTTCCTCCTGTGCACGAACCGGGGTCGGGCTGGGTACGGTCAGCGTAGCGACCCGGTCCCGGCGCCGGCGCGGCGGCTGCGTCTTCCCTGGCCCGCCGCGGCGGCCTAGCCTGGCCTTGGAACCCCTGGGAGGTCCACTGTGGCGAATGGCGGGAACCGCACCATCGCGCCGGTACGCAAACTGATCGGCGCGGTGCTGGGCACCGTGGCCGCCTTCGTGACCCTGTTCGGGCTCGGCATGACCAGTTGGGCGATCGTGGCGCTCGGCGTCGCGCTGCTGGTGCTCGCGATAGCCCTGGCCACGGTGCGCGGCGGTGGCCGCACCTGGGTGATCGGCCTGGGGCACGTGCACAGCGCGTCCGAGCCACCCACGCAGTACGCGTTCGGTCGTTGCGAGTTGCAGCTGGTGATCGACGCCCCCGGGCTGCCGCCCCGCTCCAAGAAGATCATCGAGCCCCGGGTGCCGGTGGCCAAGTGGCCGTCGCTCGGCCAGGCGCTGCCGGTCCGGGTGGCCCTCGACGACCAGCGTCACGTCCGGGTGCTCTGGGACGAGGTGCCCACCCACGCCGAGAACGCCGCCACGGTCGCCGACCTGCCGCCCGAGTACGCCGGGCCGGACCAGCCGCTCGACGAGCCGCTCATCGGGCAGGAGGCGCCGCCGTGGGCCGGGCGCGCCCCGGAGGACGACTTCCGCGACGACTTCCGCGACGACTATCCGCCCGCACCGGACCCGCTGCTGGACGACGTCACGCTGCGCGGCGAGGACCGCGAGCCGGTGGTGATGCACCAGCGGCCCGGCGGCCCGGTCGTGCTGGAGGGGCAGCTGGTCGAGCCGACCGCCCTCGGCCCGCTCCCGCGCCGCGCGCCGGCGCCCCGTGCGCCGGCCGAGGAGCAGGACCCGGACACGGTCCCGGTGGAGTCGATCGACGTGCCGTTGGACGCCCCCGAGTCCGCCACCACGCCCACCCCGCAGGAGCTGGACGAGGCCATCTTCGGCCCGGTCGGCGACGCCGAGCCGGACGAGCTGGCCAGCCCGATCAGCGGGGTCGGCATCACGCTGCTCGTCACCGATCTGGACCGGTCCCTCGACTTCTACCGGGAGTTGGGCTTCGACGAGATGGACCGGGGCGAGGGCAACGCCGTGCTCTCCTCCGGGCCGACCCGGCTGGTGCTGCGCCGGGTGACCGGGGCCGCTCCGATCAGCCGCCGGCTGGTGCACGTCAACCTGGAGGTCGACGACATCCAGGCGGCGTACGAGCGGCTGCGCGAGTCCGGCGTGCGCTTCACGTACGCCCCGCGGGTGGTAAACCGGGGCACCAAGCTGGAGGTCTGGGCCGCCGCCTTCCGCGACCCGGACGGCCACGGCGTCGCGCTCACCCAGTGGCGCACCCTCGCCGACGCCTGACCGCCCGCCCTCGGCGTTCAGCCGAGGATGACCCGCCGCACGTGCAGCGCGTACGCCCACACCAACGCGAAGATCACGCCGAGCCCGAACAGCGACCAGTGCAGCAGCCCGGAGAGCAGCAGCAGGCCCTGGAGCACGGTGCCGGCGTGCCAGGCCCAGGGGCGGCGCATCATGCCGGCCAGCACCACACAGGCGACCGCCAGCGCGACGATCACGGCGATCGCGGCGCCGCCCAGGTCGCCGCCGACCACCCGGATCGGCTGGATGGCCAGCAGCAGCACCAGCGCCTCCAGCGCGAGCGTGCCGGCGCCCAGCCCGCGTACCGCCCGGTCCGGGTTGCGCAGCCCGGAGCGGCGGACGCCGTCCGGCTGGTCCGACCCCGGCTGGTCCGACCCCGGCTGGTCCGACCCCGGCTGGTCCGACCCCGGCTGGTCCGACCCCGGCTGCGCGTCCGGGCGCTGCTCCGGGCCGGTCATCGCTTGAGCAGCCGGCGGGCGTCGGCCACGGTCACCACCGAACCGGTGATCAGCACGCCCACCCCGGCCAACTCCCCCGGCACGTCGGACTCGGCCTCCGCCACCGCCGCCTCGATGGCGTCGGGCATGTCCCGGGCCACCTGCACCCGGTCCGGCCCGAAGACCTCCCGGGCCAGCTCGGCCAGCTCGTCGACGGGCATCGCCCGGGGCGAGCTGTTCTCCGCGACCACGATCGTGTCCAGCACCGGCTCCAGCAGTTCGAGCAGGCCCGCCGCGTCCTTGTCGCCGAGCACCGCCAGCACGCCGACGAGCTTGCTGAACGCGAACTCCTCCTGGAGCGCGGCCACGGTGGCGGCCATCCCGTGCGGGTTGTGCGCGCCGTCCAGCAGCACCGTCGGCGCGGTACGCACCCGCTCCAGCCGGCCCGGGGAGCTGGTCGCCGCGAAGCCCTCACGGACCGCCTCGATGTCGAGCTGCCGCCGCGCACCGGCCCCCAGGAACGCCTCCACGGCGGCCAGCGCCACGGCCGCGTTCTGCGCCTGGTGCGCGCCGTGCAGCGGAATGAAGATCTCCTCGTACACCCCGCCCAGGCCCTGGATGGTCAACACCTGGCCACCGACGGCGACGGCCCGGCGCATCACCCCGAACTCGGCGCCCTCCCGGGCGACCGTGGCGTTGACCTCGGCGCAGCGTTCCAGGATCGGCCGGGCCGCCTCTTCCTCCTGCGCCGCGGCGATCACCGTGGCGCCGGGGTGGATGATGCCCGCCTTGTGCAACGCGATGTCCTCGATCGTGTCGCCCAGCCACTCGGTGTGGTCCAGCCCGATCGGCGTGATCACCGCGACACCGGCCTGGATCACGTTCGTCGCGTCCTCCGCGCCGCCCAGCCCGACCTCCACCACCGCCACGTCGACCGGGGCGTCGGCGAACGTGGCGAACGCCAGCGCCGTGGTCAGGTCGAAGTACGTCAGCGGCTCGGCGGAACGCTGGTCGACCAACTCGGCCAACGGCGCGATCTCCCGGTACGTCGAGACGAACCGTTCCTCACTCACCGGCTCGCCGTCCAGGCTGATCCGCTCCCGGACGGTCTCCAGGTGCGGGCTGGTGTAACGCCCGGTGTGCAGCCCGAACGCCCGCAACAGCGAGTCGATCATCCGGGCCGTCGAGGTCTTGCCGTTGGTGCCGGTCAGGTGGATCGACGGGTACGCCCGCTGCGGGCTGCCGAGCAGGTCCAGCAGGCTCTCGATCTTCTCCAGCTCGAACCGCATCCGGGTGAAGCCGCGCCCGTTCAGCGCGGCCTCCACCTCGACGAACGCGGCATGGTCGGTACGGTCGCTCACGCGGAGCCACCTTCCGTTCGCGACTGCGGGGCTCGCAACACCGGCTCACTCCTCGCGCTCACGCGGAGCCACCTTCCGTTCGCGACTGCGGGGCTCGCAACACCGGCTCACTCCTCGCGCTCACGATGTCAGCGCCTTCAGGGCGGCGTCGATCCGGGCCAGGTCCGTCTCGGCCACCGCCAGCCGCTCCCGGATCTTCGCGACCACCGGCTCGGGCGCCTTGCCGACGAACGCCGGATTGTTCAACTTCGCCCGCGCCTGGGTGGCCTCCTTCTCGGCCGCCGCGCGGTCCTTGGTGAGCCGGGCACGCTCGGCCGCGACGTCGATCGCGCCGCGGGTGTCCAGCGCGACGCTCACCTCGCCGGGCATGGCCAACGTGGCGCTGGCCTGGAAGTCGTCGCCGGGCGCGTCGAGCCGGGCCAGCGACCGGATCAGCGGCTCGTGCGCCGCGACGCCCGCGCCGGCCAGGCCGTCGAGCCGGGCGGTGACCCGCTGGGTCGGCCGCAGCCCCTGGTCCGAACGGAACCGGCGGACCTCGGTCACCACCCGCTGCAACGTGGCGACCTCCGCCTCCGCGGCGTCGTCGATCCCGGTACGGTCCACCGCCGGCCACCGGGCCGCCAGCAGCGTCTCCGCGCCGGTCAGCGCGGTCCACAGCTCGTCGGTGACGAACGGGATCACCGGATGCAGCAACCGCAGCAACTGGTCCAGCACGTGGCCCAGCACCCGGCGGGTGGCGTCGGCCGCCGGCCCGCCCTCGGCGAGCACCGACTTGCTCAGCTCCACGTACCAGTCGCAGACGTCGTCCCAGGCGAAGTGGTACAGCAGGTCGCAGACCTTGGCGAACTCGTACGCCTCGAACTGCTCGTCCACCTCGGCGGTGACGTGCGCCAACCGGGACAGGATCCACCTGTCGACGGTCGACAGCTCACCGGCCGCCGGCAGCGGACCGTCGGTGTGCGCGCCGTTGAGCAGCGCGAACCGGGTGGCGTTCCACAGCTTGTTGCAGAAGTTGCGGGAGCCCTGGCACCACTCCTCGCTGACCGGCACGTCCTGGCCGGGGTTGGCGCCGCGGGCCAGCGTGAACCGGGTGGCGTCGGCGCCGAACCGGTCGATCCAGTCCAGCGGGTCGACCACGTTGCCGAACGACTTCGACATCTTCTTGCCGTGCTCGTCGCGGACCATGCCGTGCAGCGCCACCACGTCGAACGGCTGGACGCCGTCCATCGCGTACAGGCCGAACATCATCATCCGGGCGACCCAGAAGAACAGGATGTCGTAGCCGGTGACCAGCACGCTTGTCGGGTAGAACTTGGCCAGGTCCGGCGTCTGCTCCGGCCAGCCGAGCGTGGAGAACGGCCAGAGGCCGCTGGAGAACCAGGTGTCCAGCACGTCCTCGTCCTGGTGCCAGCCCTCGCCGGTGGGGGCGGCCTCGTCCGGGCCGACGCAGACGATCTCGCCGGCCGGGCCGTACCAGACCGGGATGCGGTGGCCCCACCAGAGCTGGCGGGAGATGCACCAGTCGTGCATGTTGTCCACCCAGGCGAAGTAGCGCTTGGCCAGCTCGGCCGGCTCGATCTTCACCCGGCCGTCCCGCACCGCGTCGCCGGCCGCCTTGGCCAGCGGCCCGGTGTTGACGAACCACTGCAACGACAGGCGCGGCTCGACCGTCGTCTTGCACCGCGAGCAGTGCCCCACCGCGTGCAGGTACGGCCGCTTCTCGGCCACGATCCGGCCCTGCTCGCGCAGCGCCGCCACGATCGCCGGGCGGGCCTCGTACCGGTCCAGGCCCTGGAACGGCCCCGGCGCGGTGATCACCCCCCGCTCGTCCATGATCGTCAGCGAGGGCAGGTCGTGCCGCTGCCCGATCTCGAAGTCGTTCGGGTCGTGCGCCGGGGTCACCTTGACCATGCCGGTGCCGAAGCTCGGGTCGACGTGCTCGTCCGCGACGATCGGGATGCGCCGGTCGGTGAGCGGCAGCGCCACCTCGGTGCCGATCAGGTGCTGGTACCGCTCGTCGTCCGGGTGCACCGCGACCGCGGTGTCGCCGAGCATCGTCTCGGCCCGGGTGGTGGCCACCACGACCTCGTCGCCGTAGCGGATCGAGACCAGCTCGCCCTCGTCGTCGGTGTGCTCGACCTCGATGTCGGAGAGCGCGGTGAGGCAGCGCGGGCACCAGTTGATGATCCGGTTGGCCCGGTAGATCAGGCCGTCGTCGAAGAGCTTCTTGAACATGGTCTGCACGGCCCGGGAGAGGCCCTCGTCCATGGTGAAGCGCTCCCGGTCCCAGTCGACCGCGTCGCCGAGCCGGCGCATCTGGCCGAGGATCGCGCCGCCGGACTCGGCCTTCCACTGCCAGACCCGCTCGACGAACTTCTCCCGCCCGAGATCGTGGCGGGACAGCCCTTCGCCGGCGAGCTGCCGCTCGACCAGGTTCTGGGTGGCGATGCCCGCGTGGTCCATGCCGGGCAGCCAGAGCGCCTCGAAGCCCTGCATCCGCTTGCGCCGGGTGAGCGCGTCCATCAGCGTGTGCTCGAACGCGTGGCCCATGTGCAGCGAGCCGGTGACGTTCGGCGGCGGGATGACGATGGTGAAGGGCGGCTTGTCGCTGTCCGCCGTCGCCCGGAAGTGCCCGCCGGCTACCCACTGCTCGTACCGTCGCTGCTCTACCTCGCCGGGCTGGTACTGGCCGGCAAGCGTCGGGGCGTCGGGGCGTCGGGCATCCAGTCTCTCGGTCACTCTCAAAGTCTACGGAGCGCTTCCGGAGACCCGACGTGCGCCACCGGTGATTCGCGTACGGTGGCGGACATGTCCGACGCGCATCTCACCGAGCGTCAGGTCGACGGGGGTCACGGTCCGGTCGAGCTGACCGACGAGCCGATCCGACTGAGCCGCCGCGACCCCGCGCAGGAACCCGAACGACGGCCCGTCTCGCGACGCCGCAAGGTCGTGCTGGCCGCGGTCCTGGCGGCCGGCCTCGCCGGCGTCGGCGCGCTCGGCCTGGGCGGCTGGCGGGTGTTCCAGCAGAAGGACACCGAGCTGACCCAGCCGCCCGGGGTGGCCGGACTCACCCGGGACGACAGCGACCGGGCCCGCAGCACGGCCGAGTACCTGCGGGACGGGTTTGCCGCCGACATCGACCTGGACCGCAGCTTCGGCGCGGTCTACTCGGACCCGGCGGACGCGAAGCGGTCGGTGCTGCTGTTCGGCGGCACCACGCTGCTCTGGCAGCCGGAACGGGACCTGGACACGCTCTTCGGCCTGATGGCCGACGAGACCGGAAAGGTCTCGGCGGTACGCGAGGTCGACGCCGGCCGCCTGGGCGGCGTGATGAAGTGCGGCACCACGACCGGCGACGGCGGTGACTTCGCGGTGTGCGGCTGGGCCGATCACGGCAGCGTGGCGATGGGGATGTTCCCCGGCCGGGCGGTGGACGACGCCGCCGCGTTGTTCCGGGAGATTCGCGAGGGCGTGCAGCGTCGGTGAACGCAGTTCAGGGCCACCCCGAAGGGTGGCCCTGAACTGGAAGATTGTCCGGCGGTGTCCTACTCTCCCACACCCTCCCGAGTGCAGTACCATCGGCGCTGGAGGGCTTAGCTTCCGGGTTCGGAATGTAACCGGGCGTTTCCCCTCCGCCATGACCGCCGTAACTCTATGAACATATCAACCAACAACCTACAGGGGTTTGGTGTTCGTTCAGAGTTGCACAGTGGACGCGTAGCAGCTTGGTAGTCAAGTCCTCGGCCTATTAGTACCGGTCAACTGAACCCGT